>NZ_PDOC01000009.1 GCF_002760655.1 Massilia eurypsychrophila | reverse complement strand
ATTGACCACAAGAGCTTCGCGGTTTCGTGCCCGCTCGCCCTGCAAAGCAGCGCCTTGTATCCGATTCTTGTTCATCGGCTCGCAGTTTCGCTCCACGCTTCCTCCCCACAGTCGGTCGCCCTTCCGCAGTTGCGCTTCGCTTCGCTCGCTGTGGTCAGCTCGCGGCGGGACTTGCACCCGCAAGAGTGCGCCCATGCTGGGCGCACACGAAAAAAAGCCCCGCCGGCATTACGCCGGCGGGGCTTTTTAGATTGCGCTGACCGGCTTACTGCACCGGATTGCCATCCACATCGATCTTGCGTACTTCACCGAGCTGCATGTCGCGAATGCCCGCTTCGACCTTGCTCATGTCGCCCACCACCACCCACACCAGCTTGCCCGGCATGATCGTGCGCGCTGCCAGCGCATTTGCCTGCGCCGGCGTCATCGCCGTCACCGTCCCGGTGTACTTGTTGTAGTAGTCATCCGGCAGCTTGTACTGCAGGATGGTCGAGTACGCGCCGCTGAGCTGGCTGGCCGTCTCGAACGAGCCTGGCAGCGCCAGCGTCTCGTTGGCCTGGGCGTCGCTCAACTCCGCCGCCGTGATCGGCCGTCCGCCTGCCACGTCCGCATACTCGCGCACCAGCTCCTTCAGCGACTCTTTCGTCTTGTCGGTCTGCACCGGCGACTGGCTGACGTACAGGCGTTGGCCAACCGCGGCCGGCATGAACGAGCGCACGCCGTACGACCAGTGCTTGTCTTCGCGCAGGTTCATGTTGATGCGCGAGCTGAAGCTGCCGCCGAAGATGTTGTTGACGACGCCGAGCTGCACTTCGTCAGGCGAATTGCGCGGCGGCGCCAGTTGCACGCCGTAGATCACGCTTTGCTGCGAACCAGGACGGTCCATCAGGTACACCACCGTCTTGGCCGGCTGCTGCACTTCGACCACGTTCTTCTTCGGCACGTCGCCGGCTTTCCAGCCGCCGAAATTCTTCTCAAGCAGCGGCGTGATTTCGGCCAGGGTCGTGTCGCCCACCACCAGCAAGGTCGCGTTGTTCGGCTTGAACCAGGTGCGGTGATAGTTGACCAGGTCGTTGCGGGCGATGCGGGCAACTGCCGCCTCGGTGCCGCTGCCGCTCATCGGCAGCGAGTATGCGTGGCCCTTGCCGTAAATCAGCGACGGAATCACGCGGGTCGCCATCGCGTTCGGATTGGTCTTTTCGCGCTGGATTGCTGCCAGCTGGTCCTTGCGCAAGCGGTCCAGTTCGTTCTGCGCGAACGCCGGATGCAGCACGATGTCCGAATACACTTCCAGCGCTTTCGGCATCGTCGCCTTCAGCGCATCCATCTGGACAAACGCGCCGTCGAGATTGGTGCGGGCCGAGAAATTGGCGCCCAGCGCCTCGAACTCTTCGCCGATTTTCAGCGAACTGCGTGTTGGCGTGCCTTCCTGCAGCATGCGCAGCGACAGGCTCGCCAGGCCAGGCATGTCGGCCGGGTCGGAGGCGTAGCCGCTATCGACCATCATCGAAAAGTTGACCACGGGCGCGTCGTGCCGCTCGGCCAGTACCACTTTCAGGCCGTTCGACAAGGTTGCGCTCTGCATTGGCGGCAGCTTCAGCGATTCGGCCTTGCCCAGCGCCGGCGCATTGCTGCGGTCGAACTTGGCGGTCGTCGTCAGCGTGGTCGGGAACGGCTGCACTTCGAGGTTGTAGTCGCCGTCGGACAGCCACTCGTTCATCGCCTGCTTGATCTGCGCCGGCGTGGCCGCCTTGATCGCCTTCAGGTAATCCTTGTAGCAGTGCGGGTTGCCGGTGTAGGTCGTGCACGAGGCCAGCAGGTCGCTCTTGCCGCCGAAGCCGCCCACGCGCTCGACGATGCGGGTAAAGCGCGCCAGGATCGCGGTGCGCGCCAGTTCCACTTCAGCGACGGTCGGGCCGGACTTCATCAGCGCGCGCATTTCTTCGGCGGCCGCTGATTCCAGCTTGCTCATCTCCACGCCCGGACGCGCGGTCAGGGTCACGTCGAACTGGCCGGCAATCTCGTTCGAATCGTTCGACGCCGTCGCGCTGGTGGCTAGCTGGTCCTTGTAGACCAGCCGCTTGTAGAAGCGCGACGTCTTGCCGCCGCCCAGCACGTAGGCGCCGAGGTCGAGCAAAGGCTCGCTGGCCGTATGCGCGCCCGGCACGTTCCACACGCGGTACAGGCGCGACTGCGGCACGCGATCCTGCACGGTGGTGCGATGGGTGCCGGTGCGCTTGGCGATCCACGCCGCATGCTTGGCCAGCGGTGGCCCGGCCGGAATTTCGCCGAAGTATTTCTCGACTTTTTCGCGCGCCTGCTCGGGCGTGATGTCGCCGGCCAGCACCAGCGTCGTGTTGTTCGGGCCGTAGTTGGTCTTGAACCACTCCTGCACGTCGGCCATCGACGCCGCGTCGAGGTCCTTCATCGAACCGATCACGGTCCAGGAATACGGGTGGCCGACCGGATAGGTGTTTTCCGTCAGGATCTGGTACGCCACGCCGTACGGCTGGTTCTCGCCCTGGCGCTTTTCGTTTTGCACCACGCCGCGCTGCAGGTCCAGTTTCTTCTGGTCGACCACGCCGAGCAGGTGGCCCATGCGGTCGCTTTCGGCGAACAGTGCGTAGTCGAGCATCGAGGTCGGCACGTTCTGGAAATAGTTGGTGCGGTCGTTATTCGTCGTGCCGTTCAGGCTGGTCGCGCCGATGCGCTCGAGCGCGTTGATGTAGGTGGCCTGCTTGAAGTTTTCGCTGCCGCCGAACATCAGGTGCTCGAACAGGTGGGCGAAGCCGGTCTTGCCGACTTTTTCATTTTTCGAGCCGACGTGATACCAGGTATTAACCGCCACCACCGGCGTCTTGTGGTCCTCGTGCACCAGCAAGGTCAGGCCGTTCTTCAGGACGAACTTGGTGTACGGAATGTCCGGGATCGCGATGTCGACCTTGGTGGACGGCTTGGCCGCAGGGGCTGCCTGGGCCAGGCCGCCGGCGCCCATCAGGGCGATCGACGCCGCCAGTACGCTGGTGCGGAATAACATGGTCATGCTGTATCTCCTTGGGATCGGCTCGCAGGGGCCGAATGAAACGACGAAAAGTACGCTACCGCGTCATTTTATTGCTTTTCCGTCGAGGAAATATAGCTATATTTGCCATGCATATATGTGTTTGCTACACCGTGCCGTCGCGCACCGCGGCCGTGATCTCGTACGAATGCAGACGCGCCTGGTGATCGAAGATCTGCGAGGTGATCATCAGTTCGTCGGCGCCGGTGCGGGCGATGAAGGCGTCGAGGCTGTCCTTGACGGTGGCCGGCGAGCCGATGGCCGAGCATGACAGCATCTGGTCGAGCATCGCCGCCTCCTGCGGGCCGAGGCTTTCCAGGTAGCCTGGCTTGGGTGGCTGCAATTTGCCGGGGCGTCCGGTGCGCAGGCTGACGAACGCCTGCTGCATCGACGTGGCCAGCAGGCGTGCCTGCTCGTCGGTATCGGCGGCGAACACATTAAAGCCGAGCATCACGTACGGTTTATCGAGCTGGGCCGACGGCTTGAACGTCGCGCGGTACAGCGCCACTGCTTGCATCATCTGCTGCGGCGCGAAGTGTGACGCGAACGCATACGGCAGGCCGAGCGCGGCGGCCAGCTGGGCGCCGAACAGGCTCGATCCGAGTATCCACAGCGGCACTTTCAGGCCGGTGCCGGGCACTGCGCGCACCTGCTGGCGCGGCTGGTCGGAAAAATAATCCTGCAGCTCGACGACATCTTGCGGGAACTCGTCGGCATCCGAGCCCAGGTTGCGGCGCAGCGCGCGCGCGGTGAGCTGGTCCGATCCCGGCGCGCGCCCGAGGCCGAGGTCTATCCGGCCCGGAAACAGCGACGCGAGCGTGCCGAACTGTTCGGCGATGACCAGCGGCGAGTGGTTCGGCAGCATGATGCCGCCGGCGCCGACGCGGATGCGGCTGGTGCCGGCGGCGACGTGGCCGATCAGCACGGCGGTGGCGGCGCTGGCGATGCCTGGCATGCCGTGGTGTTCGGCCAGCCAGAAGCGTTGGAAGTTCCAGCGCTCGGCGTGCTGCGCCAGCTCGAGCGAGTTGCGGAACGAGTCGCTGGCATCGCTGCCTTCGGCGATGGGCGCTAGGTCAAGCACGGACAATGGGATCATGGTTTCGCAATCGTGTTAGTGGGATGACCAATTCTAATGCGGATGGCCTGTCCCCGTCGGCCGTGCCCAAACCACGACATTTCCATCCCCAACATTTCCCCTAAACCAGGGTCAGACCCGTTTAAAACTCTGTAAACACTGCCCGACACCGATGAACAAACGGGTCTGACCCTGTTTTTGAGGCACGAAAACGGAGGTCGGACCGACGACTGCCCCCGATCTTTCTGCCCCCCACGTGCTTCTCCAAAACAAGGGTCAGACCCGTTTAAAACTCAGCAAACGAAGGCCGGCACCGATGAACAAACGGGTCTGACCCTGTTTTTGAGGCACGTAATCGGAGACAGGGCTAGGTCTGGCGCCATTGTTTCCGCGCCAAACTCAACGTAGCCGCGCGCCATGATGAGCGGCGTCGGAAGAACCGCTGTATCATGAGGGCAAGTGAATCCGCTTCAGGAGGTACCATGAACCATCGCCGATCATTCTTGAAAAGCTCCGCTGTGCTGGCTACGGCCCTCAGCGTTCCCGCCATCGGACGCGCCGCGGCGACCTTGCCGCACGAGCGTACTTTGCGCCTGTACAACACGCACACCGGCGAAACGCTGCGCACCGTCTTCTGGGCCGAGGGTCAGTTCGTGCCCGATGCGATGAATGACATCAACAAGCTGTTGCGCGACCACCGCAGCAACACGATTGCCAACATGGATCCGAAGCTGCTGGTGCTGCTCGACCAGGTCAGCACCCAGGTCGGCAACGGCAAGATCCTGCACGTCATCTCCGGCTACCGTTCGCCGGAAACGAACCGCCGTCTGGCGGAACGTTCGGGCGGCGTCGCCAGGCACAGCATGCACCTCGAAGGCAAGGCGATCGACGTACGCCTGCCCGGCTACGACCTGGCCAAGCTGCACAAGGCGGCGCTGCAGGCCGGCGGCGGCGGCGTTGGATACTATCCGAAGGACCAGTTCGTCCACATGGATACCGGCCGCCTGCGCAACTGGTAACCGAACTGTTCAGTGGTGCGTCACGCCAACGGCAATCGACGTACCATTCGAGCATGATTTCTCCCCCACTCCGCTTTTTATGCGCGCTCGCCATCGCCGGCAGTTGTTCCGGCCAGGCGCTGGCGCAAGCCGCTCCTGCGATGCAAAGCGTCACCGTGTCCACCACCCGCGACCCGGTCGACAAGTCGTATCGCAACATGATCAAGGGCATGGACCGCTTCGAGCGCGAGCACGCGCTGGCGCCTGCCGCCAGCTTGCGTTTTCGCCTGCTGCCGCGCCTGTCCACCGCGAAGATGACCGGCATCACCTTGCGCGTGGCCGGCGATAACGTCACCTTGCCGGTCCCGGTTGCCGACGACAACAGTTTCGTGCTGCCCCGCAGCGAGCAGGCACTGCGCGAGGACGCCGCCGTGCTGGCCAACCGCAAGACCAACAGCATGACCTGGCGCGCCTCGGTGCGTACGCCGGGCCTGCCGGAAGGCGTACGCCGGCTCGGCGACCTGCGCCTCGAATGCAAGGTCGGCATGGACGCCGGCCTCATCTCCAACAGCGCACCGATCTTTGGCTGGCTGTCGAACATGCTGACCGATACCGACAAGGTGTGCTCCAGCCCCGACGGCAACTACCTGTTCTTCGCCGAGCGGCCGATCTATGGCGTGACCTTGCGCCATGGCGCCCGCACGGCCCCGCTGCCGTTCAAGATGCTGTACGCCGCCGGCGACCAGACCGCCGAGACGCTGCCGTTCTGCGATTGCCAGGTCCTGCTCGACCACAGCTACTACGCACCGATCTGGGATCCGGCCTGGCCGGACGACACGCTGGTCGAATTCGACTACATCGGGAGCGCGCCATGAAGCGCCTCGCGATCCTGACGTGCATGCTCGCGCTGGCCGGCTGCGCCGCCGCGCCGCTGGCGCCACCCGGCACCGTCGTGCCCGCCGAACGGCTGGCGCAGGCGGTGCAGCCCGGCGTGACGACCAAAGCCACGCTGCTGGCCCAGCTCGGCGCGACCAGCTCGTTCCGTTTTGACAGCGGTTACGAGATATGGCGCTACCTGACGCCCGGCCCGGCCGGACCGGTGGGCGAATTCGTCGTCGTCATCGACCCGCAAGGCGTGGTCAGCAAGGCGCGCAGCGCACCCGCGCCTTACCAGACGCCGCCGAAAAAATAATTGAAACCGCAGCGCCCCGGCAGTGTCAAACTGCCGTCGTGTAGGCAGGATCAACATGGGTGCGCATTCGGTACAGTTTTACGAGGACGACGCCTTTCTGATCAGGGGCCTGTCCGATTACGTCGGTGCCGCCCTCGCCGGCGGCGACAGCGCCATTGCCGTTGCTACCGGCGACCATCTGGCCCGCCTTGAAAAATCGCTGGCACACAGGGGCCTGCTCGACGACCACGGCAATGCGCTGCGCGGCGCCTACACCGGCCTCGACGCCGACCTGCAGCTGCCGCTGTTCATGGAAGACGGCCGGCCCGACGAGGTGCGATTTCGCAACTCCATCGGCAACGCCATCCTCGACGCCACCGAAGCCAAAATGGGCCACCTGTACGTGTGCGGCGAAATGGCGTCGCTGCTGTTCGCTTCCCCGCGCTGCCCGCTGAGCCCGCCGATCAGTCATGCCGCCGCGCTCCATGTCGAGCGCTACTTCAACATCCTGCTGATGAAATTTCCGTTCACCTTGCTGTGCGCCTACCCGCTGTCGGCGTTCCCGTCGTCTGATGACACCACTACCTTCCACAAGGTATGCACCCTGCACACCGATGTGATCCCGGCGGAAAGCTACGACCCCAGCACCCAGCGCGAAACGCTGCAGCGCACCATTGCCTGCCTGCAGCAGCAGGCCTACGCGCTCAGCCGCGAAGTCTTCGACCGCAAGCTCGTCGAGCAGGCGCTGCGCGAAGTCAACGTCGACCGCCTGACCGGCCTGCCGAACCGCAACGTGTTCCAGGACCGGCTCGACCTCGACATCCGGAAGTCGGCGCGCAGCGGACTTCCGTTGGCGTTGCTGTTCATCGACCTCGACCACTTCAAGGAAATCAACGATACCCGCGGCCACGAAGCTGGCGACCAGTTGCTCAAGCAGGTGGCCGGCCGCCTGCGCGGCCACGTGCGCGACACCGATACGGTGGCCCGCCTCGGCGGCGACGAATTCACCATCACGCTGTCGGATCTGCACGACGTCATCCTGGTGACCGATATCGCGCAAAAGATCTGCGACGACCTGTCGCGCCCGTTCATGGTCGGCGAGGAGCTCGCCTACATTTCGGCCAGCATCGGCATCACCATCTATCCACGCGACGCTGCCACCGCCGGCGACCTGCTGCGCAATGCCGACCAGGCGATGTACCGCTCCAAGGAGCGCGGGCCCGCGACCTCGACGCCCTGCTCGCCACCTATGCGGCCGATGCGCGCCAGTATGAACATCCGGCCACGCTGCTGGCCGCCGGCAGCGCCGAATTGCGCGCCCGCCTGGCGCCGCGCCTGGCCGAACCGAACCTGCACGCGCGCCTGCTGCAGCGCGTGGTGATGGGCAACATCGTCATCGACCACGAGGAAGTGACCCGCACCTTCCCCGAAGGCACCGGCCAGGTCGACCTGGTCGCCATCTACGAAGTCGTCGACGGCAAGATCCGCTCGGTGTCGGCACAGGTCAGCAATAAACGGCTGGACCCGCGCCAATCCGGCGTATAGTTTCTTTCTCTCAACCTACACAAGGCAACCCCATGCGCATGCAACGCTCCGGCGGCATTCTCCTGTTGGCAATGGCCGCTTCGCTCAACGCGGCGGCGGCACCGCTGACGGCCACCGAACAGCGCATCGTCGCCGAGGTCAAGGCGCAGTCGGCCGGTGCGCTGGCGCTGCTCGAAACGAGCGTCAACATCAACAGCGGCACGATGAATTCGGCCGGCGTGCGCGACGTGGGCGTGCTCTATCGCAAGGAGTTCGACCAGCTCGGCTTCACCACCCGCTGGATCGACATGCCGCCGGCGATGCAGCGCGCCGGCCATCTGCTGGCCACCCGCGAAGGCAAGCAAGGCAAGCGCCTGCTGCTGCTCGGCCACCTCGACACCGTGTTCGAGGCCGACAGCCCGGTGCAGAAATGGGTGCGCGATGGCGACCGGGTGCGCGGCCAGGGCGTCAGCGACATGAAGGGCGGCAACATGGTCATCGTGCAGGCATTGCGCGCGCTGCAGCGCGCCGGCGTGCTCGACAACACCAACATCACGGTACTGTTTACCGGCGATGAGGAAAACGCCGGCGACCCGAAATCGGTTTCGCGCGGCGACATGGTCGATCTGGCCAAGCGCAGCGACGCCGTGCTCAGCTTCGAAGCGCAGATCCTCGCCGCCGACGGCCGCGCCACCGGCACCGTCGGGCGTCGCGCATCGTCCTCGTTCGAGCTCGACATCAAGGGCAAGCAGGGCCATTCGTCCGGCATCTTCAGCCAGGGCAGCGGCTACGGCGCGGTGTACGAGGCCGCGCGCGTGCTCGACGGCTTTCGCCAGCAGGTCATCGAGCCGGGCCTGACCTTCAATCCGGGCGTGATCCTCGGCGGCACTGACGTCAACTACGATTCGACGCTGTCGCGGGGCAACGCCTTCGGCAAGACCAACGTCATCGCCAATACCGTCACCATCAAGGGCGACCTGCGCTACCTCGATTACCCGCAGCGCGACCGCGCCCACGCCAGGATGCGCGAAATTGCCGCCGCCAGCCTGGCAGGCACCAGCGCGACGGTCAGTTTCGGCGAATCGTACCCGCCGATGGCCGTCACGCCCGGCAACATGAAGCTGCTGGCGCTGTACTCGCAGGCCAGCGACGACGCCGGCCTCGGCAAGGTCGATGCGGTGCCGGCCGAAGCGCGCGGCGCCGGCGACATCCAGTTCGCCGCGCCGTTCGTCGACAGCCTCGACGGTCTCGGCGTGAGCGGCAACGGCGCCCATTCGCCGTCCGAGGACCTGGAAGTGGCCACGCTCGAGCGCGCCGCCATCCGCGCCGCGCTGATGCTGTACCGCATGACCCGCTAGGCGACGCGCGGCGCGGTGCGATGGCGCACAGAAGCCGGCCCGCCGGCGCGCTAAGGTAAGGCCAACGGTACTCTGTTGGGAGGCTGTCATGCTTGGCGATCGCGCGCGCACTTTCCTGTTGGCGGCCATGGCGGCGCTGCTGCTGTCGTGCGGCGGCGGCGGCGGCAGTCCCGGCGTAACCGGCCCCGACGCGCCACCGCTGCCGGCGCCACCGCCGGTGCCGCAGCCGTTGACCTTGGCGCTGCGCCAGGTCGCCAGCGGCCTCGACAATCCCACCTTCGTCGCCGCGCCGTTTGGCGATGCGCGCCTGTTCATTGTCGAGCGCGCCGGGCGCATCCGCATCTGGCAGGACGGCCTGCTGCGCGCCATTCCCTTCCTCGACATCAGCGCGCGCGTGTCGACCGTCGGCGAAGGCGGCCTGCTGTCGATCGCGTTTCATCCGCAGTACCCGCTCAACGGCCAGTACTTCCTCTATTTCACCGATACCGCCGGCGCCATCGTTGTCGAACGGCGCAGCGTGTCGGCCAATCCCAGTTTGTCCGATCCGACCTCGGCGCTGGAGATCATCCGCATTGCCCATCCGAATTTCCGCAACCACTACGGCGGGCTCGTCGCGTTCGGCGCGGACGGCTTCCTGTACCTGGCCACGGGCGATGGCGGCGGCGCCGGCGACCCGGCGCGCAACGCCCAGAACCTGGGCAACCTGCTCGGCAAGATGCTGCGCCTCGACATCAGCGGCGCCACTGCCGGCGCGCCGTACGTACTGCCGCCGTCGAATCCCTTCATCGGCCAGGCCGGGCGGCGCGGCGAGATCTGGGCCTACGGCCTGCGCAATCCGTGGCGCTACAGCTTCGACGGCGGCCAGCTCTACATTGCCGACGTCGGCCAGGCCCGCCGCGAGGAAGTCAATATCGTCGCCGCCACCCAGGGCGGACAGAACTACGGCTGGAACGTGTTCGAAGGCACGCTGTGCTACGACGCGGCCACCTGCCCCAGCGCCGGCCTGACCGCGCCGTTGTTCGAATACGACCACGGTCCGGGCGACGCCAGCGGTTGCTCGATCACCGGCGGCGAAGTCTACCGCGGCGCCGCGCTGCCCGAGTTGGCCGGGCGCTATTTGTATTCCGACTACTGCGCCGGCTTCCTGAGAAGTTTCATCGTGGCCGGCAGCGGCGTCATCGAGCCGGCCGACTGGCGCATCCCCGACATTGGCCGGGTGATCTCGTTCGGTCGCGACGGTGATGGCGAGCTGTACCTCGTCAGCGCCGGCGGCATCATCCACAAAATCATCCGGGGCACCGCGCCTGCGGGTTAAAATTACGCAATGGCCAGATTACATCTCGACTTCCCCGAAGACCAGTACTACTATTCGACGCCGCTGACGGTGCGCGTGACCGACGTCAACGGCGCCAACCACCTTGGCAACGACTCGATGATCTCGATGATTTCCGAGGCGCGGGCGCGCTTCCTGTTCGAGTTCGGCGTCCCCGAAACCGAGCGCGACGGCACCGGCATCATTGTCACCGACCTGGCGACGACCTACCGTGCCGAAGCGCACGCGCGCGATTCATTGCTGTTCGAAGTCGGCGTCATGGACTTCAACAAATACGGCGGCGACATCACCTTTCGCGTCACCCGCCCGCGCGACAAGAAGCTGGTGGCGATGGCCAAGTCCGGCTTCGTCTTCTACAACTACAAGGTCGGCCAGGTTGTCGCCATGCCCGACGACTTCCGCGCCAAATTCCCCCGCGCCAACTGGACCGACTGACCCTTCCACGGCAACGCTGGGGTCAGGCAACGCTGGGGTCAGGTCTGACATCCGGACAAAATCCTGGGGTCAGGTCTGACATTCGGACAGATTTTTGGGGTCAGGTCTGACATTCGGACATTTCTGCCCATTGGCTGACGAGCTCAAGGCTGAGCGACATGCCGAACCTCAACGCAAACCCGGTATATGGGCGAAAAATGTCCGAATGTCAGACCTGACCCCAGTTACATGTCCGAATGTCAGACCTGACCCCGGCAAAATGTCCGAATGTCAGACCTGACCCCAGCCTTGAAAAATAATTGGAACTTTTTGGCGCCCAAATGGGAATACCATTAAAGACGCCGCCATGACACCTGCCCACGCCCCAGCCGACACCGAACTGCTACGCAAGATGCGCGCCGGCGAGGCATCCGCCTTCGAGTCGCTCTACCTGCGCCACCAGGGCCCGCTGTTTCGCTTCGCCCTGTTGCGCAGCGGATCGGCAGACACCGCCGCCGATGTCGTGCAGGAAGTGTTCATGGGCTTGCTGACGGCCAGCTTCACCTTCGACCCGACCCGCGGCGTGCTGCAAAATTTTCTGTTCGGCGTGGCGCGCAACCTCGTCATGAAGCACGAACTGACGCGCCGGCGCCTCGCCGCCCTGCCCTCAGCCGACGACGACGGCGACGATGATGCCGTCGAGATCGCCAGCGAAGCGGCCGAACCGCTCGCCCGCATGCTCGGCGCCGAGCTGGCCGACGACGTGCGCCGCGCGCTGTCGATGCTGGCGCCGCACTGCCGCGACGTCGTCATCCTGTACGAAATGCACGACCTGTCCTACCAGGAAATCGCCGACATCTGCCGGCTCGACATCGGCACCGTCCGCTCGCGCCTGTCGCGCGGCCGCGCCGCCCTGGCAAAACGGCTGGCGGCGCACCGCCCGGCCATCGAACAATCAGCCTGACAGAGAGGCACCCAAATGCAAACCGACAAGACCCGCGACCCCGGCCTGACCGCACCGCTGAGCGCGCTGCGCGACGGCATGGCCAGCCTCAACACGCCGCGCGGCGTGCACAAGGAACTGATGGCGGCGTTCGCCAGCCACCACCGCAAGCGGCGCTGGTACCAGACGCTGTCGCCGGCCCAGTGGGGCGTCGCCGGCAGCCTCGGCGGCATCGCCGCGGTGCTGCTGGTGACGATGCTGGCACTGCAGGCGCCAATGCCGGCAACCGGCGACGCCACCGCCTCGATCGGCCGCGATAACGGCGCCGCGTTCATCGCCCTCGATTCGTTTGAGCGCATCGAACAGGATCCGGCGCCGCGCATGGTCGAGGCGACCGTGCCGCGCACCGCGCTCGCTTCGCTCGGCGTTCCGGTCAGTCCGGAAAATGCCGGCGACCTGGTGCACGCCGAGATGCTGGTCGGCCACGACGGCCATCCGCTCGCACTGCGCCTGGCGGTGCAATAGTTTCGTTCGACCCATCCATCCATCACCAACCGCACGGGGATTTCCATGAATAGCAAAAAAGTACTTCTCGCAGCTTTGATCAGCCTGATCTTTGCACCGGCCTTCGCCGAAGAAGCCGATCCGGCGCCTCAGCCGCGCGTCGTCACGCACCAGCGCGTTGAAATGCGCGGCCTCGACGGCCTGGCCGGCATGCATTTTGGCCGGCGGATGGGGATGATGGTCAAGGCAGTCAAGAATGCGCCGTACAGCGCAGAGGCGGTATCCGAGCGCCAGCAGAACCTGGCCGACGGCAACCAGATCGTCCGCAAGACCAGCTCGATGAGCTACCGCGACAGCGCCGGCCGCACCCGCCAGGAAATGCGCGACGACAAGGGCGAAGTGCAGACCGTGACGATTCACGATCCGGTCGAGTCGACCACCTACATTCTCAGCCCGCGCAACAAGACCGCTACCAAGATTACGGTCAACAAGGAGATCGGCAAGGCGGCAGGCGAAGCGGCGCGCGCGAAGATTGACCAGCTGCGCAAGGAAGGCAAGCTGCCGGCCGAGCGCCGCGAAATCATCATCCGCCACCTCGAAGGGCGCGACGGCGACATGCAGGTGCACGTCGGCGAAGGTACCGCTGTGCGCATCGAAGCGCCGAACATGACGGTGACGCCCGGCAGCCGCGACATGCTGGTTCGCCTCGGCCCGCTGACCGGCGCGCTGGGGGACGTGAAGTGGTCCAGGAATGCCACCACCAAGGACCTTGGCAGTCGCGAGATTGAAGGCGTCAAGGCCGAAGGCAAGCTGCGCAGCTACGAGATTCCTGCCGGCGAAGTGGGCAACCGCAATGCGATCGTGGTCTCCGACGAGAGCTGGTACTCGCCCGAACTGCAGGTGACATTGCTGACCAGGCACAGTGACCCGCGTGCCGGCGACAACACTTACCGCCTGACGTCGCTCAAGCGCGAGGAGCCGGCGGCGGCGCTGTTCACGGTGCCGTCCGACTACACCGTCAAGGACGCGCTGGCCAACGCGCACCACATGCTCGAAAAGAAGGCGCCTTGAACGGTTTTCCTCCGACGCTGGAAAACTAAAAACCGTCATTTCTGCAATGGCAGGAATGACGGCTTTTCGGTCGCGGACTAGAGATGGGCTCGCCCTAAATCGATCTGGCAGCGAACAACACGATGCCGCTTCAACCGGCGACCTACCTCCGTGCCGCTTTCGGCGCGGCAAACTTCTGCTTGAACCAATCCTCGATCATGCGCTTTTCATAGCGCAGGTTGTCTTGGTCGGCGTAACGCGGGCTGCGGTTCAGGTACATCATGTCGCTGAGCGCATCTTCGCCGCGGCTGACCACCTGGCCGTTCGCTTCAAGCGTGTAGCGCACTTCCATGCGCGGCCAGTCGGCGCCGCCGCGCAGGATGCGAATATCGTTATGACCGCGGAAATTTGGCCGCAGCTCGCCGGCCAGGTCCAGGTCCATGACTTCGACCCGCAGGTCGTGCCCCGGCGGCAGATCCTTGCCAAGGCGCTCGAAATGCTCGGTCAGTTCCTTCAGCACATCGGCCCGGTCACTCGGCGAGAACGGCATGTCGCGAAAATTGTCGGGATTGGCAAACGCCACGGTGACGGCGGCCGACGCGCTGCCAGCCGCGGCGAACACCACACCGGCCAGGGCGAGGCTCTTGAATACGGTCTTCATGTTGATTCCTTTCACGCTGCAATCCAGCACGATCAATATACCCCTTTCCGCGCCCGCTGTTTGTATGTTGATAATCTCAGTTTGTATCGAAATGTTAGTCCCCGCACACCGCGCCGTCAGCCTTGCCTCCAGAATGCATCCAAAGGAGACTCAACCATGCCCGAAGGACCATCGCTCGTCATCCTGCGCGAAGAAGCAGCCCGTTTCGAGGGGCAAGAAATCATCACCGCCGAGGGCAACACCGACGCGTTAGAGCCGGCCGAGCTGGTCGGGCAACCGATCCTGTCGCTGCGCACCTTCGGCAAGCAATTTATCGTCGAGCTGCCGGACATGGCCTTCCGCGTCCACTTCATGCTGTTCGGCAGCTATCGCATCGATGAGCGCAAGGACCGCCCGCCGCGCCTGGCGCTGGGCATGCAGGATGGCGGCGAACTGAACTTCTACGGCTGCTCGATCAAGCTGGTGGATACCGACCTTGATTCGGTCTACGACTGGAGCGGCGACGTCATGTCGGACCAGTGGAGCGCCCGCAAGGCGCTCAAGAAACTGCGCGCGGCGCCGGCCACGCTGGCGTGCGACGCCCTGCTCGACCAGACCATCTTTGCCGGCGTCGGTAATATCGTCAAGAATGAGGTGCTCTTCCGCATCAAGGTGCACCCCTTGAGCCCGGTCGGCGCGCTGCCGCCGGCCAAGTTGCGCGAATTGGTGACCGAGGCGCGTCAATACTGTTTCGACTTCCTGGCGTGGAAGAAAGCCTTCGTTCTGCGGCAAAACTGGCTGGCGCACAAGAAGGTCGCCTGTCCACGCTGCAAGATCAAGTTCACGAAAGCCCACCTCGGCACGACAAACCGGCGTAGTTTCTTCTGCGAATCCTGTCAGAAACGCTATCCAAGATAGCCTTTGCAACAGATTCGATGCTCGATGGTAAGGCATTTAACATTGTTTGTTGTTATTGGGCATTTCTCATACTACAATCGAACGAATGCCTGCGTTTAGGCAACATTTTTATTGTCGACTTCAATCTACGGTATCGGAATACGTCCCATGTCCTTCCTCTCTTCCGCCGCGCCAAAGCTCGCACCGTGGAAAGTATTGCTTGTCGACGATGAGCCAGATATTCATGATGTCACCAAATTGACGCTGACACGTTTCCGTCTCGACGAACGTGCCCTCACCTTCCTGCACGCCTACAGCGGCGCCGAAGCGAAGGAAATCCTGGCGCGCGAAACCGACATCGCCCTGGTGTTCCTCGACGTCGTGATGGAAAAAGAGAACAGCGGCCTTGAAGTGGCGCGCTGGATGCGCAAGGACCTCAATAACCAGTTCACCCGCATCGTCCTGCGCACCGGTCAGCCTGGCCAGGCGCCGGAAGAGCGCGTGATCGTTGACTACGACATCAACGATTACAAGGAAAAGACCGAGCTTGACCGCACTAAACTGTTCACCACCACGTTCGCCGCGCTGCGCGCCTACCGCGACATCATGAAGGTCGAAGATGCCCGCCGCGCCCAGCTGAATTACCGCGAAGGCCTCGAGCGCGTGATCGCCGCGTCGGCCCACATCTTCCAGCAACGCAATCTGAAAGACTTCGCCAGCGGCCTGCTGCAGCAAGTCGTCGCGCTGCTGCGCTTCGAGCAAAGCATGCTGCTGCGCCTGTCCGGCGCCAGCCTGATCAGCGGCGAAACCGAATATGAAGTGCTGGCACAGATTGGTGACCTCGGCAGCGAGGTGATCGGCCCGGCTCTGCTCGCCCAGCTCGACGATGCGCGCCACAACCGCATCTCGCGCCTGCACGGCGACACCTACGTCGGTTATTTCCCCAACCACAGCGGCAAGGCGTCGCTGCTGGTGCTCAAGGGCGTGGACGAAATCTCCGACATCGACGCCCAGCTGCTCGAGGTATTCTGCTCGGGCGTGGCGATCGCTTTCGACAACATCCTGCTGAACCAGGAAATCACCGATACGCAGGCCGAACTGATCTTGCGGCTCGGCGACGTCGTCGAGTCGCGTTCCCACGAAGCCGGCAACCACGTGCGGCGCATGTCGCAGGTATGCCATCTGCTCGCGCTGGCGTCCGGCTTGCCGGAAGACGAAACGGCGGTGCTGATGCACGCCGCGCCGATGCACGACATCGGCAAGATCGCCACGCCCGACGCGGTGTTGCTCAAGCCGGGCAAGCTGACGCCGGAAGAGTGGGAGATCATGAAGCAGCATCCGACCGTCGGCCTGTCGATCCTGGATGGCTCGACGCGGCCGATCCTGAAGGCGGCCGCCGTGATCGCCCACCAGCACCACGAAAAATACGACGGCACCGGCTATCCGCAAGGGCTGAAGGGGCTCGACATCCACCCGTACGCGCGGATCGTGGCGGTGGCCGACGTGTTTGACGCGCTCAGCCACAAACGCTGCTACAAGGAAGCGTGGCCGATCGAGCAGGTGGTCGGTCACCTGCGTGAAGTGGCCGGACACCACCTCGATCCGCACTACGTCGAGCTGCTGATCGCCAACATCGACCAGGCCGTCGACATCAACCGCCGCTGGCCCGACTAAGCCTGCCGCCAGCGCGCCCGTCGCAATCCCGGCGCAAGGGGGACCCATACTGAGCCAATCGGCCCGCGCCATCTCACGCAGCCACCTTCTCCTTGCGCCGGCTGCGCGGGAACCGCAAGTGATATTGCAAGCCCTGCCCCGGCGCGCTCTCGACCTTCACCGTGCCGCCCAGCGCGCCCGTGACCAGGTTGTACAGGATGTGCGCGCCGAGCCCGCTGCCGCCGCTGCCGCGCCGCGTCGTGAAAAACGGATCGAACAGCTTGCCCAGCGTCTCGGCATCCATGCCGGCGCCGTTGTCGCTGTAATCGAGCACCACCGTGTCGCCCTCCAGCGCGCCCTTGATGACGATGACGCCCGCCTGGTCGCCCTCGAAGCCGTGCACCAGCGAATTCATCAGCATGTTGGTGACCACCTGCGACACCGCCCCAGGAAAACTTTCCAGGTTGATGTCCGGTCCGCAATCGACCTCGACCTTCACCGGCCGCCCCTTCAGCTTCGGCTGCAGCGACAGCAGCACTTCGCTCAGGTACTTCTTCAGGTCGAAACTGCGGATGTCGTCGGATGACTGGTCCACCGCCACCTGCTTGAAGCTGCGCACCAGCGCCGCCGCGCGCTGCGTATTGGTCGTCATGATGCGCAGCGACTGGTCGACGATGTCGAAAAACTGCTCCAGGCTCTCGGCCGTCATCGCGCCGGCCGCCAGCTCTTCGCGCGTGAGCTTGAGTTCCTGCACCAGGTGGCTGGTGGCGGTGACGCAAATGCCCAGCGGCGTGTTGATTTCATGGGCCACGCCGGCCACCAGGCGCCCCAGCGAGGCCAGCTTTTCCTGCCGCACCAGCTCGGACTGCGCTTCCTGCAGCGCCACGTTGCGCTGCTCGAGCAGCGCGGTGCGCTCATGCACCGCGCGCTCGAGCCGGTCCATGCTCTGCAGGCCTTGCAGCGCGTTCGACACGTGGTTGGCCAGCAGCGCGAACAGCGCCTGGTCCTCGTCGCTGAACCTGTGCTCGGGGGAATAGCTCTGGATGACGATCACGCCCAGCGCCTGGTGCTGGCGGTCCAGCAACGGGCAGCCGAGCCAGTGCTCGGCGGTGCTGCCCAGGCCCCAGCTGCTGCCGTCGCCGCGCGCGTTGTGCTCGGCCGCCGTCATCACCAGGGTGCGTCGGTTCAGGATCACCCACGCCGTCGGCGACTGGTCGGGCGAGGCCAGCGTGACGCGCTCTTGCGGATCGGGCGTCGGATCGACTTCATCGACAAAGTAGACGAAGCGCACGCTGTCGTCTTCGCGTTCGCTGAGGGCGACATAGAAATTGGCCGCATACATGATGCGCCCGAGCGAGCGGTGCACCGCGCGGATGAATTCGGTGATGTCACCGCCGGCGGTCGACAATTGCCCGATCTCGAGCAGCATCGCCTGGACGGTTTCCAGGCGGCTGAGGCGACTTTCCATCATGTTCCTTTTGTTAAATGCATTTGGGAAATATTATCAGCTTCCCCGCCCGGATAGTCCGGTCAGCTAACAAAAGGCTGGCAAAGTGTGGGTTTTCAGCGCGGCGCGCGAAATTCGTTCTCCACCCAGGTCGCCGCGCTCGCCGGCGATAGCTTGAAATTGGCCGCCACGCGCGACTGCGCGATGCGCTCGCCGACCTCATCGAACGCGCTCAGCAGCGCATACGGATGCTCGTCGTCGGGCACGATGTCGAGCGTGACCTTCAGCTCAACGCCATCGCTGGCCACCACGGTGCTCTTGTGCAGCAATGCATGCAGCTGCTGCTCGTGGCGGCGCAGCACTTCGGCCGCCGTCTTGACCAGCGTGTGGAAGGCGTTGACGTCGAGCGGCTTCGGATTTTTCTTGTCGCGCCCCATCGTCCACGGCCCCACCAGCGCCGGCTCCGGCTCGCCGTCCTTGATCATCGCCACCGCCCAGCCTTCGTCATCTTCGTTCTTGATCACCCGCGCGGTCCAGCCGTTGCCCTTCCACAGCCGTGGTTCTTGTACGGGCGCGTCGTCATCGGGCTCGTGGCCGGTTTCTTCATCATTCATTCGTGGTCACTTTCGCTTCGTTGGTGGACGAACCGGCTCCATGGCCGGCTCAACAGCACGATTTTACCGAATCGGCGGCGCCCGCGCGCGCGCATGCGCGTTTTGCGAGCAGGCAAAAAAAAGCCCGCGCGGGGCGGGCGGCCTGTCACAACCTCTGGCGCGGACCTGGCGGCGGCGCGATGGGCGGCCCCATCGGCGGCACCGGCGGGTCGATGGCCGGGCTCGGGGTTTGGTAAGTGTAGGGGTTGATGATGATCGGCGGTATCGCCGGCGGCGCCGAAGGCGGTCCTTTCGGACCATCCCAGCCGAACAGCAACGACGTCGGCACGGTCAGCGCAAAACAGGCGGCTAGCATTGGCTCTCCCTTCGATAAAGCAGGGGTTCAGTATAGGCAATGAGGCGGGCTTTTCAAGGAGAACCTCGGCCGTGGCGGCACATCGCCGCCTGCGCCGCCCGGCCCGCGCGCGATTCATCGCCCCTTTCGACAACTCTGACCCGCGTAATTTGCAGCCTGTCGCAATCCGCTGTCGCCGTCCGCCGCGCTTGTCTACAGTGCATGCATACCCAAACGAAACGACCCGAATAATTTTTCCTTAACGAGGCCTGGCCATGAAAAAAATCGCCCCTGTCATCATCTTGCTGCTGTGCTTTATGCTGGTCTGGAATGTCTTTGCCGATCCGTTCCCGCTGGACTTCGACATCGACGGCGAGATGGTGGACGGCCCGCTGGGCGCACTCATCGGCCTGCTGTTCGCCGGCGGCGGCCTGATCATCGCAGCACTGGTCGTGCTGATGGTCGGCGCCCTGCTGGCAGTCGTGTTCGCCGGCGTCGGGCTGCTGCTGACGGTCGGCCTGGGCGTCGGCTTCCTGGTCGTCGCCGCGGTCCTGTCGCCGCTGCTGTTGCCGGTGCTGATCCCGCTGGCCATCATCTGGTTCTTCATGGACCGCGCGCGCCGCAACCGCATCAAGGCAGCCGCCGCGGTCTGAGTCGATAACGCTCAGATGCCCTCGATCAGCCGCATCGCGAACACGATCGGCAACCCCGAGGCGATCACCCGCCGCGCCGCCGCGCCATGGTCGTACGGCACCCGGAAGTACGTCAGTTCACGCGTCACGTCGTCGTAGATGGCATAGCAGGCGGCGCAGTTGCCGTCGCGCGGTTGCCCCACCGCTCCCGGAATCACCAGGTACTGGTGCTGCGGCTTGATGGCGATGCGCGCGCCCGGCGTCGGCGAGTGGCTGCCCATGCGGCCATCGTCGGCCCGCCGGTACAGCGCCGGCGTGTGCACGTGGCCGCAAAACACCATCCGGCTGCGCGTCGCCTTCAGGCTGCGCTCGGCCTCCTCCAGCCCCGTCACATATTCCCACTTGACCGGATCGAACGCGCTGGCATGCACGAACAGCATGTTGCCGCGCTGCTCCGTCAGCGGCAGCCCCGCCAGGAACGACAGGTGCGCCGCATTGAGCTGGCCGCGCGTCCATGCTATGACCTCGCGCGCCTCGGCATGCATTTGCGGGCGCGTTTCGTGGGTGACCGAATAGTCGTGATTGCCCTGCACCGCGGCGGCGCCCTGCAGCACGTAGTCCATCACCGTATCGAGCACCCACGCCGGATCGGCGCCATAGCCGACGAAGTCGCCCGTGAAGGCGTACTGGTCGGCGTTCTGCTGCTCGGCATGCGCCAGGCAAGCGCTCAGCGCTTCGCGGTTGGCGTGCAAATCGGTCAGGAGGGCAAGGCGCATGGCGTGGAGTAGAACGGGGAACGGGCGGTGAGGGCATCGGCAGCGAAAGCCGCTGCTGGCAGAGAGGACATCATAACATGGCGGCACGGCAAAATTAATTGCATTATCGGCGCATACGCAATCAATGCGCCTACTCTCTCGCAGGCGCTTGCAGCCAGGCGCTGAACGGCACGCGGTGTCGCCGCGCCCGTGCCGACTGCGCGCTTTTGACCGCCCTCAAACCACCGGCGTTTGGTCACGCGTGCGCCCCTGCCGCGCCGCGCGACGCTGGCATATTGGAACCAGCGCCAAACGTCGGCGTGCACACAATCCGGGGGACGACGATGCGGCAATGTTGCGTTGTACTGGCGATGCTGTTGGCGGCGCTGCTTGCCGCCTGCGGCGGCGACTCTGACGAGGGAAGGCGCTTCAGTTCGCAGGTCATCTTTGGCGACAGCCTGGCCGATGTCGGCACCGACAAGGTCGGCGCCATCGCCGCCGGCGGCGGCGGCCGCTTCACCATCAACGGCAACAACACGGCCGCCAACCCCGCACTGACGGGCCAGGTCTGGAGCGAGGTCATCGCCGTCCAGCTCGGCTTGCCCGCCCCGTGCGCCGCGCAGACGGGCCTAAATGGTGATGCGGCCTTCGGTTTCTCGGTGCCGGTGGTGAACCATCCCGGCTGCCTCGGCTACGCCCAGCCAGGCGCGCGGGTGACCGCGCCCGTCGGGCCGCGCCATCGCCTCACCGGCTCGCCGCTCGGCCAGCTGACCGTGCCGGTTGTCACGCAGATCGCCAACCACCTGGCCGCTGTCGGCGGCCGGTTCAGCGGCGATGAAGTCGTCTTCGTCACCGCCGGCGGCAACGACGCCATCTTCCTGCTCGATCAGCTGGCCGCCGGCAACACGTCCCCGGCCTCCGCGGTGGCGGCGATGGCGACGGCCGGCGCCGAGCTTGCCGACCTGGTGCGCAGCCGCATCATCGCCAACGGCGCCAATTTCATCGTCGTCAACAATCTGCCGGATATCGCCGTGACGCCGCTCGCCCGGCTGCAGGCGCCGCCGACCCAGGCACTGATCGCCGCCATGGTCGACGCCTTCAACACCGCGCTCAGGGAAGGTCTGGCCGGCGCGCCGCAGGTCCTGCAGATCGACCTGTTCGCCTTTACGCGCGACCAGGCCGCCAATCCCACCGCGTACGGCCTGACCAACGTCACCACCGCCGCCTGCGGTCCCAATGCGCTGGGCGGCTCTGCGCTGCTGTGCAATGCCAGCAACCTCAAGCCCGGCGACGTCAGCCACTTCATGTTCGCCGACGATGCCCATCCGACGCCGTACGAACACGCGCTGGTGGCCAGGTTCATCGCCCAGCGCATGGCCGCCAATGGCTGGCTGTGATGCCCGCCGGCGCCGCTGGTTAACTGGCGCTCGCCCCTTCGGCGGCGAACTGCGCATAGCCGCGCGCGCGCAATTCGCACGCCGGGCAGGTGCCGCAGCCATAACCCCACGCGCGCAGCGTGCCGCGCTCGCCGAGGTAGCAGGTGTGCGTCTGCTCGCGGATCAGGTCGACGAGCGCCATGCCGCCGGCCGCCTGCGCCAGCTGCCACGTCTGTTTCTTGTCGATCCACATCAGCGGCGTTTCGAGCTTGACGCGGGTGGCCATGCCGAGGTTCAGCGCCACTTGCAGCGCCTTCATCGTATCGTCGCGGCAATCCGGGTAGCCGGAGAAATCGGTCTCGCACATGCCGCCGACCAGCACGTTCAGGCCGCGCCGGTAAGCCAGCGTCGCCGCCACCGTCATGAACAGCAGATTGCGTCCCGGCACAAAGGTGTTCGGCAAGCCGTTTTCCTGCATCGCGATTTCAACGTTGCTCGTCAGCGCGGTGTCGGAAATGCGCCCGATCACCGACAGGTCGACCATGTGGTCCTCGCCCAGCCGGGCATCCCATTCGGGCTTGATCGCGCGCACCCCGGCCAGCACGGCCGGGCGCACCGTCAGTTCGATCGCATGGCGCTGGCCATAGTCGAAACCGATTGTCTCGACCCGCGCGTAGCGCTCCAGCGCCCATGCCAGGCACGTGGTGGAATCCTGTCCTCCGCTAAACAGGACCAGGGCGGTATCGGGTTGAAGCATGGGTAAGTTTCCAGTGTTTAGGCGTTCGCCATCATTTTCGGCGATCCGGTAAGATGCACTCAGCATTTTCCCGAATGGAGCCACATGTTTCTTGCACTACCTGACGACAGTTCCGCACGAGCGCCGCGGCGACCACGAATTTTGGCACAGATCGGGTTGGCCGTGTTCACGATGCTGGCCACCACGGCGGCCTACGCCCAGGGCGTCAGCTACACCGTCCGCATCGAAGCGCCCCGCCCGCTTAACGAACTGCTCGAGGAAAACCTCGACCTGGTGCGCTGGCGCGGCGACCCCCGCCTCGACCGCGACCAGCTGCAGCGCCTCGTCAAGAACACGCCGGAACAGGTAAAAACGCTGGTCGCCACCGAAGGCTACTATTCGCCGAAAGTCACGGCCAGCCTCGACCTCGAGCGCGCGCCGCTCGAGGCGGTGGTGATGGTCGATCCCGGCCCGCCGGTAGTGGTCGGCGACGTCGACCTGGTGCTGCAGGGCTTCGAGCCGTTGACCCCGGGCGGCGCCAGGCTCGACGCCGACGCGCTGCGCAACCAGTGGGCCCTGCCGGTCGGGCGCCGTTTCCGCCAGGCCGACTGGGAAGTGGCCAAGCGCGACCTGCTGCGCCAGGTGATGCGGGTGCGCTATCCGCGCGCCCAGCTGGTCGAGTCGCAAGCCACGGTCGACCCCGACGTGCTGCGCGCGCTGCTCAAGGTGGTGCTCGACAGCGGCCCCGAAGTGCGTTTCGACGGCCTGCGCATCGAAGGCCTGAAGCGCTACCCGCCGACCATCATCAACAACCTCAACCAGATCAAGCCGGGCGACGTCTACGACGAGACGGTGCTGCAGGCCTTCCAGGCGCGCCTGCAGGACACCGGCTACTTCAGCGGCGTCGAAGTGAGCGCCGACATGAGCGCGCTGCTCGACGAGAGCATCGAGACGCTGACCGACGAACAGCGCGCCGCGCGCAAACCGGTCGCCGGTCCGGTCAGCACGCCGGTGCTGGTGCGCGTCACCGAAAACAAGCAGAAGAACGTGTCGGCCGGTCTCGGTTATTCGACCAACACCGGCAACCGCGCCCAGCTTGCGTACGACGACCTGTCGGTGTTCGGCCTGCGCATGAAGAGCAACCTCATTTTCGAGACCTTGCGCCAGACCGCGCGCGCCGACTTCTACTTCCCGACCACGCCGAAAGGCTACAACGACAGCATCGGCGCCGGTTTCGAGCGCAATGACCTGCGCGGCGAGCGCACCAACGTCACCACCATCGCCGCGCGCCGCGCGTGGGGCTCGCCGCTGCTCGAGCGCAGCCTGACGCTCGAGGCGCTGACCGAGCAGCGCAGCGTCGACGGCCAGGCCAGAAGCAGCAGCAGCAGCAAAAGCGTGCCGCTCACTTACAGCATCACCAAACGCGCGCTCGACAACCTGCTGGTGCCGACCACCGGCTACGTCATCAACGCGCAGATCGGCGGCGCGCTGCTGCCGGTGCTCACCGACGAGCGCTTCGTGCGCGCCTCGACGCGCTTCGTCAACTACCGGCCGATGGGTTCGAATGCCACCCTGATTGTGCGCGCCGAAGCCGGCGCCGTCGCCTCCAGGCAAAAGGCCGGCGTGCCGAGCACCTTCCTGTTCCGCGCCGGCGGCGACCAGTCGGTGCGCGGCTACGCTTACCAGGAGCTGGGCGTCGTCGAAGGCACCGCCATCGTTCCCGGCCGCTACCTGCTGACCGGCAGCGCCGAGTACCAGTACTGGTTCAAGCCGCCATGGGGCGTGGCCGTGTTCTACGACGCCGGCAACGCCGCCGACAAGTTCAGCGAGCTGCATCCCAAATCCGGCTACGGCATCGGCGCGCGCTGGCGCAGCCCGGTCGGCCCGATCAACGTCGATCTCGCCTACGGCCACGCGGTCAAAAAAGCGCGCCTGCACTTCTCACTTGGATTCACGTTCTGATGGCCGATACCGATACCTCCGCTTCTGCTCCCGCTGCCCGCCGCGTCGGCAAGGCGCTGCCGCCGGTGCGCCCGCGCCGCTGGCCGCGCCGCCTCGCCATCGGAATTGCCGTCACCGCCGCGCTGCTGGCCGCCGGCTATTGGTACGGCGGGCGCGAATCGACCCTGCAGACCCTGGCGCAAAAGGTGTCGTCGGCCAGCGGCGGCGCCATCGTCATCACCGGCGTGACCGGCTCGCTGTACGGCTCGATGCACCTGAAGCACGTGGTGTTCCGCAGCCCCGACCAGCTCATCACCGGCAACGATATCGACATCGACTGGTCGCCCTTCCAGTACCTCACAAAAGGTATCGCCATCAGCAAACTGGACGTCGCCAGCCTGACCATGCAGACCTTGCGCGACAGCGGGCCGGCCAAGATGCCGGTCAGCCTGGCGCCGCCGTTCCAGCTGGCGATCGACAATGCGCGCCTGGCCAAGGTCACCATGATCGGCCTTGGCGCCACCACCGGCAGCGTGCTGTCCGACGTGCGCTTCAAGCTGCAGGGCGACCGCAACAAGTGGGTGCTGCAGGACGGCAGTGCCGTTACGCCGGTCGGCCAGGTCAGCGCCAGCGGCAGCATCGGCGCGGCCAGGCCGTTCAAGCTCGACGCCACCGCCAGCCTGACCCAGTTGCGCGTCGCGGCCGGCCAGAAGCCGGCGCAGCTGAACCTGCGCGCCGGCGGCGACCTGAACGCCACCGAAGTGGCCGCCACCGGCCAGTCCGGCGCCGCCGTCGGCGACGCCAAATTCTCATTGGCGCCGTTCGCCGACATCCCGCTGCGCGCGATGACCATCAACGGCCGCGGCATCGATCCGGGCTTTTTCAATCCGGCGCTGCCGACCGCCGACCTGACCCTCGCCGTGACGGCTACCATCGGCGCCAACCGCGACGTCGCCGGCAAGGTCAGCATCGACAACAAGGGCCCGGCCGGCACCATCGACAAGCAGCGCCTGCCGCTGCGGGCGATGCGCGGCGCGCTCACCGGCAACCTGGCCACACTGCGCGTGTCCGACGTGCTGATCGACTTCGGCGCGGCCGGTAAATTTACCGGTAGCGGCGCGGTCGCCCGCACGATCGAAGACACCGGCCTGGGCACCGCCGAATTCGTGCTGCACACCGACCGCCTCGATCTCAAGCAGCTGCACAGCCGCATGAAGGCGACCAAAATCGCCGGCGACATCAAGCTCGCCAACGCCGCCAACCAGCAGATCCTCATCGCCAAGCTGGCCGAAAGCGGGATGCGGCTCGACGCCCGCGCCACCCTGGCCGACAACCTGCTTACCATCGAGCAGGCGCAACTGGTCGCCGGCGCCGGCCGCGTCGACCTGGCCGGCACCGCCAGCCTGACCGGCGAGCAAGCCTTCAAGATCAACGCCAACGCCACCCGCTTCAACCCGGCCGCGTTCGGCGACTATCCGGCCGCCGACATCAATGCCGCCATCAACGCCAGCGGCCACGTCGCCCCGGCCTGGAAGGTGGCGGCCGACTTCGCGCTGCGGCCAAGCCGGCTGTTCAACCAGCCCT
This sequence comes from Massilia eurypsychrophila, assembly GCF_002760655.1. Lineage (GTDB taxonomy): Bacteria > Pseudomonadota > Gammaproteobacteria > Burkholderiales > Burkholderiaceae_D > JAFCUW01. Next base: position 169,068 of record NZ_PDOC01000009.1, on the reverse strand, counting down.
TGTCCGGCAAGGGCAAGTTCGACGCCGACGCCGCCCACGTCAGCAACGTCGCCGCCACCGTCGCCCTCGGCCGCAACACCGTCGACCTGCGCGGCAGCTTCGGCGCGCCCGGCGAGCGTTTGCTGTGGACCCTCGACGGGCGCGACCTGTCGGCCGCGCGCGGCGACTTGTACGGCGCCGTCAAGGCCAGCGGCGCCGTCACCGGCACCGTCGCCGCGCCGCGCACCACGTTTGTCGTCGACGCCAATGGTCTCGGCTGGGTGCCGGCGGTGCGCAAGGCCGACAACGGTACCTTGCGCGTCAGCGGCGAAGCCTGGCTCGTCGGCGCGGCCGGCGGCGCGCGCGTCGTCGAGGCCAAGGCCAGCGGCAGCGCGCAGCGCTTCAATCCCGCCGCCTTCGGCGCCTTTTTACCGGGCAGTATCAACGGCACCTTCGATGCCAGCGGGCGCTCCGGCGCCGACTGGCGCGGCGCCGTCAACCTCGCGCTGCAGCCGTCGACCCTGTCGAACGCGCCGCTGTGGGGCCACGCCAGACTGGCCGCCGATGCGCGCCACGTCTCGAATGCCGACATCGACCTGCACGTCGGCCCCAACGTCGTCGCCGCCAAGGGCAGCTTCGGCGCCGGCGGCGACAAGCTCGATTGGCGCATCGACGCCGCCCAGCTGGCCGTGCTCGGCCCCGATTTCGGCGGCGCGCTGAAAGGCGCCGGCACGCTGTCGGGCAGCATGGCCGCCCCGAGCCTGACGCTCGCCCTCGACGGCCACAACCTGCGCCTGCTCGGCAAGCACCAGGTCAAGCTGCTGCGCGCCAGCGCCAGCGTCGGCAGCGGACAGGGCGCCGCCGATCCGCTCGTCAGCGACGTCGAGATCACCAACTACGCCAGCGGCACCTTCCGCGTCGCCAGCGCGCGATTGCAGACCAGCGGCACGCGCGGCGCCCACGGCCTGCGCCTGGCCGCCCGCGGCGAAGACTTCGACGCCCTCGCCGAAGTGCGCGGCGGCTGGAACGCCGGCGCCTGGAACGGCACCGTCGCCACCTTGCAAAACCGCGGCCGCTACGCCCTCACGCTGCAGGCGCCCGCGCCGCTGCGCCTGGCCGTGGCGCCCGGCGCCGGCGTGATGGGGCTGGCAAGCCCGCAGCAAGTGTCGCTGTCGAACGCCGTCATCAAGCTGCCCGAGGGCAGCGTCACCTTGCAGTCGCTCGACAAGACCGGCGCGCGCTGGACCAGCAAGGGCGCCGCCACCGGCGTGCCGCTCAACTACCTGGCGCAGTTCTCGCAAGGCATGCGCGACAACCTGTCCGGCGACCTGACCCTCGGCGCCCAGTGGGCCGTCGACATGCAGGCCGGCGCCGCGCCCGCCGCCGCGCCGGCGCTCAAGGGCATGCTGCACGTGTTTCGCGAAAAGGGCGACCTGGTCGCCGGCGCCGAAGTGCCGGTGGTGCTCGGCCTGCGCCAGTTCGACGCCCGCGCCGACGTCGCCGACGGTGTGCTGCGCATGCAGCTCGAACTGGACGGCACCCGCGCCGGCCGTGCCCGCGTCGACGCCACCGCCCGCATGATCGATGGGCGCCTCGGCAACGCCAGCCCGCTGACGCTCAGCGCCAAGGCCGACATGGGATCGATCGCCTGGCTGGCGCCGCTCACGGGCCAGCCGGCGCTGGAAATGGATGGCACCCTGAAGGTCGACCTGACCGGCGCCGGCACCGTCGGCACGCCGAGCCTGAACGGCAGCGTCAATGGCGACAACCTGGCGCTGCGCTGGGCCGAACAGGGCGTCAAGCTGCGCAACGGCCAGCTGCGCGCGCAACTGGCCGGCGACCAGCTGGTGCTGCAGCGCCTCGCCTTCGACGGCGCCCAGGGCCGCGCCGTCGCCGACGGCGCGGTGCGCTTCGCCGGCGGCGAAGCGAGCATAAACCTCAAGCTGGTGGCCGACAAGCTCGAAGTGCTGTCGCGCCCCGACCGCATCCTGGTCGTCTCCGGCCAGACCACGCTCACGCGCGACGCCCGCAAGTTTGCGCTCGAAGGCAAGCTGCGCGCCGACCGCGCGCTGATCGAGCTGGCCCCGCAAGGCCGCCCGACGATGTCGGAAGACGTCGTCGTGATCGGCCGCGGGCGCAACGGCACTGTCGCAAAGGAAAAGGAAGCGCCGTCGCTGCCGCTGACGGTCGACCTCGAGGCCGACCTCGGCAACGAGTTCCGCCTGCGCGGCATGGGCGTCGACGCCGAGCTGGCCGGCGTCGTGCGCCTGCGCGCCGCCGGCGGGCGCACGCCGCGCGCCAACGGCACCATCCGCGTCGTCAGCGGCACCTACGCCGCCTACGGCCAAAAGCTGGCGATCGACCGCGGCGTGCTGACCTTCAGCGGCCCGTACGACAATCCGGCGCTGAGCATCCTGGCAGTGCGCAAGCGCCCCGAGGGCGAGATGCTGTCGGAGACCAACGTCGAAGCCGGCGTCGAAATCCGCGGCACCGCGCAGTCGCCGGTGGCCAAGCTGGTGTCGACGCCATCGGTGCCGGACAGCGAAAAGCTGTCATGGCTGGTGCTCGGGCATGGCATGGAAGGCACGTCCGGCAACGAGGCCGGCGTGCTGAGCGCCGCGGCCGGCGCCCTGCTCGGTGGCGGCAAAGGCGGCGGCTTCCAGTCGCGCCTGGCCAATTCGCTCGGCGTGGACGAACTGGGCCTGTCGCAGGCCAAGGGATTGGAAAGCACCGTCGTCACGGTCGGCAAGCGCATTTCCGCGCGTGCCTACCTGAGCTTCGAACAGGGCGCCACCACGGCGTCGAGCCTGGTGCGGCTGCGCTACAAGCTCAATCCGCGCATCACGCTGCAATTCCAGACCGGCACCAATACCGCGCTCGACGTGCTCTATTCGTGGGCCTTCGACTAGTGCAGCGTCACGTACGGCTTCGGATCGGGCACCGCGTCATCGCCGTGGTCCGGGTGGGTCGGCGGATGGTGTGGATGGGGATTGTCGAACGGCTCGGGCGTCGGCTCGTCGGCCGGTACCGGATCGGGCGCGCGGTGCGCCTGGATTGCAGCTTGATTCATGGCGGTCACTCCTGAAGGTGGAGTGTCGAAGTTACCACATTCGCCCGGCACGTCGCGTCCGGCACGGCCAGGTTCTGATCGCAGCGGCAATCGCCAGCTAAACCTTCCGCCCAAAAAAAACGTCATCCTCGCTTCGCCAGGATGACGTCTTCGTAAAGAGCAGGTCTGACCTATGGTCAGACCCCAAAAAACGCTTAAGGTTTCGCGTTCTTGACGTACTTTTCGAGCCAGCTGTTCGTTTCGAACAGCATGTGCATGATCGATTCGCGGGCGCGGTAGGCGTGGCTCTCGTTCGGCAGCATTACCAGGCGCGCGGTGCCGCCCATGCCTTTGATCGCCTGGAACATGCGCTCGCTCTGGATCGGGAAGGTGCCCGAGTTGTTATCCTGCTCGCCGTGGATCATCAGCATCGCGTCCTTGATCTTGTCGGCGTTATTAAATGGCGACATCGTGTGGTAGACCTCCTGCGCCTTCCAGAACGGCCGCTCTTCCGACTGGAAGCCGAATGGCGTGAGCGTGCGGTTGTAGGCACCGCTGCGCGCGATACCGGCGCGGAACAGGCGTGTGTGCGCCAGCAGGTTGCCGGTCATGAAAGCGCCATAGGAGTGGCCGCCGATGGCGATGCGGTGGCGTTCGGCCACGCCGCGCCGCACCACTTCGTTGACGGCCGCTTCGGCGTTGGCGATCAGCTGCGGCAGGTAGGTGTCGTTCGGTTCTGCCGTGCCGGCGCCGACGATCGGCATCGACGGATTATCGAGCACCGCGTAGCCCATCGCCAGGAACGCCGCCGGGCCCCAGTAGCTGACCGCGTTGAAGCGGTATGGCGAACCGGTGGTCTGGCTGGCCGCGCTGGCGCTCTTGAACTCGGCCGGATAGGCCCACATGATCATCGGCAGCGGGCCGTCGCGTTTCGGCTCGTAGTTCGGCGGCAGCAGCAGCGTCGCCGTCAGGTCGACGCCGTCGGCGCGCTTGTAGCGGATCTGCTCCTTCTGCACGTCCTTGAGCTGAGGGGTCGGATGGGCGAAGCGGGTCAGCGCGGTCAGCTGCGCCGCGGCCGGCTTGGCCAGGTCGCGCACGTAGTAGTTGGCACGCTCGGTCGGCGACTCGCGCGTGGTCAGCAAGCGCGTGCCGTCGTCGCTCAGGACCGCCGCCACGTTCTCGTAGTAAGGCGCGGTACTCTGGAACAGGCGCTCCTTCTTCTTGGTAACCAGGCTGTAACGGTCGAGGAAGGGGCGATCGCCTTCGTTCGAAGCGCCGGCGCCGTCGAGCAGGATGGTCGAATCGGCGGCGATCAGCAGGCGCGGAAGTCCGGCGGCGTCAGGCTGCATGACCGGGCGGCCCGGATCGTTGTAGCGGTCTTCGCCGGAATAGGCGAACAGCAGGTCGGGGGCGGTGGCCGGCCGGTCGGGCGCGATGCGCCACGTCTTGACGGCGCGCGTCTTGTACCAGCGCTCGCTGATCAGCGCCACGTCGCCGCGGCCCCACTGGATGCCGCCGAAACGGGAACCCAGCCTGGCCAGCACGGCCGGCTTGTCGGCGAACGGCGCCGCCTGGCTGTAGACGACGTCGCGGATCTCGGCGGTCCTGGCCGGGTCGCCGCCGTCCTGGGCTTCGGCCCACACCAGCGTGGCCGGCGCATCGACGCGCCAGCTGACAGCGCGCACGCCGGACGACACGGCGTCGTTCCCCGGCGGCAGGCCTTCTTCGAGCGGCTTGTTGGCCACCAGGTGCACGGCCTTGCCGGTCAGGTCGCGCACGTCGACGCGACTGGCGAATGCGGACGCCGGCACGACGTACGAGAAGGGACGCTGCATCGCTTGCGACAGGATGTATTTGCCGTTCGGCGAAACGCGCGCGCCGGTGAACAGGTCAGGGGTGCCGACCAGGCGCGTCTTGCCGGCCACGTCCACCAGCGCCAGCTGCACCGTCGCGTAGTGTTCGAACAGTCTGGCGTCTTCTTCGTTTTTCAGCAGGTCCTGGTAGGTGCGCAGCTGGCGCGCGCCGGTGCTTTGGCCGCTGTCCTGCGTGGCCGGGCCGCCCGGGATGCCGGTTGCGACCGGCGCCTTGCCCAGCGCCGCCGGCTTCATCGTGACGAGCAGGCCGCTCGAATCTGGCAGCCAGCTAAAGCCGGAGCCGGCGACATACGACAGCGGCTGGGTGGTCAGGCGTTTCGCCACGCGCGTGGTGATGTCGACCAGCCACAGTTCGACTTTCGAGTCGCCGGCCTTGTCGGCGTAGGAGACGTGGGTGAAGGCGAGATAGCGCTGGTCGGGCGACCAGGCGGTATCGGCCAGGCGCAAGGTCTTCGGCAGGCCGGTGACCTTCATTTCGGCCTGGGTGCGGATATCGAGCAGCGACAGGTCGGTGCCGAAACTGAAGCGGCTTGGCGAATAGGTGCGCGGATTGATGCGCAGGCCGGCCAGCTTCAGTTCGGGCTGCGCCACTTCGACGATCGACGGCAGCGCCGGGGTGCCGATCATGGTTGCCAGGTTGCGCTTCGGCGACAGGCCAAGGCCCGGCGAGCGCGGCGCATCGACGATCGCCTGCAGCGGCGCCGGCGGCAATTGGTACTGGGCGTAGGCCGGCACTGCGGCGATCAGCGACAGAGCGAGCGGAACGAGGGGGAGGCTTTTGCGCATGGATCTCTCAGTGTGTTTACGCCGTCATTGCGGCGAGTTCGTGGATGGTGCATGTTGCGCATTCGGGCGCCGAAAGTCAATCGTCAAAGTGTATGCATGCCCTCTGGCGCGGCGAGCCTGGATTACAATGGCGGCATGAACCTGACCACCATCGCCCTCCTCGTCCTGACGCCGTTCCTCGTATGGCGCGTCTACTCCCGGTTGCGCACGATGATGGCGCGCCAGCGCTCGATCCTGTCGCGCCACTGGACCGGCGTCGGTGTGTTCCTGGCGATCGTGCTGGTGCCGGCGTCCGAACTGGCGTCGCGCCCGGAAGGGCTGGCGTGGCTGCTGGTCGGCACCGCCGCCGGCATCGCCTACGGCGTATGGGGGCTGCGCCTGACGCGTTTCGAGGATACCGGCGAAGGCTATTTCTTCACGCCGAACGCGCGCCTGGGCATCGTCATTGCGATGCTGTTTGTCGCGCGGGTGCTGTATATCGGCTTCGAGATCTACGCCAACCAGGGCAGCAACGTGCCGACTCCGCGCTTCACCGACAGCCCGCTGACGATGCTGGTCGTGGGCCTCACCGGCGGCTACTTCGGTACCTATTCGGCCGGCTTGTGGCGCTGGCGCCTGAAGCTGAAAAAAGCCGCCACAAAGTAGTCTTTCGGTGCCAAACTTGTCGCGTGATCGCGACAGATAACCATCCATCCCCCACCCCTCCAGGCGCGCCGTGCCGCGTGCTGCTGCTAGGCGGCTACGGCTTCTTCGGCAAACGTCTCGCCGCCCGCCTCGCTCTCGACCCGCTGATCGACCTGACCATCTGCGGGCGCGACCTGGCCGCGGCCGAAGCGCTGTCGGCATCGCTGAACCGGCAGACCGGCAGCGCGCGGTTTCATGCACAGCGCATCGACGTCCTGGCGCCCGGCCTGGCCGGGCATATCCGCAACAGCGGCGCGGCGGTGATGGTGCATGCGAGCGGCCCGTTCCAGGGCCAAGGTTATGGCGTCGCGCGCGCGTGCATCGAGGCCGGCGCCCACTACATCGACTTGTCCGACGGGCGCGAGTTCGTGTGCGGGATCAGCGCGCTCGACGCCGATGCCCGCGCAGCCGGCGTGTGCGTGATCAGCGGCGCAAGTTCGGTGCCGGCGTTGTCGAGCGCCGTGACTGACGCACTGGCGCGCGAGTTCACGCAGGTGCACGCGATCGACATCGGCATCAATCCGGGCAACCGCACCGAGCGGGGCCTGGCGACGGTGACGGCAATCCTCGGCTACACCGGCGCGGCGATTCCGAACTGGCGCGACGGCCGCTGGCAGAGCGTATTCGGCTGGCAGGGATTGCGCCGCCACGTCTATCCGGCGCCGGTTGGCGTGCGCTGGCTGGCGCATTGCGATGTGCCCGACCTGCAGCTGATGCCGGCGCGGTATCCGGGCGTTGATACCGTCAGCTTCCGCGCCGGCACCGAACTGCGCCTGCTGCATTTCGGCGCGTGGATGATGGCCGCCATGCGGCGGGCCGGCCTGGTGCGCGACTGGTCGCGCTACAGCGCGCAATTGAAGGCGGCCAGCGACCTGTTCATCCGCTTCGGCACCGATGCCGGCGCAATGCACGTCGAAGTGACTGGCGTAGCCGACGGCCGGCAGCTGCGGCGCTGCTGGACGCTGGTCGCGCTCGACGGCGACGGCCCCTTCGTTCCGACCCTGGCCAGCGCCGCGCTGGTGGCCAAGCTGGCGCGCGGCGAGCTGGCGTTTCGCGGCGCCACCCCATGCGTGGGACTGCTGACGGTGCAGGATTTTCTCGACGCGGCCAAGGGATTGGCCATCACGATGGAGACCATATGATGACGACTTCCGCGCAATCGGTATACCGCCAGGTGATGGGCGCCGACTTCAATTTGCTGGCGGCGGAACTGCAGCGCTTTCACAGCATGGCCGGACGGGCCCTGCTGACCGGGAGGTTCAGCGTACAGGGACCTGACAGCCATGCCGGCCGCCTGGTCAGCGCGCTGTTCGCGCTGCCGAAGACGGCGGCGGAGACGCCCTTCAAGTTCGAGCTCGATGCCAACCCGCGGCAGGAGACGTGGCGGCGGCACTTTCCGGACAGGTCGATGGTGTCGCGGATGCAGGCCGCGCCCGGCATGCTGATCGAACGCTTCGGGCCGATCAGGTTTTACTTCAGGCTGAAGACGAGCGAGGGGCAGCTAAGCATGCTGCTGCAATCGGTCACCGTTTTGGGGGTGCCGTCGCCGCGGTTCCTGATGCCGAAAGTATCGGCGCACGAATCGGGCGCGGACGGCAGGCTGCATTTTTCGGTCAGTGCGCACTTGCCGGTGGTAGGGCTGCTGGCCGAATACCGCGGCTATCTTGAGCTGGGTCCTGGGGCCTGACCCGATTGGGTCAGACCCAGATTGCGCTGCCGCCTTGCTAACGCCGTAGCATCAAGCAGCGGCGGGAGTGACGCGCCGCTGCAGGACGAAGATCGGCTGCGCCCACGGCATGTCTTTCTTCTTCTTGCTGGTGATGAGGGTAAGCTCGGACGGGTCGTAGACGTCGGTGTTGTGCGTCAGCGGCGTCGTCATCAGGTACTGCGCCTCGGTGTTCTTGAGGAATTCGCCGACCAGCTGGATGTTGCGGATGTCGAGGTGGGCGAACGGCTCGTCGATGAAGACGAAGCCGCCGGAACCGTCTTCGGACTTGAGCAATCCGATCAGCAGCACCAGCGACTTCATCACCTGCTGGCCGCCGGACGCTTCGCCGTCGTTCATCCCGATCTGGTCCTTGCCGTCGAACTTGAAGCGCACGTGCAGGCCGGCCTGCGACAACTGCACGTCGTCGTTTTCGAGCCGCACCGGATCGGCATGCACGTCGATGCCGGCCAGCTCACCCAACTCCTTGATGTTCTTGCTATACGTCTTGATGGTGTAGCGCAGGCGCTCGATGTAGGCGCCGCGCGCATTGCCGGTCGCTTCGATCGCGCGATTGTTCTGGTAGCGCCGCTCGTCGGTTTCGCTCTGGCGGCCTTGCAGCTGGTCGTTGAGACGGTGATGCTGGTCGATGACGGTGGCGTCAAGTTCCCAGTCGTCGCGCGCGAGGCTGTGCTGCAGCGACGACACGCGCAGGTCGACCTGGTGACTGTTCTGGTGTTCGGCCACCAGCGACGCGCGACGCGCCGGACGGCGCCAGCCTTGCGGCAAATGGCGCCAGCTGCGGCGCAGATCGACGAGGTTCCTGGCGTGTTCGGCGCGCTGCTCGATCTGGCGCTTGTGGCCCAGGCGCAGGCCGGCTTCGGCCTCCGACAAGGCCAGGCGGGCGTTTTGCCACACGGTGTCGGCGCGGGTGCGCGCGACGGTTGCGGCCTTCGTCAGCCCCTGCAATTCGCCCAGGCGCGAGCCGACTTCGAGGCGCTCGGCCTTGAGCGGCGCGCTGCTGCGCACCGCTTCGTCGAATTCGGCCTGGCGCGCGGTCAGTTCCTTGGCGGCGTCGACGCCGGCGATGCGCGCCTTGAGCGCGCCGACTTCGGCGGCCAGCTTGCTGATAGCCAGGGTCAGCGTGTCTTCCTGCGCTTCGAGTGCCGGCAGCGAGCGTTGCAGCGCTTCGAGGCGGCCGGTGCGACCGGCCTGACCGAAGCGGTAGCGCGACGCTTCGACGAACAACGAGCGGCCGCCGCGGCGTTCGCGGTGATACGCGTCCGGCGTGATCCATTCATCCGACGCCAGGTTGGCGCCGGCTTCGACCGAATCGACGCGGTCGATGCGGGCCAGCTGGTCGATCAGCCACGACGGCGCCGGCGCCGAAAAGCGCACCACCGACAGCAGGCTGTCGTCCTTGCTGACTGGTGCGGCGACACACTCGGGCACGATGAAGTGGCGATAACGCTCTTTTTCGGCCAGCTTGTAGGCGGCGGTGGCGTCCTTGGCGCGTTCGAGCAGCACGACGGACGCGTAGCCACCGAGGACGCCTTCGACCGCGCCCTGCCACTTCGCATCCGTCACTTCGACGATATCGGACAGCATCGCGTGGGGAATGTTGGCGTCGCGCAGCGCACGGCGCATGCCGCGCACCGCTTCGGGCTCCGGCATCGCGCTCTTGCCCTGCAGGGCGGAGATGGTGGTGTGGTCGCCGGCAATGCGCGCCGACAGCGTGTCGCGCGCCTGCTTCTGCTTCGCCAGTTCGGCTTCCTTGCCTTCGAGCTGAGCGGAGACTTCGGCGATGTCGGCGCCCGAATCGGCGGCCAGCTTTTGCAGGCGTTCCTTTTGTTCGAGCAGGCTGTCGAGCGGTTTGAGCTTGCCGTTGACCTGCGCCAGGCGCGAGGCGAGCACGGTCGCTTCCTGTTCGAGCAGCGTTTCCTGTTCCTGGGCGTCGGTCAGCACGCGCACCTGGTTGGCCAGCGCATTGCGCTTTTCGATCAGCTGCGAGTCGGCCTGCGCCATCGGTTTGCGGGCGTCGCGCAACTGGCGGCTGACGGCGCCGGCCTTTTCGCGCGCCTCGTGATACTCGAGGCTAGGCAGCACTTCCTCGAGCAGGTTGCGGCGTTCCTTGTGCAGGTCTTCCCACTGGTGATAGTTGGCCACGCGCAGGCGCAGGCCTTCGAGGTTAGTGCGCGAGGCCTCCAACTCGGTTTCGAAGCGCTTCAGTTCCGTCTCGGTGTCGCGCTGGTGGCGCTTCGCTTCGTCGTAAGCATCGAGCACTTCCTTGTCGCCGAATACCTGGAACACCAGGTCGAGCAGCTGGCGCGGCGCGTACTCGCACAGCTTGTCGGTTTCGCCCTGCTCGAGCGCCAGCACTTTCGCCATCGCCGGCGACAGGCCGGCATTGGCGAGGCGCTTGCGGTAGTTCTCGACGCCGAGCCAGTCGCTCGCCTCGGTCACTTCTTCGATCTGGATGTTCCCCGGGCGCATAAGGTACTGGCGCTTCCAGTCGCCGCCGTTCTTCTGGATCTGGCAAAACAGCGTGACTTCGTCGTCGCTGAAAAAGCCGGAGCTGCGGAACGGACGGTTCGACAGCTGGCGACCGACAGTCTTGTTGTCGACGACGGCGCGGATCCACGCGGTCTGCTGGCCGGAGTGGCGCGCGTAGTGCTTGTAGGTGCGGCCCATCGAGCAATCGAGGCCAAACAGCGTGCGCAGCGCGTCGAGCAAGGTGGTCTTGCCCGAACCGTTCTGGCCGGCGATCGTGATGATCTTGGCGTCGAGCGGGATGTTCTTGATGCGCTGCCAGTAATCCCAGTGGACCAGCTCTAGCGATTTGATGTGGAACATGGGCTCTCTCAGATTGTGGTGTCGTCGTCGGCGTCGACATCGAGTTCGGGCACGGGATCGGCGAGCGCTTCGGCGACGGTATCAACAACTGCGTCAACAACCGGTTCATCGGCAGCGACAGCGTCGACGCTCTTGCGCGGCACGGCGACCGTGATGGGCGCGCGCTTGAAGACGTCGGCCAGGGCGCCGTTGATGATGCGCTCCTTGAGCACGTCGGTGTCCATCATCAGGTCCAGCAGCGGCCCCTCAAGTATCAGATCGCCGCGGCGCTCGATAAATCCCAGCTTCGACAAGGAACCCAGATTCATGTCCATGCGGGTCTTCTTGCCAAGCTTGTCGCCGAAGTCCGACAGCAGCGCGGTGTAGGAGATGCCGATCGAGGTGTCTTCGGCGCGCGGCATCGGCTTGTCCTTGTCGAACATGTCGTCCTGGTCGTCGTCGGCGTTCTGGTGGGTCTCCTGGCGTTCGCGCTTGGGCAGGATGATCTGCGCCCACAGCACCACCAGCAGCGCCACGCCGTCGCGCGTGAGGCCGAAGTTATTGTTCTGCCAGATGTCCTTGGCGCCGAAGATCTTCGGCTCGACGGCGCGGTGCAGCGCCAGGGTGACGTGGTCGGCGTAGACGTTGTCGAGCATCTTCAGGCCCGATTCGAGCAATCGCTTGTCGACTTCGGCGCGGAACAGTTCATCGGACAGCACGCGCTTGACCATCTTGTCGTCGCGGCGCAGGGTCTGGTGGGTCAGCAGGCGCGCAATCAGGATCTGGGAATCGTCATTCATCGGCCGGGCCGCTTTCGAGGACAAGTGAGAGGGTGGCGATCGACATGGCCGCGACGTGCGGATCGCTTAGCTGAACCATGTCGTCGGTCGGCGCGAAGGTGATCGGCAAGCGCGCCAGCTGCGCGGTGGCGCCCTGCAGGCTCGCTTCGGCGGCGTCGCCCAGCAGCGGCAGCATCGAGGCGCGGTAGGAGGCGATGGCGAAGCTGGCCGGCAGCAGCGAATCCTGGATCGGCACCGACTTCGGGCCGTCGTCGGAAAAGCTGGGAAAGTTACCGAGGTTGGCGAAGTCGGACAGGCGCGCCAGCCAGTCATCGAGTTCGGCCTGCACGGCCGGCGCGTCGTTGACGGTGAGCGGCGCATCCTGGCCGACCGGCAGGCCGGCCTGGCCGACGACGGCGTTGCGCTCGGCCAGCAGCTCGGTTTCGGCGACGTCGATCATCTCGGCCGGGGTGCCGAACAGCGGCACGATCGGGCGGTCGATGGCGCCGCGTGCGAGGCTGGCCAGGTCGTCGTGCGCCAGCAGCCAGCGCTTGACATCGGTGGTCGACAGGCCGGACTGGCCGAGGTGGACGCGCTGGCGTTCGATCTGGTTGAGGGCGCGCGAGAACATGCCCTGCATGTTCAGCAGCGCGCTCTGGGCGCGGCCGATCGCCTGCGCCGCCTTGTGGGTGGCCGAATCGGCGGCGTCGTCGGCGAGGATGGCGCGCAGGATCTGCGAGCCCTTGTCGACCCAGTCGCAGGCCATGTGCCACTTGGCCTGCGAGGTGCGCAGGCGGAATTCGGAACCGGAGGCGATGGCGTCGCGGAATTCCTCGGTGAGGTCGACCAGGCGCCCGAGCAGGTGCTTGAGCTGGTCGACGGTGACGCCGCCGACCGCCTGGGCGCCGGCCACCTGCGACAGCAGGAAGCCCATGTCGGCTTCGTCATCGGCCTGGCCCATGTTGAGCAAGGTGTCGAGCGCCGAGAGCACGTTGCGCGCCATCGGCGTGACGCGGTAGACGGCGGCCTGGGCGTCCCACGCCAACAGGCCGTGCGAGCGCAGGCGCGTGAGAACTGTTTCGAGGCTTTCGGGGATCAGGTAGGCGAGCTTCTGGTTGATGTCGGCGCGCGAGAAGGCCGACGTGGTGCTGTCGGCGGCCAGTTCGCGCAGCACCAGCAGGCGAATGAGCACGCCGTCCTGGCCGCCGTGGAACAGCGCGGTGAACGCCTGCAAGGTCGGCTGGGCGCGCTTGAGGTGGAAGACCTGCTCGATTTCGTCGGCGGAAATGCCGGCGTGGAAATGCGACTGCAGCGAACTGGCGTCGTCCTGCCCAAGTGTCAGTGATTCTGCGGCCAGCGCCGCACCTGCGGTAAATTCGATCATTGCGCTCCGGGTACCAGGTTCGACCGCTTGGTGGTGGACACCAGCTTGCTCGCGGGGCGTCAGTATATCAGCTACGGCTGCGCTGGCCGGCGGAAAAATGTTGCCTGGACGTCAAGTGACATCCCCGACAAGTCATCCTCGCGCAGCGGGAATGACGTTAAAAAATCTGGCGCGATATTTCCGTCAGCGATTTTTGTCGCACGCAGGTGCTACTTCCTGGCGATCTTTTCCAGCGTCTGGTCGACGAATTCGTCTTCGCCATCAGTGAAGCGCAGGCGCGCCGGGTACCACTCTTGCGCCGGCGCCAGCCAGATGTCGAGCGTCTGCTCCTTCGAGTCGGGCGGCGGCAACCTGACCAGGTGTACCGTTTCGAGCGCGCCGACGCCGGTGCGGATGTTTTCCTTGCCCACTACCTTGAAGGTCCAGGGCTCGGCATCGCGGCGCCCGGCGACGAAAAAGACCCACTGCGAGCCGGGGGTGAATTTTTCCGGCGCGGCGCGCGCCACCGCCACCAACTGCCAGGTGATGCTGCTGCGGTCTTGCTCGCCGCCGATTATCGGGTAAGTCTCCTTACCTTCGGTGAAGGAAATGCGCTTGGCGGCGCGGTCGAATGTCGTGGTGGTCGGGTCGCGGCGGAGGCGTTTTTCGACAAACTTGCCGGGGGCGACGCCGAAGCTGTCGATGGTGCCCTCGCTGCGGCTGTCGAGGATGCTGCCGAACAAAGCGGCGCGGGTGTCGGCGCGCAAGGTGTACTTGGCGCCGGTCACGCGCCAGCTGATGGTGGCGTCGCCGGACAGCGAAAACCCCTTCTGGCTGGCCTTGATCGAATAGCTGAGATCGGCCGAAGGCGGCACGTCCACCGGGCGCTTGACCGCCACGTGCTCGGCCGCGCCGGCCAGGGTAACGGCGGCCAACATGGCCCCGCAGGCAATCAGTTTGAGTTGACTATGCATTTCAGGTTCCTGGATCCGTGAGGACGATCTTGCTGACCGTCTGGGTTGTTACCGCACCGCTCGCTTCAATGTTGCTTATCTGTACAGGCAGCCAGCCGTGCGCTGGCGCCAGCCAGATGTCCAGGCGCGATGCATAGGCGCCGGGCTTGGGCGGGCGCGACAGGCGCCAGGCGTCAATCTTGCCGAGCCGCGTGTGCAGCTGCTCCTGGCCCAGCAGGACAAAGTGGAACACGCTGGCGTCCTTGTCTTCGGCAACCTGGATGTCGATGCCGGCGGCCAGCTGGCCGCTGTCGGCACGGGCGATCGCGGCCAGCTGCAACGGGATGGTTGCCTTGTCCTGGGCGCCGGCGGCCTGGTCGAATGCTTGCTGCGAGGCGGAAAACGTGATGTGGCCATCGCGGAAATGGGTCGCCGTCTGCGCCCGGCCGCGGCGCTTTTCGGTCATCAGCGACGGTGCAAAGCCGGTCTCGCCGACGCTGCCTTCGCTTTGCAGCGCGACCAGGTTGACGCGCGTGACGACCACGCTGATGCCGGCCTCGACCTTCATACTGTAACGGTTGCCTTTGAGCTGCCAGGCCATCTCGGCTTCGCCGCTCCAGCGGGTGCCGTCGGCGTCGCGGCGCGCCACATCGAGCAGGATGCGGGCTGACGGCGGCAGGTCGACCCGGTAACCCGGCGCCGGCGGCGGCAGCGGCGCTACCGGCTCGACCGCGGCGGGCGGCTCCACTGTTGCCATCACGACAGATTGTACGGCAGATAACAGTTGCGCGGCGCCAGCCTGGTCGCTGATCGCCGGCTGGCTGGCCAGGACGGCGACGTCGACCAGCGCCGCGGGCGCCGGCGCCGGCGCTGGCCGGGCGCGCGCCAGCACCTTGGCAGGCGCGGCCGGCGCGGTCTTCGGCACAGTCTTCGGCGCAGGTTTGGGCGGAGGCGGCGGCGCGGCGATCAGGCGCGCGATGGTTACCACCGGCGGCGGTTCATGCGCAGCGGGCTGCAGCATGTGCGGCAGGATCGACCACAGCGCCAGCAGGTGCAGCAAGACCGACGCACCGAACAGCGACAGCGCACGCCGATATCGGGGAATGGTCGAAGCGAAGGTCATCCGAGTAGTTTAACGTGTTCGCAGGGCGTTCCGCTGACAGGCTTGCCCGATGGCCGCGCGCACGACTTTCTTTGAATGCGTGTTAGTTATCTGATACGCTAAAGCCTCACTTTAACGGAGACGCGCCATGAACCCTCAAATGCCTCAGATGCCCGGTGTCGGCAACATGACCGACTCACTGGACTTCGTCAAGAACCTGTGGGGCAGCATGAGCTTGCCGGGGATGAGCATTCCCGGACTCGGCGCGCCGGCCCTGTCGCTCGATGACCTCGACAAAAAAATTGCCGACCTGAAAGCGGTCGAGTCCTGGCTGAATGTCAATGTCGCCATGCTGCGCGGCACGGTGCAGGCGCTGGAAGTGCAGCGCGGCACGCTGGCCACGCTGAAATCGATGGGCGCCTCGATGGCCGAAGCGATGAAGCAGCCCGGCGCCGACCAGAAAACGGTGCTGGCGGCGTCGCCATTCGCATCGGCGTTCTTCGGCCAGCCGGCCGCCGCCGTTGCGCCCGAGGCGGCCAAGGCGGCGCCTGCGGCTTCGCCATTCATGCCCGATCCGGCGATGTGGTGGAATGTGTTGCAGGAACAGTTCCAGCAGGCGGTCAGCAGCGCGATGCCGGCGGAGCCGCTGGGAAAGGGAAATACGGTGGCGCCTCAGCCGGACCCGTCAGCGCCAAACTTGACGCCGGATGAATCGGCCGCGAACGGCGCACAGGGCAAGGCACGCGCGCCGAAGGGCAAGCCGGCGAAGGGCTGACCGGGCGCGCGGTGGTGGGCCGGGTCCTCAGGCCAGGCGCAGGATCCGGATCGCGTCGATCAGGCCGTCTTCCTGGCGCTTGACGGTGGAGATTGCAATCAGTCCTTCATCGGCCATCTGCCGGGCTTGCTCGTGGACGCCCTGGAACGTTTCCACGGTGTCGCCCTTGGCCGCGATCGGACGGATCCATGCGGTGCTGCCAACCTTCATTTTTTCGTAAACTTCCATTGCGATGTCGCGCATGCGTTGTGCCTTTCTGACTGGGCGCGGGGTGAGCCGCAGAGTTTGCAGTTTATCACCAGCGCGCCGTGAGCGAAAATTCGCCTCGTTGTGGCGAACGCCAGTCGTTAGCGAAGGTCAACAATGACCGCCGGGAACGGCCTGGCGGTGTCGCAACGCTGGGGTCAGGTCTGACATTCGGACATTCACGCATGAATGTCCGAATGTCAGACCTGACCCCAGCAATTTGCGCTTACGTTTGGGCCGGGGCGGGCGCTTCGTCGGCGCTTTCTTCGCCGACGCGCGGCGCCAGCCTGGCCAGCTGTTCCATCAGCTGGGCGAAACGCTGCTGGCCCGGCTGAATTTTGTCGACGTGCATCAGCACTTCGGCGGCCTCTGCGCTCAGCGCCTCGTCATAGCCGAGCTGCTGCATGTGCGACAGCAGGATCTGGGCGGCATTGAACAGGATGCGCAGGTTGTTGGGCAACTGCTCGCGCGCATGGCGCATCCAGCCTACCGCTTCGGGCAACTTGCCGGTCTTCCACAGCAGCACGCCCTGGTTCATCAGGTCGGACGCGTCCTTCTTCGACGAGCGGATCAGTTCGATGCCCTCGTCGCCCATGCGCGCCTTTTCGAAAATCTTCTGTACCTCGTCGAGCAGCAGCGTGTTGTCGTGGTTGTTGCGCGCGACGTAGCACAGCAGCTCGACCGGCGACTCCTTGACGCCGACCGCCAGCAGCAAGGTGGCCATCTCGAGGCAGGTCGGCGTGTCGGGCCGGCCGGCGTCCGCGTTGAGCATTTCCTCGAGCTCGTCGCCGGCCTTGCGGGCGCGGCGGAAGTCGCCGCTTTCGTGGTACACCATGCCTTCGGTAATCTTGGCGCGCAGCTGGATGTGATCGTCGTCGGCAAACTCGCGCTGCACCGCCAGCAACAGCTGCAACGCTTCCTTGACGTCGTTTTTCTGGCCGCACACGCGCGCGAGACCAAGGTAGGCGTCGGCCGACTTCATGGCCGAATATTCGCCGATGGCGATGCACTTGCGGAAAGCCTTCTCGGCCATGCCGACGTTGCCCAGCTTCAGGCACACCTGGCCGAGGTTGCGCTGGCGCGGCACCGAATTGGGCGACATGCGGGCGGCGCGCTCGAGGATGCCGCAGGCTTCCTCAGGCTGCCCCATCAGTTGATAAGCGTTGGCCAGCTGGTCGTAAGCGTCGATGTAGTAGCGGTTGTCGGCGATGACGCCCTGGAAGATCTGGCGCGCCTGCTCGTATTCGCCGTTGGCCATGCGGATCTTGGCCAGCCCCGACTTGGCCCACTGATATTCGCGTTCCTGCATGACCTGCTCGTAGGCCTCGCGCGCTTTTTCCGGCTCGCCGCTCTTGAGCATCAGCGACGCCTTCATGCGCAGCAATTCGATGCGGTGCACCTTGTCGACGGCGATCTGGGCGTCGCACAGCTTGCCCGCGCGCAGGTAGTCCTTCTCGGCATAGGCCAGGTCGATCATCTTGAAGACCTGCTTCTTGTGCCAGACGCGATTGAGGCGGGTCAGCAGCACGCCCTCGGTGATCGGCTTGATCAGGTAGGCGTCGGGCTGGTGCTCGGCGGCGCCCATCACCGACTCGACGCTTTTCTCGGCCGACACCATCATCCACACGCTGCTTGGCATCAAGAAGTTGCGCAGGCGCGCCTCTTCCAGCACCTGCTGGCCGTTCTTGCCTTCGCCGAGGTTGTAGTCGCACAGCACCACGTCGTAGCGAATGCGCGCCAGCAGCGCCATCGCTTCGCCGCCGCTGGAAGCCTGGTCGATGTTCTTGGCGCCGAGGTTGCGCAAGCTCTCGCGCAGCAGCTGGCGGATGCCGATGAAGTCGTCGACCACCAGGTAGTTTTTTTCGGCCCAGTCGACGTTGGCGATGTCGGACGCCCCGCTCGGTTCGAATGACGAACGCGCGCTCATGGCAAGGTCAGCACAAAACAGCCGCCGCCGTAGGCGCCGCCGTTTTCCAGCCGCACGGCGCCGCAGCGGTCGCGGTGCTTGTGCATCTGCGCCACTTTGCTGGAAAAATACAGGCCGAGGCCGCTGCTGTTGGTCCGGAAATTGACGCCAGAGCTGACCCCGCTCATGGCCGAAATACCCGCTTCGAGCATCGCGTCCGGATAGCCGGGGCCGTTGTCTTCGACGCGCATTTCGAGGCAGCCGTCGACCACCGCGACCGACAGGCCGATGGTGTCGGTGGTGTAGTTGATGGCGTTGTTGATGGCGTGTCCCAGCACGCCAATGATCAGGTCTTCGTCGAAGTGCCAGATCAGCTGCGGGTCGAAATCGGTGCGCAGCTCGATACCGCGCGACTTGAGCAGCACGCGCTCGGACGAGACGACCTGCTCGACCAAATGGCCGATGCCGAGCGGCTGCATGTCGAACGGATACTCGGGCTTGCCGACCTGCTTGTACAGCGCCAGCAGCTGCATCAGGTTGTCGTTGAGGCGCTTGGTCTGGTACAGCATCTGCGCCATCTGCGGATAGGCCGGCCCGATCGCCGGCGTGGCGTCATGCAGCAGCGATTCCAGCGTGCCCGACAGCACGCTGATCGAATTTTTCATGTCGTGCGCGGTCGAGGCAAGGAACAGGAACAGCTCGTTCGAGCCAGGCGTATCGTCAATCGTCAAGGAACCTCCAGCGGCATGGATATTGCCCTACGACAATTATACCCGGGTTCGGCGGCGCGACTTGACGAATAGCTCAGGAAGCGGATGGCTGTTGTATTCCGTGTCAGTGCGCGCCGCGGCGCCCGCGCAGCCGAAAGCGCCCCGGGTCGAGCGCTGCAACCAGGCTCGTTTCCAGCGGCAGCGGCTCGCCTTCGAGGCCGGCCGCCAGCAGTTCGGCCACCAGCGGCGCCCAGGTCAGCCCGCGCGACGCGTAGCCGAGCAAGGCGTACAGGCCGGCCTGGCGCGGCAGCTCGCGCAGACGCTCGGCGCCGAGGATGCAGGCCGGATCGGGCAATGCGCCGACCAGCGGCAGCCGGTCCGGCGCCACCGAGCGGAATCCCACCCGGCCGCGCAACGGCGCGTCGACGCCGAGCGCCGGGTCGTCCAGCATCGAGCGCAGCCTGGCCAGGTTCTCCTGCTGACTGCTTGCGCGCAGGTACGGATCGAAATCGTCGTCATAAGTGGCGCCGACGCTGCGCACGCCGCCGGCAGCGGGCGTGACGTAGGCTTCGCGGCACAGCACCAGGCCAAGTTCGGCAAGCGCCGCGTCCGGGGTCTCCGGGGTCTGCCCCCGGTTGTCTTCAGCCAGGTGCGTGACCTGGCCGCGCACCCGTGCCAACGGCAGAAATGACGACTGCGCCAGCTCGGCGGCGCCGGCGCCGTTGGCCAGGATGACGGTGGGCGCCTGGGCGATGGCGGCGCCGCTGGCGTCGATCACGCGCCATTCGCCGCCGGCGCGCTCGATGGTGACGCTGCCGGCGCCGAACAGCTGGCGCAGGCGCGGCCCGCAGGCGTCCAGCATGGCCCGGCAGGCGCTCGCTGGCCGGATCCAGCCGCCCTGAGGAAACAGCCAGGCGCCGTGCGGGGCCAGAGTGCCGAAGCGCGCGGCGGCGGCGTCCTTGTCGAACCACTGCGCATAGTGCGGCGGCAGGCGGCGCGCGTCGGCGATGGACTGCTGCAGCTGCGCGTGGGCGGCATCCTTGGCCACGTGCAGCACGCCGCAGCCGGCGCCTTCAATCGCGCCGCCGACGCCGCCCAGCGCTTGCCAGTAATCGAGCGCGAACAGGAATGCGGCGCGCGACAGGCGCGAGGCGATGTTGTCGTCTTTCGACAGCAGCGGCATGGTGATGCCGGCCAGGTTGCCCGACGCTTCCATCGCCGCGTGCGGATGGCGCTCGACCAGCGTGACGTGCCAGCCGCGCGCGCACAGACGCTGGCAGGCGGCGGCGCCCGCGAGGCCGGCGCCGATGACGACGGCGCGCCGTTCGGGCGCCGGCGGGCGTGGCGCGATCGGCTTGCGGGTGGCGAAGCGCGCGCCCTGCCCTTGCGCGTCAAATACCCAGCCGGTTGCTGCCAGCGCCGCTTGCTGGGCGGCGGACAAACCGCCTGCATCGAGCATCGCATCGGCTGCCAGCAGCCGCGCCAGCGAACGGGCGGAGGCGGCGTCCTCGATGCCATGCAGACGGACCGCGTCGATGCGCGCCGACAGCCGGGCCAGCGCCGCTTCGAACGGGACGTGCAGCAGGTCTAGCGTGACGGCGGCATCGCTTTGCAGCACGCGTTGAAAGCCGGGCAGTTCGCCGCCGCCGATCGCGATGACGTGCAGGCGCGCCGGCCGCTGCGGATCGGCGTGCCATTGCGCGATCCATTGCGCAAAGCTGTCCGGATCCCACTGCGAATCGAAGATGACGAATCGCTCGCGTCCGCGCCAGTGCGGCCCGAAGTCCATCGCGTCAGCGCGACGCGCGCTTGAAGCAGGCCTCGTCGTGGTCGTCGACCATGCCGATGCCCTGCATGTAGGCATACACGATGGTCGAGCCGACGAACTTGAAGCCGCGTTTTAACAGGTCCTTCGAGAGGCGGTCGGACAGCTCGGTCTTGGCCGGCCGCGCGCCGCTCGGCCAGTGGTTGACGATCGGCGCGTTATCGACAAACGCCCACAGGTAGCAGTCGAGCGTGAGGCCTTCGTCGCGCAGGCGCAGGTAGGCCTGGGCATTGGTGATGGTGGCCGCCACCTTCAGGCGGTTGCGCACGATGCCTGCATCGGCCAGCAGCGCGGCGACCTTGGCGGCGTCGTAGCGGGCGATGATTTCGGCGTCCCAGCCGTCGAAGGCGGCGCGGTAGTTGGCGCGCTTGTTGAGGATCGTCTCCCAGCTCAGGCCCGCCTGCGCGCCTTCCAGGTTGAGCATCTCGAACAGGGTGTTCTCGTCGTGGCACGGCACGCCCCACTCGTGGTCGTGGTAGGCGAGATAACGGGGGTTGGCCATATTGGCCCAGCTGCAGCGGGTCTGGTTCATGCGGTGAAGTATACATCGCGGTAAGATAGCGAGCATCACATTGACGGCGGCGACCATGTACTCACCTTCCCATTTCGCAGAAACCCGCACCGACACGCTGCACGCGCTGATCGAGGCGCATCCACTGGGCACCCTGGTGATGCAGACGGCGGACGGCCTGGTGGCCGACCATATCCCGTTCGAGATCGGCGCGCCGAGCGCCGCGGCGCCGCACGGCACGCTGCGCGCCCACGTCGCGCGCGCCAATCCGCTGTGGCGCCAGGCCGGCGCCGGCGCGCTGGTGGTGTTCCAGGGGCCGTCGGCCTACGTCTCGCCGTCGCTGTACCAGGAGAAGCCGGTCAGCGGCAAGGTGGTGCCGACCTGGAATTACGCGGTGGTGCATGCGCACGGCTTGCTGCGTGCGATCGATGACCCGGCATGGCTGCTGGCGCTGCTCGAACGCCTGACGGCGCGCCATGAAGCGCCGCGCGCGGCGCCGTGGGCGGTGGCCGACGCGCCGGCCGACTACCTCGCCAGCACGTTGAAGGCGATCGTCGGCATCGAGATTCCGCTCGACCGGCTAGATGGCAAATGGAAGCTGAGCCAGAACCGCCCGCCGGCCGACCGCGCCGCGGTGGCAGGCGACTGCGCCGCGCTGGCGCCGTTGATGGCGCAGCTGCCGTAGTCTACGAAGTGACTTGGCCGGCGGCCAGGCCGAGGCGGCGCTTCTTGGGACCGGCCGGCAGCACCGGATGCTGCAGGCTGGTGACGAGCGTGACCTCGCCATCGGCCAGCGCCTGGTCGAGGTGCTGCATCAGGCGCGGGAACAGGCCTTCGCCGCAGGTGCTGTCGGTGCCGTACACCGCGGCCCACGCATTGCGCCCGGAGCGCTTGGCCAGGTACAGGCCCTGGTCGGCCAGCTCCACCACTTCCGACCAGCTAAGCAGGCGCGGCTGGCTTGGCAGGAACGGGAAGCAGGCAAAGCCGATCGAACAGGTCTTCGACAGGCGGCTGCCGTCAGGCAGCACGAACTCGCGGTCGGCCACGGCCAGGCGGATCCGCTCGGCCACCGCCTTGGCGTCGTCGCGGTTGGTGGCGCGCGCCAGCACGAGGAATTCTTCGCCGCCCCAGCGGATCAAGTAGTCGGACTCGCGAAACACTTCGCGCAGCCGCTCCTGCATCTGCACCAGCACCGCGTCGCCGCCGGCATGGCCGTGGCGATCGTTGACTTCCTTGAAGTGGTCGAGGTCGACCATGAAGAACACCAGGTCCTTGTCCGACGCGGCATCGCGCTCGGCCTGGCGCAGCGGTTCGTCGTGGCGGCGCAGGCTCATGGCGACGTCGGCGTCGACGTGCTGCAGGAAGAAGCGGCGGTTGCGCAGGCCGGTCAACTGGTCGGTCAGGCTCACTTCCTCTAGCGCCTGGTAGGCCTGTTCGAGTTCGAGGTTTTTTTCCAGCAGCTGGTCCTGAGTGGCGCTGAGCGCTCGCAAGGTGGCGGCCACCTGGCGGTAGGCGTTGGCGTTGTCGAGGGCAATGGCGCCGTAGGCACACAAGGTGCGGAAGATCAGCCGATCGCGCTCGCCGTAGGCGTTGCGCTGCCGCGACTGCACCGTCATCGCGCCGAGCACGCGGTCGCCCACCTGCAGCGGCGCGAACAGCTGGGAGAGGGTCGGCTCGGTGCCGGGGATCAGGAACGGCGCGCACGCTTGCGGGTCGGCGTCGACCATGATTTCGCGCCGCTCGCGCACGCAGCGGGCCGAATTGGCGTTCGGGTCGGACAGCGCCACGCAGATCGGCGGCAGCGGCTTGCCGGCCTCGATGCCGAAAGCGCAGCGCATGGCGACGCCGTCGGCGTCGATCAGGAACACCGAAAAATGGATGGCGTCGAGCAGGCCGTGGACGTGGCGGTCGAGCGCGCGGAACACGGCGGCGGCGTCGAGGTGGGTGGTGATCTCCTGGCCGATGGCCGACAGGTGTTCGAGCGTGGCGCTGATCTGCTGCAGCGCTTCGGCGCGGCGCGCTTCGGCGGCGGCCAGTTGCCGATGGTGCTCGCCTTCGGCCTGGGCGCGCTCGGTCTGGTATTGCACGCGCATCGCGATGGCGCGGTTGGTCGCTTCGGTGCCGTGGGTGGTTTCGCGCGCGGCGCCGGCGCGCATCGACGCCTGGTAGGCGGCGGCGTAGTCGCCGGCACCGGCGTATTCGCGGGCGACGGCGTCGAGCAGCGCGGCCGGCACGGTGTAGCCGTCAATGGTGGCGGCCACCGTGAGCACCTGCTGCAAGTAGTGCAGCGCGGCGTTGGGCGCATCGCGCGGCGCCGGCACCGGCAGCGCATGGCGTGCGTGGATTTCGGCCAGCACGCGCAGCGCGGCGATGTGGTTGTAGGCGTCGCGGTGCTCGTGCGCCAGCGCCAGCGACGATTCGGCCATCGCCAGCGCTTCCTGCGGGCGGCCCAGGCGCGACAGCGCATCGGCCTGGCCACGCCGCGCGGCGCAGTGGAAATCGGCCTGGCACAGTGCCTGGCCGCGCACTTCGAGGCGAGCAAAGCTGTCGAGGGCGGCGGCGTAGTCGCCGCAGTCGATTGCCAGGTCGCCCTGGTATTCGAGGGCAACGGCGTAGGCGCGCGAGCTGGCCAGTGGCGCCAGCGCAGCGAGCGCTTCGTGCAGCAGCTGCTGGGCGGCATCGCGCTGGCCGAGCTGGCGCAGCGTTTCGGCAGTCTGCATCAGCGCCAGCCCCTCGCTCATCGGCCAGCCGCCCGGGCGCGCCAGGTCGAGCCCGCGCTGCATCCATTCGAGCGCGGCGTTGTGGGCATTCAGGCTGGTGAAGCCGTTGCCGATATTGGTGGCGAGGTTGACCGCGCGGCGCACCTGGCCGGTGGCCAGCGCGGTTTCGAAGCTGCCCATCATCAGGCTGATGGCGCGGCCGAAATCGCTGGCCTGGAAGGCGCTGATGCCGAGGTAGTCGTCGATCCAGCCGCGCGCGGCCGAGTGGACGCCGGGCGCGTTGCGGTCGAAGCGCTGGCCCCAGCGCAGCTCGGCGGCGTGGACGTCGCGAAACACGGCGAACAGCGCGGCGGCGGCGTCGCAGATGTCGACCCGCACGACGCAGCCGGCGCGGCGCGCATAGTCGGCCGCCAGCGTGATCGCGGTGTCGCTGTCGGCCAGGTTGCCGGCGTCGACGTCGATCCAGGCGCGCAGCCAGTTGCCGTCGGCGCAGCCGGTCCAGTCGGCGTGTTGTTCGAAGCTGTGCAGGACAGCGGCGGCGAGCGCGCGCGCGCCGTCAAGGTCGCCGGCGAGCCAGACCGCTTCGGCGCGCACCAGCGCCAGGCGCGCTTCGAGCGGGGCGCGCTCGGCGTCGGGCAGCGCGGCGGCAAGCGGCGCCGCTTCGTGCGCTAGGCGCTGGGCACGCGCCGGGTCGCGCTGGCGCAGGTGCCAGATGACGTTGACCAGCGGCGCCAGGCGCGCCGATCCCTGCAAGGTCGCCAGTTGCGCCTCGCACGTCGCCAGTTCCTCGTCCAGTACCAACATTTGAAGCAATGAAGTCCCCGTTCAAACACCCTGCCGCGACCGGTGAAGATGATGCCGGTGTGCATCATTATTTCACACATTTGCGTGTCTGCCAGCAATTACGCAAACATTGGCGCAAGGCAACAACGAGACGCGGCTGGCGTGTCGGGTCAGCGCCGCGGCGCGGTCCGACCGCCATCAGGGACAGGCCGACGGGGCGCGGCCTGTCCCTGAAGAATGCGCCGGGGGATGGCTTACGACGTGCTGGCGCCGGCGGCGGCCGGCGCCTTGCCTTTGGTGTCGGCGGCCTTGCCCGGCTTCATTTGCTGGGCCGCCTTCAGGTGCTGCTCCACGGTTGGCTGGAGCCGGGCAGCCAGCGCCTTGATGTCGGGGTCCTTGGCCTTTTTCTGGGCGGAGTTGAGCATGCCGTGCATCTTTTTATGGTCGTCGACACCGGCCTGGCGCATGTAGGCCTTGTCGAAGGCATCGCCGGACAGCGCGCCGAGCTTGTCGGCCATGGCCTGGTGCTTCTTGTCGAGCGCGGTCGGCAAGGTCACCGCCTTGGTGCTGGCGAGCTGCTGGATCTCGGTCAGCGCCTTGGTGTGGTCGTCGATCATTTGCCGGGCGTAAGTCTTGACCTGGTCGTTCTGGCTCTTGCTGTCGGCCAGCTTGGCAATTTCGATTTCCGCCATGTTGCCGGCGGCCATATCCATCAGGATTTTCTGGTCGGCTTTGCTGAGCGCGGTGCCGGTGGTGGCGGCAGCGCCACCGGTTGCCGCCGGCATCTGGCCCGTGGCCGGAGCGGTCTGCGCGCCGACAGTCGCCGCGCCCAGCATGGCGGAGACGGCCGCAACGCTCAGCAGGGTTTTCAGAACTGGGTTCATTCGCATGTCGTTCTCCTGGAAAAAGTTGAAATGTCATCACAAGATCAAGAACGCCTTACCCCCTCCATTAACGTCATCCTCGCGAAAGAGGATGACATTAATTTTCTGCGGTGCTGTTCGATCGCTGCAATGTGTCATAACGCAGCAGGACGGATCTGCACCTGCTTCAGTTTAGCTTTCATGAACAAGGCCGAGCGCCCGCTAGCCGCGCGGCAAAAACCGGCAACGCGACAGCCCGGCGAATTTGATACACCTCAACGGAAATCCAGAGGCGCGCCGCCACACTGAGGGATGCCCATCCGCGATGCACTGAGCAAGGTGAAGCAACATTGGCTGGCCGCGGCGCTGGCCGTGGCAGCGCTGCTGGGCGCCGCATACGCGGCGCGCGCGCTGCTGTTCGGCGCCGAGCTGAAGGTGTATCCGGTGGAGCGGCGCGAGCTGCTGCAAACGGTGGTGGCGAGCGGGCGCGTCGAAACGCCGCTGCGCATCGAAATTGGCAGCCAGGTCACCGGCGCCGTCGCGGCGATTCCCGTGGCCGAGGGACAGGCGGTAAAGGCGGGCCAAGTGCTGATCGAACTCGACCATGGCGAGGCGGCCGCCGCGGTGGAACAGGCGCGCGCCGCGGTCGGCCAGGCCAGCGCGCGCCTGCAGCAGGTGCGCGACGTCGGCCTGCCGGTGGCGCAACAGGCACGGCGCCAGGCGGACGCGAACCTGTTCACGGTGCGGCGCCAGTTCGCCCGCAGCAAGGAGCTGTTCGCGCGCGGCTTTGTCGGCCAGGCGGCGCTCGACGAGGCCGAGCGCAACCTGCAGGTGGCCGACAGCGAGGCGGCCAGCGCGCGCCTCCAGGCGCGCAGCATGGGCGACCAGGGCAGCGACCTGCTGATGGCGCAGGCGGCGCTGGCGCAATCGCGCGCGGCGCTGCGGCTGGTCGAGGCGCGGCTGGGCTACACCACCATCACGGCGCCGGCCGACGGCGTGCTGATCGCGCGCGCGGCCGAACGCGGCGACGTGGTCCAGCCGGGCAAGGTGCTGATGGTGCTGTCGCCGGCCGGCCGCACCCAGCTGGTGGTGCAGATCGACGAGAAGAACATCGCGCTGCTGCACCTTGGCCAGGCGGCGCTGGCGTCGGCGGACGCGTATCCGGCGCGCCGCTTCGGCGCCGTGCTGGCCTATGTCAACCCGGCGGTCGATCCGCAGCGCGGCTCGCTGGAAGTGAAGTTCGACGTGCCGCGCCCGCCACCCTACCTGCGCCAGGACATGACGGTGTCGGTCGACGTCGAGGTGGCGCGGCGCCCCAACGCGGTGGTGCTGCCGACCGAAACGCTGCACGACACGGCCGGCAGCTCGCCGTGGGTACTGAAGGTGGCCGGCGGGCGGCTGCGGCGCCAGCCGGTGAAGCTGGGGGCCAGCGGCGGCGGCAACACCGAGATCGTCGCCGGGCTGCAGCCGGGCGATCTGGTGGCGCCGGCTGCCGGCGCGGCGCTGGCCGAAGGGACGCGGGTGCGCCCGGTTACCGCGGTGGCGGCGGCGAACGGCGGCAACGGCGGCGACGGCGGCAACGGCAGCAACGGCGCCAACGGAATGCGCGGCGCGCCGGCCGCAGCTGGGCGGGCCGGCAACAGCGCGGCGCCGGCGGCCGGAGGATGAGGCGATGCCGTTCGAATGGATCGCCGCCATCCGCTTCTTGCGCGAAGGGCGCATGCAGTCGGTGTTCATCATCATCGGCGCGGCGATCGGGGTGGCGGTGATCGTGTTCATGTCGGCACTGCTGGAAGGCATGCAGGGCAACCTGATCCGGCGCGTGCTCAGCGCGCAGCCGCACATCGTGCTCGAGCGCCCGAAAGACGCGGCGCGGGTATTGCGCGAGCCGGAGCCCGGCCAGTCGCCGCTGGCGATCGTGCAAACGCCGCCGCAGCGCCCCGACAACATCGACCAGTGGCAGAAGGTGCGCGACGAGATGCTGGTGCGCAGCGACATCGTCGCCGTCGCCGTCACCGTCAGCGGGCCGGCGTTCGCGGTGCGCGGCGAGACCGGCCAGGCCATCTCGCTGACCGGCATCGAGCCGGAGCAGTACGCGCGCATCGTGCCGCTGCCGGACAAGATTGTTGCCGGCAGCTACCGCATGACGAGTTCCGATGTGCTGATCGGCAAGCAGCTGGCCACCGACCTGGGCGTTGGCGTCGGCGACAAGCTGCGCCTGGTCACGTCGGTCGGCGGCACGGCCACGCTGAACATCAGCGCCATCGTCGACCTCGGCAGCCGCAGCGCCAACCAGCGCGCCACCTTCGTCGTGCTGTCGACGGCGCAAAGCCTGCTGCACCGCACCGGCGGCGCCTCCAGCATCAACCTGACGGTGCCGGAGCCGTTCGACGCCGAGCTGGTGGCGCAGTCGATCGCCGGCCAGACCGGCCTCGAGGCGCTCAGCTGGATCGCCACCAACAACGAGTTCTTCCTCGCGCTCAATGCGCAGCGCTTCACGATCGGCATGATCCGCCTGTTCATCGGCCTGTCGGTGGCGGCCGGCATCGCCAGCGTGCTGGTGGTGTCGGTGGTGCAGCGCTCGAAGGAGATCGGCATCCTGCGCGCGATGGGCGGCTCGCGCGGGCAGATCATGCGCGTGTTCCTGCTGCAAGGCGCGATGGTCGGGCTGCTCGGTTCGTTGTCGGGCTCGGCGCTGGCGACGCTGCTGTCGGCCGGCTGGCGCCTGATCGCGCGCAGCCCGGACGGCACGCCGCTGTTTCCGGTCGATATCAACGCCAAGCTGTACTTGCTGGCTGCGCTGCTGGCGACCTTGACCGGACTGGTGGCGGCCGTCACGCCGGCCACGCGCGCGGCGCGCATGCTGCCGGTGGAGGCGATCCGTGGCTGACGACGTGCTGAGACTGGAAGGCATCACCAAGACCTACGGCGCCGGCACGCCGGCCGCGACGGAGGTACTGCATGGCATCGACCTGCAGCTGGCGCGCGGCGAATTTGTCGCCCTGATCGGGCCGTCCGGCTCGGGCAAGAGCACGCTGCTCAACCTCATTGGCCTGCTCGACCGGCCCACCGGCGGCGTGCTGCGCATCAACGGGCGCGACACCGCCACCCTCGACGACAATGCATTGACCCGGCTGCGCGGGAGAAGCATCGGCTTCATCTTCCAGTATCACTACCTGATTCCGGCATTCACTGCGCTGGAAAACGTGATGATGCCGGAACTGCTGGCGCGCGGCAGCCCGGATCGGGCGATGCGCGAGCATGCGCTGGCGCTGCTCGGCCAGGTCGGGCTGGCGCCGTGGCGCGACCACATGGCCAGCAACCTGTCGGGCGGGCAGCAGCAGCGCGTGGCGATCGCGCGGGCGCTGGCGCTCGAGCCGCCGCTGGTGCTGGCGGACGAACCGACCGGCAATCTCGACACGAAGTCGGCCGACAGCGTGTTCGACCTGATGCGCCACGTCAGCGCCGACCGCGGCACGACGTTTCTGTTCGTCACCCACAACATGGCGCTGGCGCGGCGCTGCGACTGGCTCGTCGAACTGGTCGACGGCCGGATTGTTTGATGGCTAATAGCGCGGCGTCGGCGTCGGCGCCACCGAGGACCCCGACGATCCACCCGCCAGGGTCTGCTTCAGCGTTTGCGAGTGAGGGTTGCTGTGTTTGCCGGCGAGCACATCGGCGACGGTCGCCGTCTGGCGGTAGTAGGCGCCGGTCAGATTCTCGCTGTGGCGAATGTCGCTGACGCCGACCGACACCAGGCTGCCGTACAGGCCTCTGGTGCCGGACCAGACGACGACGTCGCCGTCACCCAACGACCCCTGCGCGATCTTCGACCAGTTGACCAGGGTCAGGCCGGCGCCGGCATTGAGCGAGAACTGGTTCTTTTGCATGAACCGGTTGACCGCTTTCTCGTTGTTGAGAACGAGCGCGATGGCGCCCGCCTCGGCGCCGACCTGGGCGCCGGCGCTGATGCCGCCGATGTTATAGAACACCGGGTCGCTCCATTGGCCGTCGGCGCGCTTGACCAGCAACACGCCGGTGCCGCCGCTGGCGCCCACGCCGAGCGCGGCGCGGCCATAGCGCGGCACCAGGAACACGCCCTTGGCCTGCTGCAGCAACTCGCGCATGCGCGGCTCCTGCAGCATTTTTTGCACCTCGGCGTTCGCGTCGGCGACGTGGCGAATGGCGCTCGACTCCTGCCGCGTGTCGGCGGTAGCGGCGGCCGGTGCATCGCCGGCGCGGCGCTCGGTCGTGGCCTGGGCGCCGGCCAGGCCACTGGCCGCCAGCAATACCAGCGCGCACGCTGTCCTCAGCAAGCGGGCATCATCAGTTCTTGTTTCCATGGTTGGCTCCTTAAGAGTTAGTGGGGAAGCGGTCAGGAGGGTGCGGCGCCTCGTTCGGAACGGCGCCGCGGCGCCAGGCGCGCACCCGGATCGACAGCGCCAGCAGCAGCACGCCGGTGGCGATGGCATACAACCCGACCAGCCAGACCAGCGCCAGGGCGCCGGCGCCGAGCGGATACATGAAGACGACGACGCCGAAGAGGATTGAGGCAATGCCGCTAAACACCATCAGCAATTCGCCGTGGATCTGGCGCCGCAGGCGAACGGCAATGACAAGGTCGAGCACGCCGGAGACGAGGGCGTTGGCGCCGATCAGCAGCACCAGCACCAGCGCCGTCAGCGCCGGATGGGCCAGCGCAATGAAGGCGG
The DNA here is from genome assembly GCF_002760655.1 of Massilia eurypsychrophila. Classification (GTDB taxonomy): domain Bacteria; phylum Pseudomonadota; class Gammaproteobacteria; order Burkholderiales; family Burkholderiaceae_D; genus JAFCUW01. The sequence goes on along the minus strand of NZ_PDOC01000009.1, from coordinate 138,911 downwards.
CGCCGACACCGGCCAGGCCGGCAATGAGCAGCACCCACCAGTGGTCGTCCGCCTTGCGGTTGTTGACGGCGCCGATGATCCAGACGATGCCGCCGATCAGGGCGTAGGCGGCGAACAATGCCACCAGCGACAACAGCGTGATGCCGGGCAGCGTGAGCGCAAGTACGCCGAAGGCAATGGCGATGACGCCGCGCAGTGCGGGCATCCACCAGTAACGCAAAACCGTTTCGTTCATAGGACCCTCCCCTACTTTGGACCCCGGGCGGTCAAATAAGGTCAGGTCTTTCAGTGTGGCGGAGAAGCTTTTGAATGCAGACCGGACTCATCTGCGTACGGCCGCCGCGTTTCAGAGCCGCCGTGGACGAGGACATGTCCGGCCGCCCTACAAGGGAAAGGCACCGCCGTTGCCCAAATTCGCTCCCCATTCTTGGAGCGCCTTGTGTTTGAGGCGCAAGGCGGTCCGATAGCAAAGCCCGACGAGCCGCATCAACTCCAGCGCCGAGACGTTGTTTTTGGACTGCGTGAGAAAGTACATCGCTTGAAACCACTTCGTCAGCGGTAGCTTACTCGAATGAAAAATGGTCCCGCTCGTGAGCGTGCTCTGGTGTCGGCAAGCGTGACACTGGAACGTCTTCGCCTTGCCGTGCCAAACGACGTAGTGCCCTTTTCGGGCGCACATGGGACATCCGAAACCATCGGGCCAACGGCATTTTTCGAGCTCTTTCTCACACTGGGCCTGGGTCCCGTAGCGCTCCATGAACTGCGTCAGGCTCAACCCGGATTGAAACTGCACTCGATTCATCGCCGCCATCTCCGCTCCTCTCGTCGCCAGCATGCGCGCTTGCAGAAGTTGGACACTCGTCGGCGGGCTATGTTCAATTAAGATGAAGATCAGCGCTAGTCAATTCAATGATTAGCTTGGCCAAGCGCGCGTCATCAAGCTGAAAGAACCGCTTTTTCAAGGCGCCCGACAACTGCCAGGCGTTTTGTTGCAGGGACCGAATGATTGCATCGATATCAGCGTCTGGACCCTCCAGCCTGTTTTTAACTGCTAACCTCGCACGCTCCAGATCACGCAAATAGGTAGCCTCGTTCGTCATCTCGTCCTGGATCGTCCTGCGAACGACATGTCCCACATACTCCATCTGGTGGGTCAGGTCGGGATATCGCCAGACAGGCATTGCCTCCGCGTAGGCATCGAAACTGAAATTCGTGCGGACGCCATCTTCACACTCGACCTCGGTGTTGAAATCATAGCGATCGCCGAATCTCTGCATAAATGGTTTCGAAAACGCCTCCAGCGCGCGGTCGTACCCTACCCTCTCCCGGCTATCGTTCGCGATAGTGGCGGAGATTGGAAGAATGAAGGGCGCCGGGACAGCTCCGTCTCGTCTGAGAAAATCGTTGACGAGAAAGCGCGAAATACGTGCGTTGCCGTCGGCCATCGGATGGATATAGATGAATCCGAAGGACGCCACCGCGGCGCGGACCATCGAGCTCTTGCCTTGGGTCTTGGCCATGGTAATGCTGAGGCCAGCAAGGAGCTCGCGCGCATCCCCCATTTTGGAGCGATGTAGTCGATCACTGAGATGAACGCGTCGTTGTGACCAACAAAAACGGGCGACTTCCGCAGTCCATACCTAGTCGCTTCGCCGAGGATCTCCTCCTGCAGTTGCGTCAGGACTTCCTCTTGAAGTGGATCCCCGTCTTCACCGCACCGACGGCCCATCACCGCCGCAAAGCGTCGAACGCGGTCCACATGCTGCTCCTCGTGCTCAATCAGAAAGGAGGCCCTTGATTCTTTGTGGCTCAACCAGCTAGCACTACGCAGCAACAGCTCTGCGCCGATTGAACCTCCAAGGATTGCAAGGCCGCAGCACAGCTGTAGGCCTCGATCTCTCGCACAGCTTCTGTCCGGAATACCAATGGGCAGAACTTACGCGTTCCCGGAAGGTTGTCGCGTACTCGCCATCGCTGGTCGTTCGCCGCGCGCGGCGCCGTGAGATACTGGTCCGGGTCGATCGCGTCGACGTAGTTGCCTGCTATCGCGTCTGGAACGTTCAAGCGCCGGCCGGCGAGCCACTCATAAAAGAAGCCCGCCCTTCGTGAATATTGCCCAGTCGGTTCGCGCCGGATCCAAGTTTCGAGGATACCGGGATCGATTTCCTGAAAAAGGCGCGCTAAAAATTCGAGATGGATTGGCTCGTATCGAAACGCGAAGAAGAGGTGCCCCGCTACCGTTGGCCCTGGACGCATTGCCTTAGGATACGTTTCAACCCGGCGCCGATCGGCAGACGCCACTGTACTACGCGTTCCCGAACCGCGAATGGATGGTAAGCGGCTGCACTGGCCACGCCAGTGGTAGCGATGAGCCAGTCAAAACCTCCAAAATCATCCATTTTTGAATATTCGCCCAGGTTTTGGATTACAAACTGGAGTTTCGCACAGATTTCGATTAAAACGATACCCAGTTACAACAAATTGAACCCGCGACATCGAGTTGGCTCGGACTCATACTGGTCAGGCGAATTTCGAGAAGTCCGGCTTGCGTTTTTCAAAGAAGGCGGTGAATGCTTCCTTCGCTTCGGGCGCCTGCAGCATGGCGGCGAACAGCTCGATTTCGGCGGCGATCGCGGACTCGATCTGCTCGGCGCGCGGGCGCTTCATCAGCGCCTTGGTGGCGCGGATCGAGGCGGCCGGCAGCGCCACCAGCTTGGCGGCCTGGCGCGTGGCGAACGGAATCAGTTCATCGAGCGGCAGCACCTTCGAGACCATCCCCATCTGGAACGCTTCCTGCGCCATGAACGCCTCGCCGAGCAGCAGCTTTTCGGCCGCGCGCGGGTAGCCGGCAATCGCCGGGAACAGCAGGCTGGAGGCGAACTCAGGGCACAGGCCGAGCTGCACGAACGGCATGCTCAATTTGGCGTTGTCGGCCACGTAGACCAGGTCGCAGTGCATCAGCATCGTGGTGCCGATGCCGATGGCGGCGCCCGACACGGCGGCGATCACCGGCTTGGTGCTGCCCGACAGCGCGCGCATGAACTGGTACACCGGGCGCGAGGCGTCCGGCTTGCCGCCGGCCGGGGCGTTCTTGAGGAAGTCTTCCAGGTCGTTACCGGCGGTGAAAATCTCCGGCTTGCCGGTGATCAGGATCGCCCGCACTGCGGCATCCTGCTCGCCGTCGATCAGGGCGTCGGCCATGGTCTGGTACATCGCGCCGGTGATCGCGTTCTTGCGCTCCGGGCGGTTAAATTCGATCGTCAGGATGCCGTCGGTCTTGCGGATCAAAATATCCATGCGTTTTTTTCCTTTTCGGTGGGGCGTCGGGGATCATTCTGCTGAGCAGATTATACGCGCTTGGCCAGCGGCGCTGCGGCGTGCGGGCCGTCAGCGCCGACTCAAGGGCCGCGCCCCGGCGCGGCCAGCCACACGCCGAGCTGAGCGAGCAACTGCTCGGTGTCGACCGGCTTGGACGCATAGTCCGAGGCGCCCGCCGCCAGGCATTTGGTGCGGTCTTCCGGCATCGCCTTGGCGGTCAGCGCGATGACCGGCAGGCTGGCAAAACGGGAATCGGCGCGGATGCGGCGGATGGTTTCGTAACCATCCATGTCAGGCATCATGATGTCCATCAGCACGCAGTCGATGCCGGTCCTGGCGTCAAGCTGGCGCAGCGCTTCGGCGCCGGTCTCGACGGCAATGACTTCCATGCCGTAGCCTTCGAGCAAACCGGTCAGGGCAAACAGGTTGCGCGCGTCGTCATCGACGATGAGCACACACTTGCCGCCCAGCGGGGCGTGCTGCGCCTGGGCAGGTTCGGCATGCTCGGCACCCTCGGCCGCCGGCGGGGCGCGGCGCGCCGGCATGGCGTGCTTGACACGCTGCAGGAAGCTGGCCACCTCGGCGGCCTCGTCGGCGGGCGGCTGACTGCCTTTGCCCAGCACTGCCGCATCGAGCTGGCGCAGCCGCGCCAGCGCCTGGTCGTCGAGCGCGCGATCGCTATACAACACCGCCGGAACGGCCGCCAGCGCCGGGTCGGCGCGGATCTGCTGCAGCAGCGCCATGCCGTCGCCGTCAGGCAGGTCGAGTTCGATCACCACCCCCTGATACGATCGCGCGCGCAGCGCTTCGAGCGCCTCGGCGGCGCTGCCGACGGCGTCGAAAGCGCGGTCCGGTCCGGCCAGCGCGGCGGTGATGGCGGCGCGCTTGGCCAGGTCGTTCTCGATCAGCAGCAGCACCCGCAAAGGACGCACCATCTGCCCGGTCAGCTCGGCAAATACGTGCGCCAGCGTGTCGAGGTCGGCCGGCTTGGTGGTGTAGCTGGCCACACCATGGCGGGCACCGCGCAAAGGCCGGTCGCGCACCGATATGACGTGCACGGCGATGTCGCGCGTCTGCGCGTCAGCCTTCAGGCGGTCGGCGATTTCCCAGCCGTCGACGTCGGGCAGCTCGAGGTCGAGCGTGATGGCGTCGGGCCGGTCGCGCCGTGCCAGCGCGAATCCTTCCTCGCCGCCGGCGGCCACCAGGGTGTCGAAACCGCGCTCGTGCGCCATGTCCTGCAAGGTGCGGGCGAACACCGGATCGTCTTCGATAATGAGCAGCAGCGGATTGGCGCCGCTCGCCTGGCGCGGCGCTGCCTGCGGCGCCGGCGCGGCGTGCGGCGCCCTGGCGCGCAGGCCCTGGACCTGCTGCGGCAGGTAGAACGTGAAGGTGCTGCCGACGCCCTCCTCGCTGTCGACGTCGAGTTCGCCGTCGAGCAGGCGGGCGATTTCGCGGCTGATCGCCAGCCCAAGCCCGGTGCCGCCGTAGCGCCGCGACGTACTCGCATCGGCTTGCTGGAACGCTTCGAAGATCAGCTTTTTCTTGTCCGGGGCAATACCGATGCCGGTGTCGCGCACGCTGAAAGCGATCACCAGCGGCGCGTGCGCCAGGCCCGGCGCGGCGCGGTTCCAGCCGGCGCCGGCGCGGTGCGCCGACAGCGCCACGCCGCCCCTGGCGGTAAACTTGAACGCGTTCGACAGCAAATTGGTCAGCACCTGCTTGAGGCGCTGGCCGTCAGTGCGCAGCACCGGCGGCAGGTCGGGCGCGAAGTCGATGGTGAAATCGAGTCCCTTGGCCTGTGCCTGGTAGCGAAAGCTCTTGTCGAGGTCGTCGGCGAGCTTGCCGAGCACGACATCGCCAATTTCCAGCGTGGCGCCGCCCGCTTCGATCTTCGACAGGTCGAGGATGTCGTTGATCAGATGCAGCAAGTCGCGCCCGGAGGCGTGCATCACCTTGACCATCTCGAGCTGCTTGCCGGTCAGGTTCTGGTCGCGGTTCTGGCGCAGCTGCTCGGCCAGCAGCAGCAGGCTGTTGAGCGGCGAGCGCAGCTCGTGCGACATGTTGGCGAGGAACTCGGACTTGTACTTCGATGTCAGCGCCAGCTGTTCGGCCTTTTCCTGCAAGCTCTTGCGGGCCTCCTCGATCTCGGCGTTCTTGCGCTCGACTTCTGCATTCTGCTCGGCCAGCTGGCGCGCCTTGCGCTCGAGCTCGGCGTTCGTGTCTTGCAGCTGGGCCTGCTGAGACTGGAATTCGCCTTCGAGCTGATCGGCCTGCTGGCGCAGCAGCAGCTCGGTGCCGGAGGCGGTCTCGATCGAATTGAAGACGATGCCCAGGCCCTCGGCCAGCTGGTCGAGCAGGTTCAGGTGGATCGCCTGGAACGGCTCGAACGAAGCGATCTCGATAACCGCCTTGACGTGGCCCTCGAACAGGATCGGCAGCACGACGATGTTGCGCGGCGCCGCCTGCCCCAGCCCCGAGACGATCTGCACATAGTCGGGCGGCAGGTTGCTGATCATCAGGCGCTGCTTTTCGAACGCGGCCTGGCCGACCACGCCCTCGCCGACGCGCCACTGTTGCGACAGGTTCTTGCGCTCCTGGTAGCCGTAGCTGGCCATCAGGGTCAGCTGCGGCGCGGGGCCGCCGAGCTGGTCCTGGGCGCCCCCCTGCATCAGGTACAGCACCGCGTGCTGCGAGGCCACCAGCGGCGCCAGTTCGGACAGCAGCATGCGGGCGACGCTGACGATGTCGCGCTGGCCCTGCAGCATGCGGTTCAGGCGCGCCAGGTTGGTCTTGAGCCAGTCCTGCTCGGTGTTGCGCTCGGTGGTCTGCTTGAGGTTGCGGATCATCTGGTTCAGGTTGTCCTTCAGGTCGGCCACCTCGCCGCGCGCGGCGACCTGGATCGAGCGCCCGAGATCGCCCTTGGTGACCGCGGTGGCCACCTCGCCGATCGCCCGCACCTGGGTCGACAGGTTGGCGGCGAGCTCGTTGACGTTGTCGACCAGGTCCTTCCAGCTGCCGGCGGCGCCCGGCACCACGGCCTGGCCGCCGAGGCGGCCCTCGACGCCGACCTCGCGCGCGACCCGCGTGACCTGGTCGCTGAAGGTGGCCAGGGTGTCGACCATGTCGTTGATGGTGTCGGCCAGCGCCGCCACCTCGCCCTTGGCCGGCACCATCATCTTGCGCTTGAGGTTGCCGCCGGCGACGCCAGTCACCACCTTGGCCATGCCGCGTACCTGGTCGGTCAGGTTGGCCGCCATCAGGTTGACGCTGTCGGTCAGTTCCTTCCACACGCCGGAGACGCCCTTGACCTGGGCCTGGCCGCCGAGGCGGCCTTCGGTGCCGACTTCGCGCGCCACCCGCGTGACCTCGCCGCCGAAGGCGTTGAGTTGGTCGACCATGATATTGATGGTGTTCTTCAGTTCGAGGATTTCGCCTTGCACGTCGACGGTAATCTTGCGCGACAGGTCGCCGTTGGCGACGGCGGTGGTGACGGTGGCGATGTTGCGCACCTGGCCGGTCAGGTTGCTGGCCATCAGGTTGACGTTGTCGGTGAGGTCCTTCCACACGCCGGCCACCGCCGGCACATAGGCCTGGCCGCCGAGGCGCCCTTCGGTGCCCACCTCGCGCGCCACGCGCGTGACTTCGCCGGCAAAGCCGCGCAGCTGGTCGACCATCGTGTTGATCGTTTGCTTGAGCTGCAGCACCTCGCCGTGGACGTCGACGGTGATGGTCTTGGACAGGTCGCCGTTGGCCACCGCGGTGGTGACGGTGGCGATGTTGCGCACCTGGTCGGTGAGGTTGCTGGCCATCAGGTTGACGTTGTCGGTCAGGCCGCGCCAGACGCCGGAGACGCCCTTGACCTGGGCCTGGCCGCCGAGCCGCCCTTCGATGCCGACCTCGCGCGCCACGCGGGTGACCTCGCCGGCGAAGGCGTTGAGCTGGTCGACCATGATGTTGATGGTGTCCTTGAGCTGCAGCACCTCGCCGCGCACGTCGACGGTGATCTTTTGCGACAGGTCGCCATTGGCGACGGCGGTGGTGACGGCGGCGATGTTGCGCACCTGGGCGGTCAGGTTGCTGGCCATCAGGTTGACGCTGTCGGTCAGGTTTTTCCAGGTGCCGGCGACGCCGGTGACCCTGGCCTGGCCGCCGAGGCGCCCTTCCGTGCCGACCTCGAGCGCGACGCGGGTCACCTCGCCGGCAAAGCTGTTGAGCTGGTCGACCATGATGTTGATGGTGTCCTTCAGTTCGAGCACCTCGCCCTTGACGTCGACCATGATCTTCTGCGACAGGTCGCCGTTGGCCACCGCGGTGGTGACGGCGGCGATGTTGCGTACCTGGGCGGTGAGGTTGCTGGCCATCCGGTTGACGTTGTCGGTGAGGTCTTTCCAGACGCCGGACAGGCCCTGGACGTCGGCCTGGCCACCGAGTTTGCCCTCGGTGCCGACTTCGCGCGCCACCCGCGTCACCTCACCGGCGAAGCTGTTGAGCTGGTCGACCAGGTTGTTGATGGTGTCCTTGAGCTGCAGCACTTCGCCGCGCACGTCGACGCGGATCTTTTGCGACAGGTCGCCGTTGGCCACCGCGGTGGTGACGGCGGCGATGTTGCGCACCTGGGCGGTGAGGTTGCTGGCCATCAGGTTGACGCTGTCGGTCAGGTTTCTCCACACGCCGGAGACGCCGGCCACTTCGGCCTGGCCGCCGAGCCGGCCTTCGGTGCCGACTTCGACGGCCACCCGGGTCACTTCGCCGGAAAAGCTTTTCAGCTGGTCAACCATGCCGTTGATGACGTCCTTGATCTCGAGGATTTCGCCGCGCACCTCGACCGTGATCTTCTGGCCGAGGTCGCCGCTGGCGATGGCCGCCGACACTTTCGAGACGTCGCGCAGCTGCACCGTCAGATTGCCGGCCATCGCGTTGACGCTGTCGGTGAGGTCCTTCCACACGCCCGACACGTCCTTGACCTGGGCCTGGCCGCCGAGTTTTCCTTCGGTGCCGACCTCGCGCGCGACACGCGTGACTTCGCCGGTGAAGCGGTTGAGCTGGTCGACCATGATGTTGATGGTGTTCTTCAGTTCCAGCACTTCGCCCTTGGCGTCGGCGCTGATCTTGCGCGACAAGTCGCCTTTGGCCACCGCGGTGGTGACGAAGGCGATGTTGCGCACCTGGCCGGTGAGGTTGCTGGCCATCGCGTTGACGCTGTCGGTGAGGTCTTTCCATACGCCATCGACATCCTTGACCTCGGCCTGGCCGCCGAGCTTGCCCTCGGTGCCGACCTCGCGGGCGACGCGCGTCACCTCGCCGGCGAAGCTGTTGAGCTGGTCGACCATGATGTTGATGGTGTCCTTGAGCTGCAAGATCTCGCCGCGCACGCCGACGGTGATCTTGCGCGACAGGTCGCCGCGGGCTACCGCGGTGGTGACCTCGGCGATGTTGCGCACCTGGTCGGTCAGGTTATCGGCCATCAGGTTGACGTTTTCGGTCAGGTCCTTCCAGACGCCGGCGACGCCCTTGACGTCGGCCTGGCCGCCGAGCTTGCCTTCGGTGCCGACTTCGCGCGCCACCCGCGTGACCTCGCCGGCAAAACTGTTGAGCTGGTCGACCATCAGGTTGATGGTGTCCTTCAGGCGCAGGATCTCGCCCTTGACGTCGACGGTGATCTTGCGCGACAGGTCGCCCTTGGCCACCGCGGTGGTGACCTCGGCGATGTTGCGCACCTGTCCGGTGAGGTTGTTGGCCATCAGGTTGACGCTTTCGGTCAGGTCCTTCCAGACGCCGGAGACGCCCTTGACGTCGGCCTGGCCGCCGAGCTTGCCTTCGGTGCCGACCTCGCGCGCCACCCGCGTGACCTCGCCGGCAAAGCTGTTGAGCTGGTCGACCATCAGGTTGATGGTTTCTTTGAGCCGCAGGATTTCGCCCTTGACGTCGACCGTGATCTTGCGCGACAGGTCGCCCTCGGCCACCGCGGTGGTGACTTCGGCGATGTTGCGCACCTGGCCGGTCAGGTTGCTCGCCATCAGGTTGACATTGTCGGTCAGGTCTTTCCAGACGCCGGAGGCGCCCTTCACCTCGGCCTGGCCGCCCAGCTTGCCTTCGGTGCCGACTTCGCGCGCCACCCGCGTCACCTCGCTCGAAAAACTGTTGAGCTGGTCGAGCATCGTGTTGATGGTGCGCGCATTCTTGCGGAACTCCCCCTTCAGGGCGCGCCCGTCGAGTTCAAGCTGCATGCTTTCGGTGAGCGTGCCGCGCGCCACCGCGCCGATCACCCGGCCCACTTCGCGCACCGGCAGCACCAGGTTGTCGATCATGGAATTGATCGCTGTGAGCTTGACGCCCCAGGCGCCATCGGTGCGGTCGAGCTTCATGCGCTCGCCGAGCCTGCCTTCGGTGCCGACCGCGAACGCGACCTGTGCGACCGCCCTGGCGAATTGCTCGTGGATGAAGGCGATTTCGTTGACGGTGTCGGCAATCTTGCCGTCAATGCCGGTCCAGTCGTGCGGCAGGCGGGTGCCGAAATCGCCCTCGCGCACCCCGACCAGGGCATCGAGCAGCTTCGCCTTGGCGCCGTGCTCGGCGGCGCCGACGCCGCGCCGTTCGTAGGCGCCGATGTCATGCGCCCGGCGGCTCAGCGCACGCCGGTTCTGCGCCCGCCGCTCCGGCGTGGCCATTTCGGTTGTCATGTCGTTGTCCCTGTCGGCGGCGGCGCCATGCTGAACGGTCCGCGCCGGAGAAGCCCGAGCGCGTCCTCGTTAGACACCGCCGGGCTGAAGTAGTTACCCTGCAATTCGTCGCAGCCGTTGGCGATCAGGAATGCCATCTGCGCCGCCGTCTCCACTCCTTCCGCGATCACGGTAAGGTTGAGCACGTGCGCCAGGGTGATGATGGCCAGCACGATGGCCGCGTCGCACGGGTCGGTGGCGATGTCGTGGACGAACGAGGCATCGATCTTGAGCTTGTCGATCGGGAAGCGCTTGAGGTGGGCGAGCGAAGAATAGCCGGTGCCGAAGTCGTCGATCGAGATCGTCATGCCGAGCGCGTGGATCTGGTGCAGCGTTTCGATGGCCTGGGCGGGATTGTTCATCACGCCGGACTCGGTGAGTTCGATTTCCAGCAGCGACGGGGCGATGCCGGCCGCCGCCGCCGCCTGCGCCAGTTCGGCGGCGACGTTCTCGTGCCGGAACTGCAGCGCCGAGACGTTGACGGCGATCGGCACGTCGTCGATGCCGAGCGCGCCCCACTGCCGCAGCAGCTCGGCGGTGCGGGCGATGGCGAAGGCGCCGATCGGGTCGATGCGGCCGGTCTGTTCGGCGACCGGTATGAACAGACTGGGCGGGATCCAGGCGCCGTCGCCCTGCGGCCAGCGGATCAGCGCCTCGAAGCCGCAGATCTTGCCGGAGCGCGCATCGACCTTCGGCTGGTAGTGCATGACGAACTCGTCGGCGCCGATGGCGCGCTGCAGCGCCGAACCGAGCGCCAGCTTACGGCTGGCCTCCTCCTGCATCGGCGGCGCGAAGAAGCAATAGCGGGCGCCGCCGGCGTGCTTGGCGTGGAACATCGCGATGTCGGCGTTGCGCAGCAGCGTATCGGCATCGGCGCCGTCGTCGGGGAAGATGGCGATGCCGATGCTGGAGCTGACATGCAGTTCGCTGCCTTCGATCTGGCAGGCGGCCGCAACGCCGGTGATGATCTTTTCGGCCACCAGCGCGGCATCCTCGACCCGCTGCAAGCCGACCAGCATGACGACGAATTCGTCGCCGCCGAGCCGCGCCACGGTGTCGCCGTCGCGCACGCAGCCGATCAAGCGCTCGGCGACATCTTGCAGCAAGCGGTCGCCGGCGGCGTGGCCGAGCGTGTCGTTGATCGCCTTGAAGTGATCGAGGTCGATGAACAGCACGGCCACCTGGGCGTGCAGGCGCTCGCGGTGGGTGGTGGCCTGGCCGAGGCGGTCGAGCAGCAGTTGCCGGTTCGGCAGGCCGGTCAGGGCGTCGTGGAAGGACTGGTGCAGCACGTACGCTTCCATCTGCTTGCGCTCGGTGATGTCGCGCGAGACCACCACCACCTGCGTGACGGCGCCCGATGCGGCGCGAATCAGGTTCGAGTCGGACTCGAAGTAGCGCTCGGAGCGGCCGAGCACGCGATACTGCAGGCGCTTGTGGGAGTCATCCAGGTCCGATCGCATCAGCGCCGCCGCGACGCGCTCGCGATCGGCGGCATGGACGATGTCGAGGTAGCTGGCGCCGGGGTGGACGGCATCGCCGAATTCGCGCTGGTAGCTTGGACTGGCGTACAGCCAGACGCCGGTGCTGTCGAGCAGGGCGACGTATTCGCCGGCGCGCTCGCCGGCCAGGCGCTCGGCAGTGCCGGCGCCGTCGGCGCGCTGGTACAGCGCCGCTGCCGCGCCCGGCGACTCGTCAAGGCCGGACAGCAGGCCCGCTTCGCGCTCGGGTGGATCGCCGCGCGACGGGCTGCCGACTGCGGCGCTCGGGGGGGGGCGGCGCGGCGCATTGTCGATGAACGCCTGCACCTTCGCCTTGAGCACTTCGGGGCCGACCGGCATGAACAGATAATCGGCCGCGCCCAGCTCGTAGCCTCTGGCGCGGTCGATATCGGTGGCGCGGTGCGAGGTGAGGAAGATGAGCGGCGTATCGTGCGAACGCGGGCGCGAGCGCACCAGCCGGGCCGTCTCGAAGCCATCGAGGCCGGCCATCTTGACGTCCATTAAAATCACGCAGAAATCCTGCTTGAGCAGCCGCAGCAGTGCCTGCTCGCCGGACGTGGCGGTGACGATTTCCGCGTCAAGGTCGCTGAGCACGGCGCGCAGGGCGAACAAGGCGCCCGGAGCGTCGTTGACCAGCAGGATGCTCGCTTGCTCCTGTGCCAGCACGGTCGGCGCGGTGGCCGGTTCGGCGATGTTCATGTTGTGCCCGGACCGATGTGCGCAGATATCCGGCCAGGATGACCATCGTTGTGGACAACACTAGGTGCGGTGAGGTGGGGCATCTCGGGCATTCTGCAATACCCTTTGATTGTAAAGCACCGCATTTCAAAGTCGGTCGGGAAACGAACTCGCCGTGCCCGGCACAGCCAAAAAAAAACGCCGCGGTGAACGCGGCGCTGTGAGCTCGGTATGGCGTTGCCTATACGCGCTCGAAGATGCCGGCGGCGCCCATGCCGGTGCCGACGCACATCGTCACCATGCCGTACTTGAGGTTATTGCGACGCAGTGCGTGGATGACGGTGGCGGCGCGGATCGCACCGGTAGCGCCAAGCGGGTGGCCGAGCGCGATCGCGCCGCCCATCGGGTTGACCTTGGAAGGATCGAGACCGAGGTCGCCGATCACCGCCAGCGCCTGCGCGGCGAACGCTTCGTTCAGCTCGATCCAGTCCAGCTGGTCCTGGGTGATGCCGGCAGCCAGGCAGGCAGCGGGAATGGCCAGCTTCGGGCCGATGCCCATGATCTCGGGCGGCACGCCCTTGACCGCGAACGACGAGAACTTCGCCAGCGGGGTCAGGTTGTGCTCGCGCAGGATCTTCTCGCTGACGACCAGCAGCGCGCCGGCGCCGTCGGACATCTGCGAGCTGTTGGCGGCGGTCACAGTTCCCTTGGCCGCAAACACAGGCTTGAGTTTGCCGAGCGACTCCATGGTCGAATCGGCGCGCGCGCCTTCGTCGGTGTCGACGGTGCGGGTGGCGATGTCGACCTGGCCGGTGGCCAGGTTCGGCGTGCGCGTGATGATCTCGACCGCGGTGGTCTCATCCTTGAACCAGCCGGCCTGCTGGGCGGCGATGGCGCGGCGGTGCGACTCGACCGAGAAGGCATCCTGCTGCTCGCGCGAGACCTTCCACTGCTTGGCCACGTTCTCCGCGGTCAGGCCCATGCCGTATGCCATGCCGACGTTTTCGTCGGTGAACATGTTCATGTTCATCGATGGGTGGTGGCCCATCATCGGCACCATCGACATCGACTCGACGCCGCCGGCGATCATGACGTCAGCCTGGCCGACGCGGATGCGGTCGGCCGCCATCGCCAGCGCAGTAATGCCGGAGGCGCAGTAGCGGTTGACGGTGACGCCGCCAACCGTTTTCGGCAGGCCGGCCAGCAGCACCGACATGCGGGCAATGTTGAAGCCCTGCTCGGCTTCCGGGAACGAGCAGCCGATGATGGCGTCGTCGATCAGCGCCGGGTCGAGCCCTGGCGCCTGCGCCAGCGCGGACTGGATCACGCGCACCAGCAGGTCGTCCGGACGGGTAGTACGGAACATGCCGCGCGGCGCCTTGCCGATCGGGGTGCGGGTGGCGGAGACGATGTATGCGTCTTGAAGTTGTTTGCTCATTTTTAGTCTCTCAATCAGTTGCGGACCGGCTTACCGGTTTGCATCATGCCCATGATTCGTTCCTGGGATTTCGGATTGTTCAGCAGTTCGAGGAACGCCTTGCACTCCATGTCGAGGAACCACTGTTCGCTGACCTGGCTGCCCTGGTCGACGTCGCCGCCGGTCACGATCTCGGCGATCATGTCGCCCAGCTTGTAGTCGTGCGCGGAGATGAAGCCGCCGTCGCGCATGTTGACCAGCTGCGCGCGGATCGTCGCCCAGCCATAGCGGCCGGTGACGGTGACGAGCTTTTGCAGCGGCGGGCGGTAGCCGGCGTCGAACATCGCGCGCGCTTCCACTTTCGCCACGTGCAGCAGCTCGTAGGCGTTGAAGACGATGACGTCGTCTTCCTTCAGGTAGCCCATCGCTTTGGCTTCCAGCGCCGACTTCGACACGTTGGCCATCGCCGCGTTGGTGAAACCGGTTTTCAGGAAGTGCAGGATGTCGCTGCCCTTCGCTTCGCCGGCAGCGCGCGCGGCAGCTTCCTTCAGACCGCCGCCGGCCGGGATCAGGCCGACGCCAACTTCGACGAGGCCAAGGTACGACTCGATCGAGGCCACGCGCCTGGAGGCGTGCAGCGCCATTTCGCAGCCGCCGCCAAGCGCCAGGCCCGCCACCGCGGCCACCACCGGCACGCTCGAATACTTCATTGCCATGAACGTATTCTGCAGCAGCTTGATGCCTGGCTCCATCGCCTTGGCACCGCCCTGCATGAACAGCGGCAGCGCCGCCTGCAGGTCGGCGCCGGCGGAGAAGGCGCCGCCTTCGGCCGCGTCGGCGTTCCAGATGACCAGGCCCTTGAAGTTCTTTTCGGCTTCCGCCTGCGCCATTTTCAGGCCATTGATGACGCCTTCGCCGATGACGTGCATCTTGGTCTTGAGCGAGATGACCAGCACCTCGTCGTCCATGTGCCAGATGCGCACCGAGTCGTCTTCGTGGAAGGTGGTGCCGGCGGTTTTGCCGTCGATGGCGCCACTGCCGATAACCGGCGCGCGGAACGGCTGGCGCTTGTACACGGCCAGCTCGGACTGCGGCACGAAAGCGTTCTTCGATGCCGAGTACGAGCCTTCAGGCGTATGCACGCCGCCCTTCTCAAGCACCACGCCGCTGGTGACCCATTCAGGCAATGGCGTGTTGATCAGCGCCTTGCCTTCGGCGATGTCTTCGCTGATCCAGGTGGCGATCTGCTGCCAGCCGGCGGCCTGCCACGTTTCGAACGGGCCGACGTTCCAGCCGAAACCCCAGCGCATCGCAAAGTCGATGTCGCGAGCGTTATCGGCGATCGAGCCGAGGTGCACGGCGATGTAGTGGAAGGCGTCGCGGAAGATCGCCCACAGGAACTGCGCCTGCGGGTTGGTCGATTCGCGCAGCGCCTTGAATTTCTTGACCGGGTCCTTCTCTTTCAGGATGCGGGCGACGATGTCGGCAGCCTTGCCGCCGCCGGCGACGTATTCGCCGGTAGCGAAATCGAGCCGCAAAATGTCCTTGCCGACCTTCTTGTAGAAGCCCGCGCCTGTCTTCGATCCCAGCGCGCCGCCGGCGACCAGCTTGGCCAGCACGTCAGGCGTCTTGTACAGCGCGAAGAACGGATCGTCCGACAGCGTGTCCTGCATCGTCTTGATCACGTGGCCCATCGTGTCCAGGCCCACCACGTCGGCGGTGCGGAAGGTGCCCGACTTGGCGCGGCCAAGCTTGGCGCCGGTCAGGTCGTCGACGACGTCGACCGACAAGCCGAATTTTTCGGCTTCGTGAATGGTGGCCAGCATGCCGAAGATACCGACGCGGTTGGCGATGAAGTTGGGCGTATCCTTGGCGCGCACGACGCCCTTGCCCAGCGTCGTCGTCAGGAAGCCTTCGAGCTGGTCGACGATGGCCGGGCTGGTCGACGCGGTCGGGATGATCTCGACCAGGTGCATGTAGCGCGGCGGATTGAAGAAGTGGACGCCGCAAAAGCGCGCCTTCAGTTCGGCATCGAAGCCGTCGGCCAAGGTGGTGATCGACAGGCCCGAGGTGTTCGAGGCGAAGATGGCGTTCGGCGCGATGTGCGGCGCGACCTTCTTGTACAGGTCGTGCTTCCAGTCCATGCGCTCGGCGATCGCCTCGATGATCAGGTCGCAGTCGGCCAGCAGATCGAGGTTGTCGTCGTAGTTGGCAACCTGGATCAGCGATGCGTCGTCCTTGTTGCCGAGCGGCGCAGGGCTGAGCTTTTTCAGGTTCTCGATCGCGCGCAGCACGACGCCGTTCTTGTTTCCTTCCTTCGCAGGCAGGTCGAACAGCACCACCGGCACTTTCGCGTTGATGCAGTGGGCGGCGATCTGCGCGCCCATCACACCTGCGCCGAGCACGGCGACTTTTTTAACGATGAAATTGGTCATGTCAGGTCTCTCTCTTTGCTTAGAACAAATCGGCGTCGAGCGCCAGCAGGTTGGCCGAGCCGGAACGGGCCTGGCGGATCAGCATCGCGGTTTCCGGGTACAGGCGCGCAAAGTAGAAGCGCGCCGTGGCCAGCTTGGCCTTGTAGAAGGTGTCGCCCGAATCTTCCTTGGCCAGCGCGATCTTCGCCATCTGCGCGAAGAAGTACGAGTAGACCATGTGGCCGACCACGCGCAGGTAAGGCACTGCGGCGGCGCCGACTTCGTCCGGATTCTGGAACGCCTTCATGCCGATTTCCATGGTCAGCTTGGTGACCTTGTCGCCCAGGTCGCCCAGCGGCGTGACGAATTCCGACATCGCCTCGTCGGTGCCGTTCTCTTCGACGAAGGCCTTGATCTTCTCGCCGAACTTGCGCAGCTTGGCGCCGTTGTCCATCAGGATCTTGCGGCCCAGAAGGTCGAGCGACTGAATCGTGTTGGTGCCTTCGTAGATCATGTTGATGCGGGCGTCGCGCACGTACTGCTCCATGCCCCATTCGGCGATGTAGCCATGGCCGCCGTACACCTGCATCGCTTCGGACGTGGCGATCCAGGCGTTGTCGGTGATGAAGGCCTTGATCACTGGGGTCAAGAGCGCCACTTCGTCGGCGGCGTCCTTGCGCACTTGCTCGTCAGGGTGGTGCAGTTCGCGGTCGATCTGCAGCGCGACGTACGACGAGAAAGCGCGCGCGCCTTCGGCGTAGGCTTTGGCGGTGAGCAGCATGCGGCGCACGTCCGGGTGCACGATGATCGGGTCGGCCGCTTTTTCCGGCGCCTTCACGCCCGACAGGCTGCGCATCTGGATGCGGTCCTTCGCGTACACCAGAGCGTTCTGGTAGGCCACTTCGGTCAGGCCCAGCGACTGCATGCCGACGCCGAGACGGGCCGCGTTCATGAACACGAACATGGCGTTGAGGCCCTTGTTCGGCTCACCGATGATCCAGCCGCGCGCGCCGTCGAGGTTCATCTGGCAGGTCGAGTTACCGTGGATGCCCATCTTTTCTTCGATGGCGCCGCAGGTGATCGGGTTGCGCTCGCCGACGCTGCCGTCGGCGTTGGGCAGGAACTTCGGCACCAGGAACAGCGAGATGCCTTTCGAGCCTTCCGGCGCGTCCGGCACGCGGGCCAGCACCAGGTGCAGGATGTTGTCGGCCATGTCGTGTTCGCCGGCGGAGATGAAGATCTTCGAGCCGGTGATCAGCCACGAGCCGTCGGCCTGCGGCAGCGCTTTTGAACGCAGCAAGCCAAGGTCGGTGCCGCAGTGCGCTTCGGTCAGGCACATGGTGCCGGTCCATTCGCCCGACACCAGCTTGGGCAGGTAGGCCGCCTTCATCTCGTCGGTGCCGTGTTCCTTCAGGCACTCGTAGGCGCCGTGCGACAGGCCAGGGTACATCGACCAGGCCTGGTTGGACGAATTGAGCATTTCGTAAAACGAGTTGTTGAGCACGATCGGCAGGCCCTGGCCGCCGTATTCGGGGTCGCACGCCAGCGCTGCCCAGCCGCCGTCGACGTACTGCTTGTAGGCGTCCTTGAAGCCCTTCGGCGTGGTGACCGACTTGGTGGCGGCGTCGTAATGGCAGCCTTCGCGGTCGCCCGAATGGTTCAGCGGGAACAGCACCGACTGGGTGAATTTGGCGCCCTCTTCCAGCACCTGGTTGATGATGTCGGCGTCGACATCTTCAAACTTCGGCATCGCCTTCAACTCTTCGGAGACGTTGAGGAATTCGTGCAGCAAAAATTGCATGTCCCGGATTGGCGCGACGTATTGACCCATGGTGGTTCTCCTGACGAGGTATTAGTGGTATTGATTCGGTGGCCTGGCGGGCGAATGCCCGCTTCAGCCGACTTGGTTCTTTTGCGGATTCTGGTGATGCTCGATCAGGCGGTCAAACGCGACATGGGCCCGGTCGATGCTGCCCGGCATGCGCAGAAAACGCGCGTCGTGATGCAGGGCGAGGATCATGCCGTACATCTCGTAGACCAGCTGGTCGGCGTCGGTGTCGCTCTTGAGGTCTCCCACCTCGATGGCCTGCCGGACACAGCGCAGCAGCGCTCCCTGCCACGCTTGCACCATCGATACGAGTTCTTCGCGGATCGGGCCGGCGCGGTCGTCGTACTCCACGGCGCCACTGATATAGATGCAGCCGGAGGCGATTTCAACACTGACGCGCTTGACCCAGCGCGCGTACATCGATTTCAGGCGCGCCAAGCCGCGCGTTTCCTGCACGCTGGGGAAAAACACTTCCTGTTCGAAACGCTGGTGGTACAGCTTGAGCACTTCGAGCTGCAGGTCTTCGCGCGAACCGAAGTGCGCGAACACGCCTGACTTGCTCATGTTCATCTTGTCAGCGAGCAGGCCGATGGTCAGGCCCTCGAGGCCATCCCGGCTGGCCAGGTCGAGCGCCACGTCGAGGATCGCCGCCCGGGTCAGTTCGCCCTTGCGCATGAATTTGACTGAAGTGTTAATAAGGGTATCCAATGAAGTTGACAACAACTCGCCCGCGAAAGCAAATCCGAACGCTCGTACTATTATCCACTGGAGTGCAAATGTCAAACAGGAACTTAGAGTTAGGGGTCTATTTGAGGTGATCTACGTCAGCCTGGCCGCGGCTACACCGGGGTCTGGGGAGACGCCAAGTCCCGACAGGCTCAGACCCGGACCCGACCCCATATCCAAACGTTACTCGCTGGCCTTCGACAGGGCGCGGCGGTCGTGCTTGGTCGGGCGGCCTTTGATGGTGGTGCCGGGCTCGCGGTACAGCTTGCGCCCTTCGGCTTCGTTGGCGCGCCTGGTAACGCTTTCCTCGGTTTCGGTATACAGCAGGCGCGCCACCGGCGCGGCGCCGCGCTTGTCGGAAATGCCGAGCACCGCCACTTCCCAGCTTTCGGCGCCATTGTCGATCGACAATACGTCATCGATCTTGACGGCGCGCGCCGGCTTGATGCGTTCGCCACCGAGGCGCACTTTACCGTTGTCGACGGCGTCGGTCGCCAGCGAACGGGTCTTGAAAAAGCGCGCCGCCCACAGCCATTTGTCGATTCGTACGTTGTCCATGTGGTGTCAGTCAGGCATAGCCGATGGTGAAAATACGCATGGTAACGCGATACAGGAAATATGCCGTTTCGTAGCCGAAGCGCTTGAAGCGGCCGACGTGCTTGAAGTGGTCGCGGTGGATCTCGACGCCGTCGGCAATGCCGCGCTCGATATGCTGGCGCATGCTGCGGGCAAATTCGGCGTCCTTGACGACGACGTTCGCTTCCTGGTTCAGGAACAGCGACAGACCATCGCAATTGCTCGAGCCGACGGTCGACCAGTCGTCGTCGATCACCGCCACCTTGGCGTGCAGCTGGGTCTTGCGGTACTCGACGACCTTGATGCCTGAATCGAGCAGTTTTGGATAGAACGAACGGGCCACCATATCCTGCAGCCAGAACTCGCCAACGCCGATCAGCAACGTCACGTCGACCCCGCGGCCGGCGGCGTGCGACAGCGCCTCACGAAATTTACGGCCGGGCGCGAAATAAGGATTGGCCAGCAGCACCCTACTACGCGCCCGGCCCAGCGCCTGCAGGTAGGCGCGCTGGATGGTGCGCCGGTTACGCAAATTGTCGCGCACCACCAAGCCGGCCTGCATCGGCTCCAGGCCCGGTGCGCGCGGATGCTCGCGCAACTGGCGGAACAGGTTGACCCGCTTGACGATGCCGAGGTGGCCGACGCGCGCCCATTGCGCCTGCGCCTCGCGATGGATCTGCGTGACAAGCGGGCCGCGCACCTCAACGGCGAAATCCCAGCGCGGCGCCGGCAGCGGCTCGTGCGGCGCGTAATCGCACAGCATGTCGTCGTTGACGTTGATGCCGCCGACGAAGGCGACGCGGCGGTCGACGACGACGATCTTGCGGTGGGTGCGCGTGACGCCGCGCCTGAACCAGGGATTGAACACACGAAAGTGCACGCCGGCGGCGCGAAAGGCGACGCCGAGCGCCTTCGATTGCTTGTGGCCAGTGCCGAACCAGTCGGTGACGACGCGCACCTTGACGCCGCGCCCGGCGGCCCGCATCAGCGCCTGCTGGATCGATACGGCGGTCGCATCGCAGGCGAAGATGTAGGTTTCGAAGTGGATGTCCTGCTGGGCAGCATCAAGCGCCGCGATTACTGCGGGAAATAGCGCGGTGCCGCTTTCGAGCAGGGTGACATCGTTGTTTCCGACATAGTTGACCGAGTGCATAGGCAGATGATGGTGCAGATCCTCAGGCGAGCATGAGATTGGCCACGATGGGCGCGTGGTCCGACAGCTTGGCCCACAAAGTACCATGCATGACCTGCGCCGTGTCAATCTTGAAGCCACGGACGTAAATACGGTCGAGCCGGAACCACGGCAAGGCGGCCGGAAAGGTGCGCGCCGGCCGCACCGGCTGGACGCCGCCGACCAGGTTGCGCACCTTGCTGCCGATGCCGGTGCCGGAGCCGAGTTCGTCGAACACTTCGACCACGCCGAGCTTGTCGCGCAGTTTGGCGCTGAGCGTGTTGCGCCAGTCGTTGAAGTCGCCGGCGATGATGACCGGCTCGCCAT
Source organism: Massilia eurypsychrophila (assembly GCF_002760655.1). Classification (GTDB taxonomy): domain Bacteria; phylum Pseudomonadota; class Gammaproteobacteria; order Burkholderiales; family Burkholderiaceae_D; genus JAFCUW01. Next base: position 118,238 of record NZ_PDOC01000009.1, on the reverse strand, counting down.
TGGGCGCCGACGCCATCACCGCGTCGATCAGCGCCTGGGTCTGGCGGCCGCGGCCGGACTCGAACAGGCCGAGGTGGACCACGTAGCAATGCACGTTCACGTCGGGCGTTTTCAGCACGCAATGCAGGATGCCGCGCTGCTCGTAGGCGTGGTCGGAGACGTCGTGGTTGCGCGTGTCGGCGATCGGAAACCGGCTCAGCAAGGCGTTGCCGTGGTGGCCGTGGTCATACACCGCGTTCATGCCGTAGGCCGAATGGTGCGAGTCGCCGGCGAAAAACTCGTGCTGCGCCGCTTGCGGCCAGTGGCGGTGGCCGCGGCTTTCCTCGCCGAACTTGGCGAAGTGCTTTTCGTGCTTGCCCTGCACTTCCTGCAGGAACACGACGTCGGCTTCGAACAGGCCGATGGCTTTTTTCAGCGCGAGCACGCGCGGATTGCTGCCGAACGACGACACGCCCTTGTGGATGTTATAGGTGGCTACGCGGATCTTCATGGGAACATTCTAACCGGTCGGGCGATGTTTTTTTTACAAGCAACGTCTATCGTGCGCGGCAGTCGCTCCCATGTGCGACGGCCGGCAGGGTGAAATATTACTCTTCCACGGCAAACCGGTACTCCCCTTCCGGCAACATCAGCTTTGGCACCGGCTTGCCGGCTTCGACGAGCACGACGTCGGCCGGCACCGCGTCGGCCGGTTCGCCGGCGCGGTAGGCAAGCACGGTGCGCCGGCCGGATGCCGGCAGCAGCTCGGGCGGGATCGCGCGCGGCCGGCGGCCGGCCAGCGTCGCCAGCCACTCCGGCCGGCCGTTCTGGTCGTGGAAGGCGTAGCGCGGGAAGACCACCTGCATGTCGACCCTGCCCTTCTTGCCGTACAGGACGGGGTAGCTGCCGTCTTTCGACTTCAGCACGAAGGGCGCGGTCGCAACTGTCTTTGCCAGCGCACGCGTATATAAAGGGCTGTCGTCGGCCGGGTCCGGATGGGCGTACAGGCGGATCTGGTCGACGTGCAGCATGTCGAGGCCTGTCATGCGGCGCAGATGCTCGCCCATCGTCACCATCTCGGCGCCGGACGGAAACTTGGCGCTGCCCTTCTCGTGGTGACCGAAGCCGACGTGGATCAGCACCTTGGCATTTTTGTCCCTGGCGAAGATGCGCTCGACCAGATTGCTGGCCTGGCCGGCTTCGCGCGCGGTGATGCGCTGCTCCGGCGTCAGGGTCGTATCGGAGTTGAGCGTCTCGTAGGCGACCAGTTGCCAGCCGTCGGTGATCGCTTCTGCGATCCACCCGCCGAACACTGGATCGCGCGTGTAATAGCCGCCCTTCTGGCGCGCGTAACCTTCGGGGAATGCCTTCGGGTAGCCGGCGTCGAAGGTCTCGCAGGCCAGGTAGGTATAGCCGATCTTGCGCAGTTCGCGCGCCAGACGCTGCGAGAAGGCTCGGTGCATCGGCACGTTGTGGCCCTCGTTGATCAGCACCACGCGGCGGGTGCGGGCCTGCGCGACGATTGCCTGCAGCGCGTCTTCGCCGCCGGCTTCATCGACAATGGCTGCTTCAGCGGGGTTGGCGACCGCACGCGGGTAACGGGCGCGTTCCTCGGCGTCGTAGGCGGCGATGGCACCGGCGGTGTCGCCGGCAAATGCCCGCTCCATTCCAAGCGATTGCAGCGCCGGGATGAACGGACGCATTGCGGCGCTCTTTTCCGGGCTGCGAGTCGCGTCCCAGGCATTCGCGGGCAACGCGGCGACGCGCGCCTCTGCATCCTTCAGGCGGCCGATATAGGTCTCGGAGCGCTGCGCTGCCGCTGGCTGCGTTATCAGCGCCAGCAAAACCGCCGCGGCGCCAAGAGTTCGTCCGGACATGATGCCTTGCATGGCGCGCCTCCTAGATTGATTTAATTCCAGCTTAGATCAATATTTTCAAGTAGGCAACATGTTATGCGATCTGCTACCAGTCAGCCGACCGGCACCTCCTCACGCAGCACCTTCGACAGCACCGCCTGCTCGAGCGCGGCGACGTCCGGGGTCCCACGCGCACGCGGGCGTGGCAAGGCGATGCGCAGGTCGAGCGAGATGCGCCCATCCTCGATCAGCAGCACGCGGTCGGCCAGCGCCACTGCCTCCTGCACGTCATGCGTGACCAGCACCGCGGTAAAGCCGCGCGCCAGCCACAACGACTCGATCAGGCGCTGCATCTCGATGCGGGTGAGCGCATCGAGCGCGCCAAGCGGTTAATCAAGGACGCGATCCTGTTCCGGCTGCAGGTCGTGCACGCGTTCCGACTAAAGTCGCTTCAGCTGCTTGATACGCCATTGCGTCAGCACCGCCTTGAGTGAATCGGCCGGCAATAGCGGGTAGCGCAGGGTGGCAAAGGCGACCCAGGCGTCGCGATAGGCGAGCCAGCTTCGCTGCGTGGCGCGGATGGCGGCAGCGGCGACGCGGTCGCTGCGATCCGATTTGATCAGCTCCGCGTAGACGCGGTTTAGTTCGGCGTCGTCCGCGTCGAATCGGGAAGACGGCGGCAGGTCAAAACGGTTTTTCTCGAACGCGGCCAGATGTTCTCGAAGCCATTCGTTCTCGCGCGCCTCGGCGGCGATCACAAAGCCTGCGTACCCAGTCCCGCCCGTAGATGTTTCATCGCTTGCATGGGCGGTGGCGAAAGCTGCGCCGGATTTCACCAGGCGATCAAACGCCGGCTTGTGCGGCGCCGGCAGTTCACGCCGAACCCGCGCCAGGAAAACCTTGCGGACCTTGTCGGCGCGCGTGGAATCGATGCCGGCGCAGACGCCGCCCATCATGCCGCTGGTGATATCGTCGCAATGGTCGAAGCGCTCGCCCGCGCGCAGTTTCAACAGATGGTTGACGCGACCATCCGTCTCCGCCATCGCCGCCGCCGTGCTGCATGCGTAGCGCGTGGCCCGCGCCACGTCGCGTTTCACGCCAAGGCCGTTCGCGTACAGCATCGCCAGAACCGCCGTGTCGTTGCTGGCAATTGCGCAGCTGCGTACCCGGCCCCACTCCGCGGCACTGGTAATGGCCTGATCCAGCTTGTCGTAATACGCGCCGCTGGCGTTGCACGCGGCCGGCGGCGAGGTGGTTGGAATCGCGGGCGGACCGACATGCTTGACACGCATGCATTCCATGTACCAGCCGGCGTCGCGATCGACCGGCACGCCAAAATTGTCGGTGTTGGGGTAGGAACTCTGAGCCAGTGCCGGCAGGGCGACCAACAAGGCGAGCATCGTGGTGAGTGTGAATCGCAACGGTTACTCCGCCTTGAAGTGGTTGGGCAGCTGCAGGATAGCTTCGGCATTCGACGATGAGAAACAGCTGTCGGCCGCGTCGAGATACGGCAGCCAGGCATAGTTCAGGTGCTCGCGCGGACTCAAGGTGACGGCGGCATCGCGCGGCACGCAAACGCTGAAGACATGTTCGGTGTTATGGGTGACGCCGGGGGCGTAGCGGTGGCGCCAGACCGGGTAGATTTCGTAGATGTTGGACAGGCCCCAGTCGCGCAGCACGATGCCGGCGCCGTCGGCGATGATGCCGGTTTCCTCGAACAGCTCACGCGTGGCGGTATCGATCAGCGCTTCATCGGGCGCATCAAGAGAGCCGGTGACCGATTGCCAGAACCCAGGCCGGTCGGCGCGCTCGATGAGCAGCACCTCCAGGGCGGGAGTGTGGATGACGACCAGGACGGATTCGGGGATTTTGTGGGGCACGTTGGAACGGCGGCTAGATTTTCACGGGTTAGCGAGGGCTGGGGTCAGGTCTGACATTCGAACATTTAAGAATCCAAATGTCCGAATATCAGACCTGACCCCAACCGATTGTCGTCTGCGGCCTTCGAAAAAAAGGCCAGGCTGATTCTCGCACAGTGTGCGAAAAAAAGCCCGGCCTCCGATTTTCCTACCAGTCGATGTTACGCGACTTTCGGCTCCGCGTTACGCAGGCGGATGTGCAGCTCTTTGAGCTGCTTCTCGTCGACTTCGGACGGCGCGTTGGTCAGCAGGCACTGGGCGCGCTGGGTTTTCGGGAACGCGATGACGTCGCGGATCGAGTCCGAGCCGGTCATCATCGTGACGATCCGATCGAGGCCAAACGCCAGGCCGCCGTGCGGCGGCGCGCCGTACTGCAGCGCGTCGAGCAGGAAGCCGAACTTGAGCTGGGCTTCTTCGGCGTCGATCTTCAGCGCGCGGAATACCTTGCTCTGGACTTCTTCGCGGTGGATACGGATCGAACCGCCGCCCAGTTCCCATCCGTTCAGAACCATGTCGTACGCCTTCGAGATGCAGGCGCCCGGATCGGTTTCCAGCATGTCTTCGTGGCCGTCTTTCGGCGCCGTGAACGGGTGGTGCGTGGCGTTCCAGCGGCCCGACTCTTCGTCATGCTCGAACATCGGGAAGTCGATTACCCACAATGGCTTCCACACGTCGTCGAACAGGCCTGCCTTCTTGCCGAAGTCGGAGTGGCCGATCTTCACGCGCAGCGCGCCGATGGCGTCGTTGACGACCTTGGCCTTGTCGGCGCCGAAGAAAATCAGGTCGCCGTCTTGCGCGCCGGTCTGGGCGATGATCTTGGCCAGCGCTTCGTCGTGCAGGTTCTTGACGATCGGCGACTGCAGGCCGTCACGGCCCTTGGCTGCCTCGTTGACCTTGATGTAAGCCAGGCCCTTGGCGCCGTAGATGCCGACGAACTGGGTGTAGGCGTCGATCTCGGAACGCGGCATGTTGCCGCCCTGCGGCACGCGCAGGCCGACCACACGCCCGCCGACCGAATTGGCGACGCCGGCGAAGACCTTGAAGTCGACGTCCTTCATCACTTCGGTCAGGTCGGTGAATTCCATCTTCACGCGCATGTCCGGCTTGTCCGAACCATACAGGCCCATCGCCTGGTAGTAGTCCATCACCGGGAACGGGTTCGGCAGGTCGATGTCGAGCGTGTTCTTGAAGACGACGCGGATCATGTCCTCGAACAGGTCGCGGATCTCCTGCTCGGTCAGGAACGACGTCTCGCAGTCGATCTGGGTGAATTCAGGCTGGCGGTCGGCGCGCAGGTCTTCGTCGCGGAAGCACTTGGTGATCTGGTAGTAGCGGTCGAAGTTGGCCACCATCAGCAGCTGCTTGAACAGCTGCGGCGACTGCGGCAGCGCGAAGAACTTGCCGGCGTTGACGCGCGACGGCACCAGGTAGTCGCGCGCGCCTTCGGGCGTGGACTTGGTCAGCATCGGCGTTTCGATGTCGATGAAGCCGAGCGCGTCGAGGTACTTGCGCACTTCCATCGTCACCTTGTAGCGCAGGCGCAGGTTGTTCTGCATCTGCGGGCGGCGCAGGTCGAGCACGCGGTGGGTCAGGCGGGTGGTCTCGGACAGGTTGTCGTCGTCTAACTGGAACGGCACCGCGACGGAGGCGTTGAGCACTTCGACGTTCGTTGCGGTGATCTCGATCTTGCCCGACTTGAGGTTGCTGTTGACGGTGCCTTCGAGGCGATTGGTGACCACGCCGGTGATGCGCAGGCAGTACTCGTTGCGGACCGCTTCGGACGCCTTGAAGACGTCGGCGTTATCCGGATGGCAGACGATTTGCACCAGGCCTTCGCGGTCGCGCAGGTCGATGAAGATGACGCCGCCGTGGTCGCGGCGGCGATGCACCCAGCCGCACAGGCTGACGGATTGGCCCAGCAGTTCTTCAGTGACAAGGCCGCAGTAGTGAGTACGCATGGTGGACATATTATTTTCGATCCAGGTTGGTTAATTCAGTGGGCGCCGATGCCGGCGCCGATGGTGTTGTCGGCAAATATTCGGGGGCGACGACGCCCATCGAGACGATGTACTTGAGAGCGGCGTCGACTGTCATGTCGAGTTCGATGACCTGGCTGCGCTCCATCATCAGGAAAAAGCCCGACGTCGGATTCGGCGTGGTCGGCACGTAGATACTGACGAAGTCGCCCACCAGGTGGTTCCTGACGTCGCCTCCGGGGGTGCCGGTCAGAAAGCCGATGGTCCAGGAATTGGCGTGCGGGTATGGCAGCAGCACGGCCTTGCGAAACGCGTTGCCGGACGACGAGAACAGCGTGTCGGATACCTGCTTGACGCTGCCGTACAGCGAGCTGACCACGGGAATGCGGTGCAGCAGGCGCTCCCACAGCCTGACGACGTAGTTGCCGACCAGGTTGTTGGTCAGCACGCCGGTCAGGAACACGATGGCGATCGTCAGGATGGTGCCCAGGCCGGGAATATCGAAGCCGACCAGGGTGTGCGGCTGCCAGCGCTCGGGCACGATCAACAGCGACTGGTCCATTGTGCTGATCACCAGGTTCAGGACCCAGGCCGTGATGGCGAGCGGGACCAGAATCAGTAATCCGGTAATGAAATATTTACGCATTGATCTCTCGGGTTAATGTCGGCGGGAACCGGCGGCGCCGGCGTCCTTGCCGCTTCAGGTGGTGCTGCCGCCGGATGGCTTGGCGGGCGCCGCAGCCGGGGTGGCGGCTGGAGTGGCCGCCGCTGGCGCGGACGCCGCCGGCGCCGCGGCGCTGCCATCGGCGGGGCCGCTGGCAACACCGGTGGACGGCTTGGCGCCTCCGCGGAAATCGGTGGCGTACCAGCCGGTTCCCTTGAGCTGGAAGCCGGCGGCGGTCAGTTGCTTCTTAAAACTTGGCTTGCCGCACGACAGGCAGACTGTCAGAACGGGATCGGACATCTTCTGCAACACATCCTTGGCAAAACCGCATTCATCGCAGCGGTAGGCGTAAATCGGCATCGAGAGCTCCGCAAAAATCGTCAAAACCCTGAATTATAAAGCTTTTAAGCCCGGCATTGCCCGTTAATAGAGAAAGGCGGCCGACAGCGGCCCGGCACGATCGGTCGATGTGGCCGGCCGGTGTTGTTTTTACGGCGGCGGATCGAAAATGTCTTTGCCGAGGGCCAACTGTAATGATTCAATAGCATCTATCAACGCATGCCGTTGAAGGTATGGCCCCTGGTGGCCACCTCAAGAAACAGAAACCTGCGCGTTCATTCGCCGCACGGCATACAAGAAGATGCAATTTGAGGAGCCCGCGCAAGCGGGCTTTTTTTCGCGCTGCGCTTTCTGACAGTCGACCGGTGCCGCAACTTTCCGTATATTGGGCTTAGGCAATTGCCAATTCATTGACGGGATCAACCATGTTCAAGCTATCGTTTTGTGTCGCCGCGCTGCTGCTCAGCCTTGGCGCGAGTGCGGCCACCAGCCTGGCGCCGGCGTGCGTCGCCAAGCAGGGCAAAGTCGACGAGAAAGGGTTTGTCGCCATCGGTGGCATCGAGCAGTGGATCACCGTCAGGGGCGACAGTTGCGCCAATCCGGTCATCCTGGTCATTCATGGCGGCCCCGGCAATCCACTAAGTCCTTTTGCCGACCAGTTGTTCGGCGGATGGAACGAGCAGTTCACGGTGGTGCAGTGGGACCAGCGCGGCACCGGCATGACGTACGGGCGCAGCACGCCGCCGGCCGATTCCAGGCTCAGCATCGAGCAGATGCGCGACGACGGCGTCGAGGTTGCGCGCTACCTGGCGGCGCGCTTCGGCAAGCAGAAAGTGATCCTGTGGGGCAGCTCGTGGGGCTCGATCCTGGGGGTGCACATGGCCAAGGCGCATCCGGAACTGTTTCATGCCTACCTGGGCACGGCGCAACTGGTGAACGAGCGGGAGAACGGCGCGGCCAGCTACGCCAAACTGATGGGGCTGGCGCGCGCGGCGGACGACAAGGCGTCGCTGGCGGTGCTCGAAGGCGTTGGCGCGCCGCCGTGGACCGACCCGCGCTCTTTCGGCAAAGTACGCCGGGTCAGCCGCAAGTACGAGGCGAAGGTGTCGACGCCGGCGCCGGCGGCCTGGTGGAAGATGGCGGCCGAATACACCACGCCGAAAGCGCAGGCCGACTACGAGGCCGGCGAGGATTATTCGTTCATCAGTTTCGTCGGCATGAAGGGTGACGGCATGCTGTCGCAGCTGGACTTGCCGAAGCTGGGGACCGATTTTGCGATACCGATGTTTTTTGTCGAGGGCGCGCACGACCTGGTCGCGCCGCCCGAGCTGGCGCAACGCTATTACGAGAGCATCAGGGCGCCGCAGAAGGGCCTGGTGCTGCTCGAGCGCGTCGGGCACGACCCGAATCAGGACATGATGGATGCGCAGTACAAGATCCTGAAAGAGCGCATTCTGCCGCTGACGCGATAAGCGAAAAAGCTGGTGTCAGACCTGACACCAGCGTTTAACGGCGCTGCCAGATCATCCAGCGTTCCTTGCCGGCGAAGACGGCGATCGAGTCGCTCACTTCGGCGTCTTCGATGCAGTCGAAATGGGGCGTCAGCAGCGCGTCGAGGCCGGCGCGTTCAATGCCGAACGGCGGGCCTTTCGGCGCGTCGTCGAAAAAGAAGAAGCCGGCCAGGCGCGTGCCCGGCGCCAGCAGCTCGGCCCAGCGCGCCGCTACCCGCGGCCACATGGCGCGCGGCAAGGCACACAGGAAGGCGCGCTCGTAGATGAGCCCGAGCGGCGCGGCAGGCGCGTAGGTGAAGAAATCGGCCTCCACCACACGGTCGGCCCACTGGCCCAGCCCGGCTTGCGCCGTTGCCACCGCCGCCGGCGAGAAGTCGATGGCCGTCGCGTCCCAGCCTTGCCCGGCCAGGTAGGCCAGCTCGTAGGCGGCGCCGCAGCCAGGAATCAGGGTGGTCAGCGCCCTGCCCTCGCGGGCAACAAACGCTTGCAGCGCCTGCGGCACGCCGCCGCGGTCCCACGGCGTGAAGCCGCGCTCGAAGCGCTCGTCCCAGAAGGCTGGGCTGTTCGGATCGCGGCTGGCGAAGTCGGCCATGCTAGACCGCCGACTGGAAGTGCAGGTACAGCTGGATGGCCGCCAGGCCGATGCCGAGCGCGGCCGCGAAATAGACGACGAAGCCGAGCATGCGGTTGGTGCGGCGCTGCTCGAGTACCAGCAGCCGGAGCAGCTCGGTGTCGCCGCGGTTGGACTGCGAGTTTTCCAGCGCGCGGTGCACCAGGCGCGGCAGCTGCGGGAGGATGTGGGCGTAGCGCGGCGCCTCGTCCTTCATGCGGTCCCACATGCCGCGCACGCCGACCTGGTCGCCCATCCAGCGCTCAAGGTACGGCTTGGCAGTCTTCCACAAGTCGAGGTTCGGGTCGAGCTGGCGCCCGAGGCCCTCGATGTTGAGCAGCGTCTTTTGCAGCAGCACCAGTTGCGGCTGCACTTCGACGTTGAAGCGGCGCGAGGTCTGGAACAGGCGCAGCAGGATCTGGCCGAACGAGATGTCCTTCAGCGGCCGGTCGAAGATCGGCTCGCAGCAGGCGCGCACGGCCGACTCGAGTTCGTCGACGCGGGTGTCGGCCGGGGCCCAGCCCGATTCGATGTGCGCTTCGGCCACGCGCTTGTAGTCGCGGCGGAAGAAGGCGAGGAAGTTTTGCGACAGGTAATCCTTGTCGAAATCATTGAGCGTGCCGACGATGCCGAAGTCGAGCGCGATGTAGCGGCCGAACGTGGCCGGCGCGACCGACACGAGGATGTTGCCGGGATGCATGTCGGCGTGGAAGAAGCCGTCGCGAAACACCTGGGTGAAGAAGATTTCGACGCCGTCGCTCGAGAGTTTTTTGAGGTCGACGCCTTCGGCGGCCAGGCGCTCGATCTGCGAGACCGGAATGCCGTGCATGCGCTCCATCACGATGACGCTGCTGGAGCAGTAGTCCCAGTACATTTCCGGCACCATCAGCAAGGTCGAGTTGGCGAAATTGCGGCGCAGCTGGCTGGCGTTGGCCGCCTCGCGCATCAGGTCGAGCTCGTCATGCAGGTACTTGTCGAATTCGCCGACCACTTCACGCGGCTTGAGGCGCTTGCCTTCGGCCCACAGGCGCTCGATCCAGCCGGCGGCGATGTGCATCAGGGCGACGTCTTCGTCGATCGACTTCTTCATGCCGGGACGCAGCACCTTGACGGCAACTTCCTTGCCGTTTTTCAGCACCGCGAAGTGGACCTGGGCGATAGAGGCGGACGCCACCGGATCGCGCTCGAAGCTGGCGAACAGCTGGTTGGGGTGGGCGCCGAGCGAGCGGGTGATCTGCGCGATGGCCAGGTCGGAATCGAACGGCGGCACGCGGTCCTGCAGCATGGCGAGGTCGTCGGCCATGTCGGGCGGCATCAGGTCGCGCCGGGTCGACAGCACCTGGCCGAACTTGACGAAGATCGGGCCGAGTTCTTCCAGCGCCAGGCGCAGGCGCACGCCGCGCGGGGCGGAAATGTCGCGCCAGAAAATGACGGTGTCGATCAGCTTGGCGGTACGCGGCACTTTGAGGCCGGAGATGGCAATTTCGTCGAGGCCGTACTTGGTGGCGACCCGGAGGATCTTCAGCAGGCGCAGGAATTTCAATATCATTAAATATCCAGAGTTTGTTGCCCGCTGCCGCGGGTCGTCGTTGTGTCGATGGCGCTGCCCGGCGCCAGCTTCTGTTCCAGTTTGGCCAGCCGCTTGGCGGCGCGCTCGACGTCGTCGCGCAGGCGCGTGATGCCGGCGGCGTGCTCTTCCAGCATTGCCGGGCGCACCAGCACCGGCTGCTCCTCGACGAAGTATTCGGCCAGGTTTTCAGTCAGCTTGCGGTGGGTCGACAGCGCGGCGGCGAACAGCCCGCGGGCGCCGCCGACGATGCGGGTGGCGGCGATCGGCCCGGCGAAGCGCTCCAGGTCGTGCTCGGCTTCCCAGCGCAAACCCTTGCTCAGCTGCGAGATGCTGTTGGCAAACTCGGCATCGCCTTCGATCTTGACGTAGGAAAAAGCGCGGTCGCGGTTCTGGGCGATCAGCGGCAGGTCGGCCAGCTTCATGCGGATCGTCACGTTGGGCGCCTGGTCGGCGCCGGCCGCGGCCAGCATGCCGTCGCGCGTGACGAGCATGCGCACGGCCAGGCTGCCGGCGTCGATCAGCGCCACCTTGCCGGCGTGCAGGGCGAGCGCATCCCTGGCCCAGGCTTCCTGCGCCAGCAGATGGTTGATCGCCGCAACGGCGGGCGCAGCTAGGCTGCCGGGAAATATCGATGGACGCGCAGGTGACATGGATGACCGCTTTACAAAAGAAAACCGCCCGGGATAAGGCGGGCGGTCTTGATCTTACCAGTTTGCCGGCGGGAATCCCGGCACCTTAGAAACTTTGCCGAAAAAATTACGCCAGCTGCTGGATCCCTGCCAGCACCCAGCCGGCGCTGCCATTGACCGGCTTCGACATGTTCCATACCTCGGCCAGCGGCTCCGGCTGGGCGTCCGGCGCCGACTTGATCTGGCCGGTGAACTTGACGCTGGCAACGTATTCGTCGCTGATCGTCTCGATGCCGAGCAGTTCGGCGTCGATCTTGACGACGTCGGTGAAGTCGGCGCTGGCGCCGCGTTCCTGGATCTGCATCTTCAGTTCGGCAAACACTTCCGGCGTGGTGAACTCGCGCAGGTCGTTGACGTCGGCCTTGTCCCAGGCCGCCTGCATGCGGATGAACGACAGCTTGGCGTGGCGCAGGAAGGCGTCGGCGTCGAAGTCGGACGGCACGCCCCACTGCACCGCCGGCTGGCCGTAGCCGCCCGATGCTGGCTGCTGGGCCGGCTGGTAAGGCGCCTTCTGCAGCAGGCCGGAACCGATTTCCGGCGTGTTGCCGGCCGTGGAAGGCTGGAAGCCGGAACGCGCCGGCGCTGCCGTCTTGCGGCGGAACATGCGGTAGATGAAATACACCGCGCCGGCCAGCAGCGCGATCATCAGGATCGAGCTGATGGCGCTGGCCAGTCCCGCGCCGATGCCCATGTTCGATAACAGTGCGCCCAGGCCAAGGCCGAGCAAGGCGCCGCCGAGGATGCCTTTCCATGGCATGGCCGGCTTCGGCGCGGCGGCCGGTGCGCCTGCGGCGGCCGGAGCCGGCGCCTGGCGCTGGGCCTGCGCCGGCGCAGGAGCGGCTTGCTGGCGCGTCACGTTCGGCGACTGGCGCCCGATCGAGCGGCCGCCGCCGAGCGGCTTGGCAGTCACTTCGGCAACCATCGCCATGGCGGTCACGGCGATCATCATGCTGGCTAAGAATTTTTTCATGGTCATCATCCTAAAATTTAATGCCGGTGTGGAGAGCGGCCACGCCTGCCGTGAGGTTGTAATAGTCGACCCGTTCCAGTCCTGCGTCTTGCATCATCGTCTTCAGCGTTTCCTGGTCCGGGTGCATGCGGATCGATTCGGCCAGGTAACGGTAGCTGTCGGCATCGCCGGCAATCTTCTGGCCCAGCCACGGCAGCACCGAGAACGAATACACATCGTACGGCTTTTGCAGCGCGGTTGCCACTTTGGAGAACTCCAGCACCAGCAACTTGCCGCCCGGCTTCAGTACGCGGCGCATTTCGGCCAGCGCCTGGTCCTTGTGGGTCATGTTGCGCAGGCCGAAGGCGACGCTGACGCGATCGAAGTAATTGTCGGGAAACGGCAATTTTTCCGCATCACACAGCAATGTTGGGGTGACAAGACCGTTATTCAATAGACGGTCGCGGCCGACGCGCAGCATCGACTCGTTGATGTCGGTGAGCCAAACTTCGCCGCTGGGGCCGGCCTGTTTGGCGAATGCCTTGGACAGGTCGCCGGTGCCCCCAGCGATGTCGAGCACCTTGAAGCCGGGGCGCACGCCTGCCTTGGCGATGGTGAAGGTTTTCCAGATGCGATGCAGGCCGCCCGACATGAGGTCGTTCATCACGTCGTACTTCGACGCCACCGAGTGGAAAACCTTGGCGACTTCGTGGACTTTGTCGTCCTCGGAAACGGTCTTGTAGCCGAAATGGGTGGTATTGGTCATGGTAGATGCGCCGTTGAGTTCGTTGCATTATACAAGCGCCAACAGAGCGTCGGCGCGTGGAAGAAACCACGAACATCGTCGTGCTCGCCAACGGCGAGCACGACGATGCTTAGTGTCGTGGTCGAACCAAAGTTAGTGGCTGTGTCCGCAGCTGGGGGCTTTGGTGGGCGCGCCGGCGATGGCGGCGCCGGGCGCGCGGCCGCTGTCTCCGGCCAGGCCGGCGTCGGCCAGGCGCTGCAGGTAGTCCTGCCACAGCGCAGCCTGCTCGCTGCCGAGCTTGTACAGGTAGTCGAAAGTGTACAGGCCGGTGTCGTGTCCATCGGAAAACGTTGGCTTGACGGCGTAGTTGCCGACCGGCTCGAGCGCGGTAATGTTGACGTCGCGCTTGCCGAGCTGCAGAACTTCCTGGCCGGCACCATGCCCGCGCACCTCGGCCGATGGCGAATACACGCGCAGATATTCGAACGGCAGCGAGAACGACACGCCGTCGTCGAACGTCATGTCGAGCACGCGGGACTTCTGGCGCACCGCCAGTTCGGTCGGGATCTTGGTCATTTATTCACTCATCCGGCGGACGATCTCCGCATTTAGTTGGGGTAGCAGCGCGCGGCGCGCGGCCAGCACGGGCTCGTCGGTCGTGCGCAGCACCACCTCGCTCCACACGGGATTGGGGAAATGCGCGTCGCCGGCGTAGCGGGGAATGACGTGCCAGTGCAAATGCGGCGTCATGTTGCCCAGGCTGGCCAGGTTGATCTTGTCGGGCGCCATCACGCTGCGCATGGCCTGCTCGACGTTCCAGACGGCGTCCATCAGGGCCGTCCGGTCATCCGGCGCCAGGTCGCTCATTTCCTTGACGTGGTCGTTCCACACCACCCGGCAGAAACCGGGATAGGCCGCATCGTCGACCTGGATCACCGCCAGCTGGTCGTTGCGGAAGACGGGCTGAACTTTCAGGTCGCACAGTTCGCATCGGTGTGCCGCATCACTCACACCAGTACCCTTTCAATGCCGCCGTTGTTGGCGCGCGCCACGTATTCCGGCAGCCAGTTCTCGCCCAGCAAGTGCCTGGCGATCTCGATGACGATGTAGTCGGCGGTGGTGCCGGAGTCGTCGTCGTAGCGTTTCAGCCCCTGCAGGCACGACGGGCAGCTGGTGAGGATCTTGACCTCGCCGGTGAAGCCGTCGGCGCGCAGCTTGTCGGCGCCCTTGACCATTTCTTCTTCCTTGCGGAAGCGCACTTGCGTGGCGATGTCGGGCCGCGAAATGCCGAAGGTGCCGGACTCGCCGCAGCAGCGGTCGTTCTTTTCGATCTTGACGTTGTCGACCGTCGAGACCAGCGCATTGATGGTCTTGCCCGAATCCTGCAGCTTCATCGGGTTGTGGCACGGCTCGTGGTACATGTAGCGGGTGCCGTTGACGCCCTCGAGCTTGACGCCCTTCTCCAGCAGGTACTCGTGGATGTCCATGATGCGGCAGCCAGGGAAAATCTTGTCGAATTCGTAGGTGGCGAGCTGGTCGTAGCAGGTGCCGCACGACACCAGCACCGTCTTGATGTCGAGATAGTTGAGCGTGTTGGCCATGCGGTGGAACAGCACGCGGTTGTCCGTCATCATCTTGTCGGCCTTGTCGTACTGGCCGGCGCCGCGCTGCGGATAGCCGCAGCACAGGTAGCCGGGCGGCAACACGGTCTGCACGCCGACTTCCCACAGCATCGCCTGGGTCGCCAGGCCAACCTGCGAGAACAGGCGCTCCGAGCCGCAGCCAGGGAAGTAGAACACCGCCTCGGTATCGGCGTTGGTCAGCTTTGGATTGCGGATGATCGGAATGACCTTGTCGTCCTCGATGTCGAGCAGCGCGCGCGCTGTCTTCTTCGGCAGGTTGCCCGGCATCTTCTTGTTGATGAAGTGGATCACCTGCTCGCGCACCGGCGGCTTGCCGGTGGTCGGCGGCGGCGCCTTGCTCTGCTTTTTAGCAAACTTCTTCAGCAAGGTGTTGCCCAGCCGTTGCGCCTTGAAGCCGACCCCGACCATCGCCGCGCGGGTGGCGTTGATGGTCGTCGGGTCGGTGGCGTTGAGAAAGAACATCGCCGCCGCGTTGGCCGGCTTGAAGCTCTTCTTGTCCATCTTGCGCAGCAGGTTGCGCATGTTCATCGAGACGTCGCCGAAGTCGATATTGACCGGGCACGGCGTGACGCACTTGTGGCACACGGTGCAATGGTCGGCGACGTCCTCGAACTCTTCCCAGTGCTTGATCGACACGCCGCGGCGGGTCTGCTCTTCGTACAAGAAGGCTTCGATCAGCGCCGAGGTGGCGAGAATCTTGTCGCGCGGCGAGTACAGCAAGTTGGCGCGCGGCACGTGGGTGGTGCACACCGGCTTGCATTTGCCGCAGCGCAGGCAATCCTTGATGCTGTTGGCGATCTCGCCGATATCGCTTTGCTGCATGATCAGCGATTCGTGGCCCATCAGGCCGAACGACGGCGTGTAGGCGTTGCGCAAGTCGGCGCCGAAGCCTTCCAGGTTGAGCAGCTTGCCCTTGTTGAAGCGCCCTTCCGGGTCAATGCGCAACTTGTAGTCACGGAATTCGCTGATTTCGTCTTCGGTCAGGAACTCGAGCTTGGTGATGCCGATGCCGTGTTCGCCGGAAATGACGCCGTCGAGCGAGCGCGCCAGCTTCATGATGCGGCCGACCGCCTGGTGGGCGTCCTGCAGCATGGCGTAGTCGTCCGAATTGACCGGCAGGTTGGTGTGGACGTTGCCGTCGCCGGCGTGCATGTGCAGCGCGACGAACACGCGCGAGCGCAGCACCTTGGCGTGGATCGCCGTCAGCTCGTCAAGGATCAGCTTGAAGGCGGCGCCGTTGAAGATCTGCCGCATCTGCGCGCGGATTTCCTGCTTCCACGAGATGCGCACGGTGCGGTCCTGCACCACGTCGAAGACGGTGGCGTCGGGCTGCTCGGCCAGGCGCGCCTCGAAGGCGGTGTCGAGATGCTGCAGGCCGAGCTTGTAGAGCTTGTCGGTGGAAGCGGCCAGCGGCAGGTCGAGGCTGGCCAGGATCCAGCGCCAGCGCGCTTCCGATTCGGCCAGCACGGCGTCGGCCTGCGGCACGCGGTCGCCCAGCATTTCGGCGGCGCCGATCGACTCGCCGCTGGCGTCGTCGCTTTTGCCGACCGGCAGATTGCCGGCAGCAAAAAAGCCGCGCAGCTGTTCAACCAGCTGCAACTTGTTCTTGATCGACAGCTCGATGTTGATGCGCTCGATGCCGTCGGTGTATTCGCCCATGCGGTTGAGCGGAATGACGACGTCTTCGTTGATCTTGAAGGCGTTGGTGTGCTTGGCGATGGCGGCGGTGCGGGCGCGGTCGAGCCAGAACTTCTTGCGCGCTTCGGCACTGACGGCAACGAAGCCTTCGCCGACGCGCGTGTTGGCGATGCGCACCACTTCGGAGGCAGCTTGCGCCACCGCGTTTTCGTCGTCGCCGACGATGTCGCCGAACAGCGCCATTTTCGGCAGCACGGCGCGCTTGGACTTGGTGGCGTAGCCAACCGCGCGCAGGTAGCGCTCATCGAGGTGCTCGAGACCGGCCAGGCGCACGGTGGCGAACTGGGCGCCGCCCTTGGCCGGCAGGCCGTCGAGGTAATCCTTGATTTCGACGATGGATGGAATGGCGTCGCGCGCCTGGCCGAAAAATTCGAGGCAGACGGTACGGGCAAACTTCGGCATCTTGTGCAGGATCCAGCGCGCCGACGTGATGAGGCCGTCGCAGCCTTCCTTCTGGATGCCGGGCAGGCCGGACAGGAACTTGTCGGTGACGTCCTTGCCGAGGCCTTCCTTGCGGAACTTGCGCCCTTCGATGGTCAGCATTTCGGTCTTGAACGGCGCGTCCTTCGATTCGCCGCGCACGTTCGGGTGCGTCCACTCGAGCTTGAAGGTGGCCACCGGCGCGTCGTGAATCTTCGACAGGTTGTGGTCCACCCGCGTCACTTCGAGCCAGTCGCCGTTCGGGTCGACCATCTTCCACGACGCCAGGTTGTCGAGCGCGGTGCCCCACAGCACGGCCTTCTTGCCGCCGGCGTTCATCGCGATGTTGCCGCCGATACAGGACGCTTCGGCCGAGGTCGGATCGACGGCGAACACGAAGCCGGCCTTGTCGGCAGCGTCCGAGACGCGTTTGGTGACCACGCCGGCGCCCGAATAGATGGTGGCGTATTCGCGGTCGACGCCAGGCAGCATGGTCATCTCGACCTGGCCGAGGTCGATCAGTTTTTCGGTGTTGATGACGGCCGACATCGGCGTGAGCGGAATGGCGCCGCCGGTGTAGCCGGTGCCGCCGCCGCGCGGGATGATGGTCAGGCCGAGCTCGATGCAGCCCTTGACCAGGCCGGCCATTTCGTCTTCGGTGTCGGGCGTGAGCACGACGAACGGGTATTCGACGCGCCAGTCGGTGGCGTCGGTCACGTGCGAGACGCGCTTGATGCCGTCGAAGCGGATGTTTTGCTTGTCGGTGTAACGGCCGAGCACCTTGTAAGTGCGCTTGCGCAGGTCGTAGGTATCGCGGAATTCCAGGCCGAAATCGTCGACCGCCTTGCGGGCCGCTGCCAGCAGCAGTTCGACGTTGTCGCTGCGGGTGCGCGCGACGACCGGATCGGTATCGTCGGCGCCTTCGATGGCCAGGCGGCGCTTGTCGACTTCGGCGAGCCGATGATGCAGCGCATCGATCAGTTCCTGGCGCCGCTTCGGGTTGTCGAGCATGTCGTCTTGCAGGTAGGGATTGCGCCGCACCACCCAGATGTCGCCCAGCACTTCGTACAGCATGCGCGCCGAGCGGCCGGTCTGGCGTGAACCGCGCAGGCTGTCGAGCAGCTGCCACGACGATTCGCCGAGCAGTCGAATGACGATCTCGCGGTCCGAAAACGACGTATAGTTGTAAGGAATTTCACGCAGACGCGTAGCGGCGGGACCGTTCGGCGTTTCGGACAGCAATGCCTGGAGATGTGCGGGGGCGTTCATGTGTACTTGGACTATTCTGGCTGGACCCTGAGAAAGTCCATTCTAGCGTATTGCGCTGCACAACGCTGGAGAGGCCCCGGCAATCCGAAGGGCATCGGAAACGGCCGAGACCGTTTAAAATTCAGAAACTTTCCCCCTGAGCGAATACTTGCAGGATCACCAGCGCTTTTGTGATTGAATGTTCGGCAATGTTGCTTTACCCCGGCGTCGCCGGCCCGCGGCCTTTCGTGCAGGCAGCGTTAGTACATGCAGGCTGGTTAGCCGACCAGGTGCGCCAACTGCTTCCAGAAGCCGTCCGGGACGTACATCAGCAGCGCGGTCATCGTCACATAGCGGGCGAACTTGCCGATCATCATGTAGCCGACGCTGGACCAGAACGGCATGTGCAGCCAGCCGGCCATCGTGCACAGCGGGTCGCCGATGCCCGGCACCCAGGACAGCAGCATGGTCTTGGGGCCGTAACGGGCCAGCCAGGCGAACCAGCGGGTCTCGCGTTCCTTGGCGAAAGCGACCTTGGCGCGGTAGCCGAGGAAATAGTCGAATGCGCCGCCGAGCGTGTTGCCGACGGTGGCGACCAGGATGGCCGGCCAGAACATCGCTTCGTTGGCCTTGACCACGGCGAACACGGCCGGCTCGGAGCCGAGCGGGACCAGGGTGGCGGAAACGAAGCTGATGATGAATACAGAAGTCAGTCCGACTGCCGGGGCGGCAAGAGTCTTGAGCAGCCAGATAACTACGGATTCGATCATCGAGGCACTTTGAGGGCTGAGGTAGAGGTCTATTATAATGACGAAAACTTCTTGCCCCGTCACGATACGCCGAGCCCGCCACCCGCGCGCCGCCATCGTACTGCCCGCCTCGGTCATCCGCCGACGAGAACAGTCCGCCGCATCGTCCCGCACATTCCGAATTTCGGCCCAGAACCTACTTGTCCGCAGACCATGACTATCGACTATCTCAAAAAAATCCTGACCTCGCGCGTGTATGACGTTGCCAGCGAAACGCCGCTTGAACTGGCGCCCCTGCTGTCGCAGCGCTTCGACAACCGCATTTACTTCAAGCGCGAAGACATGCAAAGCGTGTTCAGCTTCAAGCTGCGCGGCGCCTACAACAAGATGGCGAACCTGTCCGACGGCCAACGCAAGCGCGGCGTGATCTGCGCCTCGGCCGGCAACCACGCGCAGGGTGTGGCGCTGTCGGCGGCCAAGCTCGGCTGCCGCGCGCTGGTGGTGATGCCGACCACCACGCCGCAGCTGAAGATCGACGCGGTGCGCGAGCGCGGCGGCGCCAGCGTCGAGGTGGTCCTGCACGGCGAGTCCTACACCGACGCCTACGACCACGCGCTGACGCTGGAAAAGGAGCAGAAGCTGACCTTCGTGCACCCGTTCGACGATCCGGACGTGATTGCCGGCCAGGGCACCATCGGCATGGAAATCCTGCGCCAGCATTCGCGCCCGATCCACGCCATTTTCGTCGCCATCGGCGGCGGCGGGCTGATCGCCGGCATCGGCGCCTACGTCAAGGCGATCCGGCCCGACATCAAGATCATCGGCGTGCAGACCAACGATTCGGACGCGATGGCGCGCAGCCTGAAAGCCGGCGTGCGCGTCACCTTGCCGGACGTCGGCCTGTTCTCGGACGGCACAGCGGTGCGCCTGGTCGGTGAAGAAACTTTCCGCATGGCCAAGGAGGTGGTCGACGAGATCATCATCGTCGACACCGACGCCATCTGCGCGGCCATCAAGGACGTGTTCCAGGATACACGCAGCATTCTCGAGCCGGCCGGCGCGTTGGCGGTGGCCGGCGCCAAGGCGTATGTGGAGCGCGCCGCGCTGTCGCGCAATCCCGTGCGCAACGAAAGCCTGGTGGCGATCGCCTGCGGCGCCAACATGAATTTCGACCGACTGCGCTTTGTTGCCGAGCGCGCCGAGCTGGGCGAATCGCGCGAGGCGGTGTTCGCGGTGACGATTCCCGAGCAGCGCGGCAGCTTCAAGCGCTTCTGCCAGCTGGTGGGTCCGCGCAACGTGACCGAATTTAACTACCGCGTCAGCGACGAGCGCGAGGCACACGTGTTTGTCGGCATCCAGATTGCCAGCCGCGGCGAGTCCGGCGTGCTGGCGCGCTCGTTCGAGGAGCACGACTTCCGCACCCTCGACCTGACGCACGACGAGCTGGCCAAGCTGCACATCCGCCATTTGGTCGGCGGCAAGAGTGCGCTCGCGCACGACGAGCTGCTGTATCGTTTCGAGTTTCCGGAACGGCCAGGCGCGCTGATGCGCTTCCTCGACAGCATGGCGCCGAACTGGAATATTTCGCTGTTCCACTACCGTAACCAGGGCGGCGACGTTGGCCGCATCCTCGTCGGGCTGCAGGTGCCGGCCGAGGAAATGGGGAGCTTCCGCGAGTTCCTCACCACGCTCGGTTACCGCCACTGGGACGAGAGCTCGAATCCGGTCTACAAGCTGTTCCTGGGATGAACGCTAGGGGTCTGACCCGATTTTTCTTTTAGGGTCTGACCCCGGTTGTGTTGGCGCCAGCAACTCCGGGGTCTGACCCAAGAACCGGAACTCGGCGTCCCCGTCAGACCCCTGCGGTGGCCCCTCCTTTTAGAAAACATATGACTACTACTGCTGACCAATCGCCGCTGGGCAAAACTTCCGCTTACCAGACGCACTATGCGCCGGACCTGTTGTTCCCGATTCCGCGCCAGGGCAAGCGCGACGAGCTGCAGCTGACCGGCACCTTGCCCTTTTTCGGCGTCGATATCTGGAACGCCTACGAGGTGTCGTGGCTGAACATGCGCGGCAAGCCGCAGGTGGCGATCGCCACCATCACGGCGCCGGCCGATTCGCCCAACATCGTCGAGTCGAAGTCATTCAAGCTGTACCTCAATTCGTTTAACCAGACCCGCCTGGCCAACGAGGAAGCGCTGCTGGCGCTGCTGCGCGAGGACCTGGCCACCGGCTTCGGCGCGCCGGTGCAGGTGGCGCTGACGTTGCCGGAGAACTTCCCGACCTTGAAGATGGGCGAACTCGACGGCGTACTGCTGGACCGGCTCGACCTCGAGGTGGACCAGTATTCGCCGGCGCCAGCGCTGCTGTCGGCCAATCACCACGAGGCGCCGGTCGAGGAGAAGCTGGTGTCGCACCTGCTCAAGTCGAACTGCCTGGTCACCGGGCAGCCGGACTGGGCCAGCGTGCAGATCCATTACGTCGGCCCGCAGATCGAGCAGGAGGGCCTGCTGCGCTACTTGATCGGCTTTCGCGAGCACAACGAGTTCCACGAGCAGTGTGTCGAGCGCATCTTTGTCGACATCATGCGCGAATGCCGGCCGCAAAAACTGGCCGTCTACGCCCGGTATACCCGTCGCGGCGGGCTCGACATCAACCCGTGGCGCACCAACTTTACCAGTGGCCGTCCACCTAACTTGCGTAACGCGCGTCAATAAGCGTTTGATTAAACTCAACGAGATCAAGGACCACTATTGACGGTATTACCACGCACGAATAGCGTGAATCCTGCATCGATGTCGCATCGTTGAACCGTACCGGGTAAAGAATTCGAATTACACAGCGCAAAAACAGGCCTATAATTCTGGCTCGCAAGCACCTTTGTGCACTGCACCATTGATTCTGTTATGACTAACCTCAGCAAAATATTATCACTTGAGAACGTGCTGCTGGATCTGGAAGTTTCCAGCAAAAAGCGCGCATTCGAACAGGCCGGCCTGATTTTCGAGAACAACTGCGGCATCGCCCGCTCGACGGTCTCGGACAATCTGTTTGCGCGCGAACGACTCGGCTCGACCGGACTGGGCCATGGCGTTGCCGTGCCGCATGGCCGTATCAAGGGCAGCAAGAGCCTGAAGGCGCCGCTGGCCGCTTTCGTGCGCCTGGCCGAACCGATCCCGTTCGAGTCGCCCGACGGACAGCCGGTCAACCTGCTGTTTTTCTTGCTCATTCCCGACCACGTCACGCAGCAGCACCTCGAGATCCTGTCCGAGATCGCCGAAATGTTCTCCGACGACGCGTTCCGCACCGCGCTGACGACCGATCCGGACCCGAAGTCGGTGCACGCGCGCATCATCAATTGGCAACCTAGCCTGCAAGCGTTGGGTTAAACTTCCCGGTGCCGGGCGCTGGCCGCCCTCCACTTTTCAGAAGACCCGTTCATGCTGCAAACACCGCTGACGATTCAACGGCTGTACGACGACAATCGCGAAAGCCTGCAGCTTGGCTGGTTCGCCGGTTTCCCCGGCGGCGAACGGCTCATTTCCGGCGACGTGGCTTCCGCCGCCGACCAGGTCGGCCACCTGAACCTGATCCACCCCGGCCGCATCCAGGTGTTTGGCCACCAGGAAATCAACTATTACCACCGCCTCAAATCGAGTTCGCGCACCCACGTCATCGGCGAGCTGATCGCCGGCGGGCCGCCGGCGCTGGTCATCGCCCAGGGCCTCGACACGCCGCCCGACATCCTCGCCATCTGCGACGAGCAGAACATCCCGCTGTTTTCGACGCCGCTGCCGGCCGCCCAGGTGATCGACTACCTGCGCGTCTACCTGTCGAAAAAACTGGCGCAACGCATCATCATGCATGGCGTGTTCATGGACGTGCTGGGCGTTGGCGTACTGATTACCGGCGACTCCGGGCTTGGCAAGAGCGAGCTGGGCCTGGAGCTGATTTCGCGCAGCCACGGCCTGGTGGCCGACGATGCGGTCGAGTTCTCGCGCATCGCGCCGAACATGATCGAGGGACGCTGCCCGGCGCTGCTGCAGAACCTGCTCGAGGTGCGCGGCCTGGGGCTGCTCGACATCAAGGCGATCTTCGGCGAGACCGCGGTGCGCCGCAAGATGCGGCTCAAGCTGATCGTGCACCTGGTGCGGCGCAGTGCGCTCGAGGAAGAAGTCGAGCGGCTACCGTTCCTGTTTCCGACCGAGGATGTGCTGGGGCTGCCGGTGCGCAAGGTTGTCATTCCTGTGGCGGCTGGTCGCAACATCGCGGTGCTGCTGGAGGCTGCGGTGCGCAATACGATTCTTCAGCTGCGCGGGATCGATACGCTGCAGGAGTTTATGGAGCGGCAACGGCAGGCAATGAGCGGCGACTAAAACGTCATCGCTTACTCATGAATGGTAGGGGTTCCCGCCTGCGCGGGAAGTCGGGTTTACCAATGGCGAGCACGACGGTTTCAAAGCCAACACACGTAAAATCGTCGTTCCCGGCGGGAACCCATGCTGAGCTGGCCCTCCCGCCACAACACGCGCCCGTTGCGGTATCATCAATACCATGCGCATCGTAATCATCACTGGTATTTCCGGCTCGGGTAAATCCGTCGCCCTCAACGTCCTCGAAGACGGCGGCTACTATTGCGTCGACAACCTGCCGCCCGCCCTGCTGCCAGATCTGGTCCGCACCATCGGCGACGAAGGCACCGAAAGCCTGGCCGTCGCGGTGGACGCGCGCAGTTCGGCGTCGCTGGTCGACCTGCCGGCCAACATCAACGACCTGAAAAAGGCCGGCCACGATGTCAAGGTGATGTTCCTGACGTCGAATACCCACTCACTGGTGGCGCGGTTTTCCGAGACGCGCCGCAGCCACCCGCTGTCGCACCAGCTGCGTCCCGACGAAAATCCGGCGTCGCGCCGCACGCTGATCGAATGCATCCTCGAAGAGCGCGAACGGCTGTCGGCGATCGAGCAGCTCGGACACGTGATCGACACGTCCGACCTGTCGGCCAACAAGCTGCGCGCGTGGATCAAGGAACTGGTGGCGGTCGAACGCGCGCCACTGACGCTGTTCTTCGAGTCGTTCGCCTTCAAGCTCGGCGTGCCGCTCGACGCCGACTTCGTGTTCGACGTGCGCGCGCTGCCCAACCCGTATTACGACCTGACCTTGCGCCCGCTCACCGGCATGGACGCGCCGGTGATCGCCTTCCTCGACGCGCAGTCAAGCGCGACCGAACTGCTGGAAGACATCCGGGCGTTCATTGCAAAATGGCTACCCTCGTTCAAGACCGATAACCGCAGCTACCTCACGGTGGCCCTCGGCTGCACCGGCGGCCAGCACCGCTCGGTGTACATGGCCGAACGGCTGGCGGCGTACTTCAGCCCGACCGAAAGGGTCGTGCTGCGCCATCGCGAACAGTCCTGATTCAAGCGCGTTCGTTCCCCTTGCCTGCGATGCGAGCAGTGACACTGAAACAACTGGTGTTGATATTCGGCGCACTCGCACTCGCCGCCTGCCAGCACCGGGAGGCCGATCTTCGCACTCCACTCATGGAGGCTGCATATCGTGGGGATGCCGTGCAGGTCAGGGCCATGATAGCGGCGGGCGCCGACGTCAACAAGAAGCGTGGCGTGCATATGGTGCGCGGTGCGCCTATCCATGGCGATAACCCCCAGCACGGCGAAACTGCGTTGCTATTTGGCGCCAAGTCGGGTGAGGCCGAAGTGCTACGGGCGTTACTCGATGCCGGCGCCGCCATCGATGCGAAGGACAGCGCACAGTTCTCCGTCTGGTATTACATGAGCGACGGCATCGGCGAACACAGAGGCACCGAAGCGGTACGCTTGCTGCTGGGCCGATCGCCGAACAAGATTCCGGGTGCGGATGCCAATTTAATTCTCTCGGCGGCTACCCAGGCGGGCAATGAAGAAATCGTTCGCATGATGCTCGAACACCGGGGCGATCCGGCAATCGCCTATTGCGTTGCAGGCCGTCTGGATCTCAAAAAATTTTTCTCGATGATGGCGCTGCTTGAAAAGCACGCGCCAGCACCGCCCACTACCCTGTTTTGCGCCGTCGATAATTACGGCGCCGAGAAGTTGGAATATTTTCTCGCGCGCGGAGCAGACCCGAATCTGCTGCATGACCGCTTTCGTCCGCTGACAAGTGTGCTGCTCAAGAACTGGCAGCCGGGACCACCGTTGACGAACCAGCGCCGGCGAATGGTCGACGTCTTGTTGCGCTATGGCGCCGATCCCAATCTCACCGATGGAACCGACGGCGGCAGTGCTATCGATCGCGCCCGCGTTTTAGGCGATCCTGAAATATTGCGGGCTCTGTCGCAATCCAAAAAGTAGCTTACAGCTCGCGCAGCGGGTGCGCGCGATCGGGCCAGGGCGACGCGAAAAACTTCGCCACCATCTCGTCCGTCACTTCACCTAGCGTCGGCGGATTCCACTTCGGCGCATTGTCCTTGTCGATCACCAGCGCGCGTATGCCCTCGAGCACTTCGCCGTGCTCGAAATTACGCCGCACCAGCACGCGCTCGAGGCGCAGGCAGCCGGCCAGGTCCATCGTCGCGCCGCGCTGCAGCAGCTCGAACGTGACGCGCATCAGCAGCGGCGAGCGCTTGCCCATCGCCGCCAGCGCCTTCTGCGCGAACTCGCCCTGGTCGGACGCCAGCGAATCCATGATCGCCTGCACGCCTGACGCACCGAAGTGACGGTCGATGGTGGCGCGCTCGGTTTCGAGCATGGCGGCGCCGGCGGCGAACGGCGCGGCAAAGGCGATCAGTTTGTCGCGCAACTGCGCGCCAGGCGTCGCTTCGATCAACTGCGCCAGCCCCGGCATCTGCGCCTGCGGTACGAAGGTGTCGGCCAGGCCGGCGTACAGCGCGTCGGCGGCGCGTACGGTGAGCCCGGTCAGGCCCAAGTAGTAGCCCAGCTTGCCTGGCGCGCGCGACAGGAAATAGCTGCCGCCGACATCGGGGAACAGGCCGATGTTTACTTCGGGCATCGCCATCTTGGTGCCGTCGGTAACGACGCGCAGGCCGCTCGGGCCCGCTTCAGCAATGCCGAGGCCGCCGCCCATGACGACGCCGTCCATCAACGCGACGTACGGTTTCGGGTAGTGATAGATCAAATGGTTGAGGCGGTATTCCTCGGTGAAAAAGTCTTCCAGCGAGGCGCTGCCGCCGGTGGTCGGCGCGGTGCCGACGTCGTAGAAAAAACGGATGTCGCCGCCGGCGCACAGGGCTTTTTCGGAGCTGCTGCGCAGCACGACAGCGTCGACCCGGGGATCGTCGCGCCAGGCCAGCAGGGCGTCGGTCAGCGCGCGCACCATGTCGAGCGACAGCGAATTGAGCGAACGCGGACGGTCGAGCGTGATGACGCCGGTGCCGTTGGCAACATGGGTTTTGACGAAGTCGGTCATGGTGTGCTTGTCGATGTAGAAAGCTGCATTCTATCGTAGCGCAGGGGTCAGACCCCTGCCCCGCCCCACAATTGAAAAGGGCGCCATGACGGCGCCCTCGCTTGCAAGATCGGCCGGCTTACGCAGCGGCGATGATCTGTTCCTCAGGCAGGTGCTTGATCGCCTTGTGGCCATGTTCCTGCAGCTGGGATTTGTACTTCATGACCTGCCGATCCAGCTTGTCGATCAGTGTATCGATCGCCGCATACAGGTCGTGCGACATGCTGGCGACATTGACAGTCTTGCCCGGTAACCGCAGATTGACTTCGGCTTTTTGCCGCTTTTCTTTTTCAGTAAGATTGTCCACTGTGAGGATCACGGCAATGTCGATGACTTGATCGAAATGTCGCTTCACTCGCTCCAGTTTGGCTTGTACGTAATCGCGGATGGCTGGTGTCACTTCAAGATGATGTCCACTGATTGTGAGATTCATACACACTCCTTTGATGATGTCGCTTCCTGTTCATGCGTCATAAGCGCAGAGGAACATCGTAAAAACTTTACAGACATTTCCGGAGAGTCACAGGCGGGATCTTCAGCGCTTCGCGGTACTTGGCGACGGTGCGCCGCGCAATGACCATCCCCTGTTCCCCCAGCATGTCTGCAATCTTACTGTCTGATAGTGGGTTTTTAGGGTCTTCTGCTCCTGTCAGTTGCACGATGAGTGCCCGTATCGCCGTCGAGGATGCTTCCCCTCCTGCTTCAGTGGCGACGTGGCTACCAAAAAAATATTTCAACTCAAACATTCCATGCGGTGTCAGCATGTATTTCTGAGTTGTGACCCGAGAAATAGTACTCTCGTGTAAACCCAGTGTATCAGCAATTTCACGCAGCACAAGGGGTCGCATCGCAACTGCGCCGTGGGAAAAGAAATTGCGCTGGCGCTCAACAATAGCTTGCGCGACGCGCAGGATCGTATCGAAGCGCTGACGCATATTCTTGATCAACCACTTGGCTTCCTGCAACTGCGCGCCCATCTGCCCTTCGCCCTTGCCCTGCTTGAGCAAGTTGGCGTACATGCTGTTGACGCGCAGCCGCGGCATCACTTCGTTGTTCAGCGTTACCGTCCAGCCGTTCTTGGATTTGCGCACGATGACGTCAGGCACCACGTAGTCTGACGCACCTGAACCGAACGCGGCGCCCGGGTGAGGATTGCACTGGCGAATCACGCACTGCGCCTCGCGCAGGTCTTCGTCGTCGCAGTCGAGCGATTTTTTCAGCTTGTTGAATTCGCGCTGGGCGAACCACGTCAGGTGGTCCGTGACGATCTTCAGCGCCATGCGCCGCGTGACCATCGGCACGCCCGGCATGCGGCGGATCTGCAGCGCCAGGCATTCCGACGCGTTGCGCGCGCCGACGCCGACCGGATCAAAACTTTGCAGCAGCGACAGCGCCGTCTTCAGTTCGTCGAGATCGAGTTCGAGTTCGGGCGGCATGCGCTCGAAGATTTCTTCGAGCGACTCGGTCAGGTAGCCGTTGTCGTCGAGCGCGTCGACCATCAGTTCGACCAGCGCGCGGTCGCGCACTCCCAGCACCGCCAGGCGCATCTGCTCCATCAGGTGCTCGCGCAGGGTCACCGCTGACGCTTCGAGCTGCGGACGCGAGTCCTCGTCGTCGGGCGCCTTGTTGCGCGCCGCCTCGCCCCAGTCGTCGCTGTCGGCGCCGCTTTCGGCCGGCGCGCTGTCGCCGTCGCCGCTTTCGGTTTCGGCGGACGGCGCATCGGCCGGCGGCGCATCCTGCGCGCCTGGCTCGGGCGCCGCTTCGCCTGGCGCGGCGCTCGAGCCGATGGCGCCGTCGGCCAGCAGCCGCACCGAGTTATCCAGCGGGTCGTC
The DNA here is from genome assembly GCF_002760655.1 of Massilia eurypsychrophila. GTDB lineage: Bacteria > Pseudomonadota > Gammaproteobacteria > Burkholderiales > Burkholderiaceae_D > JAFCUW01. The sequence continues at coordinate 90,374 of NZ_PDOC01000009.1, read as the reverse complement.
GAGCCGCTCGAGCAGCGGATTGTCCGACAGCAGATGCTCGAGTTCCTGGTGCAGTTCAAGCGTGGACAGCTGCAGCAGACGTATCGACTGCTGCAGCTGCGGCGTGAGCGCCAGGTGTTGCGAGGTCCGTAGCTGGAGTGACTGTTTCATGGCTACATCCGGAAGTGTTCACCGAGGTAGACGCGCCGAACCGATTCGTCTGCGATGATGTCGTCGGGGCGGCCGGACGCAAGCACCGCGCCCTGGTTGATGATGTAGGCGCGGTCGCAGATGCCGAGCGTCTCGCGTACGTTGTGGTCGGTGATCAGCACGCCGATGCCGCGCTCCTTCAGGAAGCGCACGATGCGCTGGATCTCGATCACCGCGATCGGGTCGACGCCGGCGAACGGCTCGTCGAGCAGCACGAAGCGTGGATTGGTCGCCAGTGCGCGCGCGATCTCGACGCGGCGCCGCTCGCCGCCCGACAGCGACAGCGCCTGATTCTCGCGCAGCTTCTCGATCTGCAGGTCAGCCAGCAAGGTGTCGAGGCGCTCGTTGATCTGGGCCTTGGTCAGCGCCTTGCCGTCGACCTTCTGCAGTTCGAGCACGGCGCGGATATTGTCTTCCACCGTCAGCTTGCGAAACACCGACGCTTCCTGCGGCAGGTACGACAGGCCGAGCGACGCGCGGCGGTGAATCGGCATGCTCGAGATGTCGACGCCGCTGATGTCGATCGAGCCGGCGTCCGACGGCACCAGGCCGACGATCATGTAGAACGACGTCGTCTTGCCGGCGCCGTTGGGCCCGAGCAGTCCGACCACTTCGCCGCACTCGACCTGCAGCGAGACGTCGCGCACCACCAGGCGCTTGCCGTAGCTCTTTTGCAGGCCGCGTACGATCAGGGTACTGCCGCAGCTGGTCTCCATTATTGCTTTCCCGCGGCCGGAGCCGCCGGTGCGGGCGACCTGCGGGAGTCGATGATCCACTCGACGCGGCCGCCACCGGTCTTGCTCTCGCCGGTGGCGGTATTGGTGGCGGTGACCACTTCCTTGCGGCTGTCGTACGACAGGAACGCGCCTTCGGCGCCGCCGGTCACGCGCGTGCCTTCAAGGTTGCGCACCTTGGCACGGCCCTTCAGCTTGACCACGTCGGTCTTGTCGTCGTATTCGATGCGCTCGGCTTCGCCTTCGATCCACAAGTCAGGGCCGCCGTCCTTCTTCTGGCGAAAAGTGGCAAGGCCGCCGGGCGCGGCCAGCAGCGTCACGAACTGATATCCCTGCGGGTCCACAATCGCGGTCAGCTTTTCCGCTTTCATGATCAAGGTGCCGCGCGTCAGCACCACATTGCCCTCAGCGGTGCCGCCCTGGGTCACGGTGTTCACCACACTCGACTCGGCGTTGATCTTGATCGGCTTGAGCGAATCGGCACGTTCGGCCAGGCTAGCTCCACACGCCAGCAAGCAAGCAACACCCACCATTATTATTTTCATCTTTGCTCCAATTTATCTTCCGAATCGGCCGCGCTCAACGTGCGCGCGGCTGAACAATCATTTGCGACTGGCTCTGCACATCGACCTGGCCGGTGGCGTTATTGGCCTTCATGCCGACGCCCGACACCGTGCTGGCGCCCACTACCATCTGAAACGGCTGCTTCGTCTGCATCCGCTCTTCATCGGGGAACACGGTCAGCGCGGACGTTTGCAGGTGCAGTGCCTGCGAGGCGCCTTGCGGCGGGCGCCGGATATCGACGTCGCCGACCAGGTCGACTATGTTGTTGGTCTGGTCGATGTGCGCCTCTTTCGCCGTCATCGTCATCGGCGGCTGCTTCGAGCCCATGTTGCGCACCACCGGCATATCCACATGCAGCGAATCGTCGCTCGGGCGGTGGGTCAGCTTTTCGCCGGCGATGATGTAGGCCGGCTTGCCGCCCGGCGTCATGCGCACGAAACTGAACTTGTCGACGATGTAGTCAGGCTCGGTCTTGAGGCCCTCGCCCGGCGTCACCAGCTCGTTGCGGGTGATTACCTGCACCAGCCAGAAGGAGCCCAGCGCCAGCACCACGCCGCCGATCAGCAGGGAGCTCAGTCGCCAGCGGTGTGCGGTGCGCTTGTGCATGCTGCTCATCGATCAGGCGAAATACGGCGCCAGCGCCATATCGTAGTTGCCCTGCGCGCGCATCACCATGTCGCACACTTCGCGCACGGCGCCGCGCCCGCCGCCGGCGCGGGTGACGTAATGGGCGCGGTGCTGCACTTCCGGGTGCCCGGTCGGCACCGTCACGGCGAAGCCGACCTGGCGCAGCAGCGGCAGGTCGATGACGTCGTCGCCGATGTAGCCGCACTGTTCGGCGCTGGCGCCGGTAGATTCGAGCAGCGCGGCGAACGCGATGCGCTTGTCGTGCGTGCCCTGGTAGACGTGCATGATCTTCAGGTCGGCCGCGCGGCGCACCACCACGGGCGACTTGCGCGCGCTGATGATGGCCACGGCCACGCCGGTTTTCTGCAGCAGCTCGATGCCCAGGCCGTCGAGCACATTGAAGGTCTTGGTCACTTCGCCGTCGGCGCCGTAGGTCAGGCTGCCGTCGGTGAGCACGCCGTCGACGTCGAGGATCAGGATCCTGATGGCGGCGGCGCGGCGCAGGTGGTCCGGTTGCGGGTTCAGTGCGGTGTCCATCAGATCACCTTCGCGCGCGTCAGGTCGTGGATGTGCAGCGCGCCGACCAGCTTGTCGTCGGCGTCGACCACCAGCATCTGGTTGATGCGAAATTCTTCCATGATGGCGACCGCGTCGACCGCCAACTGCTCCGGGTGGATGCGGCGCGGGTTGGCATGCATGACGTCGCGGATGACGACCTTGGTGAAATCCTGGACGCGCTCGATCATGCGGCGCAAATCGCCGTCGGTGAACACGCCGACCGGGCGTCCTTCGGCGTCGACGATGGCGGTCATGCCCATGCCCTTCTGGGTGATCTCGAGCAGTGCCGCCGGCAAGGTGGCGTCGGCGCCCACCGCCGGCACGGCGTCGCCGCTGCGCATGACGTCGTACACGTGGGTCAGCAGGCGGCGGCCAAGCGCGCCGCCCGGATGCGAGCGGGCGAAGTCTTCTTCCTTGAAGCCGCGCGCGTCGAGCAGCGCGACGGCCAGCGCGTCGCCCAGCGCCAGCGTGACGGTGGTGCTGGCGGTCGGCGCCAGGTTCATTGGACAGGCTTCCTTGGCAACCGAGACGTCGAGGTGGACGTCGGCCAGCAGCGCCAGGCTCGATCCCGGTTTGCCCGTCATGGCGATCAGCGGCGCGCCCATGCGCTTGACGATCGGCAGGATCGACATCAGTTCGGCCGTCTCGCCAGAGTTAGAGATGGCGATGAAGGCGTCTTGCGGGGTGACCATGCCAAGGTCGCCGTGGGCCGCTTCGGCCGGGTGGACGAACATGGCCGGCGTGCCGGTCGAGGCCAGCGTGGCGGCGATCTTGCGCGCGATGTGGCCCGACTTGCCGATGCCCGACACCACCACGCGGCCGCTGCATGCGAGCAGCAGCGCGACGGCGTGGCCGACGCTGTCGTCGGTGGCCAGGCGCTGGTGGACAGCGCGGATCGCATCGGCTTCGATTTCGAGCGTCTCGCGGGCGAGCAGCATGGAGCGCCGGATCAGGTTTTCGTCAAAAGCTTTCAGCATTGTTTTTTCATGGGTTACACTCGTATCGGAAGTATAAACGAATTGGGAAAGCAAAAAACTTGCCAGACACAGTTAAACACATTTTCCCTACCATCGCAGGCGACGGCGCATGGTTTCAGGACTAGAGCTCACATTGCTGTTGCTGGGCTGCGCCGTGCTCGGCGTAGTGGCCTTCCGCATGCTGCACCTGCCGCCGATGCTGGGCTACCTGGCCGTCGGCATCCTGATCGGGCCGCACGCGATGGGGATGGCCGAGAACGACGCCACCACCCATGCGCTGGCCGAATTCGGCGTCGTGTTCCTGATGTTTTCGATCGGCCTGGAGTTTTCGCTGTCGCATCTGATGGCGATGCGGCGCATCGTGTTCGGGCTCGGGATGGCGCAGGTGGTGCTGACCATCGTCGCCACGATGGCGTTCGGCTGGGCGATCCGCTACGTGCTGCCGCCGTCGGTGCAAATCAGTTGGCAGGCCGCGTTCGCGCTGGGCGGCGCGCTGGCGATGTCGTCGACGGCGATCGTGTCGAAGATGCTGACCGAGCGGCTCGAACTGGAAAGTCCGCACGGGCGCAAGATCATCGGCATCTTGCTGTTCCAGGATCTGGCGGTGGTGCCGCTGCTGATCCTCATCCCCGCGCTCGGCAAAAATCCCGAGGAGCTGGCCGTCACGCTGGGCTGGGCCGCGGTGAAGGCGGTGATCGTGCTGGTGCTGCTGCTGTTCCTCGGCCAGAAGCTGATGCGCAAGTGGTTCACCCTGGTCGTCAAGCGCCGCTCGCAGGAGCTGTTCATGCTCAACCTGCTGCTGATCACGCTGGGCGCGGCGTGGATCACTGAAAAGGCCGGGCTGTCGATGGCGCTGGGCGCGTTCGTCGCCGGCATGCTCATTTCCGAGACCCAGTACAAGCACCAGGTGGAAGAGGACATCAAGCCGTTTCGCGACGTGCTGCTAGGGCTCTTCTTCATCACCGTCGGCATGCTGCTCAATATTCGGCTGGTGATGGACAACTGGTGGATCGTGCTGATTCTGCTGGCAGGTCCCGTGCTGCTCAAGTTCGCGCTGATCGCGCTGCTGGCCAAGCTGTTCGGCGCCTCCGACGGCGTCGCCATGCGCACCGGCCTGGCGCTGGCGCAGGCGGGCGAATTCGGCTTCGTGCTGCTGAACCTGACCGCCGGCGCCCAGCTGATGGACCCGTTCATCATCCAGCTGGTGCTCGCGTCGATGGTGCTGTCGATGCTGGTGGCGCCGTTCATCATCGCCAAGTCGGACCAGATCGTGATGAAGATCGCCACCAACGAATGGATGATGCAGTCGCTGCAGCTGACGCAGATCGCCAGCCGCACGATGGCGATGCAAAAACACGTGATCGTGGCTGGATTCGGGCGCAGCGGGCAAAGCCTGGCGACGCTGCTCAGTGAAGAGAAGATTGCCTACCAGGCGCTCGACCTCGATCCGGAGCGCGTGCACGAGGCGCAGGCGGCCGGCGCGAACGTCGCGTACGGCGACGCGGCGCGGCGCGAGAGCCTGGTCGCCGCCGGCATCTACCGCGCCAGCGCGATGGTGATCACGTATGCCGACACACAGTCGGCGCTGAAGGTGCTAATGCTGGTGCACGAGATGGCGCCGACGTTGCCGGTGATCGTGCGCAGCCATGACGACACCGACCTCGATCTGCTGAAAAAGGCTGGCGCGGCCGAGGTGGTGCCCGAAGCGCTCGAGGGCAGCCTGATGCTCGCTTCGCACGCGCTGGTGATGGTGGGGGTGCCGCTGCGGCGCGTGGTGCACCGCGTGCAGAGCGCGCGCGACGAGCGCTATGCATCGCTGCGCGGCTACTTCCATGGCGCCAGCGACGCGGCCGACGATCCCGAGCACCTGTACGTGCGGCTCCATTCGGTGATCCTGCGCGACGACGCCGGCTCGGTCGGCCGGCGCGTCGAGCAGCTCGAGCTCGACGAGGTAGGCGCCGAAGTGACGATGATCCGGCGCGGCAAGGAGCGCCTCGAAGTAACGCCGCACACGGTGCTGGCCGCGGGCGACGTGGTGGTGCTGCGCGGCTCCGGCGACGCCGTCACGCGCGCCGAAGGCCGCCTGCTGCAATAATTCCAACGCCGGGGAGGCACCACTCAAAAAAGTTGAAAAAAATGGGGTCAGACCCCGATTTTTCACGCCAAAAGGCGCCTCCGACCGTGGAATAAAGGCGCGCCAACCAGCTCTTCCAGTATTGTCACGATGTAAAAGTGACTTAGGCCGTCTAAAAAACGGGTCTGACCCCGATTTTCTGCATCGCGAAACACGCGCTGCAAGATGCGAAAAATTGGGGTCCGGCCCTTTTCGGGAGACTAGTCGGAGGTGACGGCCTGGTTGCTGAAAAAAATTGGGGTCAGACCCCGATTTTTCACGGAAAAAGGCGCTTTTGACCATGGGTTAAAAGGGCGCCACCTGCACTTTCAGTGTTATTGGAACATGAAAGTGCAGTCCGGCCATCTAAAAAACGGGTCTGACCCCAATTTTTCGCACAGCGAAACGCACACTGCAAGATGCGAAAAAAACGGGTCTGATCCCGGTTTTGGAAGGTCAGTCGGAGGAGGTCACGACCTGGTTGCGGCCGTTTTCCTTGGCCTGGTAGAGCGCGCTGTCGGCCTTGGCCACCAGCTGCTGCGCCACGCCTTCGATCGCGTGGTCGCGCTCGAAATCGTCGAGCGTGGCAACGCCGATCGATACGGAGATCGGCAACTGGTCGCCAGTCGATAAATGGAATGGCGCGTCGGCAATGCTGGCGCGGATGCGCTGCGCAACGATCGTGGCGCTTTCGAGGTCGGCGTCGATCAGCAGCACGACGAATTCTTCGCCGCCAAAGCGGCCCAGCGCGTCCGACAGGCGCAACTCGGCCTTGATGCGCGCCGCCACTTCGCGCAGCACTTCGTCGCCGCCGGGATGCCCGAAGGTGTCGTTGACGGCCTTGAAGTGGTCGAGGTCGATGTACAGGCAGGAAATGCGGTAGGCCTGGCGCCGCGCGCGGCCGATTTCTTCCAGCAGGCGACGGTCGATGTAGCGGCGGTTGTAGACGCCGGTCAACGAATCGGTCAAGCCGATGTACTTGAGCATCTCGTTGCTGATGACGTTTTCCAGGCAGATCGCAATGATCGACGCCATGTGCTCGATGAAATCGGTGCCCAGCGCGGGCGTGAAGCGGGTCGGGTCGAGGCTGCCAAGGTTGAGGCTGCCGATGATGCGCTTGTTGCGGATCAGCGGCACCAGCGCGACGCTTTGCAGGCCGGCCGGCGGCTGCGGGAACATGGCCTGGTGCACCGTCGGCACGTACGGCCCCAGCAGCGGCTTGGACGGCGCCGTCAGCAGCAAACTGCGCGACGGCACAAAGCCGAGCACGCTGTCGTGGCCGACGAACACCAGCTGCGGGAAGGCGCTGAAGTCGACGCCAAGCTTGTCCATCACGGTGTGGATGTCCTGCTCGGGATCGACCAGGCACAGGGTGACGATGTCGAGGTCGGAAATGACCGGCAGCGAGCGGAAGATCGTGCCGATCAGCTCGGGAAAGCTGCCGGCGCCGACAATCTCGAGGTCGAACGCCTGGTGCCGGCACATGATAGTGTGGTTGCGCTCGGCCTGCTCCATCAGGTATGCCATGCGCGCGCGGAGGGCGTCGTTATCGGATTGCAATTCGCGCGGCGAGGCGCCCTGCTCGTACATAGAATTTTCCTGACTCCGTCAGTTTCATGGCAGGTTTTCCTGCGGCAACCTGCACCTTACGCCATCTTACCAAACTTGAAAACGAAAAGGATGCGGGCTTTCCCCCGCTATCTTGTCAAAATGCCAGCTCGGCGTCAACCTGCTGCCCGACATACAGGCGCTGGCCGGCGCCGGCGATAACGATGCAGTTCATGCCGAAGCAGACTGCGCCGTCGAGCTGGGGCTTGCGCCGGTAGGCCTGCAGGATGTCGAGCGGATCGGCGCCCGGCACGCCGGTGGCTTGGTCGACCGACGGGATCGGGCAGCGCGGGCACGGTTTGACCGCCTTCAGGCGCACGGCGCCGAGCCCGAAAGTGTCGACGTAGTCTTCCTCGAACGGGTCAAGCCCGTCAATGACCAGGTTCGGACGGAAGCGGTCCATCGGCAGCGCCGCGCGGCCGGCGGCGACCAGCTTCTCGTTGAGGTCGGCCAGCGAGGCGGCGCCGATCACCAGCACCGGATAGCCGTCGGCAAAGCGGGTCGGCGCGGCGACGCCGCCGGTCCAGCGCGTGCTGGTCAGGCGCCGCGCGCCGGCGGGAAAGCGTACCAGCCGGCACGGCGCGCCGATCGCCTGGGCGAACCAGGCGGCGGCAAGGTCGCCGCAATCGTCGGCCAGCACATGGTCGTCCCAGATGCGCACGGCCATGCCCACGCCGCTGCGGGCCTGGTCGATGTCGATGCAGAACGGCGCCTGCCCTGGCGCGCTCAGTTGCAGCACGCTGCCTTGCACGCGCGGCGTCACCAGCGCCATGCGCGGATGTTCGCGCTGCGTGAGGAACTGGCCGTCGCTTGTCACCAGCATCCATTCGCGGTCGGCGATGCCGTCGACTTCGAGGCCGGCCTCCGTCAGCAGCGCTTGCACGACGGCGATGCCGGCGCAGGATTTGACGGGGTAAAAGATGATGTCGGTCAGGGTAGCCATGCGGTCTCGGAGTCGATGCTACACGCCGGCGGCGCTGCGTTCGCGCTTGAGCCGCTCGTCGAGTCGCTTGGCGGCGTCGGCCGCATAAGCCTTGCAGCCGCCTGGCGCGACGAAGGGATTGCGCTCGGCCGTACGGCCGGCGGCCTTGGCGAAGGTGTCGGAAAAGCTCGGGGGCGCGCTCAGCACGACGTCGCACTTGAGCGCGGCCACCTTGGCGATGCTGCCAGCGAAAGAGGCGGAAATATCGGGCGTCTTGCCACCCTTGCCGATGAAGTAGAAATCATCGCTCGACACCGGGTTCAGGCTGTCGGCATACACCACGTCGACGCAGCGCTGAGCGTCGCACGAGTTCCAGGACCAGCTGGTGGCGCCCGGCGTGTGGCCCGGTGTCAGGTGCGCCGTGATGGCCAGCGGGCCGACCTTGAGCACTTCGCCGCCGCCCACCACCCGCACCTTGCGTACCTTGGGCGCACGGGTCGTCGACGCGCGTTGGTACTGCGGATCGTCGACGACGTTGGCGCCGCTTTGCAGCCCCAGCGCACTCGATGCGCTGGCCGCAACGACGGCGCCGCTGGCACGCTGCAGTGCGGCGATGGCGCCGGCATGGTCCCAGTGCGCGTGCGAGTTGACGATCAGCTTGACGTCCTTGATCGAAAAGCCCAGCTCCTTGATGCTGGCCTCGATCATCTTGGCCGACTGCGGCAGCGCGCCGTCGACCAGGATATGCCCCTCGGGACCGGTGATCAGCACCACGGACAGGCCGTCGACGCCGACATACCAGGTGTTGGCAACTACGTTGAACGGCTTGACCGGTTTGTTCCAGGCCGCGCAGTTGTCGCAGTTGATGGCGCCGTCCTTGGCCTGGGCGGCGCCGGCCGTTGCAATCAGCAATGCCAGCACGAGCTTCGTCGATATCGTCATGGATCTTTTTCTTTTAAAAAAACCCCATCATCACGAAGATGCATGGGGTTCTTGTTGCCCGCCTTAATGCGCGGTAAGCCGGTTCAGCAGTTAGACGTTGAACAGGAAGTTGAGCACGTCGCCGTCCTTGACGACGTATTCCTTGCCCTCGGCGCGCATCTTGCCCGCTTCCTTGGCGCCGGCTTCGCCCTTGTAGGCGATGAAGTCGTCGTAGGCGATGGTCTGCGCACGGATGAAGCCGCGTTCGAAGTCGGTGTGGATGACGCCGGCCGCCTGCGGGGCGGTGTCGCCGACGTGGATGGTCCAGGCGCGCACTTCCTTCACGCCGGCGGTGAAGTAGGTCTGCAGGCCGAGCAGCTCGTAGGCGGCGCGGATCAGGCGGTCGAGGCCCGGCTCCTGCATGCCCATGTCGCTCAGGAAGGCGCCCTTGTCTTCGTCGTCGAGGTCGGCGATTTCGGACTCGATCGAGGCGCAGATGGCAACGATCGGCGCGTTCTGCGCCTTGGCATACGCGGTCAGCTGGTCGAGCAGCGGGTTGTTGGTAAAGCCCGTGTCGGAGACGTTGGCGACGAACATCGCCGGCTTGGCGGTGATCAGGCACAGCGTCTTGATCAGCGCCATGTCGTCGGCGTCGAGGCCCATCGTGCGTACCGGTTTACCCTGGTCCAGGTGCGGCATCAGGCGTTCGCACAGCGCGACCAGCTTGGCGGCATCCTTGTCGCCGGAGCGCGCTTTCTTGTTCTCGCGGTGGATCGCCTTTTCGACGGCGGCCATATCGGCCAGCGCCAGCTCGGTCTGGATCACTTCGATGTCGTCGAGCGGGCTGATCTTGCCGGCGACGTGGATCACGTTGTCGTCTTCGAAGCAGCGCACCACGTTGACGATGGCGTCGGTCTCGCGGATATGCGACAGGAACTGGTTGCCCAGGCCCTCGCCCTTCGAGGCGCCCGCCACCAGGCCGGCGATGTCGACAAACTCGACGATGGCATTGACCATGCGCTCAGGCTTGACGATTGCGGCCAGCGCGTCCATGCGCGGATCCGGCACTTCGACGACGCCGACGTTCGGCTCGATGGTGCAAAACGGATAGTTCTCGGCCGGGATGCCGGCCTTGGTCAGCGCATTGAAAAGGGTGGACTTGCCGACGTTAGGCAGGCCGACGATGCCGCATTGGAGACTCATGGGAAAACTTTCTAATTCGGTGGACGAGGGGCGCGCAGGCGCGGCATTCCCCAAAACCCATCATTGTACCCTTGGATGGCGCTATCTGCCGCAAAAATGACCACAGTGGCCCCGCCCTGCAGGCGGGTCAGATCGGCTGGATTTGCGTCAGGTCCGGCCGCTCGGCGAACTCGGCGAATTCGTCGCGCAGGCGCTGCCCTTCGCCGATTGCCTGGCGCCAGTTGCGGATGCGCTCGTCATGGTCGAGGCCGTAGTACGTGAAATCCTTGCGGTCAGGCAGCTTGCCGCGCGGCAGGCTGCGCAGGAACTGCTTGGTGGGCGCGACAATGATGACGTTGTCGAGCCAGCTGCGGTGGGGCCCGCGGGCGGCGCGCCGCCATGGCATCGCCTTGTCGAGCCAGCCGGGCACGACATGCTCGCTGAAATGCGGATAGAGCACCAGCTGGCCTTCCTTGCGCGAGTACGGCAGCGCCAGGTGGTAGTCGATGATGCCGCCGTCCCAGTAGTGACCCGGCGGGGCGCCGGCCAGGGAGCGCACCGGCTGCATCACCAACGGCAAGCTGCCCGACGCCAGCAAGGCGCTGGCCAGGTTGCCTGTTGACAGCGGCGCGAAGTGGGTCGTAAAGCCGTCGAAGCGTTCGCGCAGCCAGGCCGAGTTGTCGCGCTCGTCGCCGACGACGACCCGTTCCATCATGCCGGCGAGCCGTTCGCGCGACGCCAGGTTGCGCAGCGCGGCGGCGGCAAAACCGCGCATCTCGGCGCCGCGGCCTTGCGGCGCGGCGAGTGTGCCGAGGCCGCGCACCGCCAGCAGATTCAGGCGATGGTGAGGATGATTCAGTATGTCGTTTTCGTGGCCGATGACGAAGTCGCTCAGCAATTGCCGGCAGACGCCGTCGATTTCTTGCTGTGACGGCTTGGCAGTGTAACGCTGGGCACAATAGAGCTTGCCTAGCCGGGCGAACGCTTCAACCGGATCAGCCTGGCAGGCGGCGGCCATGCGCCACGCGCCGATCGACGATCCAATCAGCGTGCGCTGGCGCGGCGCGGCGGCGAGCCAGTCGCCGAACAGGTATTGGTCAAGCGCCTGGAAGATCAAGCCTTTCGGTCCGCCGGCGGCGGCTGGGATGACGCCAATGTCGGCCGCGCGCAAGCCGTGCGAGCGCAATCGCTCCATGGCAATCGGCCCAGCGTGGTAACTAAGAGAACTCATCGCCGAATTATCGCAGGAAGGCTGCGCATATGTCAGCCATTGCCCTACCTCCACCGCGGGGTCAGTGCCGGCAATGGAACACGGCCTCGGCCGCAATTGATCCACTAGTGCTGAGCTCGTGTACGATTGCCGGCACTGACCCCGGTGGAAGTGCTGAGCTCGTGGACGATTGCCGGCACTGACCCCGGTGGAGACCCTGAGCTCGTGTACGATTGCCGGCACTGACCCCGGTGGAGACCTCGGTGGAAGAAGGGGTGTTTCAGGCGGTGTGCAGCTGCATTGTCGCCGTGTCGAACTTCCCCTCAAATAGCAGCGGCAGCACGCGCAGGCTCTTTTCGATCGATTCCTCAATCAAGACCTGCTCTTCCTTGCGCGGCCGGTGCAGCACGTAGTCGGCCACCTGCTGCTGGGAGTTGAGGCTGCGCGGATGGCCAATGCCGAGCCGCAGCCGCCAGTAATCCTGCGTGCCGAGCGCGGCAGTGATGTCCTTGATGCCGTTGTGGCCGCCCGCGCCGCCACCCTTCTTCATCTTGACGATGCCGGGCGCCAGGTCCAGCTCGTCGTGGACGACCAGCACTTCACTTGGCTCGATCTTGTAAAAACGCGCCAGCTGGCCAACCGACAGGCCGGAGCGGTTCATGAACGTCAGCGGCTCGAGCAGCCATAGCTCGTTGCCGCCGACCATGGTCTTGGCGACCATGCCGTTGAAGCGCGCTTCGCGCTGCAGGCGGCAGCCAGGCAGGCTGTTGGCAAGGTTGTCGACCAGCCAGAAGCCGGCGTTGTGGCGGGTCTGTTCGTATTCGGGGCCGGGATTGCCGAGGCCGACGATGAGGCGTATGGACATAATGAGCGAGCCGAAGGAAAACGTGATTATCCGGGAAATTGGACAGAAAAAAACCCGCCAGGCGCGAGCCGGCGGGTTTTTTTGCAGCGTAAGCTAAAGAATTACTTCTTTGGCTTGGCAGCGCCCTTGGCGGCTGCGTCGGCTTCCGAAGCAGCTGCAGCAGCAGCGCTCTCGAGCGCGTCGGCGGCAACGTGGCCAGCCGGCACGGCAGCGGTAGCGACGGTCAGGTTCGAACCGTGGGTGATCGCGGTCACGCCCTTAGGCATGGTCAGGTCAGCAACGTGGATCGAATGGCCGACGTCGATGTTGGCCAAGTCGACTTCGATGAACTCAGGCAGGTCGCCTGGCAGGCAGGTGATTTCCAGCTCGGCCAGCACGTGCGAAACGATGGCGCCGTGCAGCTTGACAGCTGGCGAGACGTCGGCGTTGACGAAGTGCAGCGTGACCTTGGTGTGGACTTTGCTCTTGGCATCGACGCGCTGGAAGTCAGCGTGCATGACCAGCTGCTTGTACGCGTGCATCTGGAAGTCGCGCAGCATGACAGCCTGGGTGGCACCGTCGATTTCGAGGTCGAGGACCGAACCGTGGAACGCTTCTTTTTTCAGCGCGTGGTACAGCGCGTTGCCGTCCAGCGAGATCATGACCGGGGCTTCGGTGCCACCGTAGATGATGCCAGGCGTCTGGCCGGAAGTGCGCAGGCGGCGGCTCGCTCCGGACCCCTGCAAAGTGCGATTGAATGCGATAACTTTCATGTGTTGCTCCAAAAAGTGCGAGGCTTGATTGCCCCGCGGTGTGAAGGCCCCCGCGACCAGGGGTCTTCCGAATCGGGTGCAACAAACGCACCCGAGAAAAAGGTTAAAACTGCAAATTCTGAAAACGCCAACGGCGCACCGGCTGGTTTGCCAGTGCGCCGCGGGACGCAGCGTGAAACAGCGCGCTGCTATTTAATCGATAAACAGCGACATCACCGAGTCGCCCTTGCTGATGCGCTTGAACGTCTCGGCCAGCAGCGGCGCGCACGTCAGTTGGCGAATCTTGCTGCAGCTGAGGGCCGCGGCCGACAGTGGAATGGTGTCGGTAACGACCAGCTCGTCAAGCGGCGAGGCGGCAATGCGCTCGATCGCCGGGCCCGACAGCACCGGGTGGGTACAGTACGCGACAACTTTCTTGGCGCCGCGCTCTTTCAACACTTCGGCCGCCTTGGTCAGGGTGCCGGCGGTGTCGACCATGTCGTCCATGATGACGCAGTTGCGGCCTTCGACTTCACCGATGATGTTCATCACTTCCGACACGTTCGCCTTCGGGCGGCGCTTGTCGATGATGGCCAGGTCGCAACCGAGGCGCTTGGCCAGCGCGCGGGCGCGCACCACGCCGCCGACGTCGGGCGAGACCACCAGCAGGTCGTCGTAATTCTTTTTCTGCAGGTCGCCCAGCAGGATCGGCGACGCGTAAATATTGTCGACCGGGATATCGAAGAAGCCCTGGATCTGGTCGGCGTGCAGGTCCATGATCAGGACGCGCTCGACGCCGGCTTCTTCGAGCATGTTGGCGACGACCTTGGCCGAGATGGCCACGCGCGCCGAACGCGGACGGCGGTCCTGGCGGGCATAACCGAAATACGGGATGGCGGCGGTGATGCGGCCGGCCGAAGCGCGTTTCAGGGCGTCGACCATCAGGATCAGTTCCATCAGGTTGTCATTGGTCGGGTTGCAGGTCGACTGCAGCACGAAGACGTCTTTACCGCGGACGTTTTCGTTAATTTCGACCATCACTTCGCCGTCCGAAAACTTCGAAACGTTTGCCTTGCCAAGCGGGATGCCGAGATTTTTTGCGACTCCTTCTGCCAGCGCCGGGTTAGCGTTGCCGGTAAAAACCATCAGGTTTTCGTAAGCCATGGGAGTCCCAAAGAGAAGCGTTGATTCTTGAAAGACGCCAGTCGTAACTGACGCTATGCTAAAGATGACCCGCGAGAGCGAGTCCATCGAGTTCACCGGCTGGACGCTGAAAATCGCATCGACAGGCAGTAAAACGAATGGCAGGGGAACAAGGATTCGAACCTTGGTATGCTGGAATCAAAATCCAGTGCCTTAACCAGCTTGGCGATTCCCCTACGCAACTGACTACTTGCCGTTACATTTAACGTATTTTACAGTCAAACTTAACGCCAAGCCAAATTCTATTCTATAACTCCATCAACTTGCAACCGCCCGTGCATCGGATGGCGCACCAGCGATTTCGCCTTCCACGCCACCCATTTGCCGGGCACCACGGCAAGCACCGCTGTAGCACCGGCTTCATCGGCAAAGGCGCTAAACACGCACGATCCCGAGCCGGTCATCCTGGCGTGGCCGTAACTGCCGAGCCATTCAACCGCTTCTGCTACCGGCGGGAACAACTGCGTCGCTACTGCCTGCAAGTCGTTTTTGCCAAACCCCAATTGATCTTGCTGACTCATCAGGTGCCTGGAAAAGTCCGCTATTCTGACGGGTTTCGTGTCGCGTGTCAAATCCCTGGCGCAAAAAATCGCCGCGGTCGGCACCGCGACACCCGGCTCGATCACCACGTACCAGCAATCGGCCGTGTCGACCGGCTGCAGGCGCTCGCCGACGCCCTCGGCAAAGGCGTTCTGGCCGAAGATGAAAAACGGGATGTCGGCGCCCAGCGGCAGGCCCAGCGCCATCAGCTCGTCGCGGTTCAAACCGGCCTGCCACAGGTGGTTGGCGGCCATCAAGGCGGTGGCCGCGTCGGACGAGCCGCCGCCCAGGCCGCCGCCCATCGGCAAGCGCTTGTCGATGGCGACGTCGAGGCCAGGCGCCGGCCGGCCGTGGCGGCGCGCGAACTCTGCCTGCAGCAGGCGCAGCGCGCGCACCACCAGGTCGTGTTCGGCCGGCACGCCGGGCAGGTCGGTGGTGCGGCGCACCTGGCCGTCGTCGCGCACATCGAAGTGCAGCGTGTCGCCATGGTCGACCAGCTGGAACACCGTCTGCAGCAGGTGGTAGCCGTCGTCACGGCGGCCGTTGACGTGCAAGAACAGATTGAGCTTGGCCGGCGCCGGGCAATCGTGTAGCGAACGGGGCGGCACCGCTTAGCCTTGCGGATCGATGAAGATGCGGATCGCCAGTTCGTCGGCGCTGGCGGCGGCGATGCGTTCGGCGTCGATGCGCTTGGGCTGCGGGCGCGCCGCCTTGTCGTCCTGCCACGACACGAAGCGCAGGCGCCAGCCGTCGTTGGTGGTGACGGTGTTGTTGGCCGGCGTGGCGACGAAGCGCTTGCCGTCGGCGCCGGTGGCGTAGCCCTGCAGCCAGTCGCGCAGGCCCGATACCGGCAGCGACCAGCCGAGCGTTTGCGCCGTCAGCGTGTCGATGTCCTTGGCCACGCGCGGCACCTTGTCGGACTGCACCAGGGTGGCCGACTGCGGCGTGATGCTGATGGTGGCGATGGTGGCCATCGGCGAGGACAAGGTGACGTCGATGCGGCCAGGCTTTTGCGACCAGTTGAAGCTGCCGGTGAGCGACTCCGGATTGCCGTCCTTGCGGTACTTGACCGACAGCTTGCCGGCGGCGTCAAAGGCGTCGCGGTAGGCGCTGCCCTGCTGCTGGGCCGGCGTCGTGCGGGTGGCGGTGGGGACGCTGGCGCAAGCGGCCAGCAGTGCGGCGGACAGGGCCGCGGCAAACAGTTTTATTGAAGGCATGTCGTCTCTTTTTTACAGGCGCTGCTGCAGGCGCGCCAGCGTGTTCTTGAGGGTGTCGTTCTTCGGATCCTTGGCGCGCGCTTCGCGCCACAGTTTCAGTGCATCGGGCTTTTTGCCCTTGTGCCACAGCACTTCACCCAGGTGCACGGCGATCTCGGGGTCGCTGCGCAAGGCGTAGGCGGCGCGCAGCAGCTTTTCGGCCTCGTCGAGATTGCCGAGGCGGTAGTGCACCCAGCCCATGCTGTCCATGATGAACGGGTCGCCCGGCGCCATCTTCAGCGCCTTGTCGATCAGCGCCAGCGCTTCGGGCAGGCGGATGTTGCGCTCGGCCAGCGAGTAGCCCAGCGCGTTGTAGGCATGGTGGTTGTCGGGCGCCTGCACCATCACTTCGCGCAAGGTCTTTTCCATCACGTCGACGCGGCCGGTTTTCTCGGCCAGCAAGGCAAAATCGTACAGCAGGTCGGGATTGGCGGGGAACCTGGCGACGCCCTCCTGCATCAGCGCGTAGGCCTGTTCCTGCTGGCCGGCGTCGCGCAGTATCTGCCCTTCGGCCAGCACCAGCTGCGCCTGCTCGGACGGCTGCGCCGCGTCGACGCCGGCCAGCAGCTGGCGCGCGCCGGCGGTGTCGCCTTGCTTGCCGATCAGCTGGGCGCGCTTGAGCTGGGCGTTGAACCAGGCCCCGCGCTCGCCGTCGCCGACCTTTTCCAGCCAGCGCATCGCGCCCTTCAGGTCGCCGCGTTCTTCGGCCAGCTGCGACAGCAGCACATACACTTTCGAGCCGTCGCGCTCGTTGTCGGGGCTGGCGGCCAGCAAATCTGCGAAGCGGAGGAAATATTTTTCGCCGCCGGCCTGGTCGTTCAGCTGCAGCGACAGGATGCCGAGCGCGTACAGCGTGTTCAGGTCGTCCGGCTGGTCTTTCAGCAGCAACTGGAATTCCTTGCGCGCCAGGTCGAACTGCTTGCGGTTGATCAGCAGGCGGGCGTGAGCGGCGCGCACTTCGCTCGCCTTCGGGTTGGCGGCGAGGAACTGCGCCAGCAGTGCGGCCATTGCCGCATCGTTCTCGGTGACCTGGGCGAGCGTGAGCACGGCCAGTTCGGAATCGGGCTTGAGCGCCAGCGCCGCGCGCGCTTCCTTGAGTGCCAGTTCGGTGGCGCCGCGCGCCTGCGCCGACTGCGCCAGCACCACGTGCGCTTCGAGCGTGCCGGCGTAGGGCGCGGCCAGCCGTTCGAGCATCGCCACGCCGGCGGCCTTGTCGGTGGCGCGCACCAGCAACTGCTGCGCCTGGAACAGCGCCACGCCGCGCTCGGCCGGCGCCGCGTCGGCCAGCCGCTTGCGCAGGATCGGCTCGGCTTCGGCCAGGTCGCCCGACAGGATCATGAAGGCGAGGTGGTACTGGGCCGCCGGTTCGGAATCGGGCGCCAGTTCACGCCACAGGCGAATTGCCGCCAGCGCCTGCTCAGGCTGGCGCGCCGCCTGCGCCATTTCGCCGGCGCGCTGGGCCAGGCGCGGATCGCGCGTTTGCTGCGCCGCCGCCATCAAGGTCATGTAAGGCGCTTGCCAGTTGCCTGCCCGAAATTCGATCTCCGACCTCATCAGCACGTACAGCAGCTCTTTGGTCAGGGCGACGTTGGGCAGCTTGTCGCCGGCGGCCGGGGCGTCGAGCGGCGCCTGGGCCAGCGCCGGCGGCGCGCACGCGGCCAACAAGCCGGCGAAGGTTACAATGGCGAAAGCGTTTTTCAAGGCAATTCCAGGATGACACGAATGATTTCAGATTCTACGCCCAACCCTTGCGCCGCGTGCGTGCCGGCGTTCGTAATGTCCAGAAAATTGCGAAACTGATATGCCCGAACTGCCCGAAGTCGAAGTCACGCGCCTCGGCGTCGCCCCCCATCTCGAAGGCCGGCTGGTCGACAGCGTGCTGCTGCGCCGCGACGGCCTGCGCTGGCCGTTCCCGCCGGCCTTGCCGACACTGCTGGCCGGCCAGCGCATCCTGTCGGTGGGCCGGCGCGGCAAGTACCTGCTGATCCATTTCGCCCACGGCACCCTGATCATCCACCTCGGCATGTCGGGCCACCTGCGCGTGCTGCCGCCGGGCACCGAGCTGAAAAAGCACGACCATTTCGACCTGGTGGTCGGCAGCGGCGCCGGCCAGCAGGTGCTGCGCCTGCACGATCCGCGCCGCTTCGGGGCGGTGCTGTGGCATCCGAACGACGACGGCGAACTCGACTCGCACCTGCTGCTGCGCGGCCTCGGCGTCGAGCCGCTGGAAGACGGCTTTTCGGGCGGACTGCTGTTTCGCGCCAGCCGCAAGCGCAGCGCGCCGGTCAAGCAGTTCCTGCTGGCCGGCGACGTGGTGGTTGGAGTTGGCAATATCTACGCCTGCGAAAGCCTGTTCAGGGCCGGCATCAATCCGAAAACGGCGGCCGGGCGCATCTCGCGTGGCCGCTATGACAAGCTGGCCGTCGCCATCCGCGAAATCCTCGCCGAAGCGATCGTCCAGGGCGGCAGCACCTTGCGCGATTTTATTGCGGTCAATGGTCGATCCGGCTATTTCCAACAGACGTATTTCGTCTATGATCGTGAAGGAGTGCCGTGCCGCAACTGTGGCGCCCCGGTCCGCCGCATCGTCCAGGGGCAGCGCTCGACGTTTTATTGCGTCAATTGCCAGAAATAGGCGCTCAAAAAACAACACAACCCGCAGGGAACAAGATGGTGCACGAATTTCAACATTACGGCGCATGGCGCGAAGGCGTGGTCGGCGCCCTGGCGAGCTACCAGATGTGGGTCAACGCGGCCGAATTGACCGATGCCGCCACCGAGCAGCGCATCGCGCGCGCGCTGGCCCGTCTGGCCGACGACAAGCTGTCGATTGCCTTCGTCGCTGAGTTCTCGCGCGGCAAGTCCGAGCTGATCAACGCGATCTTCTTCGCCGATTACGGCCAGCGCATCCTGCCGTCGGCGGCCGGGCGCACCACCATGTGCCCGACCGAACTGATGTACGACCCGGCCTGGCCGGCGTCGCTGCGCCTGCTGCCGATCGAAACGCGCGCCGGCCAGCTGTCGACCAGCGACTACCGCGACGACGCCGCCGCCTGGACCGTGCTGCCGCTCTCGCTCGACGCCGGCGACAGCATGCACGAGACGTTCAAGCAGGTCAGCATGACCAAGCGCGTGCCGGTGGCGGAAGCTGCCAGCTACGGCCTGTACGACGACACCGATCCGGATGAGGCCAGCACCGTCGACGCCGACGGCAACGTCGAAATTTCGCTGTGGCGCCACGCCATCATCAACTTCCCTCACCCGCTGCTGAAACAAGGCCTGGTGATCCTCGACACGCCTGGCCTGAACGCCATCGGCACCGAGCCGGAACTGACCCTCAATCTGATCCCGAACGCGCACGCGGTGCTGTTCATCCTGGCCGCCGAAACGGGCGTGACCAAGAGCGACATCGAAGTGTGGCGCACCCACATCGGCGCCGGCACGGGCCGCATCGTGGTGCTCAACAAGATCGACGCGATGTGGGACGAGCTCAAGACCGAGGGCGAGAACGACGCCGAGATCGACCGCCAGCAGGCCAGCGTGGCGCAGCTGCTCGCGCTCGAGCCGCGCCAGGTCTATCCGGTGTCGGCGCAAAAGGCGCTGGTGGGCAAAATCAACGGCGACATGGCGCTGCTGGAAAAGAGCCGCCTCGGCCAGCTCGAAGCGGCCCTGTTCAACGAGCTCATTCCGGCCAAGCAGGACATCATCCGCAAGCAGCTGTCGGACGACATGGCGCAGCTGGTGGGCGCGCAGCACGCGATGCTCAACGCGCGCATCCGCGACATCGTCGAGCAGCTGCAGGAACTGAAAAGCCTGCGCGGCAAAAACCAGAGCGTGGTGGCGCACATGATGCGCCGCATCGACATCGAGAAAAAAGAGTTCGACGCCAGCCTGATGGCGCTGGCCGGCACCCGCTCGGTGTTCGCGCGCCTGTCGACCGGCCTGTATTCGTCGCTCGGCATGGAGACGGTGCAAGGCGAAATCGACAGCGTGCGCGAGGCCATGCAGGCGAGCCGCTTCACCACCCGCATGCGCGGCCCGGTGAAGGTGTTCTTCGACCAGATCCGCGGCCACCTGGCCGAGTCGGACGTCAAGATCACCGAGATCGGCGAAATGATGGAGACGATGTACCGCAAGTTCTCCACCGAGCACGGCCTGTCGCTGTCGCTGCCGATGCTGTTCTCGCTCGAAAAATACCGCATGGAGATCGACGCCATCGAGTCGATCTTCCAGAAGCAGTTCGGCGCCACCACTTTACTGTTGAGCAGCCGCGGCGCGCTGATGGACCGCTTCTTCGACTCGATCGCCTCGCGCATCCGGCGCAATTTCAAGGCGGCCAACGCCGATGTCGAAGCATGGCTGAAGGTGATCATGGCGCCGCTCGAAGCGGAGATCCGCAAGCACAAGGAACAGCTCAAGCACCGGCTGGTGTCGACCCAGCGCATCCACGAAGCGACCGACAGCCTGGAACAGAAGATCGACGCGGTCGCCGCCACCCAGGGCGACCTGGAACGGGTCAAGGCGCAGCTGAACCAGTTGGCCAGCGGCGTGTCGGTGGCGCTGAAATCGGAACGGGCGGCACTGGACGCGGCGGCGTGAGGCGACTGACCGAATTCGACGAGCTGGCCGATCCGACGTTTTCGGCCGCCGTCATCGAGTGGCAGCAGCAGCACGGCCGCCATGCGCTGCCGTGGCAGAACACCACCGACGCTTACCGCATCTGGCTGTCCGAGATCATGCTGCAGCAAACGCAGGTGGCCGCGGTGCTGACCTATTACGCGCGCTTTCTCGAGCGCTTCCCTACCCTTGAATCGCTGGCGGCGGCGCCATCGGAAGACGTCATGGCGCTGTGGAGCGGCCTCGGTTACTACACCCGCGCGCGCAACCTGCATGCGTGCGCCAGGCGCGTGGTGGCCGAATACGGCGGCGCGTTCCCGAGCGAGCCGGCGCTGCTGGCCGATTTGCCGGGCATCGGCCGCTCGACCGCGGCGGCCATTTCGGCGTTCTCCAGCGGCACGCGCGCCGCCATCCTCGACGGCAACGTCAAGCGCGTGTTCGCGCGCGTGTTCGGCGTCGACCAGTACCCCGGCATCAAGCCGGTGGAAGACGCGCTGTGGCGGCGCGCCGATGCGCTGCTGCCGCACACCGGCATCGAGCGCTACACGCAAGGGCTGATGGACCTGGGCGCGACCCTGTGCACACGCTCCAGTCCCGATTGCCCGCGCTGCCCGCTGCAGCAGCGCTGCGTGGCGTTTGCCACCGGCCGCACCGCCGAACTGCCGGTGCGCAAACCGAAGAAGACCAATCCGGAGAAGCGCGCGGCGATGCTGGTGGTGATCGATTGCGGCCAGGTGCTGCTCGAGCAGCGCGCCGACAGCGGCATCTGGGGCGGGCTGCTGTCGCTGCCGGAGGTCGATGGGCATGGCGCCTTCGACGACGCCATGCCCGATGCGCTTGGCGCCGCCGGCCGCTTCGGCGTCGTCGAGGAAGTGCAGGCGCTGCTGCCGCTGGTGCACGTGTTCACGCACTACAAGCTGCATATTCATCCGCATCGGATCGTGCTGGAACAGCGCGGCGAGGCGGAAGCCGGCTACGTGTGGTGGGATTTGAACGATATCGGCAATGCGCCGTTACCGGCGCCGGTGAAAAAGCTGCTGCTGCAGCTGGCGGCGCCGTCGCTGTTCACAGCAGGGGGCTGACCCGGTTTCTGGGACGGACCCCGGATTTGCGGACGCCAACGACTTCGGGGTCTGACCCTAAAATAAGAAACGGGTCAGACCCCTGCGGTCACAACTCGTCGATCGAGAAGATGCGGCGGTGCTCGCGGATCGCGTAGCGGTCCGTCATGCCGGCGATGTAGTCGGCGATCTTGCGCGCCTGCCTGTCGGCATCGACCTGGTAGTCCGGCGGCAGCAGCACCGGATCCTTCATGAACGCGTCGAACAAATCGTTGACGATGCGGCTGGCCTTCACGCGCATGCGGTTGACCTGGTAATGGCGGTACAGGTTGGCGTGCAGGAAGCGCTTGAGCTCGGTGGTGTCGGCCTTCATCTTGTCGGAAAAGCGGATCAGCGGCGCATTGGCGCGCACGTCGTCGACGCTGGCCGGCGCCGCGTCGGCGATCAGCGCGGCCGACGTGGCCACCACGTCGGCCGTCATCACGGTGATCATGCGACGCGACGTCTCGTACAGCGCGCGCCGTCCGGCCAGGCCAGGGTACTCGGCTTCGACGGCGTGGCGGTGGCGGGCGAACAGGTCGACCTGCTCCATCTGCGCCATCGTGATCAGGCCCGAACGCAGGCCGTCGTCGATGTCGTGGTTGTTGTAGGCGATTTCGTCGGCCAGGTTGGTCAACTGCGCTTCCAGGCTTGGCTGGGTGCGATCGATGAAGCGCTTGCCCAGGTCACCGAGCTGGCGCGCATTGGCCGCCGAGCAGTGCTTGAGGATGCCCTCGCGCGTTTCGAACATCAGATTGAGGCCATCGAAGGCGCCGTAGTGCTCTTCGAGCGAATCGACCACGCGCAGGCTTTGCAGGTTGTGCTCGAAGCCGCCATGCTCGCGCATGCAGTCGTTGAGCACGTCCTGGCCGACATGGCCGAACGGCGTGTGGCCGAGGTCGTGCGCCAGCGAGATCGCTTCGACCAGGTCTTCGTTCAGGCGCAGGCTGCGCGCCAGCGTGCGGCCGATCTGCGCCACCTCGATCGAGTGCGTCAGGCGCGTGCGAAACAGGTCGCCTTCGTGGTTGAGGAAGACCTGCGTCTTGTATTCGAGCCGGCGAAACGCGGTCGAGTGGATGACGCGGTCGCGGTCGCGCTGGAATTCGCTGCGCGAGCCGGCCGGCGCTTCGGCATGGACGCGCCCGCGGCCGAGCGCGGAATGGGCGGCGTATGCGGCGAGCCGGTCGTCGAAGTCCATCAGGCGGTGCAGGCGGCGATGGTGGCGAGCAGCTGCTCGCGCGGGGCGCCGCCGATGCTCGGGCTGCCCAGCGGCTTCATCAGGATGAACTTGATGGCGCCGCCCTCGTTTTTCTTGTCCACTTCCATCAGCTCGAGCCAGCGTTCGGCGCCGAGGTCCGGCGCCACCGTCGGCAGGCCGGCGGCGGCCACCAGCGCGCGCATGCGCGCCACCGTGGCCTGGTCGACCATGCCGAGCCGGCACGACAGGTCGGCCGCCATCACCATGCCGCAGCCGACCGCTTCGCCGTGCAGCCAGCTGCCGTAGCCGAGGCCCGCTTCGATCGCATGGCCGAAGGTGTGGCCGAAATTGAGGATGGCGCGCAGGCCGCCTTCGCGCTCGTCCTGGCGCACCACGTCGGACTTGATCTCGCACGAGCGCGCGATCGCATGCGCCAGGCAGGCCTGGTCGCGCGCCATCAGCAGGCCGATGTTCTGTTCGATCCAGTCGAAGAAGGCGACGTCAATGATGGCGCCGTGCTTGATCACTTCGGCAAGACCGGCCGACAGTTCGCGCGCCGGCAGCGTGGCCAGCGTGGCGGTATCGGCCAGCACCGCGCGCGGCTGGTAGAAGGCGCCGATCATGTTCTTGCCGAGCGGGTGGTTGATGCCGGTCTTGCCGCCGACCGAGGAGTCGACCTGTGCGAGCAAGGTGGTCGGCAGCTGCACGAACGGCACGCCGCGCATGTAGCTGGCGGCGGCGTAGCCGGTCAGGTCGCCGATCACGCCGCCGCCAAGCGCCACCAGCGTCGTCTTGCGGTCGCACTTGTTGGCCAGCAGCGTGTCGAACACCTGCATCAGCGAGGCCTGAGTCTTGTACTGCTCGCCGTCGGGCAGGATGATCTCGATGACTTCGCGGCCGGCCGCGCGCAGCGGCGCGGCCACGCGCGCCAGGTACAGCGGGGCGACGGTGGTGTTGGTGACGATGGCGACCTGGCGGCCCTGGATATGGCGCGCCAGCAGCGCCGGGTCCGACAGCAGGTCGGCGCCGATCACGATCGGATAACTGCGCTCGCCGAGGTCGACGGTCAGGGTAAGAGAAGTCTGCGGGGAGGACTGCGGATTGGTCATCGATGGCGCGGAGGCGGGAGCGTGCTGGCGGCGCGTGGCCTCGAGCGCGTCCAACTGCTCCAGAATTGTCTGAACCATCGATTGTACGTTAGGACGCCCGGTGTCGACGACCAGCGCGGCAACCTCGCGGTACAGCGGCTCGCGCTGCGCCATCAATTCCTCGATGCGGCGGCGCGGGTCGGCCGTTTGCAGCAGGGGACGATTCTTGTCGTGCGAGACGCGCACCATGATGCTGTTGACGTTGGCGCGCAGGTAGATGACGGTGCCGCGCGACTGCAGGATCTGCCGGGTGCCGGCGTCGAGGACGGCGCCGCCGCCGGTGGCGAGGACGATGCCGTCTTCATTGCACAGGTCGCGGATGACTTCCGCTTCACGCCGGCGAAAGCTCTCTTCGCCCTCGATTTCGAAGATCCACGGAATCGAGGCGCCGGTGCGGGCCTCGATCTCGTGGTCGGAGTCGATGAAGCGTTTGCCCAGTTTCCTGGCGAGGATGCGGCCGATTGTTGTCTTGCCGGCCCCCATCAGTCCTACCAAAAAAACGTTCTGCATCGGCCCCTGTCAGGTTATTTGGTGTCTCCGCAGGACGTCGACAATCCGTACGGGCTGGTTTGGCCAGGTGGCGTGATGCCTGAATTGGCATAGTCGGCGCTCAGCGCTGGCAACGTAGTATACCCCACGTACGCCGCCTCCGAGCCCGACACCGCACCGCGAATCGTGAACTCGACATCGATCCAGTAGGCGCGGTCGCGCGGGTAGACCATCGAAATGGTCGCCGTGCCGCTGGCGTCGGTCTTGCCGGACGAAGTGATGTTCATCGGAATGACCGGATCGAGGCGGCCATTGCCGTTCTGATCTTCAAACGGGCCCAGCACGCCATCCTTGTTGCGGTCCTCGTTCTCGCAGCGGACCGACATTTGCGCCAGCCATGGCGCGTTCAATTGAGGGACATACTCGCCCTTCTTGTAGTGCGTCGGGATCACCGCGCCGGTGATGGCGACGTCGCGCACGGCGTTACCGGCAGCATCGGTGACGAACACCGCGTAGTCAACCTGGTAGGTCGCCGAGCTCGGCGTCAGTACCAGATTGCCGGTACCGGCGCTGATGAACAGCGACTTCTTGCCCACTGTCAGTTTTGCCTGCGCCGATGCGGCCGACACGGGACTTTGCACGACAGCCTGGATGACCACGCCGTCGACCGCCGTCGTGGTGGTGCCGGCGATGTAGCTGATCGTGGCCGAGCCGTCGCTGCCGGTCAGCAGGGTCGATGGCTGCGACAGCGAACCGCCGCTGGCGTCGCTGAGGATGGAGAACGACACGCGGGCATTCTTGACCGGGTTGCCCTGGCTGCTCTTGTCCATCACCACGGCGCGCAGGGTGACCTGTTCGGTGGTGCTGCCCGGCAGGTTGGCGCCGACCACAGCCGGCGTGCCTTGCAAGCTGATGACGGCGGTGGAGGTCAGCGGCGAGACGAATTCGAGCGTGCTTTGCACAACCGAATTGGTGGCCGTCGAGCTGGCCGACAGGGTGGCGATGCCAGGGCCGGTCGCGGCGACGTAGACGCGCGCGGCGCCCGATGTCAACCCGGTGGCGCCGGTCAGTGCCGTGCTGCAGAGCGAATCGGAATACACGGTGCCGCGCGAGGTGCTGATGCTGACCGTGCCGCCCTGCGCCACGCCGCCGACGAAGTTGCTCACCAACACCGGGTAGCAGACGTTGGTGTCGCCGGAGGTGATCGTCGCGCCGACCAGGTCGACTGCCTTGATCGAGAAGTTGGCGGTGCTGATGGCGATCGCCGCGCTGGCCGTTTCGCCCAGTGCGCGGACGGTGACGACATCGTTGCCGGTGCGGGTGGCGGTATAGCTCAGTACCAGCTTGCCGGCCGCGTCGGTCATGCCGGTGCTGGCGCCGCCGTTCTTGGTTACCAGCGGATTGATCGCGGCGCTGAAGGTGACGGGCGTGTTGGCCAGCGGCGCGTCGGCCGAATCGAACAGGGCCACCGCGACATCGCTGGTGGCGCCAAGGTTGACAGTGCTGCTGGCGTTGACGGTGATGCGGGTGCCGGCGACGTTGACCTTGACGATCGCGGCAGGAGCGCCGGCGACGTTGCCCGACACCGTGATGATGCGGGTGGTCGGATCGGTGCCGGTGGCCAGGTTGACGCTGGCCACGCCATTGGCGTCGGTGTTGACCTGCGAGGCGCTCAGCGCGCCGGAGTCGGTGGCGAACGTGACCCTGGTATTCGGCATGACGACGTTGTTCGAATCGAGCACCAGCGCCTTGATCTGCACCGCGGTGCCGGTGGCGCCGGACGACGACAGCGTGCCGCTGCTCGACGTCAGCAGCAGCTTCGGCGTGGTCGACGCCGACGTGGCGACGGTGACGATCTTCGGCGCCGAGGTGGCTGAGCCGGACGACGCGGTGATCGTAATGTCACGCGCGGAGGCGTCGCCTTTGACGTTGAGTTTTTCGGTGACGGTGCCGGTGGCGTCGGCTTCGCGGTTGGTATTGGAGATGTTGCCCGAGCTGGCCTTGAAACTGACGATGGCGCCGGGAATGGCATTGTTGTTGGCATCCTTGACGATCGCCGTCAGGATCACTTCGGTGCCGTCGGCGCCGGATGCGGCGATGGTCGAGGCGCTGGTGACCAGGGTGACGCTGGCCGCAACCGCAGTGCCCGGCGTGGTGCCAGGGGCGCCCGGCACGGCGCCGGCACTGCCGCCGCCGCCGCCGCAGGCGCTGAGGGCCGCGGCGACGAGGCCTGCCGTGGCGAATTGGCTGAACTTACGCCAGGAAAAGACATTGAGAATCGGCAGCATGGGTGCTCCAGTTATTAATTTTAAGAATCGCGGATTTATTGGGTCGGGACGCTGTCGGCGACGATCTTCGGCGTCAGGAACACCAGCAGTTCGGTCTTCGATGTTTCACGGCCGGTCGTCTTGAACAGGTGGCCCAGTATCGGCAGGTCGCCCAGCAGCGGCACCTTGGTGTCGGTGGTGCGTTCCTGCTGCTGGTAAATACCGCCCAGCACGACGGTGCCGCCGTTTTCGACCCGCACCTTGGTCTTGACGTGCTGGTTGTTGATGGCAAAACCGGCCGGCGTGATGTCGCCTTTCGAATCCTTGTTCACTTCCACTTCCAGCACGACGTTGCCGTCCGGCGTGATCTGCGGCGTCACTTCCATCCGCAAGTTGGCCTTCTTGAACGTGATCGACGTCGCGCCGCTGCTGGTGGCGACCTGGTATGGCAGCTCGATACCCTGCTCGATGACGGCGACCATCTTGTCTTCGGTCAGGATGCGCGGGCTGGAGATGATCTTGCCCTTGCCGTCCGCTTCCAGCGCCGACAGTTCCAGGTTCAGGAAGCGGTTCGCCGCTGCCGAAAACAGGCTGAAGGCAATCGTCGCCGGCGGAATGGTGCCGATCGCGGCGGCCGGCAGGTTGAGGAACTGGGTGTTGTTGAACGAATCGCTGCCGGCCGGGATCTGGCCGGTGGTCTGGCCGACGCCGTTCATGTTGCCGGTCAGCGCCAGGCGGTTGTTGCCGTTGACCTGGTAGCCGGAATCGCCGCCGCGCAAGGTGCGCATGTCGGAAAAGCCCAGCTTGGCGCCGAGGTTGCGGCTGAAGCTGTCGCTGGCCTCGACCAGGCGGGCCTCGATCAGCACCTGCTTGGAGGCGACGTCGGTCTTCTGGATCAGGCGGCGGATGTCTTCGATCTTCGACGCCAGGTCGGTGACGAACAGCTGGTTGGTGCGCGCATCGATGATGGCGCTGCCGCGCTTGGACAGCACGCGGTTGCGGCTGTCGGCGCCGCTGTCGAGGCCGAACACGGTGCGAAACGCCTCCGCCTTCTGATAGTTGAGCTGGAATATTTCCGAGCGCAGCGGCTCGAGGTCGGCGATCTGCGCGCGCTGCTCGAGTTCAAGCTTTTCCTTGGTCAGCAGTTCTTCCTTCGGCGCGATCCACAGCACGGTGCCGTTCTTGCGCATGTCGAGGCCCTTGGCCTGCAGCACCACGTCGAGCGCCTGGTCCCACGGCACTTCTTTCAGGCGCAACGTCAAATTGCCGGTCACCGAATCGCTGGTGATGATGTTCAGGCCGGAGATGTCGGCGATCGCCTGCAGCGCGGCGCGCACTTCGACGTTCTGGAAGTTGAACGACAGCTTCTCGCCGCGGTAGCCCTGGGTGCCCTGGGTCAGGCGGTTCGGGTCTTCCTTGATCGGCTTGACGTCGATCACCAGCTGGGTGTCGCTCTGGTAGACGGTCTGTTCCCACAGGCCGCGCGCCTCGATCGTCATGCGCGCGTTCTCGCCTTGCGGCACGGTGGTGATCAAGGCGACCGGGGTGCCGAAGTCGGTCACGTCGAGCCGGCGGCGCAGGCTCGGCGGCAGACCGGTTTTCATGAAGTCGACCACGACGGTGTTGCCGACCTGGCGCACGTCGACCGCGACCTGGCTGCTCGGCAGGTCGACGACGATGCGCCCTTCGCCGTTGGCGCCCTTGCGGAAATCGAGGTCGCGCAAGGTCTGGCGGCCGACCGGGCGCGTGTCCGCGGCCTGCACCGGGATGCCGGCGCGGTTGACCGCTTGCGCGACGCCGCCGGAGCCTTCGATGGTGACGATGACGGATTTGCCGTCGATCGCGGCGGCGTAGTTCAGCGCGCGCTTGAGGTTAAACACGAGGCGGGTGCGTTCGCCCGCCTGCACCACGTTGATCGCGCGCAGGTCGCCGAGGTTGATGTCCTGCGAATTTTTGCCCGTGCCGTTGACGGTGGCGCCGAAGTCGAGCGCGATGCGGGTCGGGTTGGTGATCGAAAAACCGATCGGCAACTTGCTCGGCACCTGCTTCATGGCGATGTTGACCACCACGTTCGAGCCTTGCTGGTTGGCCGTGATCGATTCGATCGCGTTGTCCTCGGCCATCGCCACGCCGCTCATCAAGGCGAGCATGACGATTGCGCCCAGGCGTGCCACCGGCCCCATCAGGCCGGCGGCGCCGTTCATTTTGAATGCGATCATTTCTTGGTCTCCTTGCTTTCTTGCAATTCCAGCTTCGACAGTCGCTCGACCCACTCGCCGCCGGCATCCTGAACCACTTCCTTGATATTGATTGCGCCTTCGCTCACGCCGGTGACGAGCCCGTAGTTCTGGCCGATGCGCTGGCCGGGCTTGACCTGGTGCACCGCGCGGTCGATCTGCAGCAGCGCGTACGTGGTGCCGGCCTTCTGGATCACGCCGACCATGGTGAAGGTGTCGAGCGGATAGCTCTCGAGCAGCTCCTTGCGGCGGTCCATGTCCGGCTTGTACCTGGCGTCGGACTTTTCGGCGGCGCGGGCCAGTTCTGCCAGCAGCTTGTCGGGGCTGTACGGGTCGACCGCTTCCTGCGCCGCGTAGGCGAACGGAATGAACGTTTTCGGCTCGGCGATCGGCACCACCGACACCCTGGTGTCCTTCTTGACCTGCGCCATCCAGTCCTGCACTTCCTTGACGTCGCTGTCGCTGCAACCGGCCAGCAGCAACGCCGCCATCAAAGGGGCAACCGTGCGGATCATCTTCATTTGGCGGCTCCCTTGGCCAGCTTGGCCTTGTCGGCGCGCGCCTTGCGCTGGGCGCTGGCCTCTTCCGGATCGAGGTAGCGGAACGTCTTGGCGACGGCGTCGAGCGTGAGCACGCCGTCCTTGCCGGCCGTCAGCGCCATGTTGTTGAGGGTGACGATACGCTGCAGGTTGGCCATGTCGGCGGCGAACGCGCCGATGTCGTGGTAGCTGCCGTTGACGCGGATGTCGATCGCCTGCTCGGCGTAGTAATCACGCACCACGACCTGGCCCGGGCGGAACAGGTCGAACTGCAGGCCGCGGCCGAGGCCGGCCTGGTTGATGTCCGACAGCAGCGCGGCCATCTCGGCCTTGCTCGGCAACTGCTTTTGCAGCCGCTCGACGTACTGGTCGACCTGCACCCGCTGCACTTGCAGCGCGTCGAGATTGATCGCCTGCGCCATCTTGATCTTGTATTCCTCGCGCAGGCGCAGTTCATCCTGCGCCAGCCGCTCCTGGTCTTCGAACTGGGTGCTCCAGTAGCCGAAGTAGCCGAGGGCGACAACGCCGGCCATCACGCCGATGGCGCACAGCACCCGCGGCGCCAGCGGCCACAGGCCCGGATGGCGGCCGGCCAGGCCCTGGAACTGGGCCGACAGCTGCGCGCCGATTTCTTTCAGATTAATGTCCATGAAGTATCCGATCGGCGCTTAAGGGGTGACGCCGGCGGCGAGCACGGTGACAATCGGCTGGCCCGGCTTCGGCACGCCCTTGACGGCGTCCTTGTCGCGCGGGCGCTTGATGCCGACCACCAGGGTAAATTCGACGACCTTCTTGCCGGTCTTGCTTTGCGTCAGCGCGACCGCCTTCACTTCGGTCAGTTCCGGCTTTTCCAGCCATGGCGAGGCGCCGGCCAGGTTGCGCAGCATTTCGGCGACCCGCTCCTGCGACTGCGCGTAGCCGGTCAGCGACACGCGCTGGCCGTCCTGCTTGAACGACTTCAGGTAGACCCCGGTCGGCGTCTGCTTGACCAGTTCGTCGAGCAGGTAGACCGGCTGGTTGCGGTCGCCCTGCAAATCTTCGACCGCCTGCTGGCGCGCCTTGAGCGCTTCGATTTCCTGCTTCAAGGTGGCGATCGCGACAATTTTCTTGTCGAGTTCGGCGTTGGCATTGCTCAGCACCAGGTTGCGCTCGTTCTGGATCGAGATGCGCGAGGCGTTGTAGCCGCCGACGACGAGCACCACGGCCACGCCGAGGATGCCGCCAAGCGCCATCAGGGCGACGAACGCGGTTTTTTTCTGTTTGCGTTTTTCTTCGCGGTGCGGAAGAAGGTTAATTCTGATCATCAGCCAAATCTCCTCAGCGCCAGGCCGCAGGCGACCAGGTAGGCCGGCGCTTCGGCGCGCAGCTGCAACTCGCGCACGCCCGCTGCGAGCTGCATGCCCTTGAACGGCGAGACGACGGCGCTGGAAATCTTGGTGCGGCTGGCAACGATGTCGAGCAGGCCGGGAATCAGCGCGCAGCCGCCGGCCAGGTACAGCTGGTCGATGCGGGTGTACGGGGTCGACGTGTAGAAAAACTGGATGGCGCGCGTCACTTCCAGCGCGGCGTTCTCGAGGAACGGCCCGAGCAGGTCAGCCTGGTAATTTTCCGGCAGGTCGCCGGCCTTCTTCTTGTTCTCGGCTTCCTCGAACGACAGGCCGTAGGCGCGCACGATGTCCTGCGTCAGCTGGTTGCCGCCGAACGGCTGCTCGCGTTCGTAAATGGTGTTGCCGCCTTCCATCACCGAAATGTGGGTGACCTGGGCGCCGATCTGGAACAGCGCGACGATCTGGTCCTGGGCGCCGGAAATCCGGTCGGCCACCCGTTCCAGCGCGGCGCGCGCGGCGTACGACTCGATGTCCATCACCACCGCCGTCAGGCCGGCCGCTTCGGCGATGGCCACGCGGTCCTCGACTTTTTCCTTGCGCGCCGCCGCCAGCATGACGTCCATGTCGTCGGGCGAATTGGCGGCCACGCCGAGCACGTCGAAATCGAGACTGACTTCGTCGAGCGCGAACGGGATGTACTGGCTCGCTTCGGATTCGACCTGCACTTCGAGCTGGTCTTCCGACAAGCCGGCCGGCAGGATGATCTTCTTGGTGATTACCGACGCCGGCGGCATGCCCAGCGCGACGAGCTTGACGCGGGTGCCGCTCTTTTTCCACACGCGGCGCACCGCTTCGGCGACCTGCTCCATGTTTTCGATGTTGCCGTCGACGACGGCGCCGCGCGGCAGCGCTTCGGAGGCGTAGCGCTCGAGCCGCAGCACATCTTTGCCGGCGTCTGCCAGCTCGACCAGGCGAACGCCGGACGTGCTGATGTCCAGGCCCAGCAAAGGGGGACTGGACTGTCCAAACAAGGAACCGAGATTGACCATACCGAGCGTGCTCCTCAACTACGACATCATTGCTAACGCTGCGAAAGTTTCCTAAAAGAACGAAAACTTAATCTCGTACTAACAGGGAATTTGTTATAAAACCGCCATTTAGATCAGTAACATGAGGCAATACATTAAATCGTAGCAACAAGGCTAAGCCCATGTAAAGGTATTTCTGCATACCAACTTTATTGAGTTGGGCGGATAAACGACACTCTGTAAACCCTTTGCCATCTTAGTTGTCGGCTCGCTCACACCGCCTCAAAACGGCGTGTTTGAAGTTGCCGCATGCAAATTGTCGGCCTGCTCGAGTCCGCCTTTAACGACTTGCGCAAACGTCGCGGTGCACCGTGTACTATGGGGCCTGCCTTATAATGAGCCGCATCAATATAGCGAAAGATTTGACCCGCATGAGTTCCTCCCCTAAGGATTCCAAGAAGTCCCCTTCCCCGGCCGGCGGCGCGCGCAAGGCCACGCCAAAACGGATTGCCCTGATCACCCTGGGCGTGCTGGCCGGCACCGCGCTGGCCGGCGTGCTGGTGGTCGTGTTCGCGCTGGCGATGGCCTACCCGAACCTGCCGGCGCTCGACTCGCTGACCGACTACCGGCCGAAGATGCCGCTGCGGATCTTTTCCGCCGACGGCGTGCTGATCGGCGAGTTCGGCGAAGAGCGGCGCAACCTGGTGCGCATCAACGAGATCCCCGACGTGATGAAAAAGGCCGTGCTGGCAATCGAGGACGACCGTTTCTACCAGCACAGCGGGGTCGACTACACCGGCATCCTGCGCGCGGCGCTGCACAACGCCACCGGCGGCGCGCGCCAGGGCGCCTCCACCATCACCCAGCAGGTGGCGCGCAATTTCTTCCTGTCGAGCGAGCAGACCTTCAAGCGCAAGGCGTATGAAGTGCTGCTGGCGTGGAAGATCGAAAAGAACCTCAGCAAGGACCAGATCCTCGAGGTCTACATGAACCAGATCTACCTGGGCCAGCGCGCCTACGGCTTCGCGTCGGCCGCGCAGATTTATTTTGGCAAGAGCATCAAGGACATCACCGTGGCCGAGGCGGCGATGCTGGCCGGCCTGCCGAAGGCGCCGTCGGCCTACAACCCGGTGGTCAACCCGAAGCGCGCCCGCACGCGCCAGCAATACATCCTGCAGCGCATGCACATGCTCGGCTACATCACGCCGGCCCAGTTCGAAGTGGCCAAGGCCGAGCAGCTGCGCATCAAGACCGACAGCGCCGAGTTCGGCGTGCACGCCGAGTACGTCGCCGAGATGGCGCGCCAGCTGGTGTACGAGCAATTCAAGGAAGAAACCTACACACGCGGCCTGAACGTCTTTACCACCGTCACCAAGGCCGACCAGGATGCGGCCTACCTGGCGCTGCGGCGCGGCGTGATGGATTACGAGAAGCGCCATCCGTACCGCGGTCCGGAAGCCTACATCGATATTCCGTCGCGCAAGGAAGACGCCGACGAGGCCATCGAGACCGAGCTGGCCGAGCATCCCGACAGCGACGACATCATCGCCGCGATGGTGCTCAGCGCCACGCCGACCGGCATTACCGCCGTCACCGCGTCCGGCGAAGAGATCAAGGTCAGCGGCGCCGGGCTGGGCTTTGCGCAGTCGTGGCTGTCCGAGAAAGCGGCGCCGAACCGGCGCGTGCGGCGCGGCGCGGTGATCCGCGTGACGCAGGAAGGCGGCGCCACCTGGAGCGTGACGCAGATGCCGGTGATCGAATCGGCGTTCGTTGCCGCCGACACCACCGACGGCGCGATCCGCGCACTCGTTGGCGGCTTCGACTACAACCGCAACAAGTTCAACCACGTGACGCAGGCGTGGCGCCAGCCCGGTTCGTCGTTCAAGCCGTTCATCTATTCCGCCTCGCTCGAACGCGGTCTGTCGCCGGCGACGATCATCAACGACGCACCGATCAGTTTCGACGCCGGCCAGACCGGCGGCCAGGCGTGGGAGCCGAAGAACTACGACAACAAGTACGAAGGACCGATGAGCATGCGGCGCGGCCTGACCAAGTCGAAGAACATGGTCTCGATCCGCATCCTGCACAAGATTGGCGCCAAGTATGGCCAGGAATACACCAGCCGGTTCGGCTTCGACGCCGACAAGAACCCGCCCTACCTGACCCTGGCGCTTGGCGCCGGCGCCACCACGCCGCTGCAGATGGCCGGCGCCTACGCGGTGTTCGCCAACGGCGGCTACCGCGTCAGTCCGTACCTGATCTCGAAGGTCACCGATGCCGACGGCAAGGTGCTGTCGCAGGCGGTGCCGGACCGCGCCGGCGTCGAGGCGAACCGCGTGATCGACGCGCGCAACGCCTTCCTGGTCGACAGTATGCTGAAAGACGTGGTGCGCTTCGGCACTGCCACCAAGGCGCTGTCGCTGAAGCGTTCCGACATTTCCGGCAAGACCGGCACCACCAACGATTCGATCGACGCCTGGTTCGCCGGCTACCAGTCGAAGCTGGTGGCGATCGCGTGGATCGGCTACGACCAGCCGAAAAACCTGGGCAACAAAGAAACCGGCGGCGGGCTGGCATTGCCGATCTGGATCGGCTACATGCAAAAGGCGCTGAAAAATATTCCGGTCGAAGAACGCGAAGTGCCGGCCGGGCTGGTGTACGTCGGCGACGAGTACTACTACGCCGAGAATCCGCCCGGCACCGGCGTGCAGAGCCTGGACGTCGGCACGCGCGGCACGCCGGCCGAGGAAAAGCAGAAGGACGCGGTCAAGAACGAGCTGTTCTAACTGTCGGGAACGCTGGGGTCAGGTCTGACATTCGGACATTCGCGCGCGAATGTCCGAATGTCAGACCTGACCCCTTTTTTTTCGCTTCAGTTGGTAGGGAATCATGTGCATTTCCCACGGAGCCGACGTTCGTACTCCAGACCATCGCTTGGAATATCGTCACGGTCCTTCCACATGCCGAACGCGGTGTGCACCGCATCCACGAAAACCTTGGTGGCTGTGAATAGGTTCTTCATCGGGCACTCCAATTGCATCCGTTTTCCCTACCTGTAACGACTCCTCCCGTCTCACGGGCTTGCGGCGGATTACCTTGAATTCCCTGGGCAGCCTACTCTTCGGTAGCGTGCTCATTCGATTCTCCTTCTGCTGGCGCCAAACAAAAAAAGTGTAGTACGAACACGCGCACGTCGCCGGCCATCTAAAGCGTCGGCGGGTAATTACTTACCTGGGCTCACTTTGAGCGTCCCGCTGACCCGCCATCCCGCCAGGCTGTACAAGCCGAGCAGCGGGACACCTAGCAAAGCAAATCCGTAAGTCACAAAAATGACCGGCATCCACAAGGTCAGCGCTGCCATGAACGCGCAGGTCGCCAGCAAGTAACGCCGTCGGGCGAACAGGGGATTGCGGCAAGCTATAGCGCCGATGACGAAGCCCCCCACCATCAGGAAGATGAGCTTCATGATCGCGCCCCCGTCTATCCATGCCAGGGAGAACCATCCTGTCAGCAGACACGCCATGTAGCCGACCATGACAGCCGCCAATAAATGCAACAACCGTGTTCCTGACTTGCGCATTTCCATTCAGCGACAGCCTGCTCGTGCGAGCGGCAGTCTATAAAGTGATCTGGGCGCCGCCCTGGGCGCTGGCCAGCTGCGACAGCGCGGCGAACAGCTCGGAGCCGTCGCGCGTGTTGATCCAGTCGGCGCCGACCCGCTTGTAGTGGAAGCCGCCCGACTTGGCCGCCACCCATAGCTCCTGCATCGGCGCCTGGCTGTTGACGATGATCTTGCTGCCGTTGTCGATGAATTCGATTTCGAGCACGTTGCCGCTGCGCTTGCATTCGACGTCGATGACGTCCTCGTCGTTGAGGCGGTCCATCGCCGACTCGATCGTCGTCAGGGTGGTTTCGGCCAGGTCCAGAAATTCTGTTTCGCTCATCATGCTACACTCCAATGTCTTAATCCAACCGTGATTCTAATCGTGAAGTCATCTCTTGCGCTCATCATCGGCATTGCAGCCCTCCTGGCCGGCTGCGGCCAGACCGGGCCGCTGTACATGCCGACGCCGCCCGCCAAGCCGGCCGCACCCGTGGCTGCACCTGCGATTCCCGTGAGCCCACCTTCTTCCCTACCGTCCGAGCAACGCTAAACCATGTCGCATTTCCCCTATCAAGACGGCGTCATGCACGCCGAAGGCACGCCCCTGCCCGCCATCGCCGAACAATTCGGCACGCCGACCTACGTCTATTCGAAGGCGGCGCTGCTGGAGAACTTCGACTCCTACGCCAACGCCTGCAGCGGGCGCGAAGCGCTGGTGTGCTACGCCATGAAGGCCAACTCGAACCTGGCCATCCTCGACATCCTGGCGCGCCGCGGCGCCGGCTTCGACATCGTGTCCGGCGGCGAACTGCTGCGCGTGCTGGCCGCCGGCGGCGACCCGGCCAAGGTGATTTTTTCCGGCGTCGGCAAGTCGGTCGCCGAGATGCGCCTGGCGCTGTCGCACGACATCCTGTGCTTTAACGTCGAGTCGATTCCGGAACTGCACCGCCTCAACGACGTCGCCGCCGAGATGGGCAAGACGGCGCGCGTGTCGCTGCGCGTGAATCCGAACGTCGACGCCAAGACCCACCCCTACATCGCCACCGGCCTGAAGGCGAACAAGTTCGGCGTCGCCTTCGACGATGCACTGGCCACCTACCGCACCGCCGCCAGCCTGCCGCACCTTGAAGTGGCCGGCATCGACTGCCACATCGGCTCGCAGCTGCTCGACGACGCGCCGCTGCTCGAAGCGCTCGACAAGCTGATCGAACTGATCGACACGCTCGGCCACGAAGGCATCGTGCTGCACCACCTCGACATCGGCGGCGGCCTGGGCATCTGCTACGGCGAAGCGGGCGAAGCGGCGCCGGTGGCGGTGGCCGACTACCTCGGCCGCCTGTTCGAGAAAATCGACGCCTGGCGCGCGGCGCGCTACGACGGCGCGCCGATCAAGGTCATCTTCGAGCCGGGCCGCTCGATCGTCGGCAACGTCGGCGTGCTGCTGACCAGGATCGAATACTTGAAACCCGGCGCGACGAAGAATTTCTGCGTCGTCGATGCGGCGATGAACGACCTGATGCGCCCGGCGCTGTACCAGGCGTGGATGGGCGTGCAATCGGTCACGCCGCGTGTAGGCAATGCGGAAAACTATGACGTGGTCGGCCCGGTGTGCGAGTCGGGCGACTGGCTGGCGCACGACCGCGTGCTGTCGGCGCACGCCGGCGACCTGCTGGCCATCATGAGCGCCGGCGCCTACGGCATGACGATGTCGTCGAACTACAACACGCGGGGCCGCGCCGCCGAGATCATGGTCGACGGCGACCAGGTACACGTGATCCGCCAGCGCGAAAACCCGGCCGACCTGTTCGCGCTCGAGTCGCTGATCAAGTAAATTGCGTTATACGCCGCGCCGCGCGTCCGTTGCCAACGGCGCGCGCGGCGCCGGCTTTGCCAGCTTCCAGTGAATCCTCAATCCCAGCAGCAGCGCAACGATGGCGCCGAAAATGATCGGCTCCTGAAAATCGTTCTTGCCCGCCTTCATCCACCAGAAATGCAAGATGCCCAGCGGCGCGATCAGGTAGATCAGCCGGTGCAGCCATTGCCAGCGCTTGCCGCCGAGGCGCCGGATCATGCCGTTGGTGCTCGTCACCGCCAGCGGAATGAGCAGCACGAAGGCGATGAAGCCGACCGTGATGAACGGGCGCTTGACGACGTCCTTCCACAGCTCGGCGATGTCGAAGAAATGATCGAACCACAGGAACGTCATGAAGTGCAAAAAGGCGTAGAAGAAGGCGAACAGGCCGATCTCGCGGCGCAGCTTGACGAGCCAGTTCCAGCCGGTGAAGCGACGCAGCGGCGTCACCGCCAACGTCAGGCACAGGAAATACAGCACCCAGTCGCCGGTGCCGCGCGTGATGTGTTCGAGCGGCTCGACCAGCTGGCCGCTGATGGTCAGGTAGGCCATCTTTGCCACCGGCACCAGCGCCAGCGCGAACACGGCCGCCTTGATCGCGGTCAGTTGCCGCGCGGTGGGATTGAATGCCATGGATCAGAAGTTCTTTTTCAGGTCCATGCCGGTGTACATCGAAGCGACCTGCGGGTAGCCGTTGAACATCAGCGTCTTGCGCTTTTTCTGGAAGAAGCCGTCTTCGCCGATGCGCCGCTCGCTGCCCTGCGACCAGCGCGGGTGGTCGACCTCGGGATTGACGTTCGAGTAGAAGCCGTATTCGCTCGGCGCCGACACGTTCCACGCGGTGCGCGGCATCTCCTTGACGAAGCGAATCTTGACGATCGACTTGGCCGACTTGAAGCCGTACTTCCACGGCACCACGATGCGCACCGGCGCGCCGTTCTGGTTCGGCAGCACCTGGCCGTACATGCCCATCGTCAGCAACGTCAGCGGATGCATCGCCTCGTCCATGCGCAGGCCCTCGACATACGGCCACTGCAGCACCGGGCTGCGCAGGCCAGGCATCTGCTTCG
Source organism: Massilia eurypsychrophila (assembly GCF_002760655.1). Taxonomy (GTDB): domain Bacteria; phylum Pseudomonadota; class Gammaproteobacteria; order Burkholderiales; family Burkholderiaceae_D; genus JAFCUW01. The sequence goes on along the minus strand of NZ_PDOC01000009.1, from coordinate 51,697 downwards.
GGTCGGCCAGGGTGGTGAATTCGACGAACTTGGCGTTGCCGTTCGGCTCGACTTTCTTGATCAGCTCGGACAGCGAAAAACCCTGCCACGGAATCACCATCGACCAGCCCTCGACGCAGCGCAGCCGGTAGACGCGCTCTTCGATCGGCGCCAGCTTCAGCAGGCCGTCGATGTCGAGCGTCATCGGTTTCTTGATTTCGCCTTCGATCGAGACCGTCCACGGCCGCGTCTTGAGCGTGTGAGCGTTGACCGCCGGCTCGGACTTGTCGGTGCCGAACTCGTAGTAGTTGTTGTAGGTCGACGCGTCCTTGAACGGCGTCTGCTTGTCGAGCGCCGAATAGGCGGGATTGAGCTTGCCGACCAGCTTTTGCGGCGCGGTGGTCTGGGCAAACGCCTCGCGGTTGGCCATCTCCCACAACGCCGAGCCGGCCACGGCGCCGGCCGCCATCTGCTTGATGAACTTGCGGCGCGACTCGTACACGTCCTGCGGCGTGATTTCGGAAGAAAACGGCAGGTCGAGGCCGTTCGGACTACGTTTGATCAGCATGGCTTCTCCGGCAATTCATTTATGTAGGTAGAGTTTGTCGTGGACATTTCTCTAACCTTACACCATTCTTGCCGAAAATGCTCCGCATGGCCAAGGACCAAGGCCCCGTTTAAGTTTCAGTTAACATACCCCGGGGCGCGTACTCTTATAACTTGCCGTACGAGTGCAAACCCGACAGGAACATGTTGACGCCGAGGAAGGCGAAGGTGGTCACCAGCAGGCCCACCAGCGCCCACCAGGCCGCCACGCGCCCGCGCAGCCCCGACATCAGGCGCATGTGCAGCCAGGCGGCGTAGTTGAGCCAGACGATCAGCGCCCACGTTTCCTTCGGATCCCACGACCAGTAGCCGCCCCACGCCTCGGCCGCCCACAGCGCGCCGAGGATGGTGGCCACGGTGAAGAAGGCGAAGCCGACCGAGATCGACTTGTACATCACGTCGTCGAGCACTTCCAGCGTCGGCAGGCGGTCGACCAGGTAGCCGTGCGACTTGAGCAGGTAGGCGGTGCCGACCATCGCTGCCAGCGCGAAGGTGCCGTAGCCGATGAAGTTGGCCGGCACGTGGATCTTCATCCACCAGCTCTGCAGCGCGGGCACCAGCGGCTGGATGTCGGCGGCGTCGCGGGTGACGGTGTACCACAGCAGGAACGCGACGGCCGCCGATATGACCAGCATGACGAACGGGCCGAGCTGGCGGGTGCTGTAGTGCTGCTCGTAGTACAGGTAGAACATGGCCGTGATCAGTGCGAACAGGATGAACACCTCATACAGGTTCGACACCGGGATGTGGCCGACGTCGGCGCCGATCAGGTAGGACTCGAACCAGCGCACCATCATGCCGGTGAAGCCGAGCACCACGCCGGCCCAGCACAGCCTGGAGCCGACCGCCGAACCGAAGTCCGAGCGCGCGGCCAGGCCAATCCAGTAGAACACGGTCGAGAACACGAACATCGCGCTCATCCACAGGATGGCGGACTGCGACGACAGCATGTACTTGAGGAAGAATTTCTTGTTCGCCATGTCGAGGTCGCCGGCGTACAGCGCGATCGCCCACAGCGACAGCAGCGCCACGACCGGCATCAGCCAGCGCACCGGCTTCCAGTGCCAGCCGAGCGCGGCGAACGTCGGCGCGGCCAGCAGCAGGATCGCCTTTTCGTAGACGTCCATGTAGGCGCCGTAGCGCGACAGGCCGAACAGCGCGCCGCCCAGCAGCACGGCGGCGAACAGCCAGTCGAGCGCGCCGAGGCGCTTGAAGTAGCCCGGGGTTTGCGAATAGGTATGTGGTTGCGATATTTCCATCTTGCTCTCCAGATTCGGCCGGCGCGGTCAACCGCGCCCAGCCAGCTTACGCCGATTGCGGCAGCTTCGCTTTCATGTCGTTAAATTCGTGCTCGAAATCAAGCGTCTTGCGCTGGGTGCTCATCGCCATCAGCGCCTGGCTGCCCTGGCCGTTCTCGCCGTCGCCGAGCCACACCCACAGGCGCCGCTCGCGGATATAGAACATCGAGAACACGCCAAGCACCAGGAACAGGCAGCCCAGGTAGACGACGTTCTTGCCGGGCGAGCGCGACACCTGCAGCACCGACGCCTTGATCTCGACGAATTCGTCGAGCTGCAGGTACACCGGGGCGCCGTAGAAGAAGCTGTCCGACAGCGCATTGGTGGCCAGCTGCAGGAAGCGCGCATGGTTGTCGTCGGCGGTCACCGCGGCTTCACCGTCGCGCGCGCGGGCGGCCTGCCACAGCTCCCACAAGGTGCCGTTGAGCATCTTGAGGAAGATGTTGGCGGCCTTGCGCTGCTCTTCCTGCGGCACCTTCAGCGAACCGATGAATTCCGACACCGCGACGAAGCCGCCCTGCTTGCCGTCGCCGGCGAAGATGGCCAGCGTTTTCGCGCTCGACTGTTCCAGCTGGGCTGCCAGCGCCAGCGCATCGGTCGACGCATCCGGCGGAATGGCGCGTTTCGCATAGCGTTCGGCGGCCAGCTGGCGCAGCGCCGGGTCGGCCAGCGCCGCGCGCAGGCGCATCCACTCGCGCACGCTGAAGTTGTCGTCGGCGGGAATGCGCAGGAAGCTGAACGGGTCCGACGGCGAAACGCGCATGCCAGCCAGGAACACCTGGGCGCCGTCGACTGTGACGGGCTGCATGTAGTTCTGGTATTCGCGCGCCTGGCCGGTCTTGTCGCGCAGCTTGTATTGCACGCTCGGGCCGACGTTTTTCAGGTCCTTGTTGTTGGCGTTCTTGGCGGCCGAGCCGGAATGCTTGTCCAGGCTGGCGGCGAACTGGTCGTTCAGGCTCTCGCCCTTGGTCACCGCGCGCGTATCCTGGCCGCCGATGTTTTCCACGTTGAACGGGCGAAAGCCGGTCCACTCGACCGAATACTGCTCGTCGCCGCGTTTCAGGTCAGTGGCGGCGTTGACTTCGCCGGCCAGCGGGAACGCCTTGCTGTCGGTGCCGGCCATCGGAAAGCCGGTCAGCTTGAGCTTGCTGCCGCCGTCTTCGAAGCTCGACTGGTACATCGCCACGCCCTTGTAGATCAGCGGCTCGTTGACTTTGATGGTGGCCGGAAACGTCTTGCCGGTCTCGTGGTCGCGGATGACGACGTCGCTGGCGAACAGCTTCGGCATGCCGGTCGAGTAGAAATCGATGGTGAATTTCTTCAGCAGGATGGTAAACGGCAAGTCCTGCACCAGCACGCCGCTGGCCTGCGGGATGATGGCGACGTTGCTGCTCTGCCCTTCCGGAATCATGGTGTTGCCGCGGAAGGTAGGATTGGCCAGGCCGAGGCGGTGCTGCGCGGGAATTTCGGCGATGACGCCGCTGCCGGCGAACGGCGTCTTGCCCATGAACCACAGCTGGAAGCGGATCGGCAGGTCCGAGTCGAGCATGCCGCCGAGCAGGATGATGATGATGGAGCTGTGCGCGAAGATGTAGCCGAGCTTGTTGGCGGCGCCCTTCTTGGCCGCCACCAGCGTGCCGTGGCCCTTGTCGACGATCTTGGCGCTGTAGCCGGCGTCGGCCAGGCGCGCAACGGTCTGGCGCGCCAGGTCGGCGCGCGGCAAGGCGCTGGTCCACTCGGCCTTGTGGTGGAAGTTGCGCAAGGAAACCTCGCGCACGTTCTCGCGCCAGCTGCGCATGTCCTTGATCATCTTCGGGCCGTTGCGCGCGATGCACAGGCCGGTCGAGAGGATCAGGAAGGTCAGGATCAACAGGAACCACCAGGCCGAATACACCGCGTACAGGCCGAGCTTGTGGAACACTTCGAACCAGAACGGACCGAACTGGTTGACGTAGTTCGGCATCGGCTCGTTCTGCTTCAACACGGTGCCGATCATCGCGGCAATCGAGATGATGGTCAGCAGGCTGATGGCAAAGCGCATCGACGACACCAGCTCGACCGCGTCGGCGAGGCCGCGGCGTCTGGTCTTGAGTTCAATTCCGGTGGTGCTCATGGGGACAAATTCCTGTGCTGCGGCAAAACCAAAGCCGCGAGGATACCAACAAAAAGGGCAGCCCGCTTTCGCTGCCGCCCTTTTTCGCTGGTACCGGCCGGCGCGCCTGTCAGACGCGCCACCGTTCGTTTCTAGATTGGCGCGTTACTTCAAGCCGGCGATGTAATCGGCAACCGCCTTCATTTCGTCGTCCGACATGCGCTTGGCCAGGGCCGACATCGGCGCACTGTTCTTGCGCGCGCCGCTGCGGAAGCTGACCAGCTGGGCAACGGTGTAGTCCTGGTGCTGACCGGACAGGCGTGGATACTGGATCGGAATGCCGCCGCCGTTGGCGCCGTGGCAGCTGGCGCAGGCAGCGACGCCCTTGTCGGCGATGCCACCGCGATAAATCTTGCGGCCCAGGTCGAGCGATTCCTTGTCCTTGGCGGCGCCGGCTTTCTGCGTCTGCTTGCCAAGGTAGGCGGCAACGTCTTTCTTTTCCTGGTCCGTCAGCATTTTTGCGTACAAGGTCATGACCGGATGGTTGCGGTCAGGACCGGTGAAGTCGACCAGCTGCTTGTAGGCATAGTGTTCAATCTGGCCGGCCAGCTTCGGGTTGGCGGCGATGGTCGAGTTACCGGCGGCGCCGTGGCACGATACGCACGCCGGCAGGCCGCGGCCGGCGTCGCCCGAGTCGTACAGCGTGCCGCCCTTGGCGGCATCAGCCTTGACTGCGGCGGGCGCGGCTGGCGCGGCAGCGGAGGCCAGGCCGGACAGCGCCAGGGTTGCCACCAATAAGGATTTTACAAATGCCGCACCGGCGGACGGTAAACAAACACGATTCATTCAAACACCCTGAGACGAGTCAAAAAATTAGTTTTATACAAAGATCCAAGGCGCGACGCGGAAGGCATCGACCATGCCTGCGAACCAAATGAACACGGCTTCGCAATAATCGTAACCCCTTATTGTACAATAGCTTTCTCGCGTTATCGCCCCCTTTTGTTGCAATTTCTGTCTACTCCATGTCCAAACTCTGGCAAGCCCGCTTCTTTACCACCGTCAATCAACTGCGCGATCTTCCCGATACGAAGGCGCCTGAAATCGCTTTTGCCGGCCGCTCGAACGCCGGCAAATCGACCGCCATCAACATCCTGACCAACCAGAAGGGTCTGGCGTTCGCGTCGAAGACGCCTGGCCGCACCCAGCACATCAACTACTTTTCGATCGGCGGCGCGCACGTCGGCCAGCACCGCAAGGACGCCACCATCGTCGAGGAAATCGAAGCGTTCCTGGTCGACCTGCCCGGCTACGGTTACGCCGAAGTGTCCGGCTCGGCCAAGCTGCACTGGCAAAAGCTGCTGGGCGACTACGTCCAGCGCCGCGAGCAGCTCGCCGCACTGGTGCTGATCATGGACTCGCGCCGCCCGTTCACCGAACTCGACGTCCAGATGCTCGAATGGTTCGCCCCCACCGGCAAGCCGATCCACTGCATCCTGACCAAGGCCGACAAGCTTAACCGCAACGAATCGACCAACGTGCTGCGCCAGGCGCGCATGATGCTCGAAAGTTACGTCGACGAAGACGGCGAAGGCTTCCCGTTCACCGTGCAGCTGTTCTCGGCGCTAAAGCGCGTCGGCATCGACGAAGCCAACGCCAAGATCATCGACCTGCTCGGCCTGACCGACATCCCGGCCGACCCGGACGCCCAGCTGGTCGACCCGGTCGACAGCGACGACTAATTTTTATACCTGAAAGCGCGCCCATGCCAGCCCATAGTTCCGCCGCCTACCCTGCCATCCGCCTGCGCCGCATGCGGCGCGATCCGTTTTCGCGCGCGCTGATGCGCGAGAACACGATCACCGCGTCCGACCTGATCTACCCGGTGTTCATTCTCGACGGCGCCGGCCAGCGCCAGCAGGTGGCGTCGATGCCGGGCGTGGAACGCGTGTCGGTCGACTTGCTGATGGAAGTGGCGCAGGAATGCGTGACGCTCGGCATTCCCGTGTTGGCGATCTTCCCGGTCATCGACGCGTCCCTGAAGACCTACGACGGCATCGAGGCGACCAACCCGGACGGCCTGGTGCCGCGCGCGGTCAAGGCGCTCAAGGAGCGCTTCCCCGAGCTGGGCATCCTGACCGACATCGCGCTCGACCCGTACACCACGCACGGCCAGGATGGCCTGCCGGACGAATCGGGCTACATCGTCAACGAGCTGACCATCGACATGCTGATCCGCCAGGCGCTCACGCACGCCGCTGCCGGCGTCGACGTGGTGGCGCCGTCGGACATGATGGACGGACGCATCGGCGCCATCCGCGCCGCGCTCGAAGAGGCCGGCCACATCCACACCCGCATCATGGCCTACTCGGCCAAATACGCGTCGGCGTTCTACGGCCCGTTCCGCGACGCGGTCGGTTCGTCCGCCAACCTCGGCAAAGCCGACAAGAACACCTACCAGATGGATCCGGCCAACAGCGACGAAGCGCTGCGCGAGGTCGGGCTCGACCTGACCGAAGGCGCCGACATGGTCATGGTCAAGCCGGGCATGCCGTACCTGGACATCGTGCGCCGCGTGAAGGACGAGTTTCGGGTGCCGACGTTTGCCTACCAGGTCAGCGGCGAATACGCGATGATCAAGGCGGCCGCGCAAAACGGCTGGCTCGACCACGACAAGGTGATGATGGAATCGATGATGGCGTTCAAGCGGGCCGGCGCCGACGGCGTGCTGACGTACTTCGCGCGCGACATCGCCCGCCTGCTGCGCGACAAGCGCTAAGCTCAATCCCTGGGGTCAGGTCTGACATTCGGACACGCCCCCAGCCGTACCGCAAACGCCACGGAGCCGACCTTGCGAGCTGTTGCCGCAATTGTCCTGATCGTGCTGCTGCTCTACGCGGCAGCATGCGTCGCCTTGTTTGCATTCCAGCGCACACTGATCTATTACCCCCAGCCAAACTCGTACGGCGGCCCTGCCGACACGTTGATCCTGCCGTCCGACGTTCGTGTGACCGTGCGTCCGCATGCCGGGCCGAAAGCGCTGCTGTACTTCGGCGGCAATGCCGAAGATGTGTCGGCCAACCTGGCCTCGTTTGCGCGCGCCTTTCCCGGCTACGCCATCTACCTGCTGCACTATCGCGGCTACGGCGGCAGCGCAGGCAAGCCGACCGAAGCGGCGCTGCATGCCGATGCGCGCGCGCTGTTCGACAAGGTGCATCAGGACCATCCGCAGATCGCGGTAGTTGGACGCAGCCTGGGCAGCGGCGTCGCGGTGCGCCTTGCCGCCGAGCGACCCGCCGCGCGCCTGGTGCTGGTCACGCCGTACGACAGCATGGCGGCGATTGCCGCGGCGCAGTTCCCGTACTTTCCAGTGCGCTGGCTGCTGACTGACAAGTTCGAGTCCGCCCGCCACGCGCAGACGGTGCGCGTGCCGACGCTGATTTTGCGCGCCGAGCACGACGACGTGATCCCGCGCGTGAGCACCGAGCGCCTGCACGCCAGCTTCGCCGCCGGCGTCGCCACGCAGGTCGTCATCCGCGGCGCCGGCCACAATTCGATCTCGGAGTCGGAGCAGTACCTCGACGCGATGCGCGCGGTGCTGTGATTGCACAGACTAGAGCAGGTATGCCATGTACGAGGTCTATGGATCAAGCGTTCCCATCGAACGAGCACTTGAGCTATGGAAAGCTACTCAAAAATCAACCAGGAATCACCATGCAATGTGCTATGTTGAAGGCGCACCAGGAATCGATTCCTGACTGTTTCTGCAGAGGAACGAGCAGATGAAAAAGTACTTGATCGCGGGGCCCAGGCACCCGACACCGGGCGGGCCACCACCCCGCCCTGGCCTCCATGCGCGCAGCACGGCCTCCCCGGGCACGCACGCCGACCACATCGACTCGATCGCCGACATCGGCTTGCTGTTTGACGGCCACTTCAATGCTGAACGCGGCATCACCGACAATGACTTCCTGCTGGCCGCAGCCACGCTCGGCGTCGAAGTGGCGGCGATACAGGCGGTGGCCGAGGTCGAGACGCTGGGCAACCCGTTCGACAGCCAGGGCAGGCCGACCATCCTCTACGAGCGCCATTACTTTCATCGCCTGACGCAAGGCCGGTTCGACGCGACGCACCCGGCCATTTCGCAGGCCACCACTGGCGGCTACGGAAAATCCAGGGAGCAGTACCCCAAGCTGGCCGAAGCGTGGCACCTGGCGCCGGATGCGGCGCTGCGCTCGGCGTCGTGGGGACGCTTCCAGATCATGGGCAACAACTTCCTGGCGGCCGGGTTTACGTCGGCTGCGGCGATGGTGCTGGCGCACGCGCGCGCCGAGCCGGAACACCTGCGCGCATTCGTGCAGTTCGTTGCACACAACAAGCCGATGCTCGGCGCCTTGCGCCGCAATGACTGGGAAACGTTCGCACTGCTCTACAACGGCCCGGGCTACAAGAAGAACCGCTACGACGAAAAAATGGCAAGCGCGTACGCGCGCATCAAGGCGGCGGCCCAGCAATTCCCGCCGGGCCAGCACTGATGCGGGGGCGCGGGGCGGCATTGCTGCTGCTGATGGTCACTGGTACCGGCGCGGCCGGCGGCGGGCTGTGCACCGCTTCGGAGACGCCCTTTTTTTCGTGCCAGATTGCCAGCAAGAAGTGGATCGGCGTATGCGGCGCCAGCACGGACGCGGTGCAGTACCGCTTCGGCCGACCAGGCCGCATCGAGCTGGCGTTCCCCGCCGATCCGGCCAATGCGCCCAGCACGATGTACCTGACCAACTACGCTCGGCACCAGGTCGACCGGGTCGAGTTGACGTTCACCAACGAAGGCGTCGACTACGCGGTGTTCGACTACGTCGAGAACGGCAAGCGCAACGCCGGCGTACGGGTGACGGCGGCGCCCGGCAGGGAAGTGCAGATCGCCTGCGCCGGGCGTGTTGCCGGCGAGCTGACGGAACTGCGCGGCGCGCTGCGCTGCGACCCCGACAATGCACTCAGCCTCGGACAATGCCGCTGAACGGCGGCAGGCAGCGGCCTGGCAGCACGGCCACGCGTCACTTGTGCAATGACGCTTCACGGGGGCAAGACCATGGCTAGCGGATGGAGATCGGGCGGCGTCCAGCCTGCCGGCATTGGACGGATCGTGGTGTGGCGCGGCGGCAGCATCTGGATTGGCCATGCGGGAGCGGAAACGGACTTCCATGCGCATCACGCCATCCAGATCACCATCGCGCTCTCGGCTGGCGCAGTCCGCTTCCGGCGTCCGGCGGAAGAGTGGACATCTTATGCATCGGTAATTATCGCCGCGCATCAACCACATGCGTTCGAGGCAAGCGGCGAACTCGTCGCGATGATCTTCGCCGAACCGGAATGGCGCCAAGGGCGCGTGCTGCGCGAACGCTACCCGGCCGGCATCGAACCGCTCGCGGCGGACGCCTTCGGCGATGACGTAGCGCAGCTCGCTGCCGCGTTTCACCAAGGCGCCGCCAACGACGAATTGGCAGCGCGCGCCCGCGCCATACCGGAACGGCTGACCTCGATGCAGACTGCGCCCGCCAGGCCACTCGACAAGCGGGTCGAGCGTGCCGTCGAAGTGCTGCGTGAACGGCTTGGCCAGACCGTGGTGATGGCCGACGTGGCCGACGCCGTCCACCTTTCTCCCGACCGCTTCCGCCATCTGTTTCTGGAAGAAACCGGCATTCGTTTCCGCCCCTATGTGCTCTGGTTGCGCCTCGAGGTTGCGGTGGCATTGTATGCGGCAGGCGTGAGCCTGACCGACGCTGCTCACGCCGGCGGGTTTGCCGACTCCGCGCATTTCTCGCGCACCTTCAAGCGCATGTTCGGCGTGCCGGCGGCGGGCATCGAGCCGATCCTGGGTTCAGGTTAGCCGTTTCGTTCAAGCCGCCGCCGCCGGGCGACCCTACACTGGCCTCTCACCTTAACCGAAAAGAGAGTTGCCATGAACACCACCACACAATGCAATTGCAAATCGTCGGCCTGCCCCGGCACTAGCTGCGCCTGCGGCTGCCAGAAGCAGATCGAACAAAAAGCGTGCAGCTGCGGCCCGCAATGCCAATGCGGAGCTGCTTGCTCCTGTGCGAACAGCTGATGCCGACGCGGATGCCGCCAGCCCACCACACGGGGGTGGCGCCGGCGGCATCCCAGGGAGACAAGCATGGCGATAAAAAATGAATTGCAAGCGTGGTTTGAGACTGAAATGGTCAACGCGGAATCGTTTATCCGAGCTGGTCTATTCGACGCTGCCATGGGTTGCCTGGAAAGGGCGCATGTCGTGGGGCAAGGCTATGTGTGGCCCCACGTCCGTACACATTGGGCGATGTTGCGCATCGCCGCGAGGCGCCGCTTGCTTGTCGATGCCTGCGGCCAAGCCATGCGCATTTTTCTCGGCGCCATGGGATCTGCAGTCGGACTTGTACCATCCGGAAACACGGGCAGCAGTGCTGTCAACATGTTCAAGCGTATGCCGATCGAGCCGCATCTTGCCGCGTTGATCGAGAATTCAAAACGCGATGAGACTTAGATAGGTCCCGCGGCGCAAGGGAGCGGTCGATCCAGCCACGTCCAACTACTGAAGCGGCCGGCCCGCGCTAGCGGCGCGGCCCGCCGTCGCCCGTCTTGGCGGCGCCCGGCTGCTGACTCCCCAGCTTGTCGACGTCGGCAGTGGCGTCCTCCGCCTGGTCGTGGCCGCGGCCGCGATGGCGATGTCGGCCCATGCCTTCGCGTTGCGCACTTTGCTGGATCTCGGCCACGTCATCCAAGCCTGCGTCGCCGGCAAGCTCCTCGCCGCCGGGAATGTCGGCCGGCTCGTCGCTCAGGCGCAAGAAAATAGGCGCACGTGCCAGGCCACTGTAGGAATGGCATTGGCGACGCGCCCCGGTTTCTCAGCGCCCGCGCCTGTATTCCGGGAACATTTCCTTGAACAGAAACGCCTGCAGCTCGGCCGTGTCGGCCGGCCGCGCGCTCATCGTCACCACCCGTTGCAGGCGGTGCGAATCCCACTCGAAGTCGCCGGTCTTTTCCTTGCGGATCAGCTCGATCATCTTCTTGACGACGGCCGTCTCGACGTCGGGCTCGGTGCCCACTTCCACCGTCACCTGCTGCAGCCAGCGGCGCTTGAAATTCGGGTTCCAGCCGCGAAACTTGAGATCGGCGCTGAGCGACGTCTTGTTGGTGAGAGTAAATACGCCGCCGGTTTCGTTCTTGTCGTCACCGCGGCTGCGGCCGTTGGCGGCGGCAATGTTGGCCTTGGCGATGCGGTCGGCGCGCGCATTTTCGCTTTCCTCGGCAGGCTGGTCGCCCGGCTCCTTGGCGCCGCGGGCCTTGCGGCGCGCCTCGACGTAGGCCTGCATGTCGACTTCCTGCGGCGGCGGCGAGACCACCGGCTTTGGCTCTTCCACCACCACTTCGACCGGCTTTTCTTTCGGCACGGTGATCGTGTTGGGCAGGCGCTTGACCTGCACCGGCGTCGACTTCGTCACTTTTTTCGGCGCCTGCTGCTGCGGCGGTTTCGGTTTCGGTTTGCCCGGCGGCAGCGGCGCGACGTAGACCATCGTCCCGCCGGCGGGCGGCGGCGCGTGCTTCTCGGTCTTCGGCTGCAACAGGTAGATTGCCACCAGCAGCAAGTGCAGCAGGATCGTCGCCACCACGGCGGTACGGTTCGGTCCGCGACGGTCCCACGGACTCACCGTGGCAGGCAGAGCCTGGCCGCAGTGGTCGCAAATACCGTTATTGTCGGGCGAAAAGTGGGAATGATCACGCAAAATGAAAACAACTCCTGGGACGGCGTCGATGCGACGCGGCAGAGCCGCAGTCTAACCGTTTTGCGCAGCATGCGCACGGCGGCTCACTTGTAGAGCTTACAAGATTACCGCCGTGCAGCTTGTTACAGTGTGTATCAGCAACTGCAACTAGCCGGCGCGGCGCACCGGGTGCGGCGCCTGTTCGCGCGCCACCAGTTTCTCCGGCGCCGCATGCGGTTCGTCGGCCACGTCGAAGGCGGCGAGCTGCTTGTCGGTCATCGGCCCGCTGCCGCTGTAGCGGTCGAGGAACAGGTAGATCACCGGCGTGATGTACAGCGTGATCACTTGCGAGAACAGCAGGCCGCCGACGACGGCCAGGCCGAGCGGCTGGCGCAGTTCGGCGCCGGCGCCGATGCCCAGCGCGATCGGCAAGGCGCCCATCAGCGCGGCCAGGGTCGTCATCAGGATCGGCCGGAAACGCAGGATGCACGCTTCGCGGATCGCCGCCTCCGGCGCCATGCCGCCGTTGCGCTGGGCGTCGATGGCGAAGTCGATCATCATGATGGCGTTCTTCTTGACGATGCCGATCAGCATCAGGATGCCGATGATGGCGATCATCGTCAGGTCGAGGCCGAAGATGCGCAAGGTCAGCAGCGCGCCGACGGCCGCCGACGGCAGGCCGGCGAGAATGGTCAGCGGGTGGATGTAGCTCTCGTAGAGCACGCCGAGCAGCACGTAGATCACGCCGAGCGCGGCGAGAATCAGGATCAGCTGGCTCGATTGCGAATCCTTGAACACGGCCGCGTCGCCACCGTACTTGGTGATGATCGACGGCGGCAGGCCCATGTCCTTGGCCATCTTGTCGATCGCGCTGGTGGCGACGCCGAGCGGCACGTCCGGCGCCAGGTTGAACGACAGCGTGATCGCCTGCAGCTGGCCCTGGTGGTTGACCGAGATCGGCCCGACGGTACGCTCGACCCGCGCGAACGACGCCAGCTGCACCAGCTGGCCGTCCTTGCTGCGCACCGACACGCGCGACAGCGCATCGTCGAACTGGCGGTCGGCCGCATCGGCCTCGAGGATGACGTTGTAGCTGGCGGCCGGCGCGTAGATGGTCGAGACCTGGCGCTCGCCGAACGCGGCGTACAGCGCGGTGCGCACGTCGGCCATCTGCACGCCGAGCACGTTGGCCTTGTCGCGGTCGATTTTCAAGGACGCCTGCAGGCCGCGGTTCTGCGAGTCGCTGGTGACGTCGCGGAAGTTCGGATCGTTGCGCATCGCTTCCTGGAACTTGCTGGCCCACGCGCCGAGCGAATCGGAGCTGATGCTTTGCAAGGTGTACTGGTAGCGGCTCTTGCTCGGGCGCCCGCCGAGCTGCAGGTTCTGGATCGGGCTCAGATACACGGCGACGCCGGGCACGGCGCGGGTGGCCTTGCGGATGCGGTCCAGCACCGCCGGCATCTTGTCGCGGTCGGCGCGCGGCTTGAGCACCAGGAACATGCGCCCGCTGTTGCCCCCGCCCGTAAACGACGTCACGTCCTGCACCGCCGGATCGGCCTTGATGATGGCGGCGACCCGCTCCTGCAGTTCGAGCAGCGCCGCCGACGAGGTGTCTTCGGCCGCCTCGGTGGTGACGCGGATCTGGCCGAGGTCTTCCTCCGGGAAGAAGCCCTTCGGGATCGTCACGTACAGCACCACCGTCAGCGCGAAGGTGGCCAGCGCCACCAGCAGCACCACGTTGCGGTGCGCCAGCGCGACGTCGAGCGAGCGCTCGTAGCCGTTGCGCACGCGCGCAAAACCGCGTTCGAAGTGGCGGCCGATGAAGCTCTTTTCGCCTTCGCCGTTTTCGACGTGGGCCGGCAGCAGGCGGCTCGCCAGCATCGGCACCAAGGTCAGCGAGACCACCGCCGACACCAGGATCGACAGGCCGACGACCACCGCGAATTCGTGGAACAGCAAGCCGATCACGCCGGGCATGAAGAAGATCGGGATGAACACGGCCACCAGCGAAATCGAAATCGAGACGATCGTAAAGCCCATCTCTTTGGAGCCGACCAGCGCGGCCTGCATCGGTTTTTTGCCCATCTCGATGTGGCGCACGATATTTTCCAGCACGACGATGGCGTCATCGACGACCAGGCCGACGGCCAGCGTGATGCCCAGCAGCGAGACGTTATCGAGGCTGTAGCCGAGCCAGTTGAGCAGCGCCAGCGCGCCGAGCAGCGAGATCGGCATCGTCACCGCCGGGATAAAGGTGGCCGCGGCGCGGTGCAGGAACAGGAAGATCACCAGCACCACCAGCGCGACGGTGGCGGCGAGGGTCAGGTTGACGTCGTGGATCGCTTCGCGGATCGACACCGAGCGGTCGTTGACCAGGTTGATCTTGATCGAGGCCGGCACCTGCGACTGGAACTGCGGCAGCAGTTTGCGCACCGCGTCGACCACCTGCACCGTGTTGGCGTTGGGCTGGCGCTGCACCAGCAGCACGATCGAGCGCTCGCCGTTGTAGCTGCCGGCCGTCTTGACCGACTGGAAGCTGTCCTCGACGGTGGCGACGTCGCGCAGGCGCACCGCCTGGCCGTTGCGGTTGGCGACGATCAGTTCGGCAAATTCGGACGCCTTCATCAGCTGCGGATTGCCCTGGATCGTCAGGGTCTGGCTGGGGCCGTCGAGAATGCCGAGCGGCGAATTCGAATTGGCCGCGCGCAGCGCGATGGCCAGTTCGTCCATCGACAGGTTACGCGCGTTCATCAGGTCGGCCTTGGCGCGCACCCGCACGGCGAAGCGTTTCTGGCCGTTGACGCTGACCTGCGCCACGCCCGGCAAGGTCGACAGGCTCGGGGCGATCAGGTTCTCGGCGTAGTCGTTCAGGTCCGACAGACTCATCGACGGCGACGTCATCGTCATGAACAGCACCGGCGCGTCGGCCGGGTTGACCTTGCGGTACGACGGCAGCTCCGTCATTTCCTGCGGCAGCTGGCGCTGGGCGCCGAGCAGCGCCGCCTGGACGTCGATGGCGGCGACGTTGACGTCGATGCTGGGGTTGAATTCGAGCGTCAGCGAGGTCTGGCCCTGGGTGCTGGTCGAGGTGATCAGGTCGATGCCGGCAATGGTGGAGAACTGCTTTTCCAGCGGCAGCGCGACCGACGACGCCATCGTCTCCGGACTGGCGCCGGACAGGTTGGCCTGCACGTTGATGACGGGCGTGTTATAGCTCGGCAGCGCGGCCACCGGGATGCTGCGGTAGGCCAGCACGCCGATCAGCACGATGGCGATCGACAGCAGCACCACCATCACGGGGCGCCGGATCGACAGTTCGGAGATGCTCATGAAGGGTCCTTGGTGGCGACGCGGGTCGGGCCGCCCTTCGGCGCGGCCGGCTCGGCAAGCTTGACCTTGCCGCCCGGGCGCAGGTTCTGCTTGCCTTCGGTAATGACCTGCTCGTCGCCGGCCAGGCCCGATACGGCCGCGTGCAGGCCGAAGCCGTGCAGGCGCGCCACCGGCACCTGGCGCGCCGACTGGTCGGCGTCGACGACGTAGACGAAGCTGCCGCGCGTGCTGGTGATGATGGACGTTTGCGGGATCACGACAGCGCCGGCCAGCGTCTGCAAGGTCAGCCTGGTGGTGACGTACTGCCCCGGCCACAGGCTGCTGTCGCGGTTGTCGAAGCGGGCCTTGACGCGGATCGTGCCGGCCACCGGGTCGACCGTGTTGTCGATGAAGCTGACGGTGCCGGTGACCGGTTTGCCGGCCTCGCCGGCGATGGCGTCGACCTTGACGGCGCCGTTCTTTTGCGCCGCCAGCAGCTTGCCGAGCGCCGACTCGGGCAAGGTGAAGGCGACGTTGATCGGATCGAGCTGGGTGACGGAGGTCAGCGACGTGGCCGGCTGCACCAGGCTGCCGGGGAACACGTTGATGGCGCCGACCCGCCCGCTCATCGGCGCGCGGATCGTGTTGTAGCTGGCCGCCACGCCGGTGGCGCGCAGCGCGGCCTGGTTGGCCGCCAGCAGCGCGCGCGCCGAATCGACCTGGCTCTTCAAGGTGTCGAGCGCGCTCTGGGCCAGGAACTTTTGCGCCACCAGCTCTTCGCTGCGCTTGTACTGGCGCTCGACGTCGGCCAGCGCGGCCTGGTCGCGGGCGATCTGGGCGCGCGCCTTGTCGACGTTGGCGCGGTCGCCGCGGTCGTCGAGCGAGAACATCAGCTCGCCCGCCTTGACGAACTGGCCTTCCTTGATATGCACGGTGCGGATGGTGCTGGTGATCTGCGGATGCAGTTCGACGCTGCTGACCGGGGTGACGGTGCCGTTCGAGCGCACTTCGACCGGCACGTCCTGGCGCTGCGGCTTGATGACGCTGACCACCGTCGGCGGCTGGGCGGCGCCCTTGGCGCCGGCGGCGCCCCTGGGCGCTTCGCCGGCTCCCTGCAGGTACCACGCGGTGGCGCCGATGATGGCGATGGCGGCGGCAATGACACCAATATTCTTCTTGTTCATGCTGTTCCCTGTCCGCCCGCGCGGGCGGCTGTTGCAGTTAATTGAAATCGGTCAGCGCGATTGTCGCATGGTTCATTTTGCGGCGTAATACTCCGGCAGCACCAGGGTCACCAGGAGGCCGCCGTCGGGATGGTTGGCCAGCGCCAGCGTGCCGCCGTGCTGCTCGGCAATATTGCGGGCGATGGTCAGGCCCAGGCCGGTGCCGCCCGACTCGCGCGAGCGCGAACTTTCGACCCGGTAGAACGGCTCGAACACGCGGGCCTGCTCGGCGCTGGCGATGCCGGGGCCGGCGTCGCGGATGTGGATGCGCGCCGCGCCGGCCATGCGCTCGACCGTGACGACCGCTTCCTGGCCGTACTTGACGGCGTTGTCGATCAGGTTGACCAGGCAGCGGCGCAAGCCCATCGGTCGCCCCAGCAGCGCCATCGCGGCGCGCCCGTTGAGCACGACGTGCTGGCCGGCATCGCTGGCGTCGGAACAGACGCTGTCGAGCAGCGAATCGAAGTCGAGCGGCTGCATCGCCTCGGTGGTGTCGACGCTGCGCGCCAGGTCGAGTCCTTCCTTGACCATCGCCTGCATCGCCGACAGGTCGCCGACCAGGCGCTCCTGCAGCTCCGGGTCGGACACTTTTTCAAGGCGCAGGCGCAGGCGCGTCAGCGGCGTTTGCAAGTCGTGGGTGATCGCCGCCAGCATCTGGGTGCGCTGGAAGATGTACTGGCGGATGCGCGCCTGCATGGCGTTGAAGGCGGCGCTGGCCTGGCGGATCTCGCTGGCGCCGGCCAGTTTCAAAGGCGGGTGGTTGATGTCGTTGCCGAGGTCCTTGGCCGCCTGCGCCAGCTGCTTGAGCGGACGGGTCGTCATGCGCGCGACCAGGTAGGCGAGGAAGGCGATACTGACCAAGAACAGCGCGATGATGGTGCGGTAGTCGGTCTTGCCGGCGAACGGCGACGGCCGCGGCGGCAGCACCGACAGGCGCAGCTGCTCGCCGTCGCGCAGCCGCACGTCGATGCTCTCGCAGACGCCGCGCCACGGCGCCTTGGTTTCGCCGAACATGGTCGACTGGGTGCGCGGCACGTCGCACGCGGCCGGGCGCGCCGAGATCGATGCGAGCTGGTAGGCGCGGCCGAGGCGCTGCGCCAGCGCGGCGGCAAACACGGAGTGCGCGTTCGAGTGCGCCAGTGCGCCGGTGACTTCCTCGAGCAGGATGCCGGGCCGGTTGGCCACCGCCAGGTACGCCAGCCGCGCCGACGCCGGCACCACTTCGGCGGCCATGATCAGTTGCTCGGCGCGCTCGAGCGCGTGCATGTCGCGGTACTCTTCGATGACGCGCTGGCGCTCGGCGTCGGCCAGCCATTGGGTCAGCGCGGCCGACAGCACGATCCCCAGCAGCAGCGTCAGGAACACGCGGCCGGTCATCGAGCCGAAGAACGCCTTCATGCCGGCGGCTCGACCGTGACCTGGCCGGCCAGCACGTAGCCGCCGTTGCGCACCGTCTTGATGATCTGCGGCAGACGCGCGTCTTCGCCCAGCTTCTGGCGCAGGCGGCTGATCTGGATGTCGATCGAGCGGTCGAACGGATCGGCGTCGCGCCCTTGCGTGAGGTTCAGCAGCTGGTCGCGGTTGAGCACCCGGTTCGGGTGTTCGAGGAACACGCGCAAGAGGCGAAATTCGGCGCCCGACAGCATGATCACCATGCCGTCCGGGTTGAGCAGGTGGCGCGCGGTCAGGTCGAGCGTCCAGCCGGAGAAGCGCATCTGCTGGGCGTTGTCGGCCGGCGTATTCGACGGCATCGCGTGGCTGCGCCGCAGCACGCTGCGGATGCGCGCGAGCAGCTCGCGCGGCTCGAACGGCTTCGGCAGGTAGTCGTCGGCGCCCATCTCGAGGCCGAGGATGCGGTCGAGCGGCTCGTTGCGCGCCGTGAGCATGATCACCGGCAAGGTCGAATGGGCGCGCAGCTTGCGGCACAGGGTCAGGCCGTCGTCGCCGGGCAGGTTCAGGTCGAGCACGATGAGGTCGGGGCGCGCCTCGTCGAGTATCTTCCACATCGCCGTGCCGTCGGCCGCGGCCAGGGCGCGGTAGCCGTTCGACTCGAGGTAGTCGGCCAGCAGCGAGCGGATGTCGCGGTCGTCGTCGACGATCAGAATGGTAGAGGGAGTATCCATGATGGGATTATCCCCAGTTAAGGTCCCCATGAACAGGGTATTTGTATCATCATGTATATACGCCGGGGGTCGAAACAAATTGATACAAAGTGCGCGGCAGCGGACATCCGGTGGAAACACCGCGCCACCATGATGGGAACCGTGCACCGAGCAGTTGAGACGCACAACCCACTTAACTCTCAAGGAAAAACACATGAACGCATTACGCAAGCAGGTCCTGATCGCCATGGTCGTCGCCGGCTTCGGCAGCGTCGCCATCGCACAAACGGCGGCCGCGCCGGAAGGCCGCCACGGCCACGCCGTCAGCCAGGAACAGCGGATGGCAAAATGGAGCGAGCATTACGCCAAGCGCCAGGCCAAACAGGCCGCAGCGCTGCAGCTGACGCCGGAGCAGCAGCCGGCATGGACGGCCTACCAGGCAGCGATCAAGCCGACGCCAATGGCAGGACGGGGCGAGCACGCGGCGATGGCGACCCTGTCGGCCCCGGCCCGGATGGAGAAGATGATCGCCATGGCCAAGCAGCACACCGCCGCCATGGAATCGAAGCTGGCCGCGCTGAACACCTTCTATGCGACGCTGACGCCGGCGCAGAAGAAAGTGTTTGACGAGAGCACCATGCGCGGACGCGGTCACGGCGGCGGTCACCACGGTGGCGGCCATCACATGAAGGGTGGCATGCGCGGCTGATCGCGCGGCACGCAACCACAGAGGAGCTTCGGCTCCTCTTTTTTTGGCGATGTCACCGCGAAGTCGGGGATATTGAACTACGCCCAACGGCCGAGGTCTGAACCAGACCGGATCGCGGCGACATAGCCCTTTTTTTGCCCATCCCGTTCAATATTGTGTAATATCCATTCGTATATCCGCACGGCAACACCGGCTCGACAACACCAACAACAATTGGAGACCGCTGATGAATACCTGCATTTACGACAAGAGCGACAAAGGCCGCGAGGAAATCGCCACACGCAAGCACCACCTCCCTGCCCGGCTGCGCATGCTGCTGGTCCAGATCGACGGGCGCCACACGCGCGCGTCGCTGCTGGCCAAGCTGGCGGCGGTAGGCTTGGGCGAGGCCGACATCGACGAATTGCTGACGCAGCAGTTCATCGTGCTGGTCGGCGGCGGCCCGGCAGTGGACGACGCGCCGGAGCACGCCTCGGCCGCGCCGCGCTTGCCGGCGTCGGCGCGGGCTCGCATGCTGGCCCGGACGCGCGACCTGGCGGCGCGCCGGCGCGAGTCGGCGCAGGCCGGCGCTAGCGCCGAGTAGGCGCCGGCGCCGCAGCCAGCGGCGTATCCGATTTTTTCAGCGTGCGCAGCACAAAGCTCGATTTGCTGTGGCGGATGCCGGGTATCTGGTACAGCTGCTCGCGCAACAGCCGTTCATAGTCGCGCGTATCCTTCACCGCAATGCGGATGAAATAATCGTAGTCGCCCGAAATGAGGAACGCCTCGAGAATCTCGGGGATCGATTCGAGCGCGCGACCGAACTCCCAAAGCGTCTCCTCGCTGTGGCTCTCCAGGGTGACCTGCACGATCACCGTATCCTGGTAGCCGATCTGGGCCAGGTCGACCCTGACCGTGTAGCCCTGGATCGCGCCCGACTCCTCCATCCGCTTGATGCGGTTCCAGCACGAAGTGGTCGACAGCCCGACCGCGCGGCCGATCTCCTGCAAGGTGGTGCGCGAGTCGGCCAGCAGCACGCGCAGGATCGCGCGGTCGTGCTCGTCGAATTTTTTTCCGGCTTTGCCGTCGATATCCATCAAATTTTCCGAAACTGGTGAAATCACGCTGAAATTATGAAGCACTTTCACCGGTTGCGTGGATAAAATTTAGCGATGAACATATCACCCAACGAGATGGAAAACCTGGCCGTCAGCGGCGCCCAGGTGCTGGTGCGCACGCTGATCGAGTGCGGCGTGGATACCGTTTTCGGCTACCCCGGCGGCGCTGTGCTGCCGCTGTACGACGCGCTGCACCTGGACGGGCGCCTGCGCCACGTGCTGGTGCGCCACGAGCAGGCGGCCGTGCACGCCGCCCAGGGCTACGCGCGCTCGACCGGCCGGCTCGGCGTGGTGTTCGTCACCTCCGGCCCGGGCATCGCCAACACCACCTCCGGCCTGCTCGATGCGCTCAGCGATTCGATCCCGGTGCTGTGCATCAGCGGCCAGGTGGCGACGACGTCGATCGGCACCAATGCATTCCAGGAATGCGACGCGCTCGGCATTTCACGCACGGTGACGAAATGGAACGTGCAGGTGCGCGACAGCGCCGACATCGCCGCCACCATCCGCCGCGCGGTTGCCGAGGCCACCGGCGGGCGCCCCGGCCCGGTGCTGGTCGATGTGCCGAAGGATGTGCAGGCGCAGCGCCTGCAGGCGCCGCCCGCGCTGCCTGCCTTGGCGGCGGCGCCGGTGCAGCACGATGTCCCCGCGGCCGCGCTGGCGGCGGCCGCCGCCATGATCGCCGCGGCGCGCCGGCCGGTGATGTACGGCGGTGGCGGGCTGATCAATTCGGGCGAGGCGGCGTGCGCCAGCTTTACCGAGCTGGTGCTCAGAACGAACGCGCCTTGCACGCTGACGCTGATGGGACTTGGCGCCTTCCCCGCCTCGCAGCCGCAATGGCTCGGCATGCTGGGCATGCACGGCACGCTGGAGGCGAACCTGGCCATGCACGAGGCGGACCTGGTGGTGTGCGTCGGCGCGCGCTTCGACGACCGCGTCACCGGCAAGCTCGACGACTTCTGTCCCGGTGCGCGCATCATTCACATCGACATCGATCCGGCCTCGATCGGCAAGGTCGTGTCCACCGATATCGGCCTGGCGGGCGACTGCCACGCGGTGCTGGCCGGGCTGCATCGCCAACTCGACGCGCTGGCGCTCGATGCGGGCGCGACGGCGGCGTGGTGGCGGCAGATCGCCGCCTGGCGCGCGCACGGCTCGCTCGGCTTCACTGGCGGCGAAGGGGCCTCGACCATCGTGCCCCAGCAACTGATGCAGCGGCTGGCAGCCGCCCTTGCCGGCCAGGACGCCATCGTGGCGACCGACGTCGGACAGCACCAGATGTGGGCGGCGCAATATCTGCCGTTCGATGCACCGCGCCGCTGGCTGACCTCGGGCGGCGCCGGCACCATGGGCTACGGCTTGCCGGCGGCAATCGGCGCGCAGATTGCCCATCCCGGCAAGCTGGTGGTCTGCGTCAGCGGCGACGCCTCGATCCAGATGAACATCCAGGAGTTGTCCACCGCCATGCAGCATCGCTGCCCGGTCAAGGTGATCCTGTCAAACAATGGCTGCATGGGAATGGTGCGGCAGTGGCAAGAACTGCACCACGGCGCCCGCTACAGCCACAGCTACACCGAGGCGCTGCCCGATTTCGTCGCCCTGGCGCGGGCGTTCGGGTGGCAGGCGGCACGCGTCGAGCATGCCGATGAGCTCGACGCTGCGCTCGCCGCCTGCCTGGCGTCGACCGGTCCGTTTTTGCTCGACGTGGTGGTCGAACAGGCCGAAAACTGCTTTCCGATGATTCCGGCCGGGTGCGGCCATCATGAGGTCATGCTGGCGAAAGACCGCACTTGGTCGACGCCCTGATGCCGGCCCGCACCTGCAGCCGTCGCCTTATTTCAGCTTTGCCAGCGACGCGGTGAACTTTTCGGCGTTCTGGTAGCCGATGACGCGGCTGTCGGGAATTTCCTGGCCGCGCGCGTCGAACAGGATGATGCCGGGTGGCCCGAACAGGCCGAACCGCTTGAGCATCGCCTTGTCGTCGGCGTCGTTGGCCGTCACGTCCACCTGCAGCAGCACGCTGTCGGCCAGCCTGGCCTTGACGCCGGGGTCGACGAAGGTCAGCTTTTCCATCTCCTTGCACGAGACGCACCAGTCGGCGTAGAAGTCGAGCATCGCCGTCTTGCCGCCGGTTTGGGCCAGCGCCGCGTCGAGCTGGGCGACCGTCTTGATGCGGGTAAAGCGCAGGCCGTGTTCGCCCGCGCCGGGCGCCAGGTGGGCCAGTGGCGCCAGCGGGTCGCGCCCGCCGCTGGCAAAGCCGAGCAGCTGGACCACGCCGAGCACGGCGAACGCGGCCGCCAAGGTCATGGCTGCCCAGTGGCGGGTGGAACGCAGCAGGTAGAAGCCGTAGCCCATCAGCAGCGCCGCCCACATTACCATCTGCAGCGCCGCCGGCAGCACGGGCGACACCAGCCACAGCGCCATCGCCAGCATCAGCACGCCGAAGAAGCGCTTGACCGAGTTCATCCAGGCGCCGGCGCGCGGCAGCAGCGAGCCGGCCGACACACCCACCAGCAGCAGCGGAATGCTCATGCCGATCGCCATCGCGAACAGCGCGGCGCCGCCGACGACGACGTCGCGCGTCTGGCTGATGTAGAGCAGCGCACCGGCCAGCGGCGCGGCGACGCACGGACCGACGATCAGCGCGGAGATGGCGCCCATGGCGAACACGCCGGCCAGCTTGCCGGACGACTGGCGGCCGGACGCGTTGGCCAGCCGGGTTTGCAGCGCGGCCGGCAGCTGCAGTTCGTAGACGCCGAACATCGACAGCGCCATGGCGACGATCAGGATGCCGAAGGTGCCCAGCACCCAGGGGTTCTGCAGCGCCGCGGCCAGGCCTTCGCCGGCCAGTCCGGCGGCCACGCCCAGCGCCGTGTAGACCAGCGCCATGCCGAGCGCGTAGGTGACCGACAGCAGCAAGGCGCGCGCGCGCTTGATGGCCCCCTCGCCGACAATGATCGACGACAGGATCGGCACCATCGGCAACACGCACGGCGTAAACGCCAGGCCCAGGCCGAGCAAAATAAAGGCGGGAATGATGGCGACGAGCTTGCCGCCACCTAGCACCGCGGCAATGCCGGACAGTTCGGATGGCGCGGCCCCGGCCGGCGCCATAGCAACCGGGGCGGCGGACGCCGGCGTCGCCGGCGTCACGCTCATCGCCGGCGTCGCGCCAGGCGCTGCGACGGCGTTGCCCATCAGCCGCTCGGTCGCTTCCTGCGGCGAATAGCACAGGCCGGCATCGGCGCAGCCTTGCGAGGTCGCCTTCAAGGTGAACAGGCCGGCGGCCTGCACCGGCATCGTGATGGTGACCGATTTGCGGTACGTCTCGACGTTTTTCTGGAACGTATCGTCGAACTTGACTTTGCCCACAGGGAAAGTCGGCGTGCCAAGGGTGGCGCCGTCGGCGCTGAACTTGAACTGTTCGCGGTACATGTAGTAGCCGTCGGCGATGTCGTAGGTAACCGCCAGCGTGCCGCCTTCCTGCATGCGCGCCGAAAACTTGAACGCCACGCCCGGCTCGAGAAACTCGTCGGCCGCCGCGGCCGGGCCGCTCGCCAGCAGTGCGCACAGCAGCAGCAGCAGCGCCGCGCAGGCGCGCATCAACGTGTTAAACGGCGCAACACTGCGGGCGGGACGGGTCGAGACACTGGCCATGGGTTTCCTGTTGATTGTAAGCAGCCGAACTGGTCCGGACGGCGCAGGCAGAATAGTACACCCGTGCCAACGATCGCGTCGGCTACCACGGGCCAGCCGTCACGCCCTGCGTGATCGGCCCAGGCACACGGCGTCGTCGATGCACTCAAGAGTGCATCGGTGGCAGGTTTAGAACGTGAGGATCGGTGGACCTTGGTGCCGTCGAGCGGATTACCGCTCCGTTGGCTGCCCTGCAACGCCCTGGACGCTGACGCCAGCCGGACCAGCGCTACGTTCATTTTCAAACGCGACCCCATCTGTGTCGCGGACGCAGATGGAATACTCCAGATGCCGGTATTAGAGAATTTGAGCGCTGCGGCGGCGCGCCGCGAACAGTCCAGAGATCCCGAGGCCCAGCAATGCCAGACTTGCAGGTTCCGGAACCACATTGGCGCCAACGATCGATGCAGTTCCGCTGCCCAAGCCTGTGATGACGATGCTATACGTGCCGGCATTACTGTTACCAAAGCCAGTTTCGACCACGAAATAGTCAATACCAGCAGTTAAGTTCACTACAAATCCCGCGCCGCCAATGCCCGGATAATCGTCGTTTAACGTAATGATATTGGCCGTTGGCGACGTTGCGGAGAATGCGTTGGCGTACAACACTAAATAGTTATCCCAAACTAACGGTAGCAAGCCCTGACTAAAGAAGGAGTAACTGCCGCTTTGATCCACGCGAAATTGTGTGACGTCATAGGCGACGTTTGTACCTATGGCACTTAAGGTCGTCGTGGAAAGCGGGCGATTCCAGGTCGGGCCGCCAACTGTTGTGTCTGTAAAGCTTAATACGCCAGCATGCCCGATGGCGGCATATAGGAGCCCCGCGGCGAAGCAAGCCGCCTTGACGATTTTCGTTAAAACGGAGGGGCAGTTCGAAGTAGTCATGGAGGACATGGTGATTTTATTTTAGTTGGTCGAACCAATTGCGAAGCAGTTATCGTGCCAATGGATTAAATTCATTGCTAACATGAGCTTGGAAATCCGTCATGAATGTATTTGCACAAGCTGTAAAGATTACCGACATTCATCCATGGCGCCAAAAAACAAAAAGCCAGGCTAGGCCTGGCTTTCATTGTGCAACGAACGCGCTGATTACTCGGCGGTTGGCGCTTCTTCAACATCGGTGACTTCTGGACGGTCCATCAGTTCGACGTAGCACATCGGTGCATTGTCGCCGACGCGGAAACCCATTTTCAGGATACGCAGATAGCCACCGTTACGGTTGGCGTAGCGTGGGCCCAGTTCAGCGAACAGCTTCAGGACCATTTCGCGGTCGCGCAGGCGGGCGAATGCCAGGCGCTTGTTGGCCAGGGTGTCGGTCTTGCCCATGGTCAGGATCGGCTCGATCACTTTGCGCAGTTCCTTAGCCTTAGGAACGGTGGTCTTGATGGCTTCATGACGCAGCAGGGAAACGGTCATGTTGCGCAGCATGGCGAGGCGGTGGGACGAAGTACGATTCAGCTTGCGAAGGCCGTGACGGTGACGCATGGTAATTCCTTTCGAGTGTTTTTATTCCAGTTCTTCGATCGGTGATTGCTATGAATCGCCGCGGACCGGTTTTAAAAATTGAGTTAAAAAATGCCGGCCGGGCAATGTGCACGGCCGGGGTACGACAAAATTACTTCTCCAAGCCGGCAGGCGGCCAGTTTTCCAGCTTCATGCCCAGGGTCAAGCCACGCGATGCAAGGACTTCCTTGATCTCGTTGAGCGACTTGCGGCCCAGGTTTGGCGTCTTCAGCAGCTCGTTTTCCGAACGCTGGATCAGGTCGCCGATGTAGTAGATGTTTTCGGCCTTCAGGCAGTTGGCCGAACGCACCGTCAGCTCGAGGTCGTCGACTGGACGCAGCAGGATCGGATCGACCAGCGGCGCGCGCGATGGCGCTTCAGCGGCAGCTTCCGTGCCTTCCAGTGCAGCGAACACGTTGAGCTGATCGACCAGGACGCGGGCCGACTGGCGGATCGCTTCTTCTGGCGTGATCACGCCGTTCGTTTCGATGTTGATGACCAGCTTGTCGAGGTCGGTACGCTGTTCGACACGGGCCGACTCAACGAAGTACGACACGCGGCGCACCGGCGAGAACGAAGCGTCCAGGATGATGCGGCCGATCGTCTTGTTGGTGTCTTCCGACAGGCGGCGCACGTTACCAGGAACGTAGCCACGGCCTTTTTCGACCTTGATCTGCATGTCGAGCTTGCCGCCGGCGGTCAGGTGAGCGATCACGTGGTCCGGGTTGATCAGTTCGACGTCATGCGGCAGGTCGATGTCGGACGCCAGGATTGCGCCTTCGCCTTCCTTTTTCAGGGTCAGGGTGACGGAATCGCGGTTGTGCACTTTGAAGACGACGCCCTTCAGGTTCAGCAGCAGGTCGACGACGTCTTCCTGCACGCCGTCCAGCGACGAATACTCATGGACGACGCCGGCGATCGTCACTTCGGTTGGCGCGTAGCCGACCATCGACGACAGCAGGACGCGGCGCAGCGCATTACCCAATGTGTGGCCATAGCCACGCTCGAACGGCTCCATCACGACTTTGGCGTGACCGGCACCGAGGGATTCAACATCGATAATACGTGGCTTCAACAAACTGTTTTGCATGAAATGTCCTTTTCAATACCCTCGGCTCGTTACGCCGATAAGGCTGATGGCATTAGTGAAAACGCCCGCTCCTTGTGGAGCGGGCGGGGATACGGCAGCGGCAGCGTCAAACGCGGCCGGTGTTTAACGCGAGTACAGCTCGACGATCAGCGCTTCGTTGACGTCGTTGGCGATCTCGTTACGCTCTGGGAACGAACGGAAAGTGCCTTCCATCTTCTTCGAATCGACCGACACCCAGCTCGGCATGCCGACCTGCTCAGCGAGCGACAGTGCTTCGACGATACGAACCTGCTTCTTCGACTTTTCGCGCACGGCGATGACGTCGCCGGTCTTGACGGCGTAGGAAGCGATGTTGACGACATTGCCGTTCACGGTGAACGCTTTATGGCTGACCAACTGGCGCGCTTCGGCGCGGGTCGAGCCAAAGCCCATCCGGTAGCAGACGTTGTCGAGACGCGCTTCCAGCAAACGCAGCAGCGTTTCGCCGGTGTTGCCCTTGCGACGGTTCGCTTCGGCGAAGTAGCGGCGGAACTGACGCTCCAGGATGCCGTACATGCGCTTGACTTTTTGCTTTTCGCGGAGCTGATTGCCGTAGTCCGAAGTGCGGGCGCCGGATTTGACACCGTGCTGGCCTGGCTTGACGTCCAGTTTGCATTTCGAATCGAGCGAACGACGTGCGCTCTTGAGGAACAGGTCCGTACCTTCACGGCGGGACAATTTTGCTTTAGGTCCGATATAACGTGCCACGATGCTTCCTTTGTTTTAAGTGACGCCCCGAGGATCCCGCAGGATGCGACAGGCGCTAGTCCAATTCTGATAGTCAGTTGGACGGTGGCTTCAATACCTGGCGCACGAGTGCGGCACAGGCGACGACAGCCGGGCAGTATACCCTATTCGGGAACTGCACCGGCGATCTTTTTACAGAAACGCGGCGTATTAGATACGACGACGCTTCGGTGGACGGCAACCGTTGTGCGGTACTGGCGTCACGTCCTGGATTTCGGTGATCTTGATACCCAGGTTGTTCAAAGCGCGAACTGCCGACTCACGACCAGGACCTGGGCCCTTGATGCGTACTTCGAGGTTCTTCACGCCGCACTCGACAGCGACCTTGCCTGCAGCTTCAGCGGCGACCTGCGCTGCGAACGGGGTCGATTTACGCGAACCCTTGAAGCCTGCACCGCCGGACGTCGCCCACGACAGGGCATTGCCCTGGCGATCGGTGATCGTGATGATGGTGTTGTTAAACGATGCGTGGACGTGGGCGATGCCTTCGGCGACGTTCTTTTTAACTTTTTTGCGAACGCGCGCTGCTGCGGCGCTGCTTTGTTGCTTAGCCATAGTTGTTTCCTAGTTATTTCTTAAGCGATTGAGCGGCCTTGCGCGGACCTTTACGGGTACGGGCATTGGTGCGTGTACGCTGGCCGCGGCAAGGCAGGCCTTTACGGTGACGCATTCCGCGGTAGCAGCCCAGGTCCATCAAACGCTTGATGTTCATGGACAGTTCGCGGCGCAGATCGCCTTCAACGACAAACTTCGCGACTTCGTCACGCAGCTTTTCGAGTTCGTTATCGTCCAGGTCTTTGACTTTTTTATTCGTCGCTACACCGGTTGCATCGCAGATTTTCTGCGAGCGTGGACGGCCAACACCGTAGATCGCCGTCAGGCCGATAACAGTGTGCTGATGATTTGGGATGTTTACCCCTGCAATACGTGCCATTCGTTATTCCTCAATAAATAACGTTAAGTTTAACCTTGACGCTGTTTGTGACGCGGTTCCACGCAGATTACGCGGACAACGCCTTTGCGCTTGATGATCTTGCAGTTGCGGCAGATCCGCTTGACTGATGCGAGAACTTTCATATTTGCACTCTCTTAGTTCGGATGGTTCGATTTCAAAATGTTTACTTGGTACGGAACACAATCCGGGCCCGGCTCAAGTCGTACGGCGTCAGTTCCACCGTCACCTTGTCGCCGGGAAGAATGCGAATGTAATTCATGCGCATTTTACCCGAAATGTGGCCGAGCACCACGTGGCCGTTTTCCAGCTTTACTCGAAATGTCGCGTTGGGGAGATTCTCAAGAATCTCGCCCTGCATTTGTATGACGTCGTCTTTTGCCATTCGGTCTGTGCACTCCTGGGCGCTTATCGCGTCGGAATTCCGCCCTTGAAATTTGCCTTGCGCAGCAGCGATTCATATTGCTGCGACATGACGTAGTTTTGTACTTGAGCCATGAAGTCCATGGTGACAACCACAATAATCAACAGGGAAGTACCGCCAAAGTAAAATGGCACTTTCCATTGGGCCTGCATAAATTCCGGCAGCATGCACACCAGCGTGATATACACCGCGCCAGCCAACGTCAACCGCATCAGGATCTTGTCGATGTAGCGGGCGGTCTGGTCGCCGGGACGAATCCCCGGCACAAACGCACCGCTCTTCTTCAAGTTATCCGCTGTTTCCTTGCTGTTAAACACCAGCGCCGTATAGAAGAAACAGAAAAACACGATCGCGGTTGCATACAGCAGCGCGTAGATCGGCTCGCCGGGCGCCATCGACCCTGCCAGGTCCTTCAGGAAACCGATCACCGGGCTGGTTGAATCCTTGCCCTTGGTGAACCAGTCCACGATGGTGGCCGGGAACATGATGATCGACGACGCGAAGATCGGCGGGATCACGCCGGCCATGTTCAGCTTCAACGGCAAGTGGCTGGTCTGACCGCCATATACCTTGTTGCCGACCTGGCGCTTCGCATAGTTGACCAGGATCTTGCGCTGGCCGCGTTCGACGAATACCACGAAGTACGTTACCAGCACCACCAGTACGATGATGAAGATCGCTGCAAGGCTGCTGATCGAACCGTTCGAGATCAAGGTGAACAAGCCACCCAGTGCCGACGGCAGACCGGCTGCGATACCGGCAAAAATGATGATCGAAATACCGTTGCCCAAGCCGCGTTCGGTGATCTGCTCGCCGAGCCACATCAGGAACATGGTACCGGTCAGCAAAGTGACCACGGTCACGAAGCGGAACGCCATGCCAGGATCGAGCACCAGGCCGGCTTGCGATTCGAGCGCCACGGCAATGCCGAATGCCTGGAACAGAGCCAGCGCCACCGTAAAATACCGGGTGTACTGGGTGATCTTGCGGCGTCCTGCTTCGCCTTCCTTCTTCAGCGCTTCCATCGTCGGCGAGACGATCGACACCAGCTGCATGATGATCGAGGCCGAGATATACGGCATGATTCCGAGCGCGAACACGGTGAAGCGGGACAAGGCGCCGCCCGAGAACATGTTGAACATGCCCAGGATGCCGCCTTCATTCTGCTTGAACAATGCCGCCAGCTGCACTGGATCGATGCCGGGAACCGGGACGTGAGCACCGATCCGGTACACCACCAGGGCGCCAAGCAAAAACCACAGCCGGCCCCACGGGAAACCGGCTGCCGCACTCTTACCAGATTGAGAATTAGTCGCCAATTTTTGCTCCGATCAAGCCGTTAGCCAACTCAGGCTACCGAGCCGCCAGCTGCTTCGATGGCCGCTTTCGCGCCTGCAGTTACTTTCAAGCCCTTGAGGTTCACCGCTTTGGTGACTTCGCCGGACAGGATCACGCGGACATCGCGCGCCAGTACTTGCAGGATGCCGGCTTGCTTGAGCACCAGGATGTCGACGTCGCCGACAGGCAGGTTGTTCAGGTCCGACAGGCGAACTTCTGCCTTGAACGTTGCATTGAGCGACTTGAAACCGCGCTTTGGCAGACGGCGTTGCAGAGGCATCTGACCGCCTTCGAAACCGACTTTGTGGAAACCACCCGAACGCGACTTCTGACCCTTGTGACCACGGCCAGCGGTTTTACCGATGCCCGAGCCAATACCACGACCGACGCGACGCTTGTAGTGCTTGGCGCCTTCGGCTGGCTGGATTGTATTCAATTCCATTGTTTTCTCCGTTCGCAAGCCCGAAGGCTTACGAGACAACTTTAACGAGGTACGAGACTTTGTTGATCATGCCGCGCACCGATGGGGTGTCTTCCAACTCGGAGACCGAGTTGACGCGGCGCAGACCCAGGCCGCGCACGGTCGCGCGATGCGATTCGCGCGTGCCGATCAGGCCCATGACCAACTGAACTTTGACGGTTTTGGTAGCTGTAGCTTTAGTCATTGTGTTCACCTTAAGCCAGGATGTCTTCAACCGACTTGCCGCGCTTGGCGGCGATGTCGGAAGCCGTGCTCATTTTCGACAGACCGTCGAGCGTGGCACGAACCAGGTTGTAAGGGTTCGACGAGCCAGTGGATTTCGCCACGACATCGGTCACGCCCATTACTTCGAAGATAGCGCGCATTGCGCCGCCGGCGATCACGCCCGTACCAGGCTTGGCAGGCATCATCATTACTTTCGATGCGCCGTGACGGCCAGAAACGGTGTGGTGCAGGGTGCCGTTCTTGAGAGGAACCTTGATCAAGTTGCGACGGGCTTCTTCCATTGCCTTCTGCACACCAACCGGAACTTCCTTCGACTTGCCCTTGCCCATGCCGATGCGGCCATCGCCGTCACCGACGACGGTCAACGCGGCGAAACCCATGATACGACCACCCTTGACCACTTTGGTCACGCGGTTGATCGCGATCATTTTTTCGCGCATGCCATCATCCGGCTTGTCGCTTTGCATTTTAGCTTGCATTTTTGCCATGACGATTCTTCCTTAGAACTTCAGACCGGCTTCACGCGCGGCTTCTGCCAACGCCTTCACACGGCCGTGGTAACGGAAACCGGAGCGGTCAAACGCAACTTCGGTAATCCCTGCTTTCAGTGCTTTCTCGGCGACGCGCTTGCCGACCAGAGCGGCAGCGGCGGCATTGCCACCCTTGCCGGTCTTGCCTGCCAGTTCGGCGCGCACTTCGGCTTCGGCGGTCGAGGCCGAAACCAGGATCTTTGCGTCCGGGCTGATCAGGTTGGCGTAAATGTGCAGGTTGGTACGATGTACCGACAAGCGATTTACTTTCATCTCCGCAATTTTGATGCGGGTCTGGCGTCCACGACGCAGACGTGATTCTTTCTTGTCCATGGTCAGCCCTATTATTTCTTCTTGGTTTCTTTAAGCTTAACCACCTCGTTCGCATAGCGAACGCCCTTGCCTTTGTAAGGCTCGGGTGGGCGGTAAGCGCGCACTTCAGCGGCAACCTGGCCAACCTGTTGACGGTCGATCCCTTTGATCAGGATCTCGGTCGGGGTCGGGGTCGTTGCGGTGACGCCAGCTGGCATCGCATGGGCAACCGGGTGCGAGAAACCGAGCGACAGGTTCAGCTTGTCGCCGGCAGCCTGGGCTTTGTAGCCCACGCCGACCAGCGTCAGCTTCTTCTCGAAGCCCTTGGTCACACCATTGACCATGTTGTTGACCAGTGCACGCAAGGTGCCGGACATCGCATTCGACTCGCGGCTGTCGTTGACTACGTCAAACGTCAGCGTGCCGTCCTTGTTTTCGATCTTTACCAGGCCATTGAGGGGCTGAACCAGCGTACCCAATGGACCTTTTACCGTGATCGCTGCTGCAGTGATCGCCACATCGGCGCCAGCTGGGACAGCGATTGGCATCTTAGCTACTCGAGACATCGTCTACTCCTTAGGCCACGTAGCAAATAACTTCGCCGCCGACACCGGTGGCGCGCGCTTTGCGGTCAGTCATGACGCCTTGCGGGGTCGACACAATCGCCACGCCCAAGCCATTCATGACTGTAGGGATATCATCTTTGCCCTTGTAGACGCGCAGCCCTGGACGGGACACGCGATCGAGGCGCTCGATGACCGGACGGCCAGCGTAATACTTCAAACCGATTTTCAGTTCCGCTTTACCACCGGCTTCGGTGACTGCGAAATCTTCAATGTAACCCTCGTCCTTGAGGACGTTGGCAATCGCCACTTTGACTTTCGACGACGGCATTGCCACGGTCGTTTTCTGTACGCCCTGGGCGTTGCGAATGCGGGTCAGCATATCGGCGATAGGATCGCTCATACTCATTGCATATTCTCCTATTACCAGCTTGCTTTAGTCATACCCGGAATTTCACCACGCATGGCGAATTCACGGAGCTTGATACGGGCCAGACCGAATTTACGGAATGTGCCACGCGGGCGACCGGTGATCGCGCAGCGGTTACGCTGGCGGGTCGGTGCCGAGTTGCGCGGCAATGCCTGCAACTTCAAACGGGCTTCATAACGTTCTTCTTCCGTCTTCGACTGGTCATCGATGATGGCTTTCAGAGCGGCACGCTTCGGGGCGAATTTCTCCACCAGGTCTGCACGCTTCTGTTCGCGGTTGATCAGTGATAGTTTTGCCATGATCTCAGTTTCTGAACGGAAATTTAAAGGCGGCGAGGAGGGCTTTCGCTTCGTCGTCGGTCTTGGCGGTTGTCGTGATGCTGATATTCATACCGCGCAACGCGTCAATCTTGTCGTACTCGATCTCAGGGAAAATGATCTGTTCCTTGACGCCGATGTTGTAGTTACCACGGCCATCGAACGAGCGGCCATTGACACCACGGAAGTCACGCACGCGCGGCAGGGCCACGGTGATGAAGCGGTCGAGGAACTCGTACATGCGGGCGCCGCGCAGCGTCACCATCGCACCGATCGGGTAGCCTTCACGGATCTTGAAGCCGGCGATTGCCTTGCGTGCCTTGGTCGTCACTGGCTTCTGGCCGGCGATTTTCGTCAGGTCGCCAGTGGCGTGCTCGATGATCTTCTTGTCCGCGATCGCTTCGCCAAGGCCCATGTTCAGGGTGATCTTGGTCAGGCGCGGTACTTCCATTGCCGATTTGTAGCCAAATTTGGCGACCAGGTCGGCAACGACCTTATCTTTATAAAATTGCTGGAGACGGGCCATGATTAAACTTTCACTACTTCGCCGGAAGACACAAATACGCGGACTTTCTTGCCGTCGACGTCTTTGAAGCTTACGCGGTCTGCCTTGCCAGTCGCTGCATTGAACAATGCAACGTTGGACACGTGAATCGGCATTGTCTTATCGACGATACCACCAGTTACACCGGTCATTGGGTTAGGCTTGGTCGCTTTTTTAGCGATGTTGACGCCTTCAACCACGACATGCTCAGCATCGATACGTTGCTGAACTACACCGCGCTTGCCCTTGTCTTTCCCGGTCAGAACGATGACTTCGTCGTTTTTACGAATCTTATCCATTACGACTCCTTACAGGACTTCAGGTGCCAGGGACACGATTTTCATGAACTTCTCAGTGCGCAGTTCGCGCGTGACTGGTCCAAAAATACGCGTACCGATCGGTTCCAGCTTGGCGTTGAGCAGTACGGCGGCGTTGCCGTCGAACTTCACCAGGGAGCCGTCTTGGCGGCGCACACCTTTAGCGGTACGCACAACCACAGCGTTATAAATTTCACCTTTTTTGACACGGCCGCGTGGCGCAGCAACCTTGATGGTCACCTTGATCACGTCGCCAATGCCAGCATAACGGCGCTTGGAACCGCCCAATACCTTGATGCACATGACTTCCTTGGCACCGGTATTGTCGGCCACTTCGAGCCGGCTTTCAGTTTGAATCATAGTATTCTCTTTCCCAACTTAAGCCGAAGAATTCCCACATAGTGGGCCTGCGGTCAGTCTTGGTCCCGCCAGAGGCTCCTGCTGGAGCAACTGATTGGGTGATGGACTTTCCAAAAACTTTCGTTTCGGACCGCTGGCCACCGGGGTGACTAATTTCGCGGCAACACATGAACGAAGCCCGCTAGTATCGCATAACACTGGCGGGCCCGCAAGAACTAAATTGTCTGATCACCCACCGCGCACCCGATGCAACACTGGGCGAACAGAGAGTTGATCAGTTGAGGACCGACCTGGCACGCCAGGTCCTTCCCACAACTTGTCAGATTACTGGTGCTGCTTGTACAACTTTGGTAACCGTCCAAGCTTTGGTCTTGGAGATCGGGCGACCTTCCTGGATCTCGACGGTATCACCCATCTTGACCGAGTTGGTCTCGTCATGCGCGTGATACTTGTTCGAGCGCATGATGATCTTGCCGTACAGCGGGTGCTTGACGTGACGTTCGATCAGGACGGTAACCGTCTTGTCCATCTTGTCGGACACCACTTTACCGACCAGCGTGCGCTTCAGCGCTACTTTAGTAGTTTCGGTCATTTGGCATCCTTCGAGTTCATCACTGTCTTCACACGCGCGATATCGCGGCGTACCTTCTTGAGTTGCGAAGTGTTGTTCAGCTGTTGCGTAGCGATTTGCATGCGCATGCCGAACTGGGCCTTCAACAAGTCATTCAGCTCTTTCTGCAGAGCTGCCTGGTCTTTGCCGCGGAGTTCTGTTGCTTTCATATACAACTCCTTTTATTGGCCGACTTGGCGGATGACAAACGTCGTCGCCAGTGGCAGTTTGGCGGCGGCCAGACGGAACGCTTCCCGGGCCAGCGTCTCGTCGACGCCGTCCATTTCGTACAGTACCTTGCCTGGCTGAATCTCAGCGACGTAGTACTCCGGGTTACCTTTACCGTTACCCATACGAACTTCAGCTGGCTTGTTCGAAATTGGCTTGTCCGGGAAAATACGGATCCAAATACGACCACCGCGCTTGATGTGACGGGTCATGGCACGACGAGCTGCTTCGATCTGACGCGCTGTGATACGGCCGCGGGCAACTGCCTTCAGACCGAATTCACCGAACGAGACAGCGGTGCCGCGTGAATGCGAAATGCCGGTGTTACGGCCTTTCTGCTCTTTACGATACTTCCTGCGTGCTGGTTGCAGCATGGTTATTCTCCTGCTTTCTCAGCGGGGGCTGGGGCTTCAGCAGCTGGGGCGGCGGCAACCGGCAGCTTGACAGCTGGACGGGCACGCACGACAGGTGCGCCAGTGTTGGATGGACGGCCACCGGTCGGCGCGCCGGCTGGGCGCGGACGGCCAGCTGGTTTGCCATCGTCACGGCGTGGGCCGCGGCTCTTCTTGTCGTCGGCCGGGGTATCGATGACTGGTGCGTCGCCGTTTGGCGCGCGGTCACCCTTGTAGACCCAGACCTTGACGCCGATGATGCCGTACGTCGTTGCCGCTTCGCTGGTGCCGTAGTCGATATCGGCGCGCAGGGTGTGCAGAGGCACGCGGCC
Organism: Massilia eurypsychrophila; assembly: GCF_002760655.1. GTDB lineage: Bacteria > Pseudomonadota > Gammaproteobacteria > Burkholderiales > Burkholderiaceae_D > JAFCUW01. Next base: position 16,089 of record NZ_PDOC01000009.1, on the reverse strand, counting down.
TTCGCGGTACCACTCTTTACGGGCGATTTCGATGCCGTTCAGACGGCCCGACGACATGATCTTGATACCGAGAGCACCGAGGCGCATTGCATTTTGCATTGCACGCTTCATGGCGCGGCGGAACATGATCCGTTTTTCCAGCTGCTGCGAGATCGAATCGGCGATCAGTTGCGAGTCGATTTCCGGCTTGCGGATTTCTTCGATATTGACGTGCACCGGCACACCCATGATCTTGGTCAGCGCGGTCTTCAGTACTTCGATGTCCTCGCCTTTTTTACCAATGACCACGCCTGGGCGCGAGCTGTAGATCGTGAAGCGCGCGTTCTTGGCAGGACGCTCGATGACGATGCGGCCAACCGAAGCGTTCTTCAGTTTCTTTTTCAGGAACGCACGTGCTGCGAGGTCTTCGTTGAGCATTTGGGCAAAGTTACCATTGCCCGCGTACCAACGCGACGCCCAGTTACGGGTTACTGACAGGCGAAAGCCTGTTGGATGAATCTTCTGTCCCATCGTGACCCCTTAGTTACCGACAGTCACGTAGATGTGACAGGATTGTTTCGAGATACGATCGCCCCGGCCTTTAGCGCGTGCAGTGAAGCGCTTCAGGATCGGGCCCTTTTCAACATAGATCTGGACGATTTTCAGCTCGTCGATGTCAGCGCCATCATTGTGCTCGGCGTTCGCAATGGCGGACTCCAGAACCTTCTTGATGATCGTTGCACCTTTTTTCGGGCTGAACTGCAAGATGTCGAGTGCTGCGCCGACTTTCTTGCCACGGATCAGATCGGCAACCAGACGGCCCTTTTGGTCCGACAGGCGCACACCTTTGAGGATAGCTTTGGTTTCCATTATTTCTTCGCCTTCTTGTCAGCGGCATGGCCCTTGAACGTACGGGTCAGTGCGAATTCGCCGAGCTTGTGACCTACCATGTTCTCGGAGATGTACACCGGCACGTGCAGCTTGCCGTTGTGCACCGCGATCGTCAGGCCGATGAAGTCTGGCGAAATCGTCGAACGGCGCGACCAGGTTTTGACTGGCTTCTTGTCTTTGTTCGCTTGCGCGGTCTCGACTTTTTTCACCAGGTGGGCGTCTTGAAACGGCCCTTTTTTCAATGAACGTGTCATGTCTTATCCTTATTTCTTGCCGCGGCGCGAGACGATCATCGAAGTCGTACGCTTGTTACGGCGCGTCTTCTTACCCTTCGTCTGTTGGCCCCAAGGCGACACTGGATGACGACCAGCTGCGGTTTTACCTTCACCACCACCGTGCGGGTGATCGACCGGGTTCATGACCACACCGCGGACGGTAGGACGAACACCGCGCCAGCGCATCGCGCCAGCTTTACCGATCTTGCGCAGGCTGTGCTCGGCGTTACCGACTTCGCCTACCGTTGCACGGCATTCGATGTGGACGCGGCGCACTTCACCGGAGCGCAGGCGGACCTGGGCGTAGGTGCCTTCGCGGGCCATCAGCACGACGCCGGCGCCGGCGGTACGGGCCATCTGGGCACCCTTACCTGGCAGCATTTCGACACAGTGCATCACGGTACCGACCGGGATGTTGCGGATCGGCAGGCAGTTGCCCGACTTGATCGGCGCTTCCGAACCGTTCATCACGCTGTCGCCAACGGCCATGCCCTTGGTGGCGATGATGTACTGGCGCTCACCGTCTGCATAGCACAGCAGGGCGATGTTCGCGGTACGGTTTGGATCGTATTCGATACGCTCGACCTTTGCCGGAATACCATCCTTCTGACGCTTGAAGTCGATCAGGCGATAGTGCTGCTTATGACCACCGCCGATGTGGCGGGTGGTGATGTGACCGTTGTTGTTACGGCCGGCAGTTTTCGATTTCTTTTCAACCAGGGCAGCGAACGGACGGCCTTTGTACAGGTCCGGATTCACCACCTTCACCATGCCACGACGGCCTGGTGAGGTTGGTTTCATCTTTACGAGTGCCATTATTTAGCCTCCTCGGAGAAGTTGATTTCCTGGCCAGGCTTCAGGCACACGAAAGCACGCTTGGTATGGTTGCGACGGCCATTGAAACGGCCCGAACGCTTTTGCTTACCTTGGCGATTGACTGTCTGCACCGACAGCACTTCAACCTTGAACAACAGTTCAACGGCTGCCTTGATCTCAGGCTTGGTCGCATCCGGCAATACGCGGAACACGATCTGCTCGTTCTTTTCCGCGACCATGGTGGCCTTCTCGGAAATGACCGGCGCCTGGAGCACCTTCATCAGGCGCTCTTCGCTGAATTTGATTACGGCGCTCATGCGAACATCTCCTCGATCATGGCCAGTGCTGCTTTGGTGACCACGATTTTTTTGTAGAACACCAGCGACATCGGATCGGCGTGACGCGGCTCGACGACCAGCACGTTCGGCAGGTTGCGCGATGCGAGCATCAGGTTTTCGTCCGTCGTGTCGGTGATGATCATGACCGATTCCAGACCCATGCCCTGCAGCTTTTGAGCCAGCAGCTTGGTCTTTGGCGCGTCGATCGACAGGCCTTCGACCACAACCAGGCGCTCTTCGCGGGCCAGTTGCGACAGGATCGAGCAGATACCGGCGCGATACATCTTCTTGTTCACTTTGTGGGTGAAGTTCTCGTCAGGCGAGTTCGGGAAGATGCGTCCGCCGCCGCGCCACAGAGGCGACGACGACATACCAGCACGAGCGCGGCCGGTGCCTTTTTGGCGCCATGGCTTTTTGGTCGTGTGATGGACTTCTTCACGGTCTTTCTGCTTGCGGTTACCCGAACGCGCGTTAGCGGCGTAGGCGACCACGATCTGGTGAATCAGGGCTTCGTTGTAGTCACGGCCGAAAACGGTATCGGCGGCGGCGACGTTCGAACCTGCGACAATTCCTTGCTCATTGAGAAGCTTGAGTTCCATAATTAAGCTCCCTTCTGTGCTTTGGATTTAATGGCAGGCGAGACGATCACTTGGCCATTTTTCGCACCTGGGATCGCGCCTTTGACCAGCAGCAGCTGACGGTCGGCATCGATACGGGCGATTACGAGATTCTGTACGGTACGGTTGACGTCACCGAGGTGACCGGTCATGCGCTTACCAGGGAAAACGCGACCTGGATCCTGCGCCATACCGATCGAGCCCGGCACATTGTGCGAACGCGAGTTACCGTGAGTAGCACGGCCGGAAGAGAAGTGGTAACGCTTGATGACGCCAGCGTAACCCTTACCGATCGTGACACCTTGCACGTCGATCTTCTGACCGACTTCGAACAAAGAGGCAGCGACGATGTCGCCAGCTTTGAGTTCGGCAGCTTTAGCGGCATCGACGCGGAATTCCCGCAACATCGTGCCAGCTTCGACGCCAGCTTTGGCGTGATGACCCGCAACTGCCTTGGTCACGCGGGAAGCGCGACGTTGACCGAATGCGACCTGAACAGCGGTATAACCATCTGTCTCAGGGGTTTTGACTTGCGCAACACGGTTGTTCGATACGTCCAACACGGTGACCGGGATCGAGTCCCCTTCATCCGTGAAAATGCGCATCATGCCAACCTTGCGACCGAGAAGGCCTAGGCTCATTTTTTCTCCATTCCCCACCTGCGATTGGGCGGGGCTAACTGTTTAACTACCAAGTAAAGGACGGATTCAAAAAGGACGAATCCATACCGAAGCCGGCAAGTATAACGTGCAAAAGGGCTTGACGCAACAGATTAGTTGGGGGTATGTCGAGGTGTGGCACCGGAATGCGCGGCGTTGCAACACTTCACGGCCATTGCTGGGAAGTGTGCTTGACGCGAAGAATCTTTACGGTCGATCCAACGACGCGGACTCCTTGCTGACGGCGTAGACGACGTCCAGTGAGCCGAGTTCGAGCGTGGCCCCATTGCCGATGAGAGCGCAGAGCTGGGGCACCCCGTGCGAAGGCGCTATTATCAAGGTGCCCCAACGCGCGCGGCTGAACTCGTGGCGAAGTGAGTCGTAATGGCGAAATTCAGTCCGGTGGGCGGAATTTCACCGCGCTCTATGCGGGCAGCAATCGGCGTGGTGGCGAGCGCCTCGACGCGATCTACCGCCGTTTCCAGACAATCGTCCAGCGCCGCAAGGTCCGGCAACTCAGGGATGCGCGCGAGCCATCCTCCACTGACTTGTTCAGTGCATTCAAGCGCGAGCGTCAGCCGCTGAACTGGAACCGGCGAGGCGTATTTGCCGCGAACCATTTCACCGAAGTCGGTCCGACTATATTCGGCCCGAAGTTCGTCTCCATTGGCATGTTCACCCTTCTTCATAGACCCTTCGCTCCGCTCCTGTTGCCAGGCGCGCCCTGATAATTCGAACAGTGTCGCCGTGTTCGGTGTGGGCCACCACCCGCAACCGCCCACTTGATGAGACGCCGAACGTGAGATTCCGCGGTTCGCTCAGCGAATGATCCGGGCCGTGGCCTGTTTGCGCCGGCGAATCTGACAACGCGGTTGCCGCCTCATCGAAAGACACTAAGTGCTTGAAAACATTGGCGGCCGCTTTGCTGGGATCCCACTTGAAACGCATGGTGAGTATATGCCTGCTTGGCGCGCTTGTTAGGGGCAAGAGGGTCAAGTGCAGCGTATCACTTGGCCGGAACAGTCCGTGTGAAGTGCGTCAGGCTTACCGGCGATGGTGCTAGCTAGCTTCAAATCCCAGCGTCTTGAACTCGACAAAGATTTACCGTCATAATGTCGGATTGAATACATCCGGGGGCGGCGCGAGGCAGCGCAGACTGCAGCCTTGCCGCTCCCAGACCTGTCCTCCCCCCATTTGAAAGTACCCATGCGCGTTTGGTTCAACAGGACGTTTTCGTCCGTGTCCGCTGCCATCAGCCTGATCCGCGAAGCGGATACCGATGGCCGTTTCCACCTTATATATAGCAACGCGAACCCGCACGTCGCCGCGGCGCGCGTCGCGCACGAGTTTCACGACGAGCCGACCGGGCTCGAGACCGACGCCTACATCGACTGGTGCCTGGCGTTCTGCCGCGAGCACAAGGTCGACATTTTTATCCCGGGCAAAGCCTCGACGGCACTGGCAGCCGAGCACGCGCGCTTCGCCGCGCAAGGCACGCGCGTGCTCAGCGCCGCCGCCCAGGACCAGCTCGAACTGATCCACGACAAGGCGCGCTTCTACGCCACCACCCACCTGCCCGGCGCCCCGGTGGCCGAGTTCTTGCCGTTCGAGACGCTGGCGCAATTCGAGGCCGGCTTCGCCCAATTGCGGCCGCGCCACGCCAGGCTGTGCGTCAAGCCGTCGAACTCGGTATTCGGCCTCGGCTTCGCCATCCTCGACGAGGAGCGCAGCAGCGCGGCCCTGCTGCTGGCCGGCGCCGAGTACCACATCGGCCTGGAAGACTTCCGCCGCGGCATCGGCGAACTGGGCGAATTTCGCACCATGCTGCTGATGGAATACCTCGACGGCCATGAATTCAGCGTCGACTGCGTCGGCGACCAGGGCCGTCTGGTGGCTGCGATCGCGCGCAAGAAGCCGATGACGGCCGGCCGCGGGCAGCTGATCGACATGCGCCAGGACATCCTCGACGCCACCTCGCAACTTACCCGCACGCACGGCCTGAACGGCGTGTTCAACGTGCAGTTCCGCGAAGGCGGCGGCGAATTGCGCCTACTGGAAATCAACCCGCGCATGTCGGGCGGCATCGCCATGGCCTGCGTGGCCGGGCCGAATCTGCCGTGGATCGCGCTGTCGGGCTTTGCCGACGGCTTCGACCAGGTGGTGGTGCCGCCGGTGCGCGACGGCATTCGCGTCGCAGAACTGAGTTCGGCCACGGAGCTGGCATGACCTTGCACCGTGTGGCGTTGCCGACCGGCGCGCTGGAACTGACCATCGACGCCAGCGATTTTCCACTCGAGGCACTGATGGGTTTTGCCGCGCGCGACAACGCCAAGCGCGGCTTCCTGTTCCTGTCGAAGGTGCTGGGCAAGCACTGGCCGGTCAAGCCGTCCCTGATGACGACCATCCATGAAACGCTGGCCGCCGCCGTGCCGGCCATGCCGGGGCCGCTGGTATTTATCGCCATGGCGGAAACCGCCATTGGCCTCGGCCAGGGGGTGTTCGAAGCCTGGCTGCGCGCCCATCCGGGGCAGGACGCGCTGTTTTTGCACACATCGCGCTACCGCGTCGGCGACGCTCCGATCATCGAATTTCAGGAAGCGCACAGCCACGCGCCGCGCCAGTTCCTGCATCTGCCGGCCGGCGACGCCGAGCGCGCGCTGCTGATGCACGCCAGGGCGCTGGTGCTCGTCGACGACGAAGCGAGCACCGGCAACACGTTCCAGAACCTGGCCGACGCCTGCCGCACGCTCAACCCCGGCATCGAGCGCGTGCACCTGGCGACCATCACCAACTTCATGGGCGCCGACGCCACCGCCGCCCTCAGCGAGCGCTTCGGCCTGCCGGTGACCCTGGGGGCGTCGGCCAGCGGCCGGTATTCGTTCGCGCCGGGCCAGTTCACGCCGTCCGGCGGCGAAGCGCAGCGTTTCGATCCGGATGCCGACCGCGGTGCCAACGCCGGCTTCGGCCGCTACGGCCTGCAGCGCGCGCTGGAAACGCCGGAAGCGCTGGCCTCGCTGCTGGCCGCGCAGATCGGCCCGCGCGAAAACGTGCTGGTGCTGGGCACGGGCGAATTCATGCATGCGTCTTACTTGCTGGGCGCGGCGCTGGAGCGCCACGGCGCCGACGTGGTGGTGCAGTCGACCACGCGCTCGCCGATCCTGACCTGGGGCGCCGTATCGGCCACCTTGAGCTTTCCCGACAACTACGGCGAAGGCATTGCCAATTTCCTGTATAACGTGCGGCGCGGACAGTACGACCACGTTTTCATCTGCCATGAAACGGCGCCGAACGCGGCGCTGTTCCAGCTTGCGGGCGAACTCGACGCACGCCTTTTCCATTTCCTGACCGAGACACACATTGAAGAAGTTTCAGAAATTCCTGTTCGCTGACCTGGACGACACACTGTTCCAGTCGCTCGAAAAGTGCCACGACCGCGACACGCTGGAGCCGGCCGCCTTCCTCAAAGACGGCGCGCCGATCTCGTTTACCACCGCGGCGCAGCGCGCCTTTATCGCTTTCGCCCAGGACGGCATGACGATGATCCCGGCCACCGCGCGCAACCTGAACGCATTCCAGCGCGTGCACCTGCCGTTTACCAGCTACGCCGTGCTCGACTACGGCGGCATCGTGCTCAGTCCGGACGGCACGGTCGACCAGGTCTGGCTGGCGCGCATGCAGGACGCCATGCACGCCGCCCTGCACGGCCTGCAGGAACTGGTCGTGCTGATCGACGCCTGGGGCGACAGCAGCGGCCACGGCCATCGCGCGCGCATCATCGAAGACTTCGCCACGCCTTTCTACACGGTGGTGAAAGATCCCGAGAAGAATGCCGAGCGCCTCGCGCTGATCGAGCGCGACGTGGTGCAGCCGTGGCTCGACGCCGGCGCGCGCGATTACTTCATCCACCGCAACGGCAACAACCTGGCGGTGCTGCCGAACGCGCTCAACAAGTCGCATGCGGTGGCCTATGTGACGGAAAAGCTGCGCCAGGAACATGGCGATATCCTGACGTTCGGCATCGGCGACAGCAAATCGGACGCCCGCTTCATGGCCGCTTGCGACTACGCCATCGTACCGAGCCGCACCCAGCTGGCCAGCCTGACATTGGGGACGCTATGAGTTTTTCCGGCAGCTACCAGGCCAGCGACGTCAGCTTTCTGCTCAAGCCGCTGCCGCTGCAAGGCTTCGTCGATGTCGCCGAGAAGGAATACCTGATCCAGTCCGGCCAGCGCCACTACAGCGAGATGCTGTCGCCGGAGTCGTTGCCGTCAGCCAAATACCTGAGCGTGTTCGAGCAGGCCTGCGTGGCCAACCTCGGCCGCATGGCCGCCGATTGCCTGGCGCTGGCCGGCCTGATCGCGGCACGGCGCACGGGGCCGGTGACGCTGGTCTCGCTGGCACGCGCCGGCACGCCGGTCGGCGTGGTGCTCAACCGCCTGCTGCCGGCCGTGTTCGGCCGTGCATCGAGCCACTATTCGGTGTCGATCATCCGCGACCGCGGCATCGACCAGGTGGCGCTCGAGCATATATTGGCGCAGGGCCACGCGCCCGAATCGATCGTGTTCATCGACGGCTGGACCGGCAAAGGCGTCATCTCGCGCGAGCTGGCCGGCGCTGTCGCCGAATTCAACTTGCGCCGCGGCACCGCCATCGACGGCGGCCTGTACGTGCTGTCGGACCTGGCCGGTACGGCCGCGTGCGCCGCATCGTGCGACGATTATCTGATCCCTTCGAGTATCCTGAACGCTACTGTGTCCGGTTTGATCAGCCGTTCGATCCTGAACGAGGCGATCGGACCGGATGATTTTCACGGTTGCGTGTATTACGAGCAGTTCGCCGCGCATGACCAGTCGCGTTCGTTCGCCGACAGCCTGGCCGCGCAGGCACTGGCGCTGGCAGACCGGCCGCGCCCGGCCGCCGCCCCATCCGACAAGGAGCAGGCGGCGGCAGTGTCGCGCGCCTACATGCTCGCTGCCTTGGCGCAGCATGGCATTAACGATGTCAACATGGTCAAGCCGGGCATCGGCGAAGCGACGCGCGTATTGCTGCGCCGCACGCCGCGCCTGCTGATCGTGCGCGACGCCGGCGCGCCCGAAGTGGCGCACCTGCTGTTGCTGGCGCAAGAAAAAAATGTACCGATGGTGCAAGACCGGGCTTTGCCCTACCACGCGGTTTCCCTGATTAGGAGTGCTTTGGATGGCTAGATCGATGGGCGCCTCACTGTATGTGCCGGCAAACCACAAGGACCTGATGGCGGTCGCCGACGGCGAACGCATCGCCCACGCACGTTCGCTGATTTTCTGCACCGAGGACTCGGTCGCCGACCGCGACCTCAGCTGGGCGCTGTTCAACCTGTCGGTGGTGCTGGCCAATATGCGCGGCGACAGCAGCGCCGAGCGCTGGGTGCGGGTGCGCAATCCCGAGGTGATGGCGCGCGTGCTGGCCATGCCTGGCGTCGACAAGCTGACCGGCTTCGTGCTGCCGAAGTCGACCCGCCACAATTTCGACGCATATTTCCGCCAGATACGCGATACCGCCCACCTGCTGATGCCGACGCTGGAAACGGCCGAGGTCTTCAACGACGACGAGATGCGCGAATTTCGCAAGGTGCTCGAAGCGCCCGGCGTGCGCAGCCGCATCCTGGCGCTGCGCATCGGCGGCAACGACCTGCTCGCCCTGCTGGGCCTGCGCCGGCCGCGCGGCATGACGATCTACCGCACCCCGCTGGGGCCGGTCATCGCCAGCCTGGTGACGACCTTCCGCCCGTACGGCTTCGTGCTGACGGCGCCGGTGTTCGAGCACCTCGACTTGCCGGAGCTGCTAGACCAGGAAGTGCTGGAAGACATCGCCTACGGCATGGTCGGCAAGACCGCGATCCATCCGACACAGATCGCGCCAATCGAGCAGCACTACCGGGTCAAGCCGCATGACCTAGAGGCGGCCCGCGCGATTCTGGACGTCAACGCGCCAGCCGTGTTTAAAATGCACGATTCGATGTGCGAAGTCACCACCCACCGTGCCTGGGCGCAACGGATGGTGGACCAGTCGGATGTATTTGGCGCCCATCCTCACGAAGCAGCCACCCCGGCGGCGACGACGGGCGAACTCAAACTTACTCAGGGAGACTGACATGAACGAATTCTCGCGCGGACAAAAAGGCAAACTCGCCGACCTCGGCTGCAATTCGCCGATCACCGTCGAACTCGACATCGCCGCCGGCGGCATGTCGGTCGACGTGTCGTGCTTCGGCGTCGACAGCAACGACAAGCTGTCCGACGAGCGCTACATGGTGTTCTACAACCAGCTCGCCAGTCCCGAGGGCGCCGTCAAGCTCGAGCTGGGCGGCAAGCCGCGCTTCACCTTGAACCTGGAAGCGCTGCCGGCGTCGATCATGAAGCTGGTGTTCGTTGCCGCCATCGACGGCAACGGCACCATGCGCACGATCGGCCCGAGCGCGCTGACCTTGTCGTCGACGGTGCGCTTCGCCTGGTCCGGCGCCGACTTCCAGGATGAAAAAGCGGTCATCGTCGGCGAGATCTATCGCAAGGACAACGTGTGGCGCTTCGGCGCGGTCGGCCAGGGTTTCAATGGCGGGCTGTCGTCGCTGCTGGCGCACTTCGGCGGCGCCGAGGCGGCGCCCGCTGCGACGCCAACGCCGGCACCGGCAGCCGTGCCCGTGCCTGCCGCCAAACCGGTGTCGCTGTCGAAAGTAACGCTCGACAAGCGCGGCGACAAGGTGTCGCTCGACAAGCGCGGCGCGCGCGGCTTCGGCCCCATCCACGTCAACCTGAACTGGAACCAGAACGCCACGCCACCGGCACCAGCCAAGACCGGCTTTCTGGCCAAGCTGACCGGCGCGGCCGCCAGCACCGGCATCGACCTCGACCTTGGCTGCATGTACGAGATGGCCGACGGACGCAAGGGCCTGGTGCAGGCGCTGGGCAATGCCTGGGGCGAACTCGACCGGCCGCCGTTCATCAAGCTGGCCGCCGACGACCGCACCGGCCAGACCAAGGAAGGCGAGAACCTGCACATCAACGGCGATCACTTCAACGACATCAAGCGCGCGCTGATTTTCACTTTCATCTACAAGGGCGCGCCGAACTGGTCTGCAACGGACGCAGTAGTGTCGATCAAGATGCCGGACCAGGCGCCGATTGAAGTGCGCCTCGATGGCGGCGGCAACCAGATGATGTGCGGCATCGCCATGATCGAGAACGTCGGCGGCAGCCTGCAGGTGACCAAGCTGGCCGAGTATTTCGCCCAGGACGGCAAGACCAGCGCGCACGAGATGATGGACCGCAAGTTCGGCTTTGGCCTGCGCTGGACGACCGGCAGGAAAGACTAAGTTCCAGCCTGCGCCAACGAAACCGGGGTCTGACCCACACGACGGGTCAGACCCTTTGCTATTTCGGGTTCGTCGCCGGCGCCGGTTTGCCGACCTGGTACCAGTCGACCTTGCGGGTGGCCACCATCATCGCCGCCAACACGGCAAACAGCAGGAAACTGCCCAGCATCAGCGCGTTGCTCTCCGATATCAGCAGGCCGTACAGCGCGCCGTAGAGCACCGCCAGCGCGGCGCCGAAACCCATGCCGCGGCGCCAGTCGTGCAGCACGAACGACAGGTAAAAGCCGATCAGCCCGGTGCACGCCGCGCTCGCCACGACGTAGGCAAGCACGAAGTCGATGTGCTCGGACAAGCTCACCAGCAACAGGAAGAACAGCGCCAGCGCCAGGCCGACCAGCAGGTACTGGACCGGATGGATCGGCAGGCGCCGTAGAATCTCGAACACAAAAAAGGCGGCAAACGTCAGGGCGACGAACAGGATGCCGTACTTGGTGGCGCGGTCAGCCAGCGAATAGACGTTGACCGGCTCGATGAACGAGACGCTGAGTTTGTCGATCGCGCTGCCCCTGGCGTCGGTCACCGGGGTCAGCTCGGCGCGCCGCAATTGCTGCTGGGTGTCGCTGGCCAGCGAGGAAATACTCCAGCCGGCGCTAAAGCCGGCGTCGCTGATGACCCGGTTCTTCGGCGACGGCAAAAAGTGGCCGCCAAATTGCGGATGCGGCCAGTTCGACTTCAGCGCCACCGACGTCTGCTTCGCCACCGGCGCAAATTGCTGGCTCTCGATGCCGTCGAGGCCCAGGTCGAAGGCGAATCTGGCGCGCGCCGGCGCCGCCAGGGCCAACGGCGCCAGCGGCGCCAGCGGCGCATGCAGGCCGCTCTTCATCGACAGTAAGCCGCTGCCCTGGCGGAACTCCACCAGCTGGCCGTCCCAGTTCAGCTTGGGCGTGTTGCGGATGCCGCGCACGTCGCCGATCGACACGGCAACGAACGGCCGGCCGATCGTCAGGCGCGACGCTGGATTGCCGCGTTGCAGCTCCTCCTTGGCCGGCAAATCGAAGTTGCCGGTGAACGCATGCTGGCCGCTGAAGACCAGCACCTTGTGGATGCCGCGGTAGCGGCTGTCGGTGTCGAAGCTGCCGGCCACCTGCAATTCGTTCGGGAAGACGATGTGGCGGCGCTCGACCTGGCGGCGCACGGGCTCGGCCTTCTTGGCAGGGTCGTTGGCGACGACCACCGGCTCTTCGAACTCGTCGGTGTAGGGAATCACCAGCACCGGGCCGACCAGCGTTTGCCGGCCCACCGAATCGGCGGCGATGCTGTCGACTGCCTGCTTGCGAAACGCCATCCGGTCCTCGATGGTGGCCTGGATCAAAATCAGCGGAATGCCGATGAGAACCATCAGCGCCCCGATGATCAGCATTTTGAACAGCAGCGATTTTTGCATGGTGGACTCTTTTGTTTGGAATGCGGCAATTGTAGAAACTGCATGTGTGGGGACGATGCGTTCTGTGTGAAGCCGCTCGGCTTGCGCAATGACCGCCAGGCGCAAGGTGGCGCAGGTGCCGCCGTCCGGGTCGCTCGCCACCGCCGCGCTACCGCCGTGCAGGATCGCCACTTCGCGCACGAAGGTCAGGCCCAGGCCGGTGCTGCGCGCGCCGTCGGGCCGCGGCAGCGAGTAGAAGCGTTCGAACAGGCGTTCGCGGGCGAATTCGGGGATGCCGTCGCCGCGGTCGCGCACCGTCACGATGAGCTGGTCGCCTTCACGCGCGGCGCGCAGCACGATTTCGCTGCCGGCCGGCGCGAAATCGGCGGCGTTGTCGACCAGGTTGCCGATTGCCTGGCGCAGCAGCAAGGCGTCGCCGCGCAGCACCAGATCGGCGGCGTCGATGCGCAGCTGCTGCTGGCGCCGCGCCAGCCGGGCTGCGCTGTCGGCCGCCACCTGCGCCAGCAGCGCCGGCAAGGCAATCGGCGCCGGCGACGCCAGCTGTTGCTGCTGCTCGACCTGCACCAGCGCCAGCAGGCGCTCGATCAGCTGTTTCTGGCGCGTGTTCTGCTCCAGGATGTTGCCCAGGAAGTGGGCGCGCTGCTCCTCCGGCATGTCTTCGCGCATCAGCTCGGCCGAACCCTGGATCGCCGCGATCGGGCTTTTCAGTTCGTGCGCCAGCGTGTGCATCAGTTGCTCGGCGTATTGCTTGCCTTCCAGCCGCACCCGCATCGCCTCCAGCGCACGTCCTAGCATGCCGATTTCGCCGTTTCCCAGCGCCGGCAGCGCCGCCTTCCCGCCCGCCTCGACCGTGGCCGCGTAGTCGCTCAGCTTGCCGAGCGAGCGGGTCAGCCGCCACGCCAGCGCGATGCCGATCAGCAGCGACAGCCCCATCACCAGCGCACCGCCCTGCATGACATTGGCCTGGCTGCGCTTGACGAAGGGCTGCACGGTGGAAAACGGCTTGGCCACCGTCAGCACGCCGATGATCCGCTCGCCGTCGCGCACCGGCGCTGCCACGTGCATCACCGCGCTGGCGTCATCAAGCGGGTCGGCGCGGCTGCTGCGGCTGCCGTACTTGCCCTGCAAGGTCAGGTAGACATCGTTCCAGCGCGAATAATCCATGCCGGCCGCCTTGTTCTCCGAATCGAACAGCACGATGCCGCGCTCGTCGGTGACGTAGATGCGGTAGCTAAGGCGCGGCGGCTGCCCGCCGTCGCCGTTCGGCGCCTGGCCCGCTTCAGCGTACTGGCGCACGCGCGCCAGCAGCAAGGAACCGTCGACCTTGCCTGCCTTGACGTCGTCGGCGACCAGCACCGCGAGCAGGCTGGCGGTGTCGTGCAGCGTGTCTTCCAGCGTGGCCTTGACGCCAGGGCGCACTTCCTCGACGAAGACGTTGAGCAGGAACCACGCGGCCAGCCCGACGATCAGGAAGTAGCCGAGCAAGATGCGCAGCCCGATCTTCATGCAACGATCAGGCTGTAGCCCATGCCGCGGTGGGTCTGGATCGGATCGATGTTGGGATCGACCGCGCGCAACTTGGCGCGCAGCGACTTGACGTGGGCGTCCACGGTGCGCTCGAGCGTATCGGGGGCGCCGTCCCAGACGCGGTCCATCAGTTGCGGGCGCGACAGCACATGGGCGGGATGCTCGAGCATCGTCTTGAGCAACAGGTATTCGTAGCGGGTCAATTCGAGCGGCTGGCCGCGGAACAGGATGCGCGCTTCGTCGGCGCGCAGTTCGAAGCGGGCGGCACTGGCGCTGACTGGCGCCGGCGGGGCCAGGCGGCGCAGCACAACGCGGATCCGCGCCACCAGTTCGCGCGGCGAGAACGGCTTGGTGACGTAGTCGTCGGCGCCAATTTCGAGCCCAACGATGCGGTCGACCTCATCGCTGCGGGCAGTCAGGAAAATCACCGGGATGTCGGAAAACTGGCGCAGCTGGCGGCACACTTCAAAGCCGTTCATGTCGGGCAGGCCAACGTCGAGCACCAGCAGGGCCGGCGCGTCGGGGCCGCAGGCGCGCAATGCGTCCAGCGCGGCGGCGCCGAAGCTGACATGGCGGGCCAGAAAGCCGTCGGTGCGCAGCGCGTAGGCGATGCTGTCGGCAATGGCGAGCTCGTCCTCGGCAATCAGGATTGTTTTCATGACGCGAGTATCGCGTCCTTTTGTGCAGCGAGCAAGAAGTCAGGGTGACGTTGCCGTTTTCGCCTGGCGCGAGCGGGGCATCGGCCGCACCAGCAGCCAGCTGGCCAGCACCAGCAAGCCGAACAGGGAGTACACCATCGTGAACACCCAGGGCGGCGCCTGGTAGAACATCACCTGGCCGACCCAGTGGGCAATGAAGTCTTCGGCGAAAGCGCCCTGCCCGGCGCGCAGCCGCAACCATTGCTCAAGGGTGGTTAGCGGACAGTCGATGCCGAACCAGGATTCCGCCACGACGTAGCCGATGGCGGCCAGGTGCAGCACGCGGAACCATAAATTTCTGACCCAGCGCCAGTGCAATTTGCCGCCCAGCAGAATCAGCACCAGGCCGGCGACGATGAACAGCACCACGCCCAGATGGACGAACAGGACCGCGTTGGCAAGCAATCGGTAAGTATCGGGCGTCATCGTAAAAGCATACACTGCCTGCGGCTTGCGCCCGTAAACGGCATTGGGGCCGGGGTCGCTCGCATCGCTGCGAACTCACCCGGCCCCAATTTGTCGTCGCCTTTACGCGCCGCTGCTTTTCTATTCTGGTGGGCGGTGCAGAATTCGAATCTGCGACCCCTTGGATGTCGACCAAGTATTCTAACCAGCTGAACTAACCGCCCTGAGGGGACGCATTATAGCGGGCGATTGCGGAACCATACAATAGCGCGCGCGAAAAAAATAACGATCGCAGTGAGGAAATAGCGCCTCAGTTCATATGTGGTATGGAATCCCGCCCGCGCGGGAACGACCATCTTAGGCTGCTGGCTATCGACAGGAAGGTAGACATTCAGGCGAAAAAAAACCGGAGGCGCATATGCGGCTCCGGCATTTTCTGAGGCGGCGTTGACCGCCCTCACAGCAATTATTGCAGCTTGATCTCGACGTCTACACCTGCTGGCAGGTCCAGCTTCATCAGCGCGTCAACGGTCTTGTCCGTTGGGTCGACGATGTCCATCAAACGCTGGTGCGTACGGATTTCAAACTGGTCACGCGAAGTCTTGTTGACGTGCGGCGAACGCAGGATGTCAAAACGCTGGATGCGCGTTGGCAGTGGCACTGGGCCCTTGACGACGGCGCCGGTGCGCTTGGCGGTCTCAACGATTTCGAGTGCCGACTGGTCGATCAGTTTGTAATCGAATGCTTTCAGGCGAATGCGGATTTTCTGGTTTGGTGCGGACATGATATTTCCTCTAAAGAGCGAACCGCGCTTATCGCGCGGCAATATATGGGGGACCGACATTGTACTATGAAACTGCAGGGCAGGAACCCGAAGGCCCCTGCCCTGTTACTACTAAACGACAGCATTCATCAGAGGGGACAGACCCACAGGGTCTTTCCCCCGGGATTATTTGCCTTCGCTCAGGATCTTGGCAACGACGCCGGCGCCGACGGTACGACCGCCTTCACGGATAGCGAAGCGCAGGCCTTCTTCCATCGCGATCGGGTTGATCAGCTTGACGGTGATCGACACGTTATCGCCTGGCATGA
>NZ_PDOC01000008.1 GCF_002760655.1 Massilia eurypsychrophila | reverse complement strand
GGTCAAAGAAGTACACCTCAATCCTGACGTGTCGATCAACGAAGCAACAATGCCGGCGTCGAATATGCCAGCGTTTAAAAAGGCGGCTTAGCGGCTGCTGACACGACAACTAGCTTGACAACCATCGAATGTCAGACCTGACCCCAGCGTTGGTTTTTTAATCCGTCAAGTCACTAACAATAATATGACCCAAAGCTTCCTCCAGACCTTCATCCTGCTGCTGCTCGTGACCGACCCGTTCGGCAACGTGCCGATCTTCGTCACCGCGCTGGCGCCGGTCGAGCGCGCGCGCCGCCCGCGCATCGTGCTGCGCGAATGCGCGATCGCGTTCGTCGTGCTGCTCGTGTTCATGTTTTTCGGCCGGCACCTGCTGACGGCGCTGCAGCTGTCAGAAGTCTCGCTGCGCATCGGCGGCAGCGTGATCTTGCTGTTGATTGCGATTCGCATGGTGTTCCCGCATCCGGACGGCGTGCTTGGCAAGACCGACGGCGGCGAACCGTTCATCGTGCCGCTGGCGATACCAGCGCTGGCCGGGCCGTCGGCGCTGGCCACCGTGCTGCTGCTATCGCACGAGACGAGGGGAGAAGTGATGCTCAACGTCGCCGCGCTCGCCGCCGTGGCGGTGGTGTGGCTGGTGGTCTTCCTCGGCGCCGAACGGCTGCAGAAGGCGCTCGGCCCGCAGGTGATGACGGCGTTCGAACGCCTGATGGGGCTGATCCTGACGGCGATGGCGGTCGAGATGCTGCTGGGCGGCGTACGCGCGTTTGTGAAGACCTTGTAGCTATCGCCTGTAATCCCGCTGCCTCTACCCATAAAATTGTCATTCCCGCGAAGGCGGGAATCCCTGACACTTACCCGGCAGACGGCGGCGCGTCAATTAATCGGCTGCACGCTACGCACAATCCCGGATGGCGCTAGACTGGATGATTCCAAATCAGCCTCGAGGACATCATGACAAAAACAGCCTTGGTAGTCGGCGCCAGCGGCATCGCCGGCAGCAACCTCGCAATCGAACTTCTCGACAAAGGTTGGGACGTCTACGGCCTGGCGCGCACTCCGCAAACTGACTTGCCGGGCCTGCGGCCGATCGCCGCAGACCTGCTCGACCCCGCCAGCCTGCAAGCCGCACTGTCCGACGTCGCGCCGACCAATGTCTTCATCACCGCCTGGCTGCGCCAGGACACCGAAGCAGAGAACATCCGCGTCAATGCCGGCATGGTCCGCAACGTACTGGCCGCGCTGTCGCCGAAAAAATCGGTGCGCCACGTTGCGCTGGTGACCGGCTTGAAGCACTACCTCGGGCCGTTCGAAGCCTACGCCAAAGCCGGCACCTTGCCCGAGACGCCGCTGCGCGAAGAACAGCCGCGCCTGCCAATCGAAAACTTCTACTATGCGCAGGAAGATGAAGTCTACGCCGCCGCCGCGCGCGACGGCTTTAACTGGAGCGTGCATCGCCCACACACCTTGATCGGCAAGGCGGTCGGCAATGCGATGAACATGGGCACCACCTTGGCCGTGTACGCGTCGATCTGCAAGGAGACCGGGCGCAAGTTCCAATGGCCGGGTTCGCAGGCGCAGTGGCAGGGCATCTCCGACGTCACCGACGCGCGCCAATTGGCCAGGCAGCTAGTGTGGGCCGCCGACACCGAATCTGCCTACGACACCGCTTTCAATATCGTCAACGGCGATGTATTCCGCTGGCAGTGGTTGTGGGGCCGGCTGGCGAACTGGTTCGGCGTGGAAGCGGCAGGTTTCGATGGCACCATTCGCCCGCTCGAGGCAGCGATCGCCGGCGACGCCGACCTGTGGCGCGAAATGGCCCAGCGGCATGGCCTGGCCGAGCCGGACCTGGGACGACTGGCGTCCGCATGGCATACAGACCTCGACCTCGGCCGGCCTATCGAGGTAATGACCGACATGGCGCGCAGCCGCAAGCTCGGCTTCGCCGGCTACCAGTCGACTGAGGAATCGTTCTACGACCTGTTCGAGCAGTTGCGTTCGGAGCGGCTTATCCCGTGATATCGAGGTTCGACGATGAAAACTGTAAATTTTCCCGAGGCGAGTAGTAGCTTGGGCGAGTTGCTCGACCGGGTGGTAGCCGATGTAGACGTTACGGTAATTTCGCGGCGCGACGCACCGGATGCAGTGGTCATGTCGCTCGACTATTACAGCAGCTTGATGGAAACCGTTTACTTACTGAGCTCTCCGGCCAATGCAGCGCATTTGGGAGAATCGATCCAACAAGCGCGGGCCGGCCGTTCGCACCAGCGGGACCTGGTTGAGACGCCTGACGTGGACGACCATTCAAATACCGGCCGCTAAGTTTGCGGATCCAGCACGGCACGATTCCCTCTATCGGCGAACCGAAGGTAATACGAAGCTATAGCGCCGCACATCTGTATGCCCCGTCAAGCTCAGCAGCGCAGCTCCTTAAATTGCTTTCGCAACAATAGTAGGTCCTGCTGGATTGTGCGCAAATTTTCACGCGGAGTTGCGGCTTCCATCGCTTCAGCGTCCAAAAGGTCTTGATCGAGCTGTCGACATTCCGCCTTTGTCGAACTATTGTGATTGTGGCGGCGTACCTCTGTCGAAAATTGCTGTCGATTGATTCCGGTGGCCGGCCCGATCGCATCAGCCAGCTGTTCACGACGTTTCTCGGTCGCGACGTCCGCGCCTGTCATCTTCTTGCCTGAAAATTTGTCGAGCCCAAGAGATGGTTCGATATCCATTCTTTTGGCGCCGAGGCATGGCTCGTCTGTGTAAGAGATTTTTCCGGCCACTTCGCACTTGTAGATCAATCGTGACGGAGCCGGTAGGGTTTGTGCATAAACCTGAGAGTAGGACGCGGCCAGTAGAAATCCGGTCGGAATCAGCAAACGAACAATGCTCATGTAGCCTCCGATCTGCAAATCAATGCAGCAACAATACAACGAAATGGGATCCCCGCGTGCGCGACGATAACGTGCCAGCGGCGGTGGTTCGCAATCAGATGCGCGTTTGGACGCAAAAAACCGCGCCGCGGACACTAGACCGGGGCGCGGCTTTTTGCGCAGCGCGATTACTTCGCGGCCGGCTTCAAATACCCATCGAGCCAATCAATCACCGTGCGATGCCAAAGCACCGAGTTAGCCGGTTTCAGCACCCAATGATTCTCATCCGGGAACACCAGCAGCTTGCTCTCGACACCCTGGCGCTGCAGCGCGGTGAATGCGCCGATCCCCTGGCTCACAGGAATCCGATAATCCTTCTCGCCATGGATCACCAGCATCGGCGTTTTCCACTTCGTCACGTGATGCACGGGATTGAATTTCTCATGCTTCTCCGGCACGGCGAAATAGCTGCCGCCATTTTCCCACTCGTTGAACCACAGCTCCTCGGTCCCGTAATACATCGAGCGGTTATCGAACACGCCGTCATGGTTGACGATGCACTTGAAGCCGTCGGTCCAATTCCCCTGGATCCAGTTCATCATGTAGCCGCCGTACGATGCGCCCAGCGCGCAGCTCTTCGATGTGTCCAGCCACGGATACTTGGCGCCGGCCGCGGCAAGGCCTTTCTTCAAGTCCTCCAGCGGGGCGCCGCCCCAGTCGCCACTGATCGAATCGGTGAAGGCCTGGCCATAGCCGGTCGAACCGTGGAAATCGATGAACACGGTAGCATAGCCGGCGCCCGCATACACTTGCGGATTCCAGCGGTAGCTCCAGCTGTTGCCGAAGCTGCCCTGCGGCCCGCCATGCACGATGAACGCCACCGGATACTTCACACCCGGCACGGCGTTCCATGGCTTCATGACGTGGCCATAGACTGTTTCGCCTTTGGCGCCCGCAAACGAGAACTGCTCGGCCTCTCCCATCCGCACGTCGGCTAACGCAGCCGAATTGAGCGTCGTCAGTTGCGTCATCGATTCCGCGCCAATCTTGGCCGAACGCTTGAACAGCTGCGCGCCCGACGACAGGTTTGCCTGCGTCATCACGATGGTGTCGCGCTGCACGTCGAATGCGCCGACGTAGCCGTTGCCGCTCATCGGCGTGACCTTGCCGCTTTGCGCGTCGATGGCAAACAGCCGGTGCTGGCCGATGTCGTCGGCCGTCGCCAGCAGCGTCTTGCCGTCCGGCGTCCAGCGGAAGTCCGCGATCGAGCGGTCCCAGCTGTCGGCCAGCATGCGCTTCTTGCCGGTGGCCACGTCGCGTAGCACCAGCTGGAAGCGGTCGGCCTCGAAGCCCGGGCGCTTCATCGCCAGGTAGGCGAGGGTGCGTCCGTCCGGCGAATAGGTCGGCTTCGAATCCCAGGCCGGATTGTCCGCCGATAAATTAAGCGGCGTGCCGCCGGCAGCGGGCACCTCGAACACGTCGAAGTTGGTCGACCACGACTCGGTCTTGCCGGCGATGCGCGCGGCGAACACGACCGTCTTGCCGTCCGGGCTGAAGCGATATTCTTCCTTGTCGCCGAACGGCTTCGACGGCACGTCGCCGTCGAGCGAGCCGGACAGGCTGACCGGCACCGCGGTCACGCGCCCGCTGCTGTCGATCGGCGCCGAGTACAGCACCGCATTGCGCTGGTCGCCCCAGGTGTCCCAGTGGCGCACGAACAGGCGGTCGTACACGCGCCCGCTCGACTTGCCCTTGACCTGGTCGGCCAGCCGCTTGGTGGTGCAGGCGAGGTCGGCGCAATCGCGGAACACGGCCAGGCTCAGCGCGATGCGGTCGCCCTGCGGCGACAGCCGGAAGTTGTCGACGTCCAGCGGCAAATCGGTAACCCGGCCGGCTTCGCCGCCGCCGAGCGGCAGGCGCCACACCTGCGAGCTGCCCGAGCGGCCCGACAGGAAATAGATGGCGTCTCCATTTGGCGACCATTCGGGATCGCTGCTGCTGGAGTCGGCCTGCGTCAGGCGCTGCGGCGCCGCTTTTGGCGTGCGCAGGTCCAGCATCCACAGGTCGGTCTGGCCGCGGTTCTTGCCCATGTCGGTGCGGCGCACCGTGTAGACCAGGCGCGTGGCGTCCGGCGAGAGCACCGGGCTGCCGACGCGCTCCATGTTGACCATGTCTTCCACGGTAAATCCGCGCGGCGCGGCGAGCGCTCCGCCCGCCACCATGGCGGCTCCTAAAACCAGCAAACGAAATCTCATGCGGTGTCTCCGATGAAGTGAAAAAATTCCGGCTCGTGGCCGGTAGCCGGACATCATACCAATTCCTGTTGGACATGACGGCATAGGCATGCTCGAGATCTATTGTCTGGACCACGCTGCTGCCGTTAGCAAGTGACGGGCCAGTGGCTCGGCAAGAAGCAGTTGCCCATTCACATGGCCGTGCCATGAGCCTCGGCGACAGCATCGGCGGCAAGGGCCGATTCATACAACTCAGTGAAGCGGGCGAATACGATCCGGTGACTGTTCTCGTTGGCGACCTTCAGCACCTGACGCACCGATTTTAGATACGAGAACACGTCATACAAGAACCAGCAGTCTTCAGAGGAGATGCAGTTTGGTGGCGTGACAACGACCGAGGAATTGATCGCCTCCAAGACTTGGCCGGCCTCGTAAGGCTGGTGGTCGGTGCCATCCACATACCTGACCAGGAACGGGTGCAGCGCCAACTGCGGGGCTGCCTCGAGACGCGAGAGCAGTCTGGTAATCGATGCCGACGCCGCAGCAATCGCAGGAGGATCGAGCAAGGCGAAACGGCTTTGGAGGAAGTCGAGATCTCTCGTCGCTGTCACAGCGCTGATCGCTAACAATGCGTTCAGTGTCGCGTCGTTGCGGGCGACGAGTATCAGTGCGTCGTCACGACTTCGTCGCGGTTAAAGAGGGAGTCGAGTTCTGCGACGGTTCTTGGCTGCGCCAGGCTCGTCGTTGTCGGAATCGGAAACATGAAGGACCAGTAATCAGTAGACAAGGCGAATCAAGATAAGTGGTTGAGCGGACATCGTACCAAGATCCCGGCGGGGCATCGATGGCTTCAAGAGTATCCAAAAGAGCGCGGGTCGGTAAGAAAGCTTGAAAACTCGGTGAGATAGTCTTTTATGACGGCGGCGCCGCACCCAGCACAATGTCGAAACGAGCGGATAGTTCGGCGGGACGCTCAATACTAGGCAGGAACGGCGCCATGAGCGCAGCGCGCTGACTGGGATCGCGGACCCCGCGTAACACACCATCGCGCTCGTTTAGCCGGTGACCCTGTACGTACAGTTGAGTGGTCAGCAATTCCTTGCCGCCCTTGCTCAGTTTGACGTGGATATGCGGCGCCCGTCCCGGATAAGGTACCGGCTTGATCGTCCGGAACCGGTATTGGCCGCTTTCGCCAGTTTCGAAGCGGCCGAATCCTTGGAAATTCGGATCGTTGCTGGCGCCCGCATCGCCGGAATGGATGTAGCGGCCGTTGTTGTCGACCTGCCAGATTTCGATTGTCACGCCGCGCAGCGGCTTGCCGTCCAGGTCAAGAATGCGGCCGGTCAGATCGGTCACCTCACCGGCCGCGGACCCACGGCGCCCGGAAATATTCACCAGGTTATTGTCCTGGTCGAGCGGCAGCTTGTCCGGATAGAACGGACCTTCGGTCTGGCGCTGGGTCGCCACCAGGCGCTGGGCCCACGCCCGACGTGCGCTTGAAGCGAGCGCGCCGGCCAGCAAGGTTTTCAGCAAGGTGCGGCGTTCCATTTGCATCTCCTGTATTCACTCTTCGACAAGTATAGCGAATCCATCGCAACGGACTGCCATTCGCGGCGAACCAACGTCCACCGTTCAACTCCAACAAAGACTAAGCGTTTACTGCCGAGTCGTTGCATCACATTTTTCCATGCCGGAGGAAGAGATGTTCGTTGGATTCTCGCGCATTCTGCTGATGGGAATGCTCTCCGCACTCGCGGCGTTGCTTAGTGGCTGCGGCCCCAAGCAGGAGCAGGGCCAAGGGCCAGGCGCCGGCGGCGCCGGCCCGCCACCCGTGTCGGTCGCTCCAGTCACCCGCCGCCAGGTAGAAGAGTTCGACGAATTCAGCGCGCGCGTCGCCGCGGTCAACCAGGTCGACGTGCGCGCGCGCGTGGCCGGCACGCTCGAGCGCGTCCACTTCCGCGACGGCCAGGATGTGCGCAAGGGCACACTGCTGTTTACCATCGATCCGCGCCCGTTCGCCGCCGAGGTGGCGCGCCTGACCGCAACGCTGGCATCCGCCCGCAGCCAGGCCAGCCTGGCACAGCTGCAGGCCACCCGCGCCGAAAAGCTGCTGCCGTTGCGCGCCATCTCCGAGCAGGAGGCCGACCAGTTCCGCGCCGCCGCCCAGAACGCCGCCGCCGCGGTCAACGCCGCCCAGGCCTCGCTCAACGCGGCAAGCCTGAATCTGGGCTTCACCCGCATCACGGCGCCTATCGCCGGGCGCGCCTCGCGCACCGCCGTCACTGCCGGCAACCTCGTCGGCGTCAACGAGCCGGTGCTCACCACCATCGTCTCCACCGACCGCGTCTACGCTTACTTCGACGCCAGCGAGGCCGCCTTCCTCAAGTACGGCCTGACCGCGACCAACCCCAATGAGGCGCCGGTGGTGCAGATGGGCCTGTTCAACGAGCAGGGCTATCCCCACAAAGGCAGGATGGACTTCGTCGACAACCGCCTCAACCAGGCCACCGGCAGCATGCAGCTGCGCGCCGTGTTCGACAACAAGGACGGCCGCTTCACGCCCGGCCTGTCGGCGCACGTCAAGGTCAGCGCCGGCAAGCCGTACGAGGCGAACCTGGTGCCCGACCGCGCCATCACCACCGACCAGACGCGCCGCGTCGTGCTGGTGGTCGGCCCCAAGGGCGTCGTCGAACAGCGCGAGGTCAAGATGGGCGCACTGATCGGCGCGATGCGCGTGGTCGACGGCGTCAAGCCGGGCGAGAACATCATCGTCGACGGCTTGCAGCGCGCCATCCCCGGCATGCCGGTCAAGCCGCAACTGGTGCAGCTCGACGGCGACGGCAAGCCCTTGATGCCGCCGGGCGGCGCGCCGGCCACCGCGGCCTTGCCGGCGAAAGGGTAGGCGCCGATGGATATCGCCAGCAAGTTCATCGACCGGCCGCGCTTTGCAACGGTGATTTCGATCTTCATCTTCATCGTCGGCGCGATGTCGATCTTCATACTGCCCGTATCCGAATATCCCGACGTCGCGCCGCCGCAGGTAGTGGTGCGCGCACAGTTCCCCGGCGCCAATCCGCGCGTCATTTCCGAAACCGTCGCCACCCCGCTCGAAGAACAAATCAGTGGCATCGACAACCTGCTGTACTTCGAAAGCCAGTCGACGTCCGACGGCGGCATGAACCTGACCGTCACCTTCCGCATCGGCACCGATCCGGAGGTGGCCGAAACGTCGGTGCAGAACCGCATCAGCCGCGCGCTGCCGCGCCTGCCCGACATCGTCCGCCAGATCGGCGTCACCACCGAGAAGCAGGCGCCGAACCTGACGATGGTGGTGCACCTGCTCAGCCCCGACAACAGTCACGATGCGCTCTACCTGCGCAACTACGGCCAGCTGCAGGTGCGCGACGAGCTGCAGCGCATTACCGGCATGGGCAGCGTGCTGCTGTTCGGCGCCGGCGACTACGCGATGCGCATCTGGCTCAATCCGCAGCAGCTGGCGGCGCGCCGCATGTCGGCCAACGAGGTCGTCGCCGCCATCCGCGAACAGAACGCCCAGGTCGCCGCCGGCGTGGTCGGCGCGCCGCCGGCGCCCACCGGCAGCGAATTCCAGCTGCCGATCAACACCAAGGGGCGCTTGTCGACGGTGGAGGAATTTGCCGACATCATCGTGCGCGCCGATCCGGCCAGCGGGTCGGTGGTGCGCATCAAGGACGTCGGCCGCGTCGAAATGAGCGCCAGCACATATGCGCTGCGCAGCCTGCTCAACAACAAGGAAGCGGCCGCCATCGCCATCTTCCAGGCGCCCGGCAGCAACGCGCTGGCGCTGTCGGCCGACGTGCGCGAAGTCATGGCGCGCGTCAGCAAGAACTTCCCGCAGGGCGTCACCTACGACATCGTCTACGATCCGACCCGCTTCGTGCAGACGTCGATCGAGAAGGTGGTGGCCACCTTGCTCGAGGCGGTGCTGCTGGTGGTGCTGGTGGTGATTCTGTTCCTGCAGACCTGGCGCGCGTCGATCATTCCGCTGCTCGCGGTGCCCGTGTCGATCGTCGGCACCTTCGGCGTGCTGCTCGCGCTTGGTTTTTCGATCAACACGCTGACCTTGTTCGGCATGGTGCTGGCGATCGGCATCGTCGTCGACGACGCCATCGTGGTGGTGGAAAACGTCGAACGCAATATTGAAAACGGCCTGACCCCGCGCGCCGCCACCGTCAAGGCGATGCAGGAAGTGAGCGGGCCGATCATCGCCATCGCCCTGGTGCTGTGCGCGGTGTTCGTGCCGCTGTCGTTCGTGCCGGGGCTGTCGGGCCAGTTCTACCGCCAGTTCGCGGTGACGATCACGATTTCGACCTTGATCTCGGCGTTCAATTCGCTGACCTTGTCGCCGGCGCTGTCGGCCATCCTGCTGCGGCCGCACGACGCGCCGAAGGACCGCTTCACGCGCGGACTCGACCGCGTGTTCGGCCGCTTCTTCAACTGGTTCAACCACAAGTTTCACCACGCCAGCGACAGCTACCAGCGCGGCGTCGTGCACATGCTCGCGCGCAAGGCGCCGGTGCTGCTGCTGTATGTGCTGCTGCTGGCGGCGACCGCCTTCATGTTCGCCCGCACGCCGTCCGGCTTCGTGCCGTCGCCGGACAAGCAGTACCTGATCGGCATTGCCCAGCTGCCGGCCGGCGCCTCGCTGCAGCGCACCGACGCGGTGATCCGGCGCATGGGCGACATCGCCTTGAAGGTGCCAGGCATCATCGATGCGGTGGCCTTTCCGGGCCTGTCGATCGCCGGTTTTTCGGCCGCGCCCAACGAGGGCCTGGTGTTTTTCGGCCTGGCGCCGTTCGAGGAGCGCACCAGCGCCGACCTGAGCAAGGAGGCGATCCTCGGCAAGGTCAATGGCGCCATCCAGCAGATCGAGGGCGCGCGCATGTTCGTCGTGCCGCCGCCGCCGGTCGAAGGAGTCGGCACCGCCGGCGGCTTCAAGCTGCAGGTGCAGGACCGCGCCGGCCTCGGCGAGCAGGCGCTGTACGGCGCCGTGTGGGGCGCGCTCGGGCAGATTTACGCCAATCCAAAATCGCCGATCGTCACGCCGTATTCGTCCTACGACATCAATGTGCCGCAGCTGCTGGCCGACATCGACCGCACCAAGGCCAAGCAGATGGGGGTGGCGCTGGGCGACATCTACGACGCCATGCAGATCAACCTCGGTTCGCTGTACGTCAACGACTTTTCGCGCTTCGGCAAGACTTACCAGGTCATCGTGCAGGCCGATGCGCCGTTTCGCGCCGACGCCGCCGCCATCACCAGGATCGAGACGCGCAACAGCGCCGGCCAGATGGTGCCGCTGGGCGCGCTGATGAAGGTCGAGGACACCTTCGGCCCGACCCGCGTGACGCGCTACAACGGCATCCCGTCGGCCGACATCAACGGCGCGGCCAAGCCGGGCTTTTCGAGCGGCCAGGCCGAAGCCGAGATCGAGCGCCTGCTGGCCGGCACGCTGCCGCGCGGCATGAGCTACGAGTGGACCGAGCTGACGTACCAGGACCGCCTGACGCGCGACGTCCACATTCCGGGCGCCAACATCGCCATCCCGACCCTGGCGGCGGTGCTCATTTTGTCCCTGGTGCTGGTGATCCTGGTGCTGGCGGCGCAGTACGAAAGCTGGACCTTGCCGCTGGCCATCGTGCTGATCGTGCCGATGTGCATCTTGTCGGCGCTGCTGGGGGTGTGGATTTCGAGCCTGCCGTGGTTCCACCAGCCGGGCGACCTGAACATCTTCACCCAGGTCGCGCTGGTGGTGCTGGTCGGGTTGGCCTGCAAGAACGCCATCCTGATTGTCGAGTTTGCCAAAGACCTGGAAGAGCAGGGCAGGGAGACGCTGGCAGCGACGGTGGAGGCGGCGCGACTGCGGCTGCGGCCGATCCTGATGACGTCGATCGCGTTTTGCGCCGGCGTCACGCCGCTGATCGTCAGCAGCGGCGCCGGCGCCGAGATGCGCCGCGCGATGGGCATCGCCGTGTTTTCCGGCATGCTCGGCGTGACCGCCTTCGGCATCTTCCTCACGCCCGTGTTCTATGTCCTGCTGCGCGGCTTTACGGCGCGCCGGCGCGCCCGCGCGGCGCAGCAGCGCGCCGAAATCGACGCCTGCGCGGGCCCCTACCATCCGGGCGAGGATCCGCTGCCGGACCCCGACCGTCGCTAAGGCGTGGCGCCGGACGGTCGTCAGCGGGCCTTGCCGTGCGCGGCCAGCAGTTTTCAAAGCTTCTTGAACACGGCTGACCTAGCGCACACTCCGGCGTGGCAGTTCCAACATGATTGGATATCTGCCATCGACGGGGAACCTCATGTCTATCCGAAACCTTTTACGCAAGCTGCTGCTGCCGCTGCTGGCCGCACCGCTGGCGGCAGTTGCCGACCCCATCTACACGCTGACGTTGCTGCCCGACGGCTTTTACGCGTCCGCCATCAACAACGCCGGCCAGGTGGTCGGCAGCGCCGGCGGCGGCGCGGCGGTGTGGAGCCCGACCTCGGTTGCCTACTTCCTGCCCGGCGCCGAGGGGCTGGCCATCAACAACCACGGCGACGTGGCGGGCCGCCTCGGCACCCAGGGGTTCATCTATTCGGCCGGCGTGCTCGAGCCGATCGACGCGTCCAACGGGCGCAATTGGGCCACCGGCATCAGCGACAGCCGGCGTGTGTCGGGAACGGTGCGCCTGTTCGGAGGCGCCGAGACGCGCGCGTTCGTCTACGTCGACGGCGGCTTCGCCCCGATTCTCGCCTTCGGCGGTTATCAGGATTTCGGCAACGCCATCAACAACGCCGGGCAGGTCACCGGTTTCGCCAGCGTACTGTTCGGTGGTGGCGACTTGAGCGACCCGCCGCGTCATGCATTCATCTACGATTTCCTCGGCACGGTGCGCAGCCTTGGCACATTGGGCGGGCCAGTCAGCGAAGGCAATGACATCAACGAGGGCGACCAGGTTGCCGGCTGGTCGAGTACCACCAGCGCCGGCGAGGAGCGGCCCTTCCTGTTTACCGACGGCGCCGGCATGGTCAACCTTGGCTCGCTTGGCGGCAGTTCCGGCCGCGCTTTCGGCCTGAACAATGCGGGCGCGGCGGTCGGCATGTCCGATGTCAGCAGCGGCGCCGGTTTCGACTACCACGCCTTCCTGTACGACGACGGCGCGATGGTCGACCTGAACGCGCTGATCGATCCGGCGTCCGGCTGGCGCATCGTGTCGGCTACCGACATCAACGACCAGCGCCAGATCCTGGGCAGGGCGTGCCTGGGCGACACTTTCGAGTGCCGCGCCGTGCGGCTCGACCTGATGCCGCCGGTGCCCGAACCTGGCGCCTGGGCAATGCTGATCGCCGGTCTGGGCCTGCTGGCATGGCGCAAGCGCAGGCAAGCAGCCCGTCCGCTGCTGCTGGCCTTGCTGGCCAGCCCGCTGGCCGCGTTGGCCGATCCGGTCTACACGCTGCGCTTCTTGCCGGCCGATTTCCAGGCGGTCAATATCAACAACGCCGGCCAGGTAGTCGGCACGTTCAACAACGCCGCCGCGATCTGGACAACGGCTGGCACGCGCGACATCAGTGCGCTGGCGCCCGGCAGCTTCGGCACGGCGATCAACAACCGCGGTCACATCGGCCTGGGCTGGGAAGGCGATGGCTATCTCTATTCATCCGACGCGCTGCGCAATATCGGCCGGCTCGGGATCTGGGACTTCAACTACGTTTCCGCGCTCAACGATGCCGGCCAGGCAACCGGCAATGCTTTCTATGGGCCCGGCGAAAGAGCGCGCGGCTTCGTCTACAGCGATGGCATCGTGCGCATCATACCGACGCTGGGTGGCGACTGGAGCCGCGCCTCGGCGATCAACAACCAGGGCCAGGCGGCCGGTATCGCCACCATCGATTCGACCGACTTCATCAATCCGACCAGGACCGCGATCGTCTTTCAGGACGGGGAGCTGCGCGATCTTGGCGGCCTTGGCGGCTTGATCAGCGAAGCGTACGACATCAACGAGGTCGGCCAGGTGGTCGGCATGGCGGAGACAACGGCCGATTTCAAATCCGGCGAGGGGCATGCCTTCCTGTTTGATGGCGTCGTGATGGCCGACCTCGGCTTTCTCGGCACCGGCATCCGCGCCAGCGCGCTAGGGCTGAACAATGACGGCATCGTGGTCGGCGCATCGGAATGGAACTTCGACTTGCCCTTCGACTCGCATGGATTCCTGTACGGCAGCGCCGGCATGGTGGACATCAACACCTTGATCGACCCGGCGCTGGGTTGGACGATCGTGTCGGCAAAAGACATCAATGATGCTGACCAGATCCTGGCGCTGGCCTGCAGGGACGGGCTGTGCACCAATGTCCTGCTCGATCCGATCGCCTTGGCCGTGCCGGAGCCGCATGCATGGATGATGGTCGTGGCTGGGCTAGCGCTGTTGGGCAGCCGGCGCCGGCGCGGCCCACGCTGGTCGGAGAAGTTTACCGTGTAGCGTTGCGTTTGCAGAAAGTACCGGCGCGCAGGCTTACTTGCCCAGCATCGACACGACGTTGTCGGTACCCGGCGCGCCGAACGCCTGCTGCTTGAGTACGTGCAACTGATCGCGCACCTGCGCCGCTTTCTCGAACTCCAGATTGCGCGCGTGATCGACCATCAGCTTCTCGAGCCGCTTGATTTCCTTGCTGATCTGTTTCTCGCTCATCGACTCGATCTTGGCGGTCTCGGCCTCGGCGCCGAGCGTCTCGCGCGCCTGCTGAGGGCTGTACACGCCGTCGATCATGTCGCGGATCGCCTTCTTGATGCCGATCGGCGTGATGCCGCGCTCGAGGTTGTAGGCGATCTGCTTGGTGCGCCGGCGTTCGGTTTCGTCGATCGCCAGGCGCATCGAGTCGGTCACCTTGTCGCCATACAGGATCGCCACACCGTTGAGGTTACGCGCGGCGCGCCCGATCGTCTGGATCAGGCTGCGCTCCGAGCGCAGGAAGCCTTCCTTGTCGGCATCGAGAATGGCCACCAGCGACACCTCCGGCAAGTCGAGGCCCTCGCGCAGCAGGTTGATGCCGACCAGCACGTCGAAGGTGCCCAGCCGCAGGTCGCGCAGAATCTCGACCCGCTCCACCGTCTCGATGTCGCTGTGCAGGTAGCGCACCTTGATGCCATGGTCGGACAGATATTCGGTCAGCTGCTCGGCCATGCGCTTGGTCAGGGTCGTCACCAGCACCCGCTCGTCCTTCTTGACGCGGTCCTGAATTTCCGACATCAGGTCGTCGACCTGCGTCATCGCCGGCCGCACGATGATCTGCGGGTCGACCAGGCCGGTCGGCCGCACCACCTGCTCGACAACATTGTCGGCGTGCGTTTTTTCATAGTCGGCCGGCGTGGCCGAGACGAACACGGTCTGGCGCAGCTTGCCCTCGAATTCCTCGAACTTGAGCGGCCGGTTATCCAGTGCCGACGGCAGGCGGAAGCCGTAGTCGACCAGGTTGGTCTTGCGCGAACGGTCGCCGTTGTACATCGCGTTGAGCTGGCCGACCAGCACGTGCGACTCGTCGAGGAACATCAGCGCGTCCTTCGGCAGGTAGTCGACCAGCGTCGGCGGCGGCTCGCCCGGCATGGCGCCGGACAGGTGGCGCGAATAGTTCTCGATGCCCTTGGTAAAGCCGATCTCGGCCATCATCTCGAGGTCGAAGCGGGTGCGCTGCTCGAGGCGCTGCTCTTCGATCAGCTTGTTCTCCTTGCGGAAATACTCGAGCCGGTCGCGCAGTTCCAGCTTGATCGATTCGATTGCCCGCAGCACGGTGCTGCGCGGGGTGACGTAGTGCGAGCCCGGGTACACCGTAAAGCGCGGAATCTTCTGGCGCACGCGCCCGGTCAGCGGGTCGAACAGCTGCAGCGACTCAATCTCGTCGTCGAACATCTCGACGCGGATGGCCAGCTCGGCATGCTCGGCCGGGAAGATGTCGATGGTGTCGCCGCGCACGCGGAAGGTGCCGCGGCCGAAGTCGACTTCATTGCGCGTGTACTGCATCTGGATCAGGCGCGCGATCACGTCGCGCTGCGCGACCTTGTCTTTGGCGCGCAAGGTCAGAATCATCTGGTGATATTCGCTCGGATTACCGATACCGTAAATGGCCGACACGGTGGCGACGATAATCACGTCGCGCCGCTCCATCAGCGACTTGGTGCACGACAGGCGCATCTGCTCGATATGCTCGTTGATCGACGAGTCCTTTTCGATGAACAGATCGCGCTGCGGCACGTACGCTTCCGGCTGATAGTAATCGTAGTAACTGACGAAATACTCGACGGCGTTCTGCGGGAAGAACTCGCGAAATTCCGCATACAGCTGCGCCGCCAGCGTCTTGTTCGGCGCGAATACGATCGCCGGCCGGCCGCACTGCGCGATCACGTTCGCCATCGTGTATGTCTTGCCCGATCCGGTCACCCCGAGCAGGGTCTGGAACGACAAGCCATCGTTGATGCCTTCGACCAGGCCGGCGATCGCGGTCGGCTGATCGCCGGCCGGCGCAAACGGCTGATGCAGCTTGAATGGCGAATCGGGGAAGGTGATCACGGTCGGCGCCGGGTCATTTGCGAGGGATAGTTCTGCCATACTTTCAGACCTTTGTTAGAATGGGAGTCCGCTTGCGACCCCCGCAGTTCACTGGGGCGCTGTCTATACAACCCTGCTGCGAACCAGCCGATTATCAAGTTTAAACCACGATGACTTCTACAGCACCCGCCAGTATCTTCAGTACCATTGCCATGGCCCCGCGCGATCCGATCCTGGGGATTACCGAAGCCTTCAATGCCGATACCAATCCAGCGAAAATCAACCTCGGCGTCGGCGTCTATTATGACGACAACGGCAAGGTTCCGCTGCTGGCGTGTGTGCGCAAGGCCGAGGCCCTGATGATAGAACAGCAGTCGCCGCGCACCTATCTGCCGATCGAAGGTTTGGCCGCGTACGACAAGGCGGTGCAGGAGCTCGTATTTGGGGCCGACAGCGCCATTATTCAAGAGAAGCGCGCGGTGACGGTGCAGGCGGTGGGCGGTACCGGCGCGCTGAAGATCGGCGCCGATTTCCTCAAGCGTTTCGCCCCCGAAGGCGCGCAGGTATTCATCAGCGACCCAAGCTGGGAAAACCACCGCGCCCTGTTCGAAAGCGCCGGTTTCACGGTCGGTAACTACAAATACTACGACGCAGCCACCCACGGCGTCGATTTCGACGGCATGCTCGCGTCGCTCAAGGCCATGCCGGCCAGCTCGATCGTCGTGCTGCACGCCTGCTGCCACAATCCGACCGGCGCCGACATCACTTCCGCGCAATGGGACCAGGTTATCGAGGCGGTCATCGCCGGCGGCCTGATTCCCTTCCTCGACATGGCCTATCAGGGCTTTGGCGCCGGCATTGCCGAAGACGGCGGCGTGGTGCGCCGCTTCGCCGCGGCCGGCGGCGCGCTGCTGGTGTCGAACTCGTTCTCGAAGTCGTTCTCGCTGTACGGCGAGCGCGTCGGCGCCCTCAGCGTCGTCGCTGCCAGTGCCGAAGAGGCCGGCCGCGTGATGTCGCAGCTCAAGCGCGTGGTGCGCACCAACTACTCGAACCCGCCGCTGCATGGCGGCAAGGTCGTCGCCACCGTGCTCGGCACGCCGGAACTGCGCCAGCTGTGGGAAGACGAGCTGGCCGGAATGCGCGTGCGCATCAAGGAGATGCGCGGCGAGCTGGTGCGCAAGCTGAAGGAAAAGGCGCCAGGGCGCGATTTCGAATTCGTCCGCGAGCAGGTCGGCATGTTTTCGTACTCGGGCCTGACCAAGGAGCAGGTCGGCAAACTGCGCGACGAATCGATCTACGCGGTCGACACCGGCCGCATTTGCGTCGCTGCGCTGAACTCCAAAAATATTGATCTCGTCATTGACGCGATTGCGAAAGTCCTTTAAGATCTTGCTTCTTCGGATCGCCGGAAACAGCGATTCGAAAGAGCAGCAGAGCCATATTGCAGTAGTCGTCGCGGAGTAGTCAGAAGTTTGACAGGGCGGTTTCGGGAATATATAATGTTGCCTCTTTTCCCTGATAGCTCAGTTGGTAGAGCGACGGACTGTTAATCCGCAGGTCCCTGGTTCGAGTCCAGGTCGGGGAGCCAGAACACAGAAAGAACCACGAGAAATCGTGGTTTTTTTTCGTCCGCCGTTTATTTCCCATTCCTGTTAGCCTTCTTCCACACTTGCACGCCGTGCATCGACAATGTGAAAGGAATCGCCATGGGAACGCACAATGCAGCAGGAGGTCACCCTGGTGACGCCTCGGTCGGGGTCGGCCCCGAAAATGATAGCCAGGGCATGCCGCAGCAACACGACGGCTCGCAACGCGACAGTGGCGGCAGCGGCGGCGCCCATATGACGCGCAGCCTGGAAGACACCAACAGCGACGCCCCATCGCCGCACGCCGAGGACAGGGACCGCGACGAAGCGGCTGAAGGCGCCGGCACGGCGGCCACGACCACGACGCGCGGCCCGATCGACACCCACGGCCAGCAGGGCAGTGCCGGCAAGACCGGCCTGGGCGTGCCCGAAACGGGCGGCAACCACGAACCGTCCGACATGGCGCCGCCGAGCAACCCCTGATCCGCAACGCCTAAAAACGCTGGGGTCAGGTCTGACATTCGGACATTTCGATCCGAAAATGTCCGAATGTCAGACCTGACCCCAGCAAGTTCAACAGCGGCCACGAGACGATCGTGGCTTTTTTTCGCCTGCCTACTTGCCTAATTGCTATCGCGCCCCAGATGGGTGTTTCATTGTCCATCGGAAATATATGAAATCAAAGAAGGCGCGCATCGTCAGGAACGTCATCCAGGCAGTTGTTGTCGTCGGCCTCGGCTATCTGGTGCGCCACAAGGTGGCCGAGACCGGCGGCGCAACGGTGTGGGACGCGGCCGGGTGGCTGCTGACCGCGTGGGTGGTGCTGCGCCTGGCGATGGCGATCAAGCGCGGCTACGCGAACGTTCGCACGCACCCGCAGAGCGGCGTGAACATCAAAACTCTCGACCAGCTGACGACGGCATCAATGCCACCGTGGAGCCGCGGCTTCTATCAGATGGAGAAGCTGGCCTACCGCGGTGCCTGGCGAACCATCACCGCCAGGCCGCTGGTGCCGGGCGGCGAGTTTTCCGTGGCCGGCGGGCCGCACAGCGCCGTCGTGTGGATGGCAGCGCTGATGCTGGTGGCCATGTTGGCCGCTGTGGCCGTCACGTTCCTGCCAACGTGGATCAGCGGTTTCTGGCCGCGCCTGCTGTGGTTCGGCGGCGCCGGCTTTGCGCTGCTGTACGCTGAAATCTGGATCTTCGGCTGGCGCCGCCGGCTGAAGGAGGGCGGCCACCGTATCGACGAGGGGCAGTTGATCCTCGACGCCGGCATGCGTGGCTCCGGCGCGGTTGCGCTCGCCGACATCGCGCGCTGCAGCGTGCTCGGCGGTGGCGTCGATCAGGTTGCCGATGCGCAGTTGTGGACAATCTCGCCCGGCGAGCGGCCGAACGTGCTGATCGAGCTGACGGGCGAGACGGCGCTCGCCGTCACGGCGTTCGGCTCGCCGCGCGACATCAGCAAGCGGCGCATCGCGCTGTACGTGGACCAGCCCGCCGTGTTCGTCGATGCGGTCGTACGCGCACTTGCGGCACGCACACACAGCGCGGCCGCCTGATTGCACGAGGGCTAGTCATTCGCCGCGCCGGCAAGCTATAATGCGCGCTCTTTTCCCTGATAGCTCAGTTGGTAGAGCGACGGACTGTTAATCCGCAGGTCCCTGGTTCGAGTCCAGGTCGGGGAGCCAGAATACAGGGCTACGTCGCGAGATGTGGCCCTTTTTTCTTTTGCAGTATTATTGATATGGACGACGATGAACGATCTCGCGAAAAAAGTGGAATTCTGGGATGAATGGCAGTTGGCGGCAGTGGCCGCCGGCGTTGCAGTGCCGCTGGCGGAGCTGGGCTGCGAAGTGTTGCGCACCCATCGCAAAAACCGCTGGAGCAAGGAGTTTCTCGGCGTCGAGGACGATGGCCCAGTGATGCTCGAAATGTGCCTGGACGACCCGGCACAGGCCGAGATGCTGTTCCTCGAAAACCTGCATCCCTACGATGCGGCCCTGCTGGCCGCCGCGCGCAGCCGTCTCGGGCTGATGAGCTGAAAATCTGACTGTTATTCCGCGCGTCCCTGGTTCGACTCCAGGTCGCGGCGCCAGAACACAAAAAAACCACGAGACAATCGTGGTTTTTTTCGTCCCGTCGTTTGAACTTTTACTCTTCCAGCAGGCTGCGCAGCATCCAGGCGGTTTTTTCGTGCACGTCCAGGCGCTGCGCCAACAAGTCGGCGGTCGGTTGGTCGTCTGCATCATTGACCAAAGGCAACAGCTTGCGTGCAGTTCGGGCGGTCGCCTCTTGGGCGGTGACCAGGTGCCGCACCATCTCCATGGCCTTTGGCACTCCCTCGACTTCCTTGATCGTCGCCAGCTTGACGAATTCGGAATAGGTTCCCGGCGCGGGATAGCCCAGCGCACGAATACGTTCTGCGATCAGGTCTAACGCAGTCCATTGTTCGGTGTACTGCGTCATGAACATCTGGTGCAGGCTGTTGAACATCGGCCCTTTGACGTTCCAGTGGAAATTGTGGGTCATCAGGTAAAGGGTATAGCTGTCAGCGAGCAAGCCGGACAGGCCGGCGGCAATGCTGGCGCGACTTTCATCGGATAGGCCGATGTCGATCTTGAAGCCTTTCTCATCCATGGTGTAACTCCTTCGGGAAGACTTGGGTCTTTCATTGTAATCGCATCGGTCGGTGCGCGTTAGCTTGCCCACGGGCCAGCCAGGGAGTGCTACAACGGGTAGTTTGTCGATGAGGCCTGGTTCATTGCTTTGCAACGCTAGCGACTTGCGAAGCGCCTCGTCCAGTGAACTGGGCCGAGCGCAGCGTCAGCGTCAGAATTTCTCCCGGTTGCCACAGGCGCATGCGTGGCCCCCAGCTGCCGGCGCCGCGGCTGATCACCAGCGTCATGTCGGCGACCTTGTGCGCCCCTACCAGCAGAGGAAATTGACGCTTGACCAGGTAACCGAATGGCCAGATCTGGCCGCCGTGCGTGTGCCCGGACAGCATCAGGTCGACACCCTTTGCCGCAGCGTTGTCGACCAGCGGAGGGGCCGGAATATGCGACATCAGAATGGTGGCCGTGTTCGTCGGCGGCCCCGGCAGCAGCGCGTCGAGTCCGCCCATATAGTTACCGTCACGGCGCATGGTGCTGCCAATGTCCTCGAGCCCCGCGAGCACCAGGCCCGGTGCCAGTTCCACCTTTTTGTCGCGCAGCCAGCGCACGCCGCCGGCCTCGAACTCGGCGATCGTGGTGTCGACAGCACCGTAGAACTCGTGATTGCCGGTCACCGCCCACACGCCCATCGGCGCCTTGAAACCTAGCAGCACGGCCGCGAGCTGGGCGTCGCCAATCGGATTGTCCTCGACCTGGTCGCCGACCATGAGGACGGCGGCCGGCGCGATCTCGTTGATCTGTTCGACCCGCTGCTGCATCCACCCAGAACGGCGCTGGGCGCCGAGGTGAAGGTCGGTGATGGCGACGAGCACCGTGCCATCGAGCGCGGCCGGCAGATCCTTGAGCACCAGCTCGTGTTCGACAACGCCGGGCGCGCGCATGGCCTGGTAGATGCCGAAGCCACTCAGGATGACACCGGCAGCGGCGGCGACAGCGATAAGACGCGGCGCCAGGGTGCGCCACCACAGTCCGAAGCCGGTGACAATATCGGCCACGAGCAGGCACAGCGTCATCACGAACTGGATGCCGATCCACGTCATCGCGAACTGCCCCGGCCACCAGCGCCAGTCGAGCGCTTCGTCGC
This sequence comes from Massilia eurypsychrophila, assembly GCF_002760655.1. GTDB lineage: Bacteria > Pseudomonadota > Gammaproteobacteria > Burkholderiales > Burkholderiaceae_D > JAFCUW01. Next base: position 185,944 of record NZ_PDOC01000008.1, on the reverse strand, counting down.
CGAGCTGGATGCCGGCGATATACAACAGCCAGATCGCACCGGCCCCAAGCCACCACGCGCTTAGTGAAACGCGGTCGCGGATCGGGCCGATTTTGTAAAGCCTGCTTGCTACATAAAGGTGAAGCAGTGAACCGATAACATTCAGGATGATCGAAAACATGTAAAAGCGCCCGCAAGGGCTTCGTCAGATAGATTGGATTGCAAGGAGCGGCGCAGAGGAGCGAATCCTCCGGCGGGCGAGTTGCGCGCGTGCAGGGCACGGCATCGTCGAGCAAGGGTAAGGCTGAGCGTGCGATAGTAACGCATTCCCAGCCCTTGCGCAGGGCACCCGGATTAATGGGTATGACGCGTTTCCCTTTCGCCATTCTTCCGTTACAGGCATGATCGATTCGCCAAAGATCGGGCCAGCGGCTGCGTTCAGCCAACAATTCTGTGGGACGTGCGCTAGACTGCGTGACATCGACAAACGGAGTGAAGCAAATGAAGATGTTGAAAGTGCCGTATGCGGAAAAGGATCAGGCGAAATCGCTGGGCGCACGCTGGAACGCCCAGCGCAAGGCATGGTACGTGCCCGACGGTGCGGACGCCGCGCCGTTCGAACAATGGTGGGCCGATGACGCTGCCGTACCCGCACCGGTGGCCGGCGCCGGCAAGACGACAACAGGCAAGGTCGATTCGTATGTCGGCAAACCAACCGTCGGCGCGCACTACTTCATACTCGAGCACGACTGCAACCCTTTCGTCGAGTGCGCTCAGTGCCGCCCCGCGCTGGTGACGTCCGGATGGGCGGCGGCGCATGACGCGGTGAAGCTGGTGATCGCAGCGTTATAGCGACCTGGGAGGATCTCTTGTGAAACCGCGCGAGGCCGAGCACCACCTCCACCAGCACCACGAGCGCGCCCCGTTCGCACCCAACTGGCGGCGCCGCACCCCCGGCCGCGGCGCCGGCGGAGGGCACGATGTACACGTGCCCGATGCATCCGCAGATCCGGCAGCCGGCGCCTGGAAGCTGCCCGATATGCGGCATGGCGCTCGAGCCCGAGATGCCATCGCTGGAAGAAGAAGAGAATCCCGAACTGATCGATTTCCGCCGGCGCTTCTGGTGGACGCTGCCGATGACGGCGCTCCTGTTTGCGCTGGCAATGTTTGGCCACCTGCTTTTTCACCAAGGCATTCCCGGGCAAAACTGGATAGAACTTGCCCTCAGCACGCCTGTCGTCATCCGGGCAGGCTGGCCGTTCCTGGTGCGCTGGGCGCACTCCATCGTCCGGCTCAGCCCCAACATGTGGACCTTGATTGGCTCGGGCGTCCTCGCCGCGTACGGATATAGCGTGGCCGCCGTCCTGGCGCCCGGCTGGTGCCCGCCCACCTTCGCCACCAACGGCCGGGTCGGCGTGTATTTCGAAGCTGCCGCGGTCATCGTTTCGCTCACGCTGCTGGGCCAGATACTCGAGCTGCGCGCCAGGTCGCAGACGTCGGCCGCGATCAAATCGCTGCTCGGGCTTGCCCCCAAGACGGCGCGCCGCATCGGCGCGGACGGCGTCGAAGAGGACATAGCGCTGGCCCACGTTCACATCGGCGATGCGCTGCGCGTGCGCCCTGGCGAGAAAGTGCCGGTCGACGGCGTCGTCACGGAGGGCGAAAGCGCGGTCGACGAATCGATGCTGACGGGCGAGCCGCTCCCGGTCACCAAGCGCGCCGGCGAGCGCCTGATCGGCGCCGACACCGTGCTGTCGCAGATCGTGCAGCTGGTCGCCCAGGCGCAGCGCTCGCGCGCGCCGATGCAGCGCCTGGCCGACGTGGTGGCCGGCTATTTCGTCGTGGCGGTTGCCGCCATCGCGCTGCTGACCTTGCTTGCATGGGGCTTCTACGGGCCGCAGCCAAGCTGGGTGTTTGGCTTCGTCAACGCGGTCGCCGTGCTGATCATTGCCTGCCCCTGCGCCCTCGGGCTTGCCACGCCGATGTCGGTGATGGCGGCCACCGGACGCGCCGCCACCTCGGGCGTGCTGTTTCGCGATGCCGCCGCCATCGAGGACTTGCGCAAGATCGATACGCTGATCGTCGACAAGACCGGCACGCTGACCGAAGGCCGGCCGGCCTATCAGCAGTGTCGCCGCGGCGCCCGGCTGCAGCGACGAAGCTGTATTGCAGCTTGCCGCCAGCATCGACCAGGGCAGCGAGCATCCACTGGCGCGCGCGATCGTCGACGCGGCCAACCAGCAGGGCCTGGCGTTGACCCGGCCGGAGCGCTTCGAGTCGGCCAGCGGCATCGGCGTGCGTGGCGTGGTTGGCGGCGCCAGTGTCGCGCTCGGCAACACGGCGCTGATGGAGTCCGAGGGAGTCGACTGGCGGCCGCTGGAACAGCAGGCTGAGCCCTTGCGCGCGGAAGGCGCCAGCGTCATGTATCTGTCCTCTGACGGCCGCCTGGTGGGGCTGCTGGCCGTTTCCGATCCCATCAAGGCGACCACCGGCGAGGCGCTGGCCGAACTGAGGGCGATGGGAATTTCGGTAGTGATGGCCACCGGGGATGGCGTGACGACGGCCAGGTCGGTGGCTGCCAAACTGGGCATCGACGAGTATTACGGCGAGGTCAAGCCGCACGACAAGCTTGCGCTGGTGGAGAAACTGCAGCAGCAGGGAAAAATTGTCGCCATGGCGGGCGACGGCATCAACGATGCGCCGGCCCTGGCCAAGGCCAATGTCGGCATCGCCATGGGCACCGGCACCGATGTGGCCATCCACAGCGCCCACCTGACCTTGGTGAAAGGCGACTTGCGCGGTATCGCGGTGGCGCACCGCATCTCGGTCGCCACCGTGAAGAACATGTGGCAGAACCTGGGCTTCGCGTTCATCTATAACGCACTAGGCATTCCGCTTGCCGCCGGCGTGCTCTATCCCATCAACGGCCAGCTGCTGTCGCCGATTGGCGCGGCGCTGGCGATGAGCCTGAGCTCGGTATCGGTCATCGGCAACGCGCTGCGCCTGCGCGGAACGAAAAAATAGGGCAGGATGAGGGTACTTCAGCCAGAATATGGACAGTACGTGAAAAATTTCGACAGCAGGTGTGGCGTTCCCTCCGGCGGACAAGGCGCTTCCGGACTGGTGCTCGCCGAGCAGCTCAATAGTGGATGTTTTTGCAGCAGTCTCGATGTTGGCGCGCTGCGCGCCGCCTTGTCGACCGAACTTGGCGACGCAAAAGTGTTCGAGCTCGTCACCGAGCGCTGCCCCTTTCTGTTCTCGTCGCGGCCGGTGTTTATCGCCGAGACCCAAACCAGGCGCATCGCCGACGTCATCGACGCGATCGAATCGGTGATCGCCATGCCGGCTTATCGCCAGTTCGTGCTCGAACATGCGCCGCAGATTGCCAGACACGACCCCGGCGGCGCCAGGGGCGTGTTCTTCGGCTACGACTTTCACTTGCGCGACGACTCGGTGGGCTTGATCGAAATAAACACCAATGCGGGCGGCGCCATGCTCAACGCGGCGATGGCCAAGGCACACCGTGCATGCTGCTCCACCGACGCGCAGATGGCCGCGTCGGTGGAGTCGGGTGCCGGGCTCGAAGACGCCATCGTGGCGATGTTTCGCGCCGAGTGGGCGGCGTCGCACCGCGGCAAGGCGCTCGCCACGGTCGCGATCGTCGATGCGCATCCCGAGGACCAGTATCTTTATCCTGAGTTCCTGCTGTTCCAACAATTGTTTGAGCGCCACGGGTTGAAAGCGGTCATCGCCGACCCCGCCGCGTTCGAATTTCGCGACGGCGCGCTGTGGTGCGACGACAACGCGATCGACCTGGTGTACAACCGCCTGACCGATTTTCTGCTGGAACTGCCGGCCTCGGCATCGTTGCGTGCGGCATACCTGGCCAATGCTGTCGTGCTGACCCCGCACCCGCAGGCCCACGCGCTGTACGCCAACAAACGCAACCTGTCGATACTGACGAGTGCGGCGCAGTTGCAGGCGCTGGGCGTCCCGCAGGCCGTTCAGGATGTGCTCATCGCTAACATTCCTGCCACCGAGCTTGTGACGCAAGAAAATGCCGGCCGGCTGTGGACGCAGCGCCGCCAGCTGTTCTTCAAGCCGCTGGCCGGCTACGGCGGGCGCGCCGCCTACCGCGGCGACAAGCTGACCAAGGGCGTGTGGAGCGACATCGTCGCCGGCGACTACATCGCGCAGGCACTGGTGCGGCCCGGCGAGCGCGCCGGCGGCGAACGCGCCGATGCGACCTCGCTCAAGTTCGACATCCGCAGCTACGTGTACGCCGGCCAGGTGCAATGGACCTCGGCCCGGGTCTACCAGGGGCAGACCACCAACTTCCGTACGCCCGGCGGCGGTTTCGCCCCAGTCTACAGCTTGCCGGACGACGCGGTGGTCAGGCAAATCGAGCGCATTGCCGAAGGCTGATGACGCCTGCCGCGGGGCAGGGCGCTGGTCCCCGCGTTGTTGACCAAGATCATTTGCCCACGATATAGCCCGCCGGTGCACGCAATGTTTGCGCGTCCGCTTTGTCCAACTGTTACTCATCATTAATGCGCCCGCAGCCTGCGCCGATGAGCTGACGGCTGTGCAACACCGTTGCGACATTGATTGGAGGGATCCTTGGCATGGACACGTCTTCTGCGGCTTTCATGAGCTACGCCCGTTTCGATGACGAGCACAACGGTGGACAGCTGACGAAGTTTCGAAAGCTGCTCAGCGGCGAGGTGCGCGCGCTGCTGGGCCGGCAGTTCGACATTTTCCAGGACACGTCCGACATCGCGTTCGGGCAAGAATGGCGGGGGCGCATCAGCGCTGGAATCGACGAATGCGCCCTGTTCATGCCGATCATCACGCCGAGTTTTTTCACCAGCGCCGCGTGCCGCCATGAACTCGAACGGTTCGCCGCCAAAGAGTCCGAGCTGGGCCGCAACGACCTGATCTTGCCGGTGCACTACATCACCTGTCCGATTCTCGACGACAGCCCGGCGTCCAGCGGCGATCCCCTGGTCAAGTTGATCGCCGAGCGCAACTACTTTGACCTGCGCGCCTTGCGCGGCCGTCCGCCCGGCATGCGCCTGTTTCAAACCAGGTTGACCGAGCTGGCAATGCGCGTCGTCGCGCTTGACCGCACCCGTCCGAGACGAAGGCGACTGGCCTCGGTCAGCGCCGGCGCGCGCTCCATCGCAGCCACGCCGGCCAAGGCGAACCAGGCCGCGAGCGACGAGGCAGGATCAGGCGCCGACGATCAGCCTGCGGTGAACCTTGCCGATTGGTGGAATCGCATGCGCCGCTACCTGGTCGCGGCCGAATGCGCGCACAAGGAGGAGTGACGGTCAGGCTTGCGGAACGACCGGCTTGACCTTCGCCGCCGCTGCCTTGGCGAGCGTGCGCGCGGTATCGACATCGTCGGCCGTTGCCAGCGCCACGCCCATGCGCCGGCGGGTGAACGATTCCGGCTTGCCGAACAGGCGGATGTCGGTGCCCGGAACGCTGAGCGCCTCGGCCACGCCTTCGAACGCGATGCCCTTGGCGTCGTGCTGGCCATAAATGACCGCCGACGCGCCAGGCGAGCGCATCGCCACCGTGATCGGCAGACCCAGCACTGCCTTGGCGTGAATCTCGAATTCGCTCTGCACCTGGGTGGACATCGTCACCATGCCGGTGTCGTGCGGGCGCGGGCTCACTTCCGAGAACCACACCATGTCGTCCTTGACGAACAGTTCCACGCCGAACACACCGAGTCCGCCCAGGTTGCCGGTGACCTTCTCGGCGATGTCGCGGGCGCGCTGCAGCGCCGCCGGGTGCATTGGCTGAGGCTGCCACGATTCGACATAGTCGCCGTGCACCTGCAGGTGGCCGATCGGCTCGCAGAACTGGGTTTCGACCTGGCCGCCGGCGCCGATCGCGCGCACCGTCAGCAGCGTGATTTCGTAGTCGAAGTCGATGAAGCCTTCGACGATGACGCGGCCGGCGTCGACCCGGCTGCCGGCTGCGGCGTAGGCCCACGCTGCCGCCACCTCGCTCGGCCCGTCGACCTTCGACTGGCCCTTGCCGGACGACGACATGACCGGCTTGATCACGCACGGAAAGCCGACGTCGGCGCAGCCCTGTTCCAGTTCGGCCAGGCTGCTGGCGAAGTGATACGGCGACGTCGCCAGTCCCAGTTCTTCGGCGGCGAGGCGGCGGATGCCTTCGCGGTTCATCGTCAGCAGCGCCGCGCGCGCGGTCGGGATGCAGGTGATCTTGCCGGCCGCTTCCAGTTCTGCCAGCATGCCGGTGGCGATCGCCTCGATCTCCGGCACCACCAGGTCCGGCTGTTCCAGTTCGATCAGCGCAGCCAGGGCGGCGCCGTCGGTCATGTCGATGACATGCGCGCGGTGCGCCACCTGGTGCCCCGGTGCGTTCGGATAGCGGTCGACGGCGATGACTTCGACGCCGAGCCGCTGCAGCGAGATGATGACCTCCTTGCCGAGTTCACCGGAGCCGAGCAGCATGACTTTGGTGGCGGAAGGGGACAGCGGGGTACCGAGCGTGCGGGAAGTGGTCATGGGTTTTGAGTGTTGAGCGGCCGGCGCCGGGGTGGCCAGCAGACCTGAGACTATAGCAAAGAGCCCGGCCGCTTGCAGAAAACCGGCAGCAGGGGTCTGACCCGGCGTTGGGGTCGGACCCCGGATTCGCAAGCGCCGAGGACTCCGGGGTCTGACCCTAAAACCGGGTCAGACCCCTGCGGCCAGGCCCCTGCGGCTAACTCTTCGGGCTAACTCTTATATACTGCGTCGATGCGCATACAGCTTTTCTCGGATCTCCACCTCGAACGTTACCCGGACTTTCAGCCCCATGTCGCCGCCGGCGTCGACGTCATCGTGCTGGCTGGCGACATCGGCTCCTACCAGGCCGGCTCGCGCCTGAAGTCGGACGACTTCGGCCTCGAACGCTTTTCGCCGCTGCGCCCGGGCGCTGGCGACGCCAAGGTGATGTACGTTCCCGGCAACCACGAATTCGACGCGCTCGACTTCGACGCCACCTACGCCCGCCTGCGCGCCACCTGCGAGCGCCTCGGCATCACCTGGCTCGACCGCGAAGTCGTCGTGCACGACGGCGTGCGTTTCGTCGGCACCACGCTGTGGACCGATTTCGAGGCGCTGGTCGACCGCGACGCCAGCATGACCAAACAGATGCAGACGCTGACGAAGGCCTTTCGCGCCGCTAACTATTATCTGTCCAAGAACACCACCTTGAAGGACGGCGAGCAGGTGCTGGCCGAAGGGCTGCGCGCGATGTCGCTGGAATGCCGGGCCTGGCTGCGCGAAGCGCTGTCGGCGCCGTTCGACGGCGCCACCGTGGCGGTGACCCATTTCGCCCCCAGCTTGCTGAGCGCGGACCCGCGTTACGGCCTTACGGCCGGCACGGCGGGATTTTGCAACGCGCTCGACGACCTGCTGCCCTTCGTCAAGGTCTGGATGCACGGCCACCTGCACTGCATGAACGACTATGTTGTCAAAGGCGACAACGGCGGCAATGCCTGGGCGTGCCGGGTCGTCGCCAACCCGCTCGGCTATTCGAGCAAAGGCGAGCAGGAAGCGTTCCGCCCCAATCTGGTCATCGACGTTTAACCAGGTGCAGGTCAGGGCGGCGCGTTGCCGGCGCCGCTCGCTTGGGCGCCGCCCATCGCGCCCGAGTACGGCAGCATCAGCGGATCGCGCAGCCTGATGATCTGGCGCACGCCGTCGCCGTCGATCACTTCCAGGCTGACCAGCCGGACCGCGTCGTGATCGATGTAGATCTCGCTCGGCTTGTGGATCAGGTGGTCGAGCCCTTCCATCAGGACCTCGACGACATCGCTTTTCGGGTCGTACACCAGGCCCATCAGCGGCAGCCACTCCGCTTCGATCTGGTTGCCGATGTTCAGCGACGAAATCTCGACTTCGGCCTCCTTGCCGCCGAGGATTTTCGACACATTGTCGAAATACGCCTGCCAGGTTGATTTCTCGAGTTTGGTCATGGTCATCATTTGCTCCCTTCGCGTCAGCCAACTTGGCGTTAGACCGTTGCGCGGCGCGTGAATTCCACGCCAATGCGGCTCGAAATAAATGTTGCCAAGAATAAAATTAGTGTAGTATCGGCAACGCTGTGACGGACCAAACGATTGACCTTTTTTGACGAGGGAATTCCATGAGCCTGAAAGATGAGTTGCAAAGCGCGCAAAACGGCCTGGCCGCCGCCTTCGGCGCCGGCGATGCGATGCGCGCTGCGGCACTCTACACCGACGACGCCTGCCTGATGCCGGACGGCTTGCCGACCTTTCACGGCCGCGCCGCGATCGGCCAGTTCTTCGGCGGCGCCATCGAACAGGGCATCGTCGAGGCGCGCTTTACCACCCAGGAAGCGGACGGCGACGACCAGCAGGCGCTCGAAGTGGGGCGCTACGAGTTGTTCGCCGCACTGCCCAACGGTGAGCGCGAATGCATCGACGACGGCCGCTACTTCATCGCCTGGCGCAAGATCGACGGCGCCTGGCGCATCGCGCGCGACATGTTCAACCGCTACCGGCCGATCCCGGCGCAGTAAGCGGCACGCATTCCGGGGTAGACTTGACGCTCACTCACCACCGGAAAATCCACCATGATGAAGGCGATCCTTACCGGCCACAGCAAGGGTCTCGGCGCCGCCATCGCCGCCGACCTGCTGGCGCGCGGCGTCGCCGTGCACGGCATCGCGCGCGGCGCGGCGGCGCAACTGGCGGCGCGCTATCCCGACCTGTTGCAGCAAACCGAACTCGACCTGGCCGACAGCGCCGCCCTCGGCGCCTGGCTGGCCGGCCCGGCGCTGGCGGCGTCGCTGGCCGGTTGCGACACTGTCCTGCTGATCAATAATGCCGGCACCGTGCAGCCGGTTGGCCCGCTGGCGCTGCAGGACGCCGGCGTCGTCGCGCGCGCCATCGCCGTCAACGTCGCCGCGCCGATGATGCTCGCTGCCGCCGTCGCTGGCGCCTGCGCGCCGCGCGCGGCCTGCCGCATCCTGCACGTGTCGAGCGGCGCCGGCCGCAGCGCCTATCCGGGCTGGAGCGTCTACTGCACCACCAAGGCCGCGCTCGACCAGCACGCGCGCGCGGTGGCGCTCGACCAGAATCGCAAGCTGCGCATCTGCAGCCTGGCGCCAGGCGTCATCGACACCGGCATGCAAGCCGAAATCCGCGCCACCGCGCTCGAACGGTTCCCGCTGCGCCAGCGTTTCGACGAACTCAAGCGCAACGGCGAGCTGGCCGCGCCGGCCCGCTGCGCCGCCGCGCTGGTCGACTACCTGCTCGCCGATCGCTTCGGCAATTCGCCGGTCGACGACCTGCGCAACAGCGGCGCATAAGGGCCGCGCACGCCGCAACCACGGGGCGGCGCAAACGCGCTAATCGCTCAACCGGGCGCGCCCGATTGACTCAGCACAAACGGGGTTGGGCCTGCTCCCTTAGCGTGGGCATGTGGCGCTGTCGCGCCCCCACCGTTGCGAGCTCGACCATGACAAGCCAGACCGATTCCTACCGCATGCGCCTGCCGCGGCGCCGCGCCATCAGCCGGCACATCGCCATGCCGCCACCCGTGCCGGAGGACGACGAGCCCGAACTGGCCAGCTGGCTGCAACTGCTGCGCGACCACTTGCGCCTGATCGTCGCCATCACGCTGGCGGTCACGTTCGCCGCCGGCGCCTACGCGCTGCTGGCGCGGCCGGTGTACGAAGCGAGCATGCTGATCCATGTGGAGGAAGCGACGCCGGCGGCGGCAAAAAACGCGCTGACCGAGGCGGCGGCCATGTTCGAGACCAAAAAGGCGGCAACCGCCGAGATGGAGCTGCTGCGCTCGCGCACCGTGGTCGGCTCGGCCGTCGAGCGCCTCAAGCTGTACATCGAGGCCGCGCCGGACCACTTTCCGCTGGTCGGGCGCATGCTGGCCGACCTGCGCCCGGGGCAGTTGTCGCAGCCAGGCTTGTTCGGCATCGGCGGCAAGGTATGGGGCGCCGAACGGATCGAGGTGCCGTGGTTCAACGTTCCGCCGGCCATGTACCGGCGCAAGTTCGTCGTCACCAGCCTCGGCGAAGAACGCTTCAGCCTGTACGACGCGGTCAGCAACATCGTCGTCTACGGCAAGGTCGGCACGGCGATCCGCGCCGCCGCGCCGGAAGGGCCGCTCGAACTCTTGGTGGCGCGCCTCGACGGCCTGCCCGGCGCCCGCTTCAATCTGACCCGCAACTCGGCCATGTCGAGCATCCGCCAGCTGCAGCGCTCCCTCGCTATCGCCGAGCAGGGCAAACAGTCCAGCGTGATCGTCGTCAGGCTCGAGGGCGGCAGCGCCGAGCTGGTCAACGAGCTGCTGCTCGAAATCGGCCGCCAGTACATGCGCCAGAACGTGGCGCGCAAGAGCGAAGAGGCGGACCAGTCGCTCGCCTTCCTCGACCAGCAGCTGCCCAAGCTGAAGGCGCGCGTCGAACAGGCCGAGGGCGAGTACAACGCCTTTCGCAAGGCCAACGGCAGCGTCGACTTCGCCGAGGAAGCGAAGCTGAGCCTGCAGCAGGCGGCCGCCGCCAAGGCGCGCCGCTCCGAGCTGCTGCAAAAACGAACCGAGCTGCTGACCCGCTTCACGGCGCGCCATCCGGTGGTGGCGGCCGTCAGCGGACAGCTTGGCGAAGTCGACCGCGAACTGGCCGACGTCGCCCGCCACATCAAGACCTTGCCGCTGCTGGAACAAGACGCGGTGCGCCTGCGCCGCGAGGTCAAGGTCAATACTGACTTGTACACGGCATTGGCGAACACGGCGCAGCAGCTGCGCATCGTTTCGGTGGGCAAGGCGAGCAATGTGCGGATGGTCGACGCGCCGATGGTCGTCGACGAGCCGGTGCGCCCCCAGCGCGCGCTGATCGTGCTCACCGGCCTGGCCGCCGGCTTGCTGCTCGGCGTGGCGGCGGCGGTCCTGCGGCGCCACCTCGGTGGCGGAGTCGACGATCCCGTGCGCATCGAGCAGCTGCTCGGCTCGCGCGTGGTATTTGCCAGCATTCCGCACAGCGACGCCCAGGCCAAGCTCAACAAACGCGGCGCCGTCAACGGCCGCCAGCTGCTGCTGGCGCTGGAGCGGCCCACCGATGGCGCCGTCGAAGCGCTGCGCAGCTTTCGCGCGTCGCTGCAGTTCTCGATGCCGCAGTTCGACAGCAACGTCATCATGTTCGCCGGGCCGACGTCGAGCCTGGGCAAGTCGTTCGTGTCGGCCAACTTTGCCGCCGTCATGGCCGCCGGCGGCAAACGGGTGCTGCTGATCGACGCCGATGTGCGCAATGGCCGCCTGCACCAGTACTTCGGCGCCACCCGCGAGCGCGGCCTGTGCGAAGCGGTCGGCGGCGCCTTGCCGATCAGCCAGGCGATCCGCCACGATGTGCTGGCCAACCTCGACTTCATCCCGACCGGCTGCCCGCCGGCCGGCAACCCGGACGTCTTCATGCACGCCGGCGTCGGCGCGCTGCTGGCGTCGGTGAGCGCACAGTACGACGTGGTGCTGGTCGATTCGCCGCCGATCCTGGCGCTGGCCGACGCCCTGGTGCTCGGCAGCCACGCCGGCGCGGTGTTCCTGGTGGCGCGCGCCGGCGTCTCGACCGAGCGCGAGATTACCGAATCGATCAAGCGCCTGAACCAGGCCGGCGTGGCGCCGTTCGGCATCGTCTTCAACGACGTCCAGCCGCGCCTGTCCGGCTACGGCTACAAATACGGCTACGGCAACCTCGAACGGCTTGAGTACAGCGGCTGACGCGCCGGCGTGGAGCCTCACATCAAGGCAGGCCGCGGCGCGCGGGCGCACGCTTGCGCAAGGTGCGCAACCGGCGTCCGACGGCAATCAGCGCATCGGCCAGGCGCGCGACCAGCCAGCCGTCGTGATGCGACGCCAGCAGCAGCGAGCGGCGCAGATGAAAGACGCAGCCGCCGAGCAATGGGCCGAGGGCGGCGCCGGCGTTGCGCGCGACGTGCAGGCGCGAGCGGAACAGCGACAGGTGGACCAGGGCGCGCTCGCGGCCGCCGAGCTGGCGCTTGTAGTCGCGCTGCCCCCAGCCGAAGTGGAAGTAGCGGCTGTTGCCGGCGGCGATGCATTCGCAGATCGTCAGGTAGGCGCAGGAAAAACCGAGCCGCAGGCCGGCATGGGCCGGGTCGTGCGCCAGGATGCGCGTCGTGAAATTGCTGCCCAGCCGGTACGTGATGGCGCCGGCGCAGACCTTGCCGTTGCTCGATGCGATCGACACGAAGCCGCACAGCGCGACGTACGCAATGATGCGCTGTTCCTCCTCGTCGTCGATGCGCGCCGCCATGCCCTTGGCCGCCATGTTGAGCCGGTGCAGGCGGATCAGTGCGCGCACCTGGCGCACCGGCACGTCCTGCTTTTCCAGCACGGTGAAGGTAAAGCCGGGCAGGGCGCGCTCGATGCGGTGCAGACGATGGTCCAGGCTGCGTTGGATGCTTGGGGCCAGGCCCGCGCGGTAGGCGGCCACGCTGGCCGGCAGTGCCAGCACGGTGTCTTCGCCACAGGCGGCGCGCACGGACGGAAAGGCGAACTGCCTTGCGCCGGTTTCGACAAAGTGAAACGCGACGAGCGACACGCCGTCGTGGTTGCGAAACAGGTAGCTGGCGAAGCGGTTGGCGATCGCGTCGCTAACTGTCATGCCTTCGTTGAGCACCACCGCGCGGCCGCCCTCGAAGCGGTACAGGAACACCGCTTCGGCCACGCCGGCGCGCCTGGCCACGTAGGCGCGCACACCGTCCCAGCTGCCGTGCAGCCTGAAGCGCGGCAGGCATGACAGCCGGGTGCCGTACAGGCGGTCGAGTTCCGGTTCGAGGAATGCGGGCGGCTCGTCGGCGCAGGAATAGCTTGCCTCTACCCAGCTCGTCATGATGGCGCTTCCCCGCTGTGCTTGGACATCCATTTTAGGCGTGGCGCGGCGCGCGGCGCTGTGCGTCCGCAAAGCGATCGAGGACGTCACGGCGCGTCGCGCGCGCGTGCGGCCGGCGCCGGCCGTGCGCCCAGCAGCGCGCGGACATACAGCGCAATCTTGTTCAGCACGTACGGCACCGCGTGGCCGAGCCGCTGCGCCGGCAAGATCGTCACGCCGGCTTTGCGCCACGCGGACAACAAAGCCGCGGCCAGCGGCAGCGCCGGCATAGCGGCCAGCGCCCACGGCAGCGCCGCGCCGCTGGACACCCAGGCCAGCGGGCCGGCGCCCAGCGCGAGCAGCGCCAGCATCAGCAGCAGGCACACTGACGGCACGCACAGGTCGGCGGCCAGCGTCAGCAGCGACACGTCGCGCCGCAGCAGCGCGCGCTGCAGCAGGCGCGGTCCGTAGTGGACGATCAGCGCCAGCTGGGCCAGCTCGCGGCGGGTGTGGCGCAGCACGGCGTCGTCGTCGGGCCAGGCGGTGGTGACGACGGCGTCGGCGCAAAACAGCGGCGCCGCGCCGGCCAGCGCGAAGTCGAGGCCGAGCGCGAGGTCGAGCGCGCAGTGCGGATTGGCCAGTGGCCACGTGCTCGCCAGCGGCCACGGCAGCGCCACGCCGCTGCCGGCCAGCGTGCAGCCCATGCCGAGCCGGCGCCAGCCGAGCGGACGCAGCCAGTGCTCGGTGAGCGACGCCCAGTGCGCCAGCTGGTGGGCGGCGCCGTCGCCGTCGCGCGGACGCGGCAGGCATGCTGCCTGCACCGGACGGCGCGTCGCCGCGCAGGTGTTGGCCAGCCAGTCGATCGCGTCCGCTTCGAGCAGGCAGCCGGCATCGATCGCCAGCACCACTTGCGGCGGCGCTTGCGCCAGGTGGTGCACGCCGGCGGCCAGCGCGTAACCTTTACCGGGCCGGCTGGCGTCGCTGTGCACCAGCACCTCGGCGCCGGCGAGACAGGCAGCCAGCGCGGTGTCGTCGCGGCAGTTGTCGGCCACCACCAGCAGGCGGTCGCCGCCGTGCAGCTGCGCGCGCACCGATGCCAGCGTGGCGCCGATGCGCGCCGCTTCGTCGTGCGCCGGCACCAGCACGGCGACCGACGGCCGCTCGCACGCCGGCAGCGCGTGGCGCGCAGGCGTGCGCGGCGCGGCGATCAGCTGCAATGCCAGCGCGCACGCCGCCAGCGTCAGCACCAGCACCAGCACCACGAACACGGCCTGCAACGCGACCAGCAGCAATGCCATCATCGTTCCTCCGGCCCGGTTGCACGGCGGGGGCTTGGACACGATCATAGGGGTGGCCAGGCGCTGCCGATTGACGTCGCTCTAGCGTGGCGCGCGCACTGCCGGCCGCCGAAACGGTCGGTCTCCGCAACGCAACAACGCCATCCTCGCGCAGCGGCGACCCATGCCGAGCATGCTTCGTGGTGCTGCGCCTAGGCGAACGCCGCCACGGCGGCCGGTGGCCGTTCGCCGATCTGCTGGCGCCACATCGCGTAGTACAGGCCTTTCTGCTCGAGCGGCGCGTCGTGCCGGCCGCTTTCGACGATGCGTCCTTTCTCGAGCACGGAGATGGTGTCGGCATGCATCACCGTCGACAGCCGGTGCGCGATCAGAATCGTGATGCGCTGGCCGTGCGCCGACAGCGTGCGCACGGTGTTGGTGATCTGCTCCTCGGTCAGCGAATCGAGCGCGGAGGTGGCCTCGTCGAAAATGAGCAGCGGCGGCTTGCGGATCAACGCGCGCGCGATCGACAGGCGCTGCCGCTCGCCGCCCGACAGCTTCATGCCCATCTCGCCGATCAGCGTGTCGAGCCCGTCGCCGGACTTGGCCAGCAGGTACGCGCACGATGCCTGCTCCATGGCGGCGGTGATCTCGGCGTCGGTAGCATCCGGCTTGGCGAAACGGATGTTCTCGCGCAGCGTGCCGGCAAACAGGTGCGTCTCCTGCGTCACCAGGCCGATCTGCCGCCGCGCCAGGTTAAAGCGCAGTTCGCGCGTCGAAATGTCGTTGTACAGCACTGCGCCGCCGGCCGGCGAGTACAGGCCGACCAGCAGCCTGACCAGCGTCGACTTGCCCGAGCCGGACGGCCCGACAAAGGCGATCGTCTCGCCCAGCCCGGCGGCAAACGACACGTCCTGCAAGGCGTCGTCGCTGGCATTCTTGTGGCGAAAGCGCACGCCGGCAAAGCGCACGTGCGTGACGGCGCCGATGTCGACCGGATCGTCCGGGCGCCGCTCGATCGGCTTTTCCATCAGCGCCGCAAAATTGAGCAACGACGCCTCGGCTTCGCGCCACGCCAGGATGATGTTGCCGATCTCCTGCAGCGGCGCAAAAATCGCCACCGAGATGAACTGCATCGCGATCAGTTCACCCGTGCTCAGCACGTTGCGGAAAATGAGCCACAGCAGGGCGAACAGGATCGCCAGCCGCAGCAAGCTCAGCGTGGTGCCCTGCAGGAACGACAGCACGCGGATGCGCTTGACCTTTGCATCTCCAGCGAAAAGATGTGGTCGGTCTGCGCGCGCAGCCGGCGGATCTCGGCAAACGTCAGGCCGAGGCTTTTGATCAGCTCGATGTTGCGCAGCGACTCGGTGATGAAGCCCGAATTAAGATGCTGGTGCCCAGTTTCTGCACCACCAGCCGCGTGATGTATTCCTGCATCGCCTTCGCCAACCGCGACAGCACGGCCACCAGCACCGCCAGCGCCAGCAGGCGCAGCACGCCCGACACCAGCTGCTCTTCGCTCTTGCCGGCGCGCCCCAGCGCGAACTCGTCGATGATGATGCCGAAAATGATCGGGTCGACCAGCGCCAGCACTTGGCTGATGCCGGCCAGCAGCAGCGCCAGCGCGGCGAGCCGCCAGTGCGGCCGCAGATAGGTCCAGCGGATGTGCATTGAAGTCGGCCGTCGTTGTTGGATAGTTAATCTTAACAACGATCGCCGCGAACCGGCGCTCAGCCTGACCCGGTAACGGCGCGCCCGCCAATGGCGTGCTCCTGTAACATTGCTATCGAGCAGTTGGTGCGATGCGCGCATGTGCGCATCCGAGCTGTCGCCATGACCACAGGAGAACGACGAATGAAGACTTCAACAAAAGACGTCCGCTTAATATGTGCGGCCAGCGCGGCCGCACTGTTGCTGCTGTCCGGATGCGCCTCGCAGAGCGAAACGGCGCCGGCGAAAGCGACGCCGACTGCCATCAATCCGACCCCGCCGCCTGCCGCCGCATCTGCCGCCGCATCTGCCGCCTCACCTGCCGCCGTCACTGCCGCTGCCGCGCTGACCCTGAGCGCCGCCCAGGAAGTGCCGCCGAACCCGTCGAGCGCTACCGGCAAGAGCACGATCGCGGTCGGCCCCGACATGGTGGTCACCGGCACCGTGCAGGTGATGGGCATGACGCCGACCATGGCGCACATCCACGAAGCGGCGCCGGGCAACAACGGTGCGGTGATCCTGCCGTTTGCCAGGACCGGCGAGAACACCTTCGCGCCGGCCCCTGGCGCCAGGCTGACCGCCGGCCAATACGCCAGCTATCTGCAGGGCAAGCTCTACATCAACGTCCACAGCGCAGCCTATCCGGGCGGCGAAGTGCGGGTGCAGCTGCCGGGCAAATAAGGTCAGGCGGCATTGCGGGGTGGATCGAATTCGTTGACCACCCAGCGAAATTTGCCGGCGGCGGTGCTGGGGATGTCGTCACGCAGCACGACCGTGACAGCCACGTGCGGATCGACCAGCTGGTGGATGTTGTCGACCAGTTTCTGCTGGTCGGTCGCGGTAAATCCCTGCAACGGCACCACCCGCACTTCCCAGCGCGCGGGGCCGACCTGCGCGACTTGCGACTTGCAGATGCCGTTCATGTTCTTGAAGGCGAAGGTCAGCACCGATGAGCTGACCGGTTCGCCGTTGCCGCCGGTAATGCAGTCCTCGAACTTGCCGCTGACAACTTCGATCATCGGCCACGCCCGGCCGCACGCGCATAGTCCGCGCCGCCAGCGGGTGTGGTCGCTGAGCCGGTAGCGCACCAGCGGCATCGCGTGGTTGTGGAACGTGGTGCCGACCACGCTGCCGTAGTCGTCGGTCGGACAGCCGTCCTCGTCGACAATTTCTACGTACGAATAATCCGGATTGATGTGCAACTGGCCGTGTTCGCACTCGCCGGCGAAGGCCACCCGTTCGGCCATGCCGTACATGTCCATCACCTTGCCGCCAAACCACTGCTCGACCAGCGCGCGCTGGTGCGGGTACAGCGGCTCCGACGACGTGAAGACGAACGGAATGCCTAGGCGCCTCTGGCGCCGTTGCAGCAGGCCGGCCAGCGTGAATGCGGTCGATGGGTACGCTTGCAGCATCGCCGGCGCCAGCTGCTCCAGGCGGTCGATGATGGCATCGGCATGGGCGTCGACCAGGTGGCGCGACGACACCAGCAGCTGGCAATTGTAGCGGTTCCAGAACCAGAACGGCGGCCCGGCCTGGCCGAACCCGGCGACCAGTTCGCCGCGCAGGGTGGCGCGCACCATGCCGTCGTGGTAGCCGGCCCAGGCCCAGTGACGCTTGACGAAGGCCTGCTCCATCAGCAGCGACGCCAGGCTGCGAAACAGCGTCACCGGCGCCCCGGTGGTGCCGCTGCTCTTGCCCGGCGCCTGCCACGGCTGCCGCTGGCCGCGGTTCGGATACAGCGCGCCGCGCTGGACAAACAGCATGTCCTTGGCGATGATCGGAAACATCGTGCGCAGCACCTCTGGCGCCGCGGCCACCGGAAAATCGCGCGGGAGGTGCTTGTACATCGGCAGCCGCGCGATGGCGGTCTGCATCGTCCGGTGCAGCAGCGCCGCCTGCAACTGTTCCAGTTGCGCGCGGTCGAGCGACTCGTTGCGCTGCAGGGCGCGCAGCCGCCATTGGCTCAAAGGGTTGTCGCGCAACAGAGCGCGCGTGCCGAACAGCAGTTCGTTGCGAAGTTGCGCGCTCATGTCGAGTTGGTGTTTTCAGCGGAGTTTGCGGGCGCGAAGCCACATTTGACTGTACTCCCGAATCGAGGCGCGGCGAGCCGCCGGACGCAAAGCGGACGCATTTGCCGGCATCGGTGGTAGAATTTTTTCCCCGTCCACGAATGGCTCGCCACGATGTTGCAACCAGTCGACTTTCCGATTCGCACCGAATGCCCGCCTGGGGCGTGCGTCTGCGACCGCGAGCGCCTGCTGGCCGAGCCGGGCGCCGACCTGCGGATCCTGAAGCTGACGCGCGACGAAGAAAAGAAATTGCTGGCCCGCATCGAAGCCATCGCCAGCTACGACGACCTGCTGAAGATGGAGCAGAAAATGCGGCAGCTGCTCGGCATCGCGATCAGCATCACGCCCAGCGCCAACGAAGTGCGCACTGTGCGCGGCTTCAACATCGAGCTTGCCGAGTTGCCGGGCCTGTGCCGCAAGACGCGCCAGTCGATTCCGGCGGCGGTGCGGCGCTGCCTCGACCAGCATCCCGAGATCGCCTTCGCCATCCTCGACTCCTACGATCTGTTCGGCATGGGGCAGGGCGGAAACAACACCAACCAATAACAATCACCGAACACCATGCCCCTGCACATCGAAACCCCGCTGCTTGAATCCGCCGCCATGTCCACCCCTGCCCAGTCGGTCTGGCTCAAGATGGACGCCTTGCAGCCGCCTGGCTCCTTCAAGATCCGCGGCATCGGCTTCGCCTGCGAGGAATACGCCCGCCGCGGCGCCCGCCGCTTCGTCTCGTCTTCCGGCGGCAACGCCGGCATTGCCGCCGCCTACGCCGGCCGGCGCCTGTCGATCCCGGTCGTGGTGGTGGTACCGGAAACGACCAGCGCGCGCGCCATGGAACTGATCCGCCGCGAGCAGGCCGAGGTCATCGTGCACGGTGCATCGTTCCAGGAAGCAAACGCGCTGGCCCAGTCGATGCTGCTGTCGACCGACGCCTTTATCCACCCGTTCGACGATCCCTTGCTGTGGCAAGGCCACGCCAGCATGATCGACGAGGTCGCCCGCGCCGGCTTGACCCCTGACGCGGTGCTGCTGTCGGTCGGCGGCGGCGGCCTGCTGTGCGGCGTGGTGGCCGGCCTGCGCCGCAACGGCATGGCCGGCGTGCCGGTGATCGCCGTCGAAACCGTCGGCGCCGATTCGCTGGCGCAATCGGTCGCCGCCGGCGAGCGCATCGAGCTGCCGCGCATCAGCAGCCTGGCCACGTCGCTGGGCGCGCGCAAGGTCGCCGAACAGGCGTTCGAGTGGACCCGGCAGCATCCGGTGCACAGCGTCGTCGTGCCCGACAGCGCCGCGGTGGCGGCCTGCATGCGCTTCATCGACGACCACCGCGTGGTGGTCGAGCCCGCGTGCGGAGCGTCGCTCGCCGTCGCCTACGACCGCGCCGCGCTCGGCGCCTGCCGCAATGTGCTGGTAGTCGTGTGCGGCGGCGTCACCGCCACGGTAGGCCAGCTGCAAGCCTGGGCTACAGAGCGTAGATGAGGGCACCGATCCGGTCGTACACCGAATAGACCGGCGCCGGCCCGCCTGACCAGCCGAGAATGTCGAAGTGGTCGTAACCCTCATAAGTGCGCAGGTAATTCCACGTGCCGCGCTGCGCGCTGCCGGTGTAGTTGCGCTGCGGATGGCCGGCCGGCCCCTTCATGCTGCTGGTGTTGACGACGCCGTCGTTGGCGAACCAGCTGCGGTCCACCAGCACCCGCTCCGGCGCCGATTGCGTGTAGGAGCCGATGCCGCGCTGGAGGCGCATCGGCGCGATCAGCTCGCCCGCGCTCGCCCTGCAAAAATAGATCATGTCGCTGCGCGCGTACTGGTACGAGGGCCACTGGAAGGGCGCGACGAAGCGGTCGGTGTCGTTGCAGCAGGCGCTGCCCGCTTCGGTGGCGCGCGTGCCGATCGAAAAATAATAGACATGCGGCGACGTGCGCGCCCATTTGTTGAATGCGCGTGCGCCGTCCGGCGCCATTTCCAGCTGCGAGGTGTCGAAGTCGCCGCTCATCGATGACCTGGCGATGCCCGGCGGCGTCGCCACCCACGGATTCGGCGGCCCGGCCGCCAGCAGCACGAAGTTGTCGACCATCGTCGCCCACGCCGCCAGCAGCGACGCGAAATCCTGCACCGCGTCGCGCAGCGTGGTGCCGTTGTGCGGCGCCGAAATGGTGGTCACGCTGGTCACCCAGCCAACTTTGCCGCCTCGGTACAGTTCGCCGCCGCCTTCATCGCCGTTCGGCGAGCCGTGTTCGAGCAGCTCGATCAGCGCGCGGATGGTGGTGCCGCCCTGGCTGTGGCCGACCAGGTGGATCGGATGCGCGGCGTCCCACGCCGGGTGGAACGCCAGCGGGTAGCGGTGCGGATTGTTGGCCGGATCGGCCGCCCAGCATTTGCCGGCCGGCTTCGCTACGCCGTCGCCGTGCGCGTGGCGCGTGGTGTGCTCGCTGCCGTAATCGACGCAGCCGCCCTTGATCTGGTAGTACAGCTCGGCCGCCCGGTCCCAGTTGACGGCGATCGGCGAGACCGCCGCCGCCAGCACCCGGTGCGCGCCGCCGGCACGCATGCGCTCGGCAATGTCGCCGAAGCCGCCCCAGTACAGGAAGCCGCTGCCGTTGAACTGGTCCGGGCCGAAGCCAAGGAACCCGGGCACCAGCACCACGGGATGGTTGTTGCCGGCCTGCACCGGCGCGGCGCCGGCCAGCGCGGCGATGGCTATTGCCAGCAGCAAGCCTGCCAGGCGTGAACGAAGTCGCAACATGCGCTCCTCCAATGATCAAACGTTCATTGTCGGGCCGGCGCGACAGGTCCGGCTTGCGCTGGTGCAGTTCGGTGGTCGGTTCAGTTGGTGGAGGAGGTGGAGGAGGTGGTGCCGCCCACCGCGCCGGCGGCCGGTGGCGACACCCGGCCGGCGATCGCGGTACCGTCCGGCAACGGCGATGGAGCAGCGTGCCACACGACATTCTCGTCGACCGAGTACAGCTTGCACGGCTGGCCGCCTTTCTTTTCGCACGTCGCCAGCGCGCGCGCGTCCGGGTCTTCGCCTTCCTCGGCCCAGCACCAGGCGCCACTTGGCGACAGCGCGAACGCGCGCGGACTCATCTTGGACAGGTATTCGCGGTAAGCGGCGCGGCCGCGCTCGCCCATGTAGGGTACCGCGTCGACGTCGTCGATCTCGGCAAAGTCGCTTTTTGGCAACGTCGGCTGCGGCACCACCTTATAGCGCACCACCGTCGGCATGTCGATCTGCTTGAGAAACTGCTCGGTCTCGTGCCACCAGATTTTTTCACCGTCGCGGCTGGCGATCATGCCGTGGGCATCGCGCTTGAACGCACCGAACTCGACCAGGCGGGCCTGGCCGCCGGCGTGCACGAAGGCGCCGTGCATGCGGCGTACCAGTTCCGGGCCGAACAGCGAATCGTTGGAGCCATACATCCACAGGCTGACGACCTTGTTGGCCGCGCCATAGTTGCCGAACGCTTTCACCAGTTGTCCGCGCCAGTCGCAGCTGTTGGCGTCGTCGCGCAGGCCGCCGGCAAAGTTGATCAGGCCGCGCACCCCAGGCAGCTCTTCGGTGCCGAGCGCCATCGTTGCCATGCCGCCGTAGGATTGCCCGGCCACCACGATGCGGTCGCTGTCGATCCAGTCCTGCTGGCGCGCATAATTGAGCGCGGCGCGCACGTCGTTGGCCTGCGAATAGCCGTTGGCCGTCATGTTGCAGCCGTAATCCTTGTAGCGCCCGGTCGAATTGGCAAAGCCCTGGCGCATCGGCACCATGACCGCATAGCCGCGCTTGACGAAGGCGGTGGCCATGAAGATGAAGCGGTCGCGCTGCTGCGCGCTGGGAGGGCCGGCTTCCTTGCCATGGTTGATGATCAGCAGCGGATACGGTCCGGGACCATTTGGCTGGAAGACCGTCGTCTCCATCATCGAACGGCCGTTGCCGGCCGGTATCAGGACGAGGTGTTCGTTGAGCCGGTAGTCGAGATGCAGCTCTTGCTCAACTGATAAGGAAGGCAGCGATGCCAGGCCGACGATGATCGCCAAGGTGATGTTGCGGACGGAAGGGAGGGCTCGAGCCATGGCGGTGGAGGGCAGTTGGGCTGGATGGAAATTTCCGGTTGGAATATTTTGATTCTAGGCACCTTAAATTTCCAGAGCAATACCCAACTGTTAAGTTCGCCGGGTAATTTTTTCCGTAGTACCAGAACAGCAATCCCTATCGAGCGCAGCACACGGCGACTGGGGATCCGTGCCGATACACTTCGCATAACGATCGTTTTAATTTCTACAACGAAATATTAGTTTTTCTGTTGCAAAAAAACCTTGGTGCATTTGCACCGTTTTGGGGAATAAGGAAAATTCCTGTTAGCATCAATTTCCGTCTCTTGCATTGCGTCTCGTCATGAAAAATCTGAACATCGGTGTCCGTCTCGCGCTTGGCTTCGCCATCGTCCTTCTGCTGCTCGTCGCCATCAGCGCCACCGCGCTATGGCGAATGCAGTCGGCCAGCGCCGTCACCGAGCACCTGGTCGAGCAAAAGGTCCGCAACGAGCGCCTCATCACCGAGTGGGCGCAGATCATCCACGTCAATGCGGCGCGCACCACCGCCGCCTGGCTAGCGGTCGATGCGGTCGACCAGAAAGCGGTCGAGGACATGATGAAAGCGTCGTCGGCGCGGGCCACGGTGGTGCAGGACACCCTGGTCAAGTTGCTGCAGGAACCCGTCGCCAAAGGCCTGCTGGCCAACGTCCTGACCACCCGCGCCGCGTTCACCGCGGCGCGCGCCAGCGTATTCAAGGGCAAGGCCGCCGCCGACCTCGAAGGCGCCAGGGCAATCTACGACAAGGACATGGTTACCACCCGCACCGCCTACCTCGATGCGCTTGAGAAATTGTCGCTGTCGCAGCGCGCCTTGCTCGACCAGACCGGCAACGAGATTGCGGCGCAGTACGCCAACGGCCGCAACATGACGATCGCGCTCGGCGCGGCGGCGATCCTGATCGGCGCCATCTTCGCTTACCTGATCACCCGCTCGATCACCGGCCCGATCCGCGAAGCGGTGCGGGTTGCCGAAACCGTGTCGGCAGGCGACCTGACCAGCGACATCGTCGTCAACAGCACCGACGAGACCGGCCAGCTGATGGCGGCGCTCAAGGCAATGAACGACAGCCTGGTCGGCATCGTCGGCCAGGTGCGCAGCGGCACCGACACCATCGGCACCGCGTCGGCCGAGATCGCCAGCGGCAACCTCGACCTGTCCTCGCGTACCGAAGAGCAAGCCAGTTCGCTGGAAGAGACCGCATCGTCGATGGAAGAGCTGACCTCGACCGTCAAGTTCAACGCCGACAACGCCCGCCAGGCCAACCAATTGGCGATCACCGCCTCGCAGGTGGCCACCCAGGGCGGCGCCGTGGTGTCGGAAGTGGTCGCCACGATGGGCTCGATCAACGACTCGTCGCGCAAGATCGTCGACATCATCAGCGTGATCGACGGCATCGCCTTCCAGACCAACATTCTCGCGCTCAACGCCGCGGTCGAGGCCGCGCGTGCCGGCGAGCAGGGCCGCGGCTTTGCCGTGGTCGCCTCCGAAGTGCGCAACCTGGCGCAGCGTTCGGCGGCCGCCGCCAAGGAAATCAAGGCCCTGATCGGCGACTCGGTGGCCAAGGTCGACACCGGCTCGCGTCTGGTCGACGAGGCCGGCAAGACGATGGCCGAAGTCGTTGCCAGCATTGCCCGCGTGACCAGCATCATGAACGACATCACCACCGCCAGCGACGAGCAGCGCGACGGCATCGAGCAGGTCAACATGGCCATCACGCAAATGGATTCGGTCACCCAGCAGAACGCCGCGCTCGTTGAGGAGGCTGCTGCTGCTGCCGCGTCGATGCAGGAGCAGGCCGCGCGCCTGTCCGAAGTGGTCGGCGTGTTCAAGCTGAACCAGCTGGCGCCGCCGCGCGCGGCCGCGCCGCGCCCCTCGGTCGCTGCGCGTGCGACGCCGGCATTGCGCCAGGCCGCCCCGGCACCGGCGCCGGCCGTGCGCAAACCCGCCGTCGCGCTCGCCGCCACCAAGGACGAGTGGGAAGAGTTCTAACCCCAAAACACTGGGGTCAGGTCTGACATTCGGACATTTCGAACGGGAAACGCTGGGGTCAGGTCTGACATTCGGACATTTCGATATTGAAATGTCCGAATGTCAGACCTGACCCCAGCTTTTTTATTGCTGCGTCGCTGTTGCCAGCAAGCGCCGCCGACGCTTATGCTGGCGGCCATGAGCAACTCGTCCCATCCCCGCCGTCCGATCTGCGCCACCTGCCTGCGCCCCGTTGCCACTTGTATCTGCCAATGGATCGCGCCGGTCTCGACCAGTGTCGAGCTGCTGATCCTGCAGCATCCGCTCGAAGTCGCTAACGCCAAGGGCAGCGCCCGCCTGCTGCACCTGAGCGTGCCCGGCAGCGTGCTGCTGGCCGGCGAGCTGTTCGATCCTGCCGACCTGTCGGCCCTGCTGCACGCCGATGGCCGTACGCCGCTGCTGCTGTACCCGGACGATAGCGCCGCGGCGGCGGTCGATACCGTCAGCCTCGCCGATCCCGCCGCGCTGCGCCTCGTCATGCTCGACGGCACCTGGCGCAAGAGCCGCAAGATGCTGCATCTTAATCCGCTACTGCAGGGCTTGCCGCGGCTGGCGCTGCAGGGCATGCCAGCCTCCCATTACCGCATCCGCAAGGCCCACGCGCCCGACCAGCTGTCGACGCTCGAAGCGGCCGCCTACGCGCTGATGCGACTCGACGGCGGCGAGGCCGGCTTCGCGCCGCTGCTGGCCGCCTTCGACGGCTTCGTTGCCCAGCAGGCCGCTTACGCTGGCCGCGCATCGCCAGCATAGGAATTTTCCCGCCGTACGCCAGTCGAATGAAGACGGCGCACCGTCCGCGCTGGCGAGGATTCCATGAACAAAATGTCCAATAACATATCGGTCACAGCCGTGGCACTCGTCATCGCCAGTGTGGCCCAGTCCCAAACCGCCACTCCCGTCCACACCGGTCCGCTCGCAAAGGCCAATGTCGGCCCGGCAAATGCAACCGGCCAGTTCTGGACGCCTGACCGATTAAAATCAGCCAAGCCTTTGCCTGTGCCGCAGGCGCGGCAAGGCATGGTGTCGGCTGCCCCGCCATCGGCGCTTGGCGCCGTCGCGCCGGTCCGCAACCAGGGCAGCGGGCCCACCTTGCAGGTCGCCCCGCGCGAGCGACGCCTGTTCACGCCCGAGAAAAGGCCCGCCGTCGCGCCGGCCGATGCGCCGGTGCGCCCCAGCGCGGCGGGCACTCTCGGCGCCTACTTCACCAGCACCCGGGTTTTCCCAATGTTCAACGGCGAAGCGGCCGAGTATTCGGCCGACCGCGTCTTTCCGTACCGCGCGGTCGGCAAGTTGTTTTTCACGGCCAACGGCGCGCCCTTCACCTGCTCGGCCGCGGTGATCCAGCGCCGCGTGGTCGCCACCGCCGGCCATTGCGTGCACAGCGGCTCGCCGAACGATTTTTACGAAAACTTCCTGTTCGTGCCGGCCTATCGCGACGGCGTGGCGCCTTTCGGCGCCTGGACCTGGAGCACCGTGATCGTCGCGCCGGCGTGGGCCAGCAGCGGCGGCATGGTGCCCAACCCCGCCGATTACGCGATGATCAGCTTTCGCGACCAGCGCCTCGAGCCTGATGCGCCACTGTCCCGGCTCGGCGACGTCACCGGCTGGTTCGGCTGGCAGACCGGCAGCCTGTACCCCAACCACACCTCCAAGATCGGCTATCCATGCAATCTCGACGACTGCGAAAAAATGCAGAACGTCATGAGCGCCAGCCTGCGCGCCACCGAGTCGAACACCGTCGAATACGGCTCCGACGCGCGCGAAGGTTCCAGCGGCGGCCCATGGATACAAAATCTGGAACAAGTTTCGCTGGGCGGCGCCAGCGGCATCGACGCCGTGCCCAATGTGCTGGTCGGCGTCACCTCTTACATCTACAACGACCAGGTCGAAAAAGCCCAGGGGTCCTCGGTGCCGGACAACCTCTGGATCCAGTTGTGGAAAGCGATCTGCGCCTCCAGCGGCAACTGTAACTAGTGCGGTAATTTCTGAGGCGCCGGCGCAACGGCGACGCCGCACGCACGCGCTCCGCTTGAACAGGCCGCGGCGCGATGGTACTATACTGTATGCCCATACAG
Organism: Massilia eurypsychrophila; assembly: GCF_002760655.1. Classification (GTDB taxonomy): domain Bacteria; phylum Pseudomonadota; class Gammaproteobacteria; order Burkholderiales; family Burkholderiaceae_D; genus JAFCUW01. Next base: position 159,822 of record NZ_PDOC01000008.1, on the reverse strand, counting down.
TATCGAGGACCCCGCCGTGACTGACAGCGATAACGACTTTGAAGGGCAGGTCATGCTGCCGCCCAAGCCGCTTGCGCCCAGGAAGGGACGCGGGGCGGTATCGAACGTGCAAGGGCGCTACGAGGTCAATGGCCGCGAAGACTTTGACGACGGCTGGGTGCACGATGACGACGAGGAGAGCGGCCCGGCCGCCTTCAAGACCCACGTCACCGACGAGCACGCCAAGACCATCCTCAGCCGAAACGCCTCCCCCGACATCCCGTTTAACGTTTCGCTCAATCCTTACCGCGGTTGCGAGCACGGCTGCATCTACTGCTTTGCGCGGCCCACGCATAGTTACCTGGGCCTGTCGCCGGGGCTCGATTTCGAAAGCCGCCTGTTCGCCAAGGTCAACGCACCCGAGCTGTTGCGGCGCGAACTGGCCAAGCCCGCCTACGTGCCCGAATCGATCGCCCTTGGCGTCAATACCGACGCATACCAGCCGTGCGAGCGCCAGTTCGGCATCACCCGCCGCGTGCTCGAGGTGCTCAATGAATGCGAGCACCCGGTCGGCCTCATCACCAAGTCGTCGCTGATCGAGCGCGACATCGACATCATCGGCGCGATGGCCGCGCGCCGCCAGGCCTGCGCGTCGATCACCATTACCACGCTCGATCCCGAAATCTCGCGCACGCTCGAACCGCGCGCCGCGGCGCCGGCGCGGCGCCTGCGCACCATCCGCCGCCTGACCGACGCCGGCATTCCCGTCAGCGTTAGCGTCGCGCCGATCATCCCGTTCGTCACCGAGCCCGAAATCGAAAAAGTACTCGAAGCGGCGCACGATGCCGGCGCCATCGGCGCGCACTATGTCGTGCTGCGGCTGCCGTGGGAAGTGAACCCGCTGTTCCAGGAATGGCTGCAGGCCCACTTTCCCGACCGTGCGCAGCGCGTGATGAACCGCGTGCGCGAAATGCGCGGCGGCAAAGACTACGACAGCGACTTTTCCATGCGCATGCACGGCGAGGGCGTCTGGGCCGACCTGATCCGTCAGCGCTTCAGCAAGACCGTCGAGCGGCTCGGCATGGGCAGTAACGGCAGCCGCTTCGCCAAGCTCGATTTCTCGCGCTTTCGCAAGCCGCTTGTGGTGCCGCCGGCCCCGGGCAAGAAAGGCGGCAACATCGCCGGCCAGCTGGACCTGTTCTAAACCTACCTGGCTAGAATTCCGCAAGGTGCCGTTCGACGGCAAACACGTGTGGATCGTCCTTGCCGAGGGAACGCAGCGCGTCGGCAAGATTGGTCAGGTAGTCGCGGTTAGGGCCGCTCGGTCCGGCGGAAGCGGCGATCTGGCGCGCGATGTCGCGCTCCGGCGCTTCGCCCAGATAGGCGGCGTTGTCGTCGGTGGCAATGTAGACCAGGCCTTCCTCGCTGTCGCCGTCGTCGAAGTTGATGTTGACGGCCAGGCGCAGGTAGCCATTCTTTTCGCGGTGGTCGAGGTGGGCGAATACTTCCGGCGTGATCAGGTAGGCCATGCCGGCGCAGACGGCGCCAGGGTCGGGTGTCAACGTCAGTACGCGGCCCGGCGCCGTTTCCGTGCCGCGATGGTCGTGCGAGCCCTGCCAGAAGCGCCGCGACCAGCCTTCGATGCTGGCAAGACGCCGTTCAATGAAGGGGAAGTCCGCCTTGAAAATGAGCGAGCCATAGCCGAACAGCCACACGCGATGGTGGCCGTCGAATTTGTCCATGCGCTGGTTGATCGCGATGGTGTTGTGTGACATGTGCGCGTTTCCACAATTGCGGACAATAATTATAGCCGTGCTGTCACACCTTCGCAGCGCGACGCCGCACCAGGTTGAATCGCCGCGCGGTGTGGAAAAACATTTGTATGATTGCCAGTTTTGCACTCTAATGATGACATCTATAGAGGAGCACGCAATGCAATTCAAAAAAAACCATCACGCCGCTTGCCGCGCCGATAAGCAGGAGCAAGCATGAAGCTCGCCACCTTGAAGAGCGCGGGCCGCGACGGCGTGCTGATCGTCGTCAGCCGCGACCTCGTCACCTGCCAGCGCGTGCCCAAGATTGCCGCAACCTTGCAGTTCGCGCTCGACAACTGGGACGCCGTCGCGCCGCGCCTGCGCAACGTCTACAGCGACCTCAACGACGGCACTGCTTTGGCGGCCGAACCGTTCGTCGAGTCGCTGTGCCATTCCCCGCTGCCGCGCGCCTACCAGTGGGCCGACGGCTCGGCCTACATCAACCACGTCGAGCTGGTGCGCAAGGCGCGCAACGCCGATGTGCCGGCCTCGTTCTACACCGATCCGCTGATGTACCAGGGCGGCTCCGACTCGTTCGTCGGCCCGTGGGATCCGATCTTCGCGCTGTCCGAGGAGTGGGGCATCGACCTCGAAGCGGAAGTGGCGGTCATCACCGGCGACGTCGCCATGGGCGCCAGCGTCGCCGACAGCGCCGCGGCGATCAGGCTCGTCATGCTGGTCAACGACGTCTCGCTGCGCAACCTGATTCCCAATGAACTGGCCAAGGGCTTCGGCTTCTTCCAGTCCAAGGCCGCCAGCGCGTTTTCCCCGGTGGCGGTCACGCCCGACGAACTGCAGGCGGCCTGGCAGGACAGCAAACTGTGCCTGCCGCTGACGGTCACGCTCAACGAACTGCCGTTCGGCAAACCGAACGCCGGCCAGGACATGACCTTCAATTTCGCCCAGCTGGTGGCGCACGCCGCCGCCACGCGTGAGCTGGCCGCCGGCACCATCATCGGCTCCGGCACCGTATCGAACAAGCAGGGCGGCCTGCACGGCTCGAGCATCGAGCATGGCGGCGTCGGCTATTGCTGCCTGGCCGAATTGCGCATGTACGAAACCATCGAAAAGGGCATGCCCACCACGCCGTATCTCAAGTTTGGCGACAACGTCCGCATCGAGATGCTCGATGCCGACGGCGCCAGCATCTTCGGCGCCATCGACCAGGAAGTGGCGCACTACCACGGGCCGACCAAATGAAGCTATACACCTACTTCCGCAGTTCCGCGGCGTACCGCGTGCGCATCGCGCTGAACCTGAAAGGGCTGGCGTACGAGGCGGTGCCGGTGCACCTGGTCAAGCAGGGCGGCGAACATCTGCGGGACGATTACCGCGCGATGAATCCGAGCGCGCTGGTGCCGACCTTCGACGATGACGGCGCCATGCTGACGCAGTCGATGGCGATCCTCGAATACCTCGAAGAGACCCATCCCGCGGTGCCGCTGCTGCCGGCGGCGCCGCGCGAGCGCGCCCGCGTGCGTGCGCTGGCGCAGATCGTCGCCTGCGACATCCACCCGGTCAACAACCTGCGCATCCTGCGCTACCTCGTCAGGACGCTTGGCATCAGCGACGACGCCAAGAACGAGTGGTACCGCCACTGGATCGGCGAAGGCTTCGCCGCGCTCGAAGCACACCTGGCGGCCGATCCCGCGCCGGGCCGCTTCTGCCATGGCGACGCGCCAACCTTCGCCGACTGCTTCCTGGTGCCGCAGGCGTACAACGCGCAGCGCTTCAACATCGACGTGGAGGCGTACCCCAACATCGCCCGCATCAACGATGCCTGCGCCGAATTGCCGGCCTTTTTCGCCGCCCACCCTGCGCAACAGCCCGACGCGGAGTAAAGCACCCTATACATACCAAATACTCCCCACGAGCACCGAAACTGCTCATACAATTGTTTTTTTCTCTTCGGTGCATTTTATGAAATCTTTCAAGCTTGCCGCCTTCGCCACCGCCGCACTGTCGCTTGCACTTCCGTTGCAAGCGCAGACCGTCGATCCACTCTGGACTAAAACGCTGGCGCACTCCGCACTGGTCAAGAAGTGGGCGCCGCAAGAGAAAACCACGCGCATCGACGCCAGTGGCGACGACAAGAACGAGCGCGTCAAGGTCAGGGCGCGCCTGAAGGGCTGGGACAACGGCAAGCCGGTCTACGACACGGTCCAGATCGAACCCAAGCCTGAGCCCGGCAAGTCCGCCAAAGGGCAAACCGAGATGAACGACGCCAACAATATGACCGATGAACTGATGCGGATGAACGCGCCGGTCAGGCGCACCGACGGCCAGGTGTTGCATGGCAAGAGCTGGACCATGTTCGACGTCGCCGAGTCGAAGGGGCCGGTGAATGTTTCGGTACGCCTCTGGGTCGATCCGGTCACCGGCGTGGCCCACCACGTCGAGTCGAAGCTGCGCGGCACGCTCATGTTCGACATGTTCATGGCGACCAGCTACGTGCCGCATAAGGTTGCCGGCAGCGTGCCCGAACGCTCCGACTTCCGCCTCAAGGTGCTGGTGCCGTTCGTCGACGCCAGGGTCAATATCCTCAGCAGCATGGATAATTGGGTGCCGAGGCCCAATTGATGCCGGGAGCGCGCCTTCTGGCATTGACAGTGGCCGCCTTCTGCGGCGCCCCGGCGCTCGCTCAGGATGCCGTCGATACGGTGGTGCCGGCAGTGGAAATTCGCTCGAAGAAAAATGCCGGCGACATGCCTTACCTGTCGGCCTACAAGATCCAGCAGCGCCTGCTGTCCTTGCTGCCGCCCGAGCCGCGCGTCAGCGACATCCGCATGCGCGTGCTGTTTACCAGCCTGACGCAATCCGAACAGGATGACTTCCTGCCGGCGAGCTGGGCGGTGGCGATTGTCGGGCAGACGTTCGAGCAGGTGGTCCCGGTAGCGCGGGGCGGCTATTTCCTGCTGCCCGAGGTGCCGGTTGCCGCGGACGAGGATGGCACGTTGATGTTCAACACGCAGACCAAGAAGAAAACCCTGTCGGCCGTCTGGACCGTGCGCGCGCAAGGCAACCTGCTGCCGTACCGCGACTTTGCGCGCGCCATCAGCGAATACGAGCTGGTGCGGCGCAGGATTGGCGTCGGAGAGCTGGCGCTGCGCCAGATCCGCGAACATCGGCCAAACGCCTTGCGCGCCTGCTTTGCCAACGGGGAAGGGGCGATTCTGGTGGACCGGACTGCCTCCGGCGCGGTGGCGCACGGAAGTTGCTGGCTGCTCAAGTTTGATGCCGACAAGGCCAACACGGATGCCGTCATCAATTTCAGCGGCGCGTTGGAAGCGTTGACGCTCGACGCGCTCGGCGATACGGCGATCGCCCCCGAAGGCAAATATCGTATCCGCCGCCCCGAGCTCATCGAAGACTTCGACCCCGACGGCAAGATTCGCTGGTAGCGTCAGTCATCCTCGCGAACGCAGAGCACGATTTTTTTCGGGCCTGCGTAAACTTAAAGACCGCCGAGCCGAGCCCGCGCGCGCGATGCGGCGCGGGCCCACCAGCTATTAAGCCTTGCTGTCGCTTGGCTGCGAGATTTCGCCCAGCGCCTGGTCGGTGCTGGCGGAGTGCTTGGTGGCCATGTCGCCCAGCGAAACGATGCCGACCAGCGAGTGCGATGCCTGGTCGACAACGACCACGCGGCGGATCTGCACGTCGCCCATTTCGGCCAGCACTTCTTCCACCGTCTGGGTGGCGAAGCAGGTACGCACGTCGGTGCTCATGACGTCGCCGGCGCGGGTCTTGCTCGGATCTTGCCCGGCAGCGGTGGAGCGGATCGTAATGTCGCGGTCGGTCAGCATGCCAACGAGCTTGGCGCCGTCGACGACCGGAACGGCGCCGACATCGAGTTCCTTCATCAATTCGGCGGCGCGGCGCACGGTGTCTTCTGGCGAGATGCTTTTTACATTGCGGGTCATTACGTCTTGAATCGTTTGCATGTGAACCTCCGTACGGAATAATTGGTTGAACCCCAAAGGGGGAGCCCGAATGATGCACTTATTTCAAGAAATCAGCCGCATGGTTGAAACTGCATTATCCGGGCGCATCGCCGATGTGCCGCTGCGCTACAATCGCCTCTTTCCGCGCCGCTCCCACATGCCTGCCAACACCATCCCCCCAACCATCCTCGACGCGCTCGACCTGGCCGACGCCAGCTGGCGCCCGATCCTGCTCGAAGGCCTGGCCGCGGTCGCCGCAGCCAACCCCGGCTACTTGCCGGCCCTTGCGGCCGACAATTACCTTCCCACCGGGCAGCGCCTGTTCGCCGCCTTCGCCCTGCCGCTGCCGGCGGTGCGCTACGTACTGGTGGGGGAGGGACCGTATCCGCGCGCAGAGAGCGCCACCGGCGTGTGCTTCATGGACGGCGCCGTCGGCGACCTGTGGAGCGAAGCCGGCTTGTCGAAGCCGGTCAACCGCGCCACGTCGCTGCGCAACTTCATGAAGATGCTGCTGGTGGCCGACGGCCAGCTCAGCGCCGGCGACACCGGCGGCGCGGCGATGGCGCCGGTGGCGGCCAACGCCCGCGGCAACGGCTCGATCCAGACCTTGGCGCAGTTGCAGCAAAACCTGACGCGCCACGGCTTCCTGCTGCTGAACGCGGCGCTGGTGTTTCGCCCCCACGTGCCGCCGGTCATCGAGGCGCGCGCCTGGCTGCCGTTCCTGCAGGTGGTGCTGGCGTCGCTGGCCGGTACCGGCGCCAAGCTGGTGCTGTGGGGCAAAATCGCCGAGCAGCTAAAGAAGCTGCCCGAGTGCGCCGGCCTCGAACAGCTCTGCGCCGAACATCCCTACAACCTGTCCTTCATCACGCATGCTGGCATGCAACAATTGTTCGGGCCGATGCGGCTGTTGCGGGCGCACTGAACCCCGGCCGGCACTCCCTGGCGGAATGGGGCGCTCCAAGACAAGCGGGTGGGAATTTGCTATACTTGACTAAATCGTTCAACTAATCAGGGCATCGAATCTTTCGAAGCACGACATGGTCAGTTGGGTGGGTGCAATATTCTAACATTGACCGGGGTTGTGATGCGTCTGACCACTAAAGGCCGTTTTGCTGTTACTGCGATGATCGATCTTGCCCTGCGCCAAGGCAAGGGACCTGTCACGCTGTCGGGCATCAGCCAGCGCCAGGCCATCTCGCTGTCTTACCTCGAGCAGCTCTTTGGCAAGCTGCGCCGCCACGAGATCGTCGAATCGATCCGCGGACCGGGCGGCGGCTACAGCCTGGCGCGCAAGGCCGACAAGGTGACGGTGGCCGACATCATCATCGCCGTCGACGAGCCGATCGACGCCACCCAGTGCGGCAGCAAGGAAAATTGCCACGGCGCCGACGCCGCCACCGGCACGCGCTGCATGACGCACGAGCTGTGGGCCACGCTCAACGAGAAGATGGTCGATTACCTCGATTCGGTCTCCCTGCAAGACCTGGTCGATCAGCAGAAGCAAAAGAATTCGGAACAAGCCGTCGTCGTGATGCACCGCAACCACGCCGCCGTCGGACAAAATTAAAGCATATTGGAGTGATTTGATGAACGCGCCTTTGGACAAGAACCTCGAGCACACTTTCGTGACCGCCCCGCATTTTCCGATTTACATGGATTATTCGGCGACCACGCCGATCGACCCGCGCGTCGCCGACAAGATGATTCCGTACCTGCGCGAGCAGTTCGGCAATCCCGCCTCGCGCAGCCACATGTACGGCTGGACGGCTGAAGCGGCCGTCGAAGAAGCGCGCGCCGAAGTGGCCAAGCTGGTCGGCGCCGACCCGCGTGAAATCATCTGGACGTCGGGCGCCACCGAAAGCAACAACCTCGCGCTGAAGGGCGCTGCCCAGTTCTACAAGACCAAGGGCAAGCACATCATCACCGTCAAGACCGAACACAAGGCCGTGCTCGACACGGTCCGCGAACTCGAGCGCGTCGGCTTCACCGCGACCTACCTCGAACCGCAAGACAATGGCTTGATCACGGTCGAGCAGCTCAACGACGCCATCCAGCCAGACACGATCCTGGTGTCGGTCATGCTCGTCAACAACGAGATCGGCGTCATCCAGCCGGTCGAAGAACTTGCCGCGCTGTGCCGCTCGAAGGGCATCATCTTCCATTGCGACGCCGCCCAGGCAACCGGCAAGGTCGTCATCGACCTGGCCAACAGCAAGGTCGACCTGATGACCTTCACCGCGCACAAGACCTACGGCCCGAAAGGCATCGGCGCCTTGTACGTTCGCCGCAAGCCGCGCGTGCGCCTCGAAGCGCAGATGCACGGCGGCGGCCACGAGCGCGGCCTGCGCTCGGGCACCTTGCCGACCCACCAGATCGTCGGCATGGGCGAAGCATTCCGCATCGCACGCGAAGAGATGGACAGCGAAATCGTCCGCGTCAAGGCGCTGCGCGACCGCCTCGCCAAAGGCCTGCAGGAAATCGAAGAGACCTACATCAACGGCGACATGGAGCACCGCGTGCCGCACAACCTGAACGTCAGTTTCAACTACGTCGAAGGCGAATCCTTGATCATGGCGATCAAGGGCCTGGCGGTGTCGTCCGGTTCGGCCTGCACCTCGGCCAGCCTGGAGCCGTCCTACGTGCTGCGCGCCTTGGGCCGCAGCGACGAACTGGCGCACAGCTCGATCCGCTTTACCATCGGCCGCTTCACGACCGAAGCCGACATCGATTTCGCGGTTGACCTGCTGAAATCGAAGGTTCACAAATTACGCGAACTGTCGCCCCTGTGGGATATGTTCAAAGACGGCATCGACATCGCGTCGATCCAATGGGCAGCCCACTAATCGTTTTCAAGGAGTATCACCATGGCATATTCGGACAAAGTGTTGGACCATTACGAAAACCCGCGTAACGTCGGCGCCTTCGACAAGGGCGACGAGACGATCGGCACCGGCATGGTCGGCGCGCCGGCCTGCGGCGACGTCATGAAACTGCAGATCAAGGTCGGCGCCGATGGCCTGATCGAAGACGCAAAATTCAAGACCTACGGCTGCGGTTCGGCCATCGCGTCGAGTTCGCTGGTGACCGAATGGGTCAAGGGCAAGACGCTCGACCAGGCGCTGTCGATCAAGAACACCCAGATCGCGGAAGAGCTGGCGCTGCCGCCGGTCAAGATTCACTGCTCGATCCTGGCCGAAGACGCCATCAAGGCAGCCGTGCTGGACTACAAGACCAAGCATCCGGCGGCCGCTTAAAAGTTTGCGGAGAACCACATGGCAATCACACTGACCGAAAAAGCAGCCAAGCACATCAACCGCTACATCGAACGTCGCGGCAAGGGTGTCGGCTTGCGTTTTGGGGTGCGCACGACGGGCTGCTCCGGGCTTGCCTACAAGCTCGAGTATGTCGACGAGGCCGCCGCCGAAGACCAGATCTTCGAGTCGCACGGCGTCAAGGTCTTCGTTGATCCGAAAAGCCTGCCGTACATCGACGGTACCGAGCTCGACTTCACGCGCGAAGGCCTCAACGAGGGCTTCCGCTTCAACAATCCGCACGTCAAGGATGAGTGCGGTTGTGGAGAAAGCTTCCGCATCTAGCTCATGCAGAATCACTTCGACCTGTTCCAGCTGCCGGCCCGCTACACGATCGACCCGGCCGCGCTCGACGCGGCCTATCGCGACGTGCAGGGGCAGGTGCACCCCGACCGTTTCGTCAACGCAACCGACGCTGAAAAGCGTGTCGCGATGCAATGGGCGACGCGCGCCAACGAGGCCTACCAGACGCTGAAAAATCCGCAGAAGCGCGCGCGCTACCTGTGCGAGCTGAATGGCGTGGATTTGCAGACGGAATCGAACACGGCCATGCCGATGGACTTCCTGATGCAGCAGATGGAATGGCGCGAGGCGCTCGGCGAGGCAAGGGCCGACAAGGACGTCGCCGCGCTCGAAGCGCTCGACGAGCAGGTCAAGGGCGAGCGCAAGTCGCGGCTCGAGCAGGTGGGACGGGAGCTCGACGCCGGCGACTTTGAAGCGGCGGCGCAGGGCGTGCGCGCCTTGATGTTCCTCGACAAATTCGGTGAAGAAGTCCACCACGCCTTCGAGGCCGCCGAGGCTTGAGGTGAACAACCGGGGTCTGACCCCATCGGGTCAGACCCCAGACCTGGCCGCCGCACCACCAAATAAAAACAAGACAGATCAAACAACCATGGCCTTACTCCAAATCTCCGAACCCGGCATGTCGACCGCCCCGCACCAGCACCGGCTGGCGGTGGGCATCGACCTTGGCACCACCAACTCGCTGGTCGCCACCGTGCGCAGCGGCATTCCCGAAGTGCTCAGCGACGAAGACGGCCGCCTGCTGCTGCCGTCGATCGTGCGCTACCTGCCCAACGGCCATGCCCACATCGGCTACAAGGCGCAGGCGCACCAGACCACCGACCCGAAAAACACCGTGGTGTCGGTCAAGCGCTTCATGGGCCGCGGCCTGGCCGACATCGCCCACGCCGAAAACCTGCCCTACGATTTCCAGGATTCTCCCGGGATGGTGCAGATTCGCACCGTCGCCGGCGTCAAGAGCCCGGTCGAGATCTCGGCGCAGATCCTCGCCACCTTGCGCCAGCGCGCCGAAGATTCGCTCGGCGACGACCTGGTCGGCGCCGTCATCACCGTGCCGGCCTACTTCGACGACGCCCAGCGCCAGGCCACCAAGGACGCCGCCCAGCTGGCGGGTCTAAACGTGCTGCGCCTGCTGTCGGAGCCAACCGCCGCGGCGATCGCCTACGGCCTCGATCACGGCTCCGAAGGCGTCTACGCCGTCTATGACCTCGGCGGCGGCACCTTCGACATCTCGATCCTCAAGTTGTCCAAGGGCGTGTTCGAAGTGCTCTCCACCGGCGGCGATTCGGCGCTCGGCGGCGACGACTTCGACCACCGCCTGTTCTGCTACATCTCGGAACACGCCAAGCTGGCGCCGCTGTCGGACGAAGACACCGCCACCTTGATGGTCAAGGCGCGCCAGGCCAAGGAGCAGCTGTCCAACAACGCCGTCACCACCATCGACGCCATCCTCAACTCGGGCGAAATCGTGCACCTGCGCGTCACCGCCGAAGAGTTCTGCGAGATGACGAAACACCTGGTGGCCAAGACCATGACGGCGATTAAAAAAGCCATGCGCGACGCGTCCGTGTCGGTCGACGACGTCGACGGCGTGGTGATGGTCGGCGGCGCCACTCGAATGCCGCACGTGCGGCGCGCGGTCACCGAGTTTTTCAAGACGATCCCGCACGCGAACATCGACCCGGACAAGGTGGTCGCCCTCGGCGCCGCCATCCAGGCCAACCTGCTGGCCGGTAACCGCGCCGCCGGCGACGACTGGCTGCTGCTCGACGTCATTCCGCTCTCGCTCGGCATCGAGACGATGGGCGGCCTGGTCGAGAAGATCATCCCGCGCAATTCGACCATCCCGTGCGCCCGCGCCCAGGAGTTCACCACCTTCAAGGACGGCCAGACCGCGCTGGCGGTGCACGTGCTGCAGGGCGAGCGCGAACTGGTGTCGGATTGCCGTTCGCTGGCGCGCTTCGAGCTGCGCGGCATTCCGCCGATGGTCGCCGGCGCCGCGCGCATCCGCATTACCTACCAGGTCGACGCCGACGGCCTGCTGTCGGTGTCGGCGCGCGAAACGCGCTCCGGCGTCGAAGCGCACATCACCGTCAAGCCGTCGTATGGCCTGGCCGACGACGACGTGGCGCGCATGCTGCAGGACTCCTACACCTCGGCCCAGGTCGACATGGTGCTGCGCGCGCTGCGCGAAGAACAGGTCGAGGCCGAGCGCATCCTGCTGGCCACCCAGTCCGCGCTCGACGGCGACGCCGCCTTGCTGTCGCCTGACGAGCGCAGCGCCATCGACGCCCTGATGGCGAAGGTGCGCGACGCGGTTGCCGCCACCGCAGGCGAGCCGGCCGACGTGCCGGCCGCGCAGGCGGCGCTGCACGCCGCCGTCGAAGCGCTGGCGCAAGGCACCGAGGAATTCGCCTCGCGCCGCATGGACCAGAGCGTTCGCAGCGCGCTGGCCGGCAAAACGCTCGACGAAGTCTGAACTTACAAAATTGAAGAGGTAATCCCAGTGCCGCAAATTGTCATCCTGCCCCATCCCGTGTTCTGTCCTGAAGGCGCTGTGCTGGAGGCGCCGAAAGGCAAATCCGTCTGCGACGTCATGCTCGACAACGACATCGACATCGAACACGCATGCGACCGCGTGTGCGCCTGCACCACCTGCCACGTGCTGGTGCGCGAAGGTTACGACAGCCTCAACGAGCCGGAAGAAAAAGAAGAAGACATGCTCGACAAGGCGTGGGGCCTGGAAGCGGTGTCGCGCCTGTCGTGCCAGGCGATCGTCGACGACACCGACCTGGTGGTGGAGATTCCGAAGTACACGATCAACCACGCCGCCGAAAAAAATCATTGAACGGGAAAGTCATGAAGTGGAGCGACATTACGGCCATTGCCGAAGCCCTGTACGAAAAATTCCCTGACGCCGACCCGGCCGCGGTGCGCTTCGTCGACCTGCACAACTGGGTCGTCGCGCTTGACGGCTTCAACGACGACCGCACCCGCGGCGGCGAAAAGGTACTGGAAGCGATCCAGGCAGCGTGGATCGATGAAGCGCGCTGACGCCGGCGGCAAGGTTGCCGCACCCCGGGAGCTCGCCCCTGAAATCCGCCCCGGCCAGTCGGTCGCGCTGCTGCAGGAACTGCACATTCTCACGCGCGACGGCAAGCTCAATCAGGACAGCCGCCGCAAACTCAAGCAGGTGTACCACCTGGTGCAGTTCATTGAGCCGCTGCTGAACGAAATCCAGCAGGACCATCCGGCCATTTCGCTGGTCGACCACGGCGCCGGCAAGTCCTACCTCGGCTTCATCCTGTACGACCTGTTCTTCAAGAACAAGGACGACGGCTCGCACATCTACGGCATCGAAACGCGCGAGGAACTCGTGCAGAAGTCGACCGAGCTGGCCAAGCGCCTCGAGTTCCCCGGCATGTCGTTCTTACCGCTGTCGGTGGCCGAATCGACCACGTCGAACAAGCTGCCGGCGCAAATCGACATCGTCACCGCGCTCCACGCCTGCAACACCGCCACCGACGACGCCATCGATTTCGCGCTGAAGAAGAAGGCCAAGTTCATGGTGCTGGTGCCTTGCTGCCAGGCCGAAGTGGCCACTGTCCTGAAGAAGAACAAGGGCAAGGACCTGGGTAAGAGCGCGCTGACCGAGATCTGGCGCCACCCGCTGCACACGCGCGAATTCGGCAGCCAGGTCACCAACGTGCTGCGCTGCCTGCAGTTGGAAGCGCACGGCTACCAGGTCAACGTCACCGAGCTGGTAGGCTGGGAGCACTCGATGAAAAATGAGCTGATCATCGCCAGCTACAAGAACCTGCCGCGCAAGCGCCCGAGCGAGCGGCTGCAGGAAGTACTGACCACGCTGGGCCTCGAAGAAATGGGCCAGCGCTTCTACACTGAACAATTAAGCACCGCACAATCATGAGCGAACACTGGATTGACCTGCGCAGCGACACCGTCACCCAACCGTCTGAGGCGATGCGCGCCGCAATGGCGGCAGCCCCCGTCGGCGACGACGTCTACGGCGACGACCCGACCGTCAACCGCCTGCAGGAAGTGACGGCCGACTTGTTCGGCTACGAGGCGGCGTTGTTTGCGCCGTCCGGCACCCAGAGCAACTTGATCGCGCTGATGCTCCATTGCGGCCGCGGCGACGAGTACCTGGTCGGCCAGGACGCGCACACCTACAAGTACGAAGGCGGCGGCGCAGCGGTACTGGGCAGCATCCAGCCGCAGCCGATCGCCAACCAGCCCGACGGCAGCCTGGCGCTGGCCGACATCGAGCACTACATCAAGCCGGACGACATGCACTTCGCACGCACGCGCCTGCTGGCGCTGGAGAACACCATCGGCGGCAAGGTGCTCGGCGCCGATTACATGGCGCAGGCAACGGCGCTGGCGAAGTCGCGTGGCCTGGCCACGCACCTTGACGGCGCCCGCATCTGCAACGCCGCCGTCAAGCAGGGCATCAGCCTGCGCGCCGCGGTGGCCGGCTTCGACTCGGTGTCGGTATGCCTGTCGAAAGGGCTGGGCGCGCCGGTCGGCTCGGTGCTGTGCGGGCCGAAGGCGTTCATCGAACAGGGCAAGCGCTGGCGCAAGATGCTCGGCGGCGGCATGCGCCAGGCCGGCGTGCTGGCCGCGGCCGGCCTGTACGCGCTCGAACACAACGTCGAGCGCCTCGCCGACGACCATGCCAACGCAGCGAGGCTGTCGGCCGGCCTGCGCGCCATAGAGGGCCTGCAGGTCGCCACGCCGCAGACCAACATCTTCTACGTCGACGTGCCGCCGGCCGCGTGCGACGCGCTGCGTGCCACGCTGGCGCGCGAGCGCATCCGCGCCACCGTCGGCCCGCATACGCGGCTCGTAACGCACCTCGACGTCAGCACGGCCGACGTCGAGCGCGTCATCGCCGTCTTCACCGCATTTTTCAAAGAGCACAATGACCGATAACACCATCCGGCTCGCCAAGCGCGTGGCCGAAATGATGCCATGCTCGCGCGCCGAGGCCGACAAGTACATCGCCGGCGGCTGGGTCAGCGTCGACGGCCAGGGGGTCGAGGAGGCCGGCGCCCGCGTGGCCGACGACCAGGAAGTGACGCTCCATCCCGACGCCACGCTGGTCGACCTGGCGCCGGTGACGATCCTGCTGCACAAGCCGGCCGGCTTGAACGCCGGCTTCGACATCGACGGCGAGGCTGCCACCAGCTGCCTGACGCAGGAGACGCTGGTGCTGCCCGATCACGGCAACCAGCGCTTCCTCAAGCGCCACCTGTCGAACCTCACGCTGGCCTCGCCGCTGGAGACCAAGGCGAGCGGGCTGCTGGTCTACACGCAGGACTTCCGCGTTGCCCGCAAGCTGGTCGACGAAGGCCAGCGGGTCGAGCAGGAGTTCATCATCGAAGTGGCCGGCACGATCCGCGAAGGCGGCCTGGCGCTGCTCAATCATGGCCTGCCGTTCAACGGCAAGGAGATCCCGCCGATGAAGGTCAGCTGGCAGAACGAAACACGCCTGCGTTTCGCGGTCAAGAACCCGAAGCCGGGGCAGCTGGTGCACATGCTGCGGATGGTGGGGCTGACGCCGGTGTCGACCAAGCGCATTCGCGTCGGCCGCGTGCCGATGGCCAGCCTGCCGGTGGGGCAGTGGCGCTACCTGCACGAGTACGAGCGCTTCTAGGCTACCTTCAGCTGCGAGAACGAGAAGCCGATCTGGTCGAGCGCCGTGACGGCTTTGTCGACGCTGGCGAAGCAGTGGGGTTCGAGCGTTTGCACGTCGAGCAGCATGCCGGCGTCGCCCTTGACGCCGGACAGGCGGATGGCCCAGTCGGACGCGGTCATCGGCACGCGGATCAGCATGGCGCCGGTCAGCCGGCCGGCCGCGAAGTCGCGCTTCGCCTGTTCCATCGTGCGGTTACATTCGATCATCGCGTGTCTTTGCAGGCATGGTAGTGACGACTCAAACTTTAGCCGCTTTAACCTTCTTCTCCGGCTTCGGCAGCGATATCAACCGCGTGCCGGCAATCCGGTCATGCAGGAACTGCCTGTCCTTGTCGAGCAGCGCGGTCGCCGCCCACGCCGCAATCCCCACCGCCACCGCGGCGCTGACCTGGCCGGCGCTTCTCCATCCAAACGCATAGCACGCCACGATCGCCGGCAGGAACCAGCCCCACGCCATCAGGTAGCGCACGGCGGCGGCGCGGTGCGGCACCGTCTTGCAGCCCAGCTTGACGACCTTGATCCGCCACGTCTTCATCGCCAGCGTATGCCCGCTGCCGCCCCAGGCATGAATGAAATACAAGGCGCCGACGAGGAAGAATACGGCGTTGCGGCCGTGTTCAATCAGCGGCGAATGCAGGTTCTGGGTGAGAAACAGGTAGAGGAACATTGCCAGCGCCTCGACCGAGATGAACAGGAAGGCTTCATAAACCATGCTGATCAGGCGGCGTTTGACGGTGGGCGTTGCGATCACAGACTTACTATTTTGCATTTGGGACGGGAGCTGCCGGGGCGACCGGTGTTGGCGTGACTGTAGTAGGAACAACGGGAGCGACGGCGGCGGGCGCGGCGGCAGGCACCATCACGCAGGCCGGCGTCGGCGCCGCGGCATTTTTCACGGTGCCGGCAGGGCAGGCTGCCACCCGCGGCGGCGTGCGCTTGAGGGGCTCGACCGTCTTGACGCTCGATTGCGCGGCCGACGGCAGGTTGGCCACTTGCTTCTTGCCGCGTGCGGCGGCATCGGCGGCAAGCTTCTTCTTTTGCTCTTCCGGCAACTGCTGGTACTTTTCCCATTCCTCGGATTTATGGCCTGGGTCGATTTTCTTGGTGCGCGTGTAGTTTTCACGGACCACGCGGCGCTCTTCCGGCGTCAATTTGAGCCAGTCGCGCATGCGTTCGTGCACCCGCACCTGCTCGTCGGGCTTCATCGACGAATAGCGGTTGGCGATCTCGAGCCATTTCTGCTTGCGCATCGCATCCATGCGATCCCACTCGCCGGCCAGCGGCTCGAGCGCGATCTGCTGCGTGCGCGTCAGCGTGCTCCACAGCGGCTTTTCCGCGGCATTCTGGACGTGCGGCCTGGTTGCTGCCACAACTGGCGCCTGCGCGCCGGCGGCGCCGGCCAGGCCAGCGAACGCCAGCGCCGTTACGACCGCGTTGAACAAGAACGACAAATGCGCGCCGGTCACCTTATTGACCGCGCTGCGCCAGGTAGGCATTAAAACCATGATCGAGGTAGGCGGTCAGGGGGAGTTCGTCGGACAGGACCGCCGCGTCGAGCTCGGCGAGTTCGGCGATGCGTTGCTGCTGCTCGTACTGGTAAACACCGGCCAGGCCGGCAACCAGGGCCAGCAGCGGGATGATGGCGCCGGCGCG
Source organism: Massilia eurypsychrophila (assembly GCF_002760655.1). GTDB lineage: Bacteria > Pseudomonadota > Gammaproteobacteria > Burkholderiales > Burkholderiaceae_D > JAFCUW01. The sequence goes on along the minus strand of NZ_PDOC01000008.1, from coordinate 143,103 downwards.
CCCGAGCGAAGAGAATGAAAAGAAGCTGCCGAAGTTGCCGGCGAGGGCGCGCTGCGCGACCTGGGCGGGGGCGTGCGCCTTCTTGCGCGATACGGCCATCTTGCGCGCCGAAGCGAGCCGTTCGACGGTTGAAACCGGCAAATTGTCGAGGTTCGCGTCGAGCGCGTGACGCACTTTGTACGCCAGGTTGATGTCTTCGGTGTTCATAATTTTAATCCCTTGGCTTTCAGCGCTTCGGCGAGGGTATGGGTCGCCCGTGAACAGTGTGTCTTGACGCTACCTTCTGAACACCCCATTGCTTCCGCTGTTTCAGCCACGTCCATATCCTGCCAATAACGCATCAGGAACGCTTCCCGTTGACGCGACGGCAGTTTTTGTACCTCCGCTTCGATCACCGCCAGGGTCTGCATCCGCTCGACCTGGTCGGCACTTGATTCAGCCCGGGCGGAACCTTCTTCCGCTTCGTACGAGTCGAGTATATCAAAGTCGTCGTCGCCGCCATCGCGTTTGCCCATCGAAGAGAACAGGCTGACCCACGTATTTCGCACTTTTTCGCGTCGGAAGTAATCGAGGATGGTGTTTTGCAGGATACGCTGAAACAGCATCGGCAGTTCGGCAGCCGGCTTGTCACCGTATTTTTCGGCAAGCTTGATCATCGCGTCCTGCACGATATCAAGAGCGGACTCGTCCTTGCGCACGGCGTACACCGCCTGCTTGAAGGCGCGCCGCTCGACATGCTCGAGGAAATCGGATAATTCTTTGTCTGTGGCCATGCGCGGAAGGAGAGGGGGACGTCATTACGCCAATAGTGCTGAACTGCAAAATTGACGCATCCTAGCAAAAAACGGGCCATTTTGCGCGATTTTTACGCGAAACGCACCGCTGCGGATCATGCGACCATCTTTTACCTTGACCAAAATGGTGCAACGCAGTAAGGTAAGCCACGCTTTGCAACCCCGAAGCTGTATGGTCAGGTCGTGACCGGCACACAAGGCCAACATCGACATGACGCGCTTTCATATGTAGGCAGTTTGCTCTAACCCGTGCCACAAGCACGAGAGGTTCGCGTAACCGCTACAGAAACTCACGCCAAACGAGTTGCGCTTAGCGCCGGTTCGTAACGTATCTATGGGTACGTGAAAGATCGCCGTGACCGCAGAAAGAAGGGAAGCCTGAGCACTGTCGCGCCACACGAATTTCGTTAGGAAAGAGCATCCGATCACCTCCCAATGGGTCTTGAAAGGAATGTATCATGAACAACGAAACAACGGCTCCCATCACGGGCGCTGAGATTGTCGTCCGCTGTCTGGCCGAAGAGGGCGTCAAGCACGTCTTTGGTTATCCTGGCGGCGCGGTGCTGTATATCTACGACGCCATCTTCAAGCAGGACAAATTCCAGCACGTACTGGTGCGCCATGAACAGGCCGCCATCCACGCCGCCGACGCCTATTCGCGCAGTTCGAATACGGTCGGGGTCGCCCTCGTCACGTCCGGTCCGGGCGTCACCAATGCCGTCACCGGCTTGTCGACCGCCTACATGGACTCGGTGCCGATGGTCGTCATCTCCGGCCAGGTGCCGAGCCACGCCATCGGCCAGGACGCGTTCCAGGAGTGCGACACGGTCGGCATCACCCGCCCCGTCGTCAAGCACAATTTCCTCGTCAAGGACGTGCGCGACCTGGCGGCAACGATCAAGAAAGCATTCTTCATCGCCCGCACCGGTCGTCCCGGTCCGGTGCTGGTCGATATCCCCAAAGACATCAGCATGCACACCTGCCATTTCGATTATCCGAAGGAAATCGAAATGCGCTCGTACAAGCCGGTCGACAAGGGTCACTCGGGCCAGATCCGCAAGGCGGTGCAACTGCTGTTGCAGGCCGAGCGGCCGATGATCTATGCCGGCGGCGGCGTCATCCTGGCCAATGCCGCGCCCGAGCTGAACAAGCTGGTCGACCGCCTCGGCTTCCCGTGCACCAACACGCTGATGGGCCTGGGCGGCTACCGCTCGTCGTCCGACAAGTGGGTCGGCATGCCGGGCATGCACGGCACCTACGAAGCGAACATGGCGATGCAGCACTGCGACGTCCTGATCGCCATCGGCGCCCGTTTCGACGACCGCGTGATCGGCAACCCGAAGCATTTTGCCTCGCACCCGCGCAAGATCATTCACATCGACATTGACCCGTCGTCCATCTCGAAGCGCGTCAAGGTCGACATTCCGATCGTCGGCAACGTCAAGGACGTGCTGGTCGAGTTGCTGTCGCAGCTCGACGCGGCCGACGCGAAAGTCAATGCGGCGCCGCTGAAGGACTGGTGGAAGCAGATCGGCGAATGGCGCGGCCGCGACTGCCTGAAGTTCCAGGATTCGGATACCATCATCAAGCCGCAGTCGGTCGTGCAAAAAGTGTGGGAAGTGACCGGCGGCGACGCCTTCATCACCTCGGACGTCGGCCAGCACCAGATGTGGGCGGCCCAGTACTATCCGTTCGACAAGCCGCGCCGCTGGATCAACTCCGGCGGTCTTGGCACGATGGGCGTCGGCTTGCCGTATGCGATGGGCGTGCAGATGGCCAATCCCGGCTCGACCGTTGCCTGCATCACCGGCGAAGGCTCGATCCAGATGAACATCCAGGAACTGGCTACCTGCAAGCAATACCACCTGACGCCGAAGATCATCCTGCTCAACAACCGCGCCCTCGGCATGGTGCGCCAGTGGCAGCAGATCGACTACGGCGGGCGCTATTCGGAGTCGTACATGGATTCGCTGCCGGACTTCTCGATGCTGGCCGAATCGTTCGGCCACGTCGCCATGAAGATCGAAAAGCCGGGCGACGTCGACGGCGCCTTGAAAGAAGCGTTCGGCATGAAGGACCGCCTGGTGTTCATGAACTTCATTACCGACCAGTCGGAAAACGTGTGGCCGATGGTGAAAGCCGGCAAGGGCCTGTCCGAAATGCTGCTTGGCTCGGAGGACCTCTAACATGCGCCATATTATTTCTGTCCTGCTGGAAAACGAAGCCGGCGCCTTGTCGCGCGTGGTCGGCCTGTTCTCGGCCCGCGGTTACAACATCGAGACCCTGACCGTGGCGCCGACCGAAGACGCCACCTTGTCGCGGATGACGATCGTCACCAGCGGCTCGGACGACATTATCGAGCAGATCACCAAGCACCTGAACCGCCTGATCGAGGTGGTCAAGGTGGTCGACCTGACCGAAGGCTCGCACATCGAGCGTGAGCTGATGCTCATCAAGGTGCGCGCGGTCGGCAAGGAGCGCGAAGAGATGAAGCGCACCGCCGACATCTTCCGCGGCCGCGTCATCGACGTCACCGAGAAGACCTACACGATCGAACTGACCGGCGCCAAGAGCAAGCTCGACGCGTTCATCGATTCGATCGACCGCGCCTCGATCCTCGAAACGGTCCGCACCGGCGGCTCGGGCATCGGCCGCGGCGAACGCATCCTCAAAGTCTAAGCATTTCCCCACAACTTAAAATTACAGGAAAAATATCATGAACGTTTTCTACGACAAAGATTGCGACCTCTCCCTCGTCAAAGGCAAGAACGTTGCCATCATCGGCTATGGCTCGCAGGGCCACGCCCACGCACAGAACCTGAACGATTCGGGCGTCAACGTCACCGTTGGCCTGCGCAAGGGCGGCGCCTCGTGGAACAAGGTCGAACAGGCCGGCCTGAAAGTAGCTGAAGTCAACGACGCCATCAAGGCCGCCGACATCATCATGATCCTGCTGCCGGACGAGAACATCGCCCAGGTCTACAACGAAAACGTCGCGCCGCACGCCAAGCAGGGCGCCGTGCTGGCCTTCGCCCACGGCTTCAACGTGCACTACGGCCAGGTCGTGCCGCGCGCCGACCTCGACGTCATCATGATCGCGCCTAAGGCGCCAGGCCACACCGTGCGCGGCACCTACGCCCAAGGCGGCGGCGTGCCGCACCTGATCGCCGTCTACCAGGACAAGTCCGGCTCGGCGCGCGACATCGCCTTGTCGTACGCGATGGCCAACGGCGGCGGCCGCGCCGGCATCATCGAAACGAACTTCCGCGAAGAAACCGAAACCGACCTGTTCGGCGAGCAGGCAGTGCTGTGTGGTGGCGCCGTCGAGCTGATCAAGGCTGGCTTCGAAACGCTGACCGAAGCCGGCTACGCGCCGGAAATGGCGTACTTCGAGTGCCTGCACGAACTCAAGCTGATCGTCGACCTGATCTATGAAGGCGGCATCGCCAACATGAACTACTCGATCTCGAACAATGCAGAGTACGGCGAATACGTCACCGGCCCGAAGATCGTCACGTCGGCAACCAAGGATGCAATGCGCCAGTGCCTGAAGGACATCCAGACCGGCGAGTACGCCAAGAGCTTCATCCTTGAGAACAAGGCCGGCGCACCGACCCTGATCTCGCGCCGCCGCCTCAATTCGGAGCACCAGATCGAAGTCGTCGGCGAGAAGCTGCGCGCGATGATGCCGTGGATCGCGAAGAACAAGCTGGTCGACCAGTCGAAGAACTAAGCAGCACCGCAACTCTCAAGACCGTCATTCCTGCTTTTCGCGGGAGTGACGGTTTTTATTTGCCCGTGAACTTTGTATGTAAACAGTAATGAATTGCAACGAATGGTGTCCGGCCCCCGCTGCGCCTCGATTTCCGGTTATCGTTCAGGCTAAGAACAACAACCTGAAAGAGCCACATGTCGTTACCCAAACTCCTCATCGCCGCCACGCTCGTGCTGGCATCGCAAGTCCATGCCCAAACTCTCGTCATCGTCCCCGCTTTTGGCGAAGTGACGCATCCGAATGACCAGGCTACCGCCACCTTCCTCGTCGAAGAACAGGACAAGGACAAAGCGGCCGCCGCCTCGCGCGTCAACCAGAAAATGAAGCAGGGCCTCGACATCCTGCGCAAGGAAGACCCGCAAGCGGTCTTGAAGACGCAGGGCTACTACACCTATCCGATCTACCCGGAGCAACGCCCGCTGCCGAACGGCACCATGCCGAAACCAGTCGCGACGGGATGGCGCGTCGGTAACTACGTCGAAATGAAAACCACCAGCCTTGCCGGCCTGGCGAAAACAACGGCCGCCGCCCAGAAGGTGCTGGGCCTGAACAACCTCAGTTTCGGCCTGACCCCTGCCACCCTGAAGAAGCTGGACGACCAGCGCATCGGCGCGACTTACCGCAACCTGACCGAACGCATCGCCTCGATCGCCAAGGCGATGGGCCGCAACACCACTGACGCCGTGCTCGACACGGTCGACTTCGAAGGCTCCGGCAACTATGCGGCGCAGGGCGAAGCTGCCGCGGCGCCGATGGCAATGTCACGCATGGCCAAGGATTCCGGCGAGGTCAGCGAGCCGACCTTCGAACCAGGCGAAACCACCTTGCAGATGCGCCTGGTGGGCAAGGTCAAGTTCAAGTAACTCTTTGTGTCCGTAGCGCATTAGTTTTCGCTTTCCGGGTATCTTGTCAGTTGATCAAGTCAACCCGGAGAGAAAGACATGTCGCTACCAAAACTGTTCATTGCCGCCGCGCTGGTCATCGCCGCGCAGGCCAACGCCCAAACTGCGTCCTCGACTTCCGGTGCGCTGGTCATCGTGCCGGCGTTCGGCGAAGTCACGCACGCCAACGACCAGGCCACCGCGACGTTCGCGGTCGAGGAGCACGACAAGGACAAGGCGGCGGCTGCCTCGCGCGTCAATCAGAAGATGAAGCAGGGCACCGAGATCATCCGCCGCGAAGATCCGCAGGCCAGCCTGAAAACGCAGGGTTACTACACATATCCGATTTATCCGGAGCCGCGGCCAGTGCAGGGCGCTGGCATGCCGAAAGCGGTGCCGGTCGGCTGGCGCGTCGGCCAGTACCTCGAGGTCAAGACGACGAACCTGGCCGCCTTGCCGAAAACCACCGCCGCAGCGCAAAAAGTCATGTCGCTCAATAACCTGCGCTTCGGCCTGGCGCCTGCCACGCTCAAGCAGCTCGACGACCGCCGCATTGCCGCCACCTACCTGAACCTGAATGAGCGCATCGCCTCGATTGCCGCGGCAATGGGCCGGCGGCCGGCCGACGCCGTCATCGACACGATCGACTTCGAAGGCTCCGGGCGCTATGCCCAGCAGGAAGTGAGCGTGATGGGCTCGCGTGCGATGGCAAAGATGGACGCGGCGGAAGTGGCCGAACCGACGTTCGAGCCGGGCGAAACGACGCTGCAGATGCGCCTCGTCGGCAAGCTTAAGTTCAGGTAATAGTAACGGTTCGCTATGTATTTCGTTAGCCTACTATAATAGGGTGGTAACGACGCGCCTACACTAGAAACGGAAACTTATGCCCACATTCCCCCGCCGCCGGAAACCCGGCGCCAAAAAACTGTCGCGCTTCGGCAAAATCGGCCGGCAAAAATTTGACGCCAGCGGCAATCCGGTGCGCCGGCGCGGGATTTACCTGTTGCCCAACGCGTTCACCACCGCGGCGCTGTTCTGCGGCTTCTACGCCATCGTGATGGCGATGAACCAGCGTTTCGAGCATGCCACCTGGGCCATTTTTGTGGCCATGGTGCTCGACGCCCTCGACGGTCGCGTCGCGCGCCTGACCAACACCCAGTCCGAATTCGGCGCCCAGTACGACAGCCTGTCCGACATGGTGTCGTTCGGCGCCGCGCCGGCGCTGGTGATCTACGAGTGGTCGCTGCGCGGGCTCGGCAAGCTCGGCTGGATCGCCGCCTTTGTCTATTGCGCCGGCGCCGCGTGCCGGCTGGCGCGCTTCAACACCAACATCGAAGTGGTCGACAAGCGCTACTTCCAGGGCTTGCCAAGCCCTGCCGCGGCGGCCATCGTCGCCGGCTTCATCTTGATGATGACGGACCTCGAAGTAAGCGGCATGCAGATGTCGTGGATCTCGTTCGGCATCGCGCTGTTCGCCGGCCTGACGATGGTCACCAACGTGCCTTTCTACAGCTTCAAGGACGTCAATTTCCGCAAATCGGTGCCGTTCATCGCGGTGTTCCTGATTGCGCTGGCGTTCGCGCTGGTGTCGATCGATCCGCCGAAAGTGCTGTGGCCGATTTTCGTCGCCTACGGTTTATCCGGCTACGCGGTGTACCTGTGGCGCCTGGCAAAGGGCAAGCCGGTAAGCATCGTGCAGACCGACGCCGAGCCGATCGACCCGAGCGATCGCAGCTAAGGACGCTACGTCGGGGTGCGGTGACGTGTACTGACGTTGACGCTCGACGCACCGCTAGCGGAAAAAGCGCCTTTCCTCGTACATCGGATCCGGGCCGTTTTGCATCATCTGCACCACGCCGGCGCGGTCGAAGTGCACGTGCATCATCGAATTCCACACGCCGGCCTCCTTGTAGCGGTACGACCAGACCTCGAAGTCGCGCAGCGCCAGGTACGATTTCTCGGCCGGCCGGCCGACGGCGCGCAGCACGTCCTCGTGCCTTGCCGAACCGACTTTGATGGTGGCGAATTTTTCACCCGTCAGCACCTGTTCCAGGCGCGTGAGCCGGCCGTCGGCGCCGATGTGCGCCATCCACGTGGTCTGGCCCATCGGCCCCTTGGCGTATTCGAGCAGCTGCTCAGGGCCGGCCGAATACGACGACGTCGGTTCGCCCAGCTTGAGCTTGACGGTGTCGATCGAGTCGCCCGGCAGCAAGGGCGGGCCGGACAGGCTGGCGCAGCCGGCGAGCAGCGCGGTCAAAATGGATGCTTGTATCAGGTTTCGCATGGTGACTTACCCCAAAAAGCTGCAAAAATCCTATCATGCCCGACTCAGGCGCATTGAGCACTGGCTGCACGAACAGTTTTCGCATATACTAGCGGGTCTGGTCGTTTGGACCAGCTTGTCAATCGAAGTTCACGGTGCGCTGGGTTGCGACTCTTGCACCGCATGTGAAAGGTAATATCATGACCGTAGAAAACATCAACAAAGCCGCGATTATCGCGGACAACGCCCGTGCTCAAAACGACACCGGTTCGCCAGAAGTCCAGGTCGCACTGCTGACCGCGCGCATCAACGAACTGAACGGCCACTTCAAAGCCCACGCGAAAGATCACCACTCGCGCCGCGGCCTGATCATGATGGTCAACCGTCGTAAGAGCCTGCTGTCCTACCTGAAAAGCAAAGACGCTGCCCGTTATCGCGATCTGATCGCTAAACTCGGCCTGCGCAAGTAATTTTTGCCGCTCCCGATTTAAACGAAAATGCCTGCGTCAGTCTGACTGTCGCGGGCATTTTGCATTTCTGAATAGTATTAAAGTTGCATTAAAGCAGTAAAGGCAAGGTTGCACTTGCCTGTGGTGAGGTGAACGACAGCCCCTGAAAATCTGTCGGCAAATAGAAAGGGATTACCCATGTTTAACAAAGTTACGAAAACGTTCCAGTACGGTCAGCACACGGTCACCCTGGAGACCGGCGAGATCGCTCGCCAGGCATCCGGCGCGGTGCTGGTGTCGATCGACGACACCGTCGTGCTGGCGACTGTCGTCGCGCGCAAGGACGCCAAGCCAGGCCAGGACTTTTTCCCGCTGACCGTTGACTACGTCGAGAAGACCTACGCTGCCGGCAAGATCCCGGGCGGCTTCTTCAAGCGCGAAGGCCGTCCTTCGGAAAAGGAAACGCTGACGTCGCGCCTGATCGACCGTCCGATCCGTCCGCTGTTCCCGGAAGGCTACCTGAACGAAGTCCAGATCATCATCCACGTGCTGTCGGTCAATCCTGAGATCGACCCGGACATCGCCGCCATGATCGGCGCATCGGCCGCGCTGTGCGTCTCCGGCGTGCCGTTCTCCGGCCCGATCGGCGCCGCCCGCGTCGGTTACGCCAATGGCCAGTACATCCTGAACCCGACCACCACCCAGCTCAAGACGAGCCAGATGGATCTGGTCGTCGCCGGTACCGAAACGGCCGTCCTGATGGTCGAGTCCGAAGCGCAGCAGCTGTCCGAAGAAATCATGCTCGGCGCCGTCGTCTTCGGCCACGACCAGATGAAAGCGGTCATCGACGCGATCCATGAACTGGTGCGCGACGGCGGCAAGCCGGAAGTCGAGTGGACTCCGCCTGCCAAGAACGAAGCGCTGATCGCCCGCGTCAAGGGCTTCGCCGACGCCAAGATCAACGATGCCTACCAGACCAAGGACAAGCAGGCGCGTACCGCCAAGCTGAAGTCGGCGTTCTCGGAAGTGGTCGCCGCCCTGACGGCTGAATCGGCCGCCAACAACCTGGGCGACATCGACAGCTCGGAAGTCGGCAATATCCTGTTCGACATCGAAGCGTCGGTCGTGCGTTCGCAGATCCTGAACGGCGAGCCACGCATCGACGGCCGCGACACCCGCACCGTGCGTCCGATCGAGATCCGTACCAGCGTGCTGCCACGCACCCACGGTTCGGCCCTGTTCACCCGCGGCGAAACGCAGGCGCTCGTCGTTGCCACGCTCGGCACCGCGCGCGACAGCCAGAAGATCGATGCGCTGATGGGCGAGTACACCGACTCCTTCATGCTGCATTACAACATGCCTCCGTTCGCCACCGGCGAAACCGGCCGCGTCGGTACGCCGAAGCGCCGCGAGATCGGCCACGGCCGCCTGGCCAAACGCGCGCTGCTGGCAGCGTTGCCTAACCCGGAAGACTTCAGCTACTCGGTGCGTCTGGTATCGGAAATTACCGAATCGAACGGTTCCTCGTCGATGGCATCGGTGTGCGGCGGTTGCCTGGCACTGATGGACGCCGGCGTGCCGATGAAGGCGCACGTCGCCGGCATCGCGATGGGCCTGATCAAGGAAGGCGGCAAGTTCGCCGTGCTGACCGACATCCTCGGCGACGAAGACCACCTCGGCGACATGGACTTCAAGGTAGCCGGTACGCCTGAAGGCATTACCGCGCTGCAGATGGACATCAAGATCATGGGCATCACCAAAGAGATCATGCAAGTGGCACTGGCGCAAGCCAAGGAAGCGCGCCACCACATCCTCGGCGAGATGCAGAAGGCGATGCCGCACGTGAAGACCGAACTGTCGGACTTCGCACCGCGCCTGATCACCATCAAGATCAACCCGGAGAAGATCCGTGACGTCATCGGCAAGGGCGGCGCCGTCATCCGCGCGCTGACCGAAGAGACCGGCACACAGATCGACATCAGCGACGAAGGCGTAGTCACCATCGCTTCGGTCGACGCTGCTGCCGGCCAGGAAGCCAAGCGCCGCATCGAAGAGCTGACCGCATCGGTCGAAGTGGGCAAGACCTACGACGGCGTCGTGCTCAAGCTGCTCGACTTCGGCGCGATCGTCCAGGTCATGCCAGGCAAGGACGGCCTGCTGCACATCTCGCAGATCGCCAACGAGCGTGTCAACGCCGTTGCCGACTACCTGAAAGAAGGCCAGGCAGTGCGCGTCAAGGTCCTCGAGACCGATGACCGCGGCCGTTTGAAGCTGTCGATGAAGGCAGCTGAAGGTGCCGAAGGCGCCGCAGCACCTGCAGCGTAATTCGCATCGCTTCGGCTTCGGCCGAATGAAAAACCGCCAGCGCGCAAGCCCTGGCGGTTTTTTTTCGACGCGAATTTGACCGGTAGTGCCGCTGTTGCTACCATTATTACGTACGATCTTCCGATGGCGCGCTCTGCAAAAATTCTTGAACAAATGTCTCGCGCGCCGGCGAATGTACGCTTTTCCGACTTGTTAAGAATCTGCGTAGAATATTTTGGGCCACCGCGCCAGTCTGGCACCAGTCACGCTCTTTTTCAAGACACCGTGGCCTGGTGATCCGCGTGAATATTCAGAGCAATCGAGGGCGAGCCAAGGCTTACCAGGTAAAGCAAGTGCTACTCGCGATCGAAAGCTGAAGGGGCATACAATGGAAAATGATCATTACACATACCGTTGGCCTGGTCAGACGAGGACGGCGAGCATGTTGGGTTGTGCGTAGAATTCCCATCTTTGTCTTGGCTCGCGCCGACACAGGAGGAGGCTTTCAGCGGGATCCGGCGGATCGTCTCGGAAGCAGTCGCGGATATGCAGGCAAGTGGCGAAGAGGTGCTGCAGCCGCCGGCTGTTTCAACCCGCTGAGCATGGGATCAGTCTGAATCATCTGGCGAGCGCGCAGCTGCCCGGTGAGCGTTCACCGAGCGAGTAGGTGATCGCCGAGCCGCACGCCGAGTGACAAGAGCGTCAGTGTTGGCGGAAGTCCCCAGGCGCGCGGAATGACGGACGCGTCGCAGACAAACAGATTCGCCGCGCCGGCTTCCAGATTGGCGTCGACGCCGTCGCCGATTCGCACGCTGCCGCCCGGGTGTGCGGCGAAGTGGTGGCTCTGGAATACATGCGTCGCGCCGGCGGCGGCCAGCACGTCGCGCGCCAGGCCCACGCCGGTATCGAACTTCTTGCGGTCCGATGGCTGCAGACCCTTGCTGGCCCAGCGCGGGCCGACCGCGCCGCCGATCTCGTCGCGGATCTTGACCATGATGCTGAGCGTGCGGCGATGCGCCAGCAGCCGGTCGAGCCGGCCGACCTGGGCCGTGAAGCCCTGGTACATCGGCGCCGGCAAGGTCATGTCGGCCAGCGTGATGCCGTCGTCATCCCAGCGCGCGCCGGCCGCCATCGGCACTTCGGCACCGCCGTCGATGTCGTCGACCGTGCCCATCACGGCGATGACCGGATCGTTGAAGAAGCTGCTCTCGCGCGATCGCAATCCTGAACTGTGCAGCAGCCGCGCACTGCCGACGCCGCCGCCAGCCAGCACGACGACCGGCGCCTTGACCTGTTGCACTTCGCCGCCGCGCACGAACTCGACGCCGGTGGCGCGGCCTTCTTTGATCAGCACCTTCAGCACCCTGGCGCGGTCGAGCAACTGTGCGCCGTGCTGGCCGGCTTCGTCGAGAAAATCGCGCGCGCTCCATTTGGCGCCGAACGGGCAGCCATACGCGCAACGCCAGCAGCCGGCCCGGCAAATCTGCGGCCGGATCATTTTGTCGAGCTTTTGCCAGTTGAGCCCGATCGCGCGCGCGCCCGTCATGATGCGCGACGCCATCGGACCGACCAGCTTGTCCGGAAGCGGCCCGATCGGCAGCTCGGCGCGCAGGCGGCGCAGCGCCGGCGCCAGGTCGATGCCGTAGTCGGCGAACATCGCCAGCGGCGGATCGGCGGCGGTGGCGAAATTGATGGCCGAACTGCCGCCGGCGGTGACGCCCTGCACCAGCAGCGACGCGTCGCGCTGTATGAACACGCCTTTGCCGGGCACCGCCGCCATCTTCGCCATCTGGCCCAGCGTGCCGGCCAGCGGCGCGGCGCTGCCTTGTTCGAGCACCAGCACGCGCCAGCCCCCGCGCGCGAGCTGGCGCGCAACGCTAGCGCCGCCGGGGCCGCTGCCGACAATGATCGCGTCGTACGAAGGGAAAAGCGCTGCAGTCATGGAAAAGGGGAGAGGGCGGCAATGTCCGACAGTATCCGCGCTGCCGTCGGCGCCGTCAAAAAATCAAGCTGGAAGACGTGAAGACCGAAGCGACGCAACTGGAAATACGCGAAGTGTTGAAGTGATCATGCAACACCGCCGTTTTCGGGCACGCCCGGTCCGATTCGGTGCCGCGCCGGTAGATCGTGCGCCAACTTGGTGAGGCGGCGCCGCTAAAGCGGCTGTATTTGCTGGCACGGAACATGCGTTAACTCTTGTATCCCTGCATCCCCGGACGGAGCCCACCATGACAGCCCAGCTTAGTATTTCCATTGCACCGAACGCCGAGACAGCAACCGCCGACGTGCATTTGTCAGGGGATGTGTTCGGCGCCCTGATCAACCTGTCCGGCCGGCGCCGCTTCACGTCGCAGCGCGTGGTGCTGTACGCCGTGCTCGCCTCGATGGGCCATCACGGCGCGGTCGCCACTGCGCGCGAGACGCTGGCCTTGTTCAGCGATGCCCACACCGTGCTGATCGAAGGCAGGGGCGCCTTGCCTGGCGTGTTCTGCAGCCAGCTGCGCGACGCCTATTTCGGCACCTTGCAAGGCGACAAGGTGATCCGCGACTTCATTGCACTGGCCGAGGCCACGCTCGATGCGATCGTCGGCAACGGCCGCGGCGCGCCGGGCCTGCTCGACGAACTGGTGCGCGGCGCGACGCCGCTGCTGAGCGTTCTCAACGGATTGACGCTGGTCTACGAAGAGCAATCGAAGCGCCATGCCCACGCCCAGAAGCGCCAGCTGCAGGAGTTGATGGGCGATATTAAAACCATCGCCAGGCATGCCCGCATGGTCGCCTTCAACGCGCAGATCGTCGCCGCGCGCGCCGGCACGGCCGGCCGCGAATTCGCCGTGGTCGCCAGCACGATGACCAACGTCACGTCCGAAATCGACAAGCTGGTGCAAGAGGCGCTGAGCAGCTCGCTGGCGCACTGAGGCGCCGGGCTGTCAGAAGCTAGTCTTCAACAGGCCAGTTCAGCTCGGTCTGCCAAGCCGCCGGGTCGGGCGTGTCGCCCGGTCCGACCAGGTAGCGTTCGAACATCTGGTGTTGCGCCGCGTGGCCGTTCGCCGCTACCCATTCGCGCAACTCACCCCATGCCGAACCGAGGCCCTCCATCGGGCCGCGATACACCGCGCGCGCAACCTTGAACGCAGGCACTTCGCTGCCGACGACGCGCCCGCTCGGCTCAATTTCCTGCGCGACTGGAAACGCGATGTCGAAGTCGAACACCTCGCGTGGCATGTTGACGTGGTAGCTGAGCAAAGGGCCGGCCGGCGCCTGCCCTTGCGCGCCCAGCACGCCGAGCAGTTCGGCGACGGCCGGCCCGAACGCTTGCTGGATCCCGTTGCGCGGAATGGTGAGGTGGACCGCGGCGGTAAGCTGCCGGTCCCATTGGACGATCTGCGGGGTGTCGATCATGCTTGCTCTCCTATTGGTGTTGGGCGCGGATCGCGTCTGGGATCTCTGGTCATGCTATGCCTCAGCGTACAGCACGAGCTGGGCGCGAATATACGCGAAATGTAACGGGCAATTCACTTACAGCGCGATTGGCCCGCTATTCCTGCTTTTGTGTAGCCCAGGTAGCCAAATATGCATTTCATCGCAATTTGCTGGAGCGGACAGGGCGCTGTAGTTATAGTCACACCATGGCAATATCTGGATTAACGAGCAAGTTGCTGGTAGTGTTACGGCGACTCGCCAGCAGGCTGAGAATCAAATAATAACAACATATTGTAGAGTGTAATGAACCGGATTCTCAACTTGGGCATGTGCGGCGCGGCGTTTTGCGCGCTGGTCTCGACGACGGCGCTGGCGGCGGACGAACACGTCAGCGAGACGCGCGCCATCGATGCGCGCGTGGTGCGCGTCAAGATCGACGGCGTCATCGACGTCAGGCTCAAGCAAGGCCCGGTGGCGCTGCTGGTGCTCAGCGGCGACAGCCGCCACCTGGCCAGGACGACCACTATCCAAAGCGGCGACACCCTCGTCATCGATACCGAAAGCCACGACTTCAAGTTCAGCCGCTCGCGCCTGCGCGCCGAACTGACCTTGCCGAAGCTGCGCGAAGTGTCGTCCGAAAGCGTCGGCTCGACCGAGGTGGCTGGCTTCACCGGCGACGAACTGGACCTCACGCTCGACGGCGCCGGCTCGATGAAGGTGGTGGGCGACTTCAAGGTCGTCAACGCCACGCTCGGCGGCGTCGGCAGCATGAACATTCAGGGCGTCAACAGCGACGGCCTTGACTTGAACTTGCGCGGCGCCGGCTACGTCACATTGGCAGGGCGCAGCAAGTGGATGAAGGCGAACATGGGCGGACTGGGTGGGCTCGACGCCAGGCAGTTCGAGGTCGAGGCGGTGACGCTGGAGCTAAGCGGGCTTGGCAACGCGAAAATCACCGCGCGCCAGAGCGCGACACTGAGCGTGTCTGGCCTCGGTTCGGTGACGGTGTACGGCAAGCCGCAGCACCGCAGCGTCAGCGTCGACGGCCTTGGCAAGGTGAGCTGGAAATAGTCGGCCGACGAGCACAAAGCACACGGAAAATACACAGAAGCGTCGAATAATAAGAAATTGGGAACCTGGGTTTCACCAAGAGACATGAAAAAAATATTTGTTGCGATTTCATTCGCGCTCGGCGTGCACGCCAGCGCGATGGCCGGCTTTGCCGAAGGGGCGAACGCGTACAACGCGCGCAATTATGCGCAGGCGTTGAACGAAGTCACGCCGCTCGCCAAGGCCGGCCACCGGGACGCCCAGCACTTGCTCGGGCTGATGTATTACATGGGCCAGGGCGTCGAACGCGACTACAAGCAGGCGATGCAGTGGCACCGCAAGGCGGCCATGCAGGGCAAGGCCGACGCGCAGTACGTGGTCGGCGCGATGTACTACACCGGCAACTCGGTACCGCTCGACCATAAGCTGGCGGTGTCGTGGTTTCGCAAGGCGGCCGAGCAGGGCCACGCCGACGCCCAGTACGCCATCGGCCTGATGTACCGCTACCACCAGGCCGGCATGCCGCAGGACGTGGTGCTGGCCTACATGCTGTGGAACCTCGCCTCGGCCAGCGGCAACACCAACGCCGCCGAGCAGCGCGCCGCCATCGCCCGCCGCATGACCCAGGAGCAGATCGAAGAAGCGCAGGCGATGGCGCGCGCCTGGCGCGTCGGCACGCCGCTGCCGACCAGGTCGCGTACCGGCGCCAGCACCTCCTGAGCCGGTCAAGCGCTACTGCGCCAGCGCCGCGGCCGGGGCAGGGGCCGCGTCGTTCGCCGCCGCCGTCACGTTCAGGTGCGAGCGGAACAACTCCAGTGAAATCGCATTGCCCATCGCCTGGTAGCCGTAATTGTTCGGATGGAGCCGGTCGCCGCTGTCGTAGCCGGGGCGCAGCGCGAGCGGATTGGACGGATTCTGCAACGCACGGTCGAAGTCGATCACGCCGTCGAGCTCGGTCGTGGTGCGAATCCAGTTGTTGATGGCCTGGCGCACCGTATCCTTCGACGCCGAATAATAGCCCGACCCCTGGAACGGCCCCAGCGTGGCGCCGATCACCGCGATGCCGCGCGCATGCGCGCGCGCGATCACCTGGCGGTAGCCGCTGATGAAGGTGGCCGCCGTCATCGGCGACGACGACGACGCGTAGCCGATGTCGTTGATGCCGAGCGCCATGATCAGGTAGCGCACGCCGCCGGTCGCCAGCACATCGCGGTCGAAACGCTCGAGGCCGCTGCGCCCGGCCAGCGAACCGAGCGTCGTGCTGGTAAACAGGCGGTTGCCGGAAATGCCGCGGTTGACGACGCCAAGCGTGGCGTTGATGCCGCCGCTGTCGGGCGTGCCCTGCAGCCGCCGCGCCAGCCAGTCGGGCCAGCGGTTGTTGCTGTCGTTGGTGCCGCGGCTGCCGTCGGTGATCGAGTCGCCGAGGGCGACGATGGCCGCGCCGGTCCCCGCCACCTGCACCTCGGTCAGGAACGGCCACCACCACGTCGCGCGCGACAGCGGAAAAGCGCCGCCGCCGGTGTAGTTGCCCGCCGTCGAGATGTAGACCGTCTGCAGGGCGTTCGGGTGCACCGTGGTCAGGCGCGTCGACGCCGGCAGGTGGATGCTGATGGCCAGGTCCGCCAGCGCCGAAAAGCTGAGGTTGACCGGGTCGCTGAGCACTGGCGCGCCGGGCGGAATTGTCACGGAGGCGGCGCCGCCGAACGTCAGCGCGCGGTTGCTGCCGGCGACGATCTGGTAGCCGGTGCTGCCTTGGCGCAGCGCCACACTGGCCGCGCCGATCTGCAGCGCGGTCGTGCCCATTTCGTTGGACAGCCGGATCCGCACGCGGTTGCCGCCGACGCTGGTGTGCGCCACCAGCCGCACCGTCTGGTTGGTCAGCACCTGGGTGTCGACGTCCTGCGGCGGGCCGGCCGGCGCCTTGCCGAAGGTGCCCACCCACCGTTCGCCACGCCACGCCCCCGCCTCCTGCGCGTCCTGCGCGCCGGCCGGCGCCTGTACCAAGCAAAGCATGGCCGCGATGGCCGCCGCCGCTACCAGCGCGCTGCCGCGCGTCCACCGCAAAAGCCCCGTCATGATCAGCCCCCGTTGGTTGAATCGTCACTCCTGGGTCGAATTTACGTCGCTGATGTAGGCCGATCAAGATGGCACCGCCGGGGAGCTTGCGGTAGGTCTAAGGATGGGCGGGAATCGGCTGCCGGCCGGACATATAGATGTGCGGGCGTAATATTCGCGCAGTTTTCCGGGCAGGCCCTGCCATTGTTTGACCAGTATGGGAACGACGGTTAAAATAGCGGGTTAATCAAATCTGGGCTACTATGCGTCGCAAACTCGTCGTCGGCAATTGGAAAATGAATGGCAGCAAGGCGTCGAACGCCGCGCTGCTCTCCGGTATTTCCGCGGGCGTCACGGGCGCACAAGCGGCCTGCGCGGTGTGCGCGCCGGCGCCGTACCTGGCGCAGTGCGAAGCAGCCCTGGCCGGCGGCGCGCTAGCGTGGGGCGCGCAGGACGTGTCGGCGCATGCCGGCGGCGCCTACACCGGCGAAGTGTCGGCGGCAATGCTGGCCGATTTTGCCTGCAGCTACGTCATCGTCGGCCACTCCGAGCGCCGCGCCTATCACGCCGAGACCAGTGAACTTGTGGCCCAGAAGGCTGTCGCAGCACTGGTGGCAGGCCTGACGCCGATCGTTTGCGTTGGCGAAACGCTGGCCGAACGCGAAGCCGGCCAGACTGCCGCCGTCGTGTCGGGCCAGCTCGGCGCCGTGCTGGCCTTGCTGGGCGACGCCGACATCGCGCGCATCGTGCTGGCCTACGAGCCGGTATGGGCGATCGGCACCGGCAAGACGGCAACGCCGGCAATGGCCCAGGAAGTGCACGCGCAGCTGCGTGCGCAACTGAAGCAAAAGAATGAAGTGGCCGCCGTCACAGTACAGATCTTGTACGGCGGCAGCATGAAGCCCGACAACGCCAGCGAATTGATGGCCCAGCCAGATATCGACGGCGGCCTGATCGGCGGGGCAGCACTGAAGGCGGCCGATTTCCTGGCCATCGTCAACGCCGCCAACTGAATTAGCAAATAGTAGTCTTTAGTCCGTAAATCAAACTTGGAATGGAATAGCAATGAACACCTTGTTCAATCTGGTCGTCGTCGTACAGGTTCTGTCAGCCCTGATCATCATCGCCCTGGTGCTGCTGCAGCACGGTAAGGGCGCCGACATGGGCGCCGCCTTCGGCTCGGGCGCGTCGGGCAGCCTGTTCGGCGCCACCGGCTCGTCGAACTTCATGTCGAAGTCGACCGGCGTGGCTGCGGCGATCTTTTTTGCCTCGACCCTGGCGCTGGCGTACTTCGGCTCCAACCGCGTCGTCGATACCGGCGGCGGCGTGATGGAGCGCGCCACCGTTCCTGCCAAAGCCCCAGTGACCAGCTCGGGCGTGCCGGTGACCACCGCGCCTGCCCCGGCAGCGCAGGCGCCAGCGCCAGCTAGCACCGGTGTGCCTGCGGCTGCGCCGGCACCAGCGGCGCCGGTGAACCAGATTCCGAAGTAATCTGCACATAGTTTCAGCAGTAGCGGCGCAATGTTTGGCCGTGTAATAAAAGATTTACAGATTTACCCGTGTTTCCCTGTTCAAGCGCAACTTTAGCATTGAAAAATAGTGCTACGGCGGGTTAGAATAGCGGTCTCAGAGATGCCGACGTGGTGAAATTGGTAGACACGCTATCTTGAGGGGGTAGTGGGAGCAATCCTGTGCGAGTTCGAGTCTCGCCGTCGGCACCAAGAAATTTAGAAGCCAGCAAGGGCTGTGCGCCTGAGCTGGCTTTTTTACGAGGATCAGTCGTCGACGATCCTGGTGGTAGGCTTCAAGCCAGGGTCGCGCGATAGGGCGCTGCAGCAGCAGTGGTTCATTAACCGATCATTCAACATAGGCTCATCAACCGTGAACCTCGAAAATTATTTCCCCGTATTGATGTTCATCCTGGTCGGCATCGCCGTCGGCGTGGTGCCGCAGGTGCTCGGCTACCTGCTTGGTCCGAACAAGCCTGACGCGGCCAAATTGTCGCCGTACGAGTGCGGCTTCGAAGCGTTCGAAGACGCACGCATGAAATTCGACGTCCGGTACTATCTGGTCGCGATTCTGTTCATTTTATTTGACCTGGAAACGGCATTCTTCTTTCCATGGGGCGTCTCGATGAAGGAGCTCGGCTGGTCCGGGTTTGTCACGATGATGGTCTTCATCGCCGAATTCGTGGTCGGGTTTTGGTATATCTGGAAGAAAGGTGCCCTTGATTGGGAGTGAGCCATGTCTATTGAAGGCGTTTTTAACGAAGGTTTCATTACCACCACAGCCGACAAGCTGATCAACTGGGCCCGCACCGGATCGATGTTTCCGATGACGTTCGGCCTGGCTTGCTGCGCCGTCGAAATGATGCACACCGGCGCCGCCCGCTACGACATGGACCGCTTCGGCGTCGTGTTCCGGCCGTCGCCGCGCCAGTCCGACGTCATGATCGTTGCTGGCACGCTGTGCAACAAGATGGCGCCGGCGCTGCGCAAGGTCTACGACCAGATGCCCGAGCCGCGCTGGGTCATCTCGATGGGTTCCTGCGCCAACGGCGGCGGCTACTATCACTACTCCTACTCGGTGGTGCGCGGATGCGACCGCATCGTCCCGGTCGACGTCTACGTCCCGGGCTGCCCGCCGACCGCCGAGGCGCTGCTGTACGGGATCCTGCAGCTGCAGAACAAGATCAAGCGCACCAACACCATCGCCCGCTAAAACATGACGACCAAACTTGAAAAACTCGCCTCGACCCTGGCCTCCGTGCTGGGCGAGCGCGTCAGCCTGACGACCGCGCTCGGCGAAGTGACGCTGGTGGTCAAGGCTGCCGACTACCTCGAAACGATGCTGGCGCTGCGCGACGATCCCGCGCTCAGGTTCGAGCAGCTGCTCGACCTGTGCGGCGTCGACTATTCGACCTATGGCGAAGGCGCGTGGGACGGCCTGCGTTTTGCCGCGACGTCGCACCTGCTGTCGCTCGAGCACAACTGGCGCGTGCGCGTGCGCGTGTTCGCTCAAGACGACGACATGCCGGTGCTGGCCTCGGTGGTCGGCATCTGGCGCGCCGCCAACTGGTACGAGCGCGAAGCGTTCGACCTGTTCGGCATCCTGTTCGAAGGCCACAACGACCTGCGCCGCATCCTCACCGACTACGGTTTCATCGGCCATCCGTTCCGCAAGGACTTCCCGGTCACCGGCTACGTCGAGATGCGTTACGACCCCGAGCAGAAACGTGTGATCTACCAACCCGTGACGATCGAGCCGCGCGAAATCATTCCGCGCGTGATCCGCGAAGACTCCTACGGGATGAAATAATGGCTGAACTTAAAAATTACACGCTGAACTTCGGACCCCAGCACCCGGCAGCGCACGGCGTGCTGCGCCTGGTGCTCGAACTCGACGGCGAAGTGATCCAGCGCGCCGACCCGCACATTGGCCTGCTGCACCGCGCCACCGAGAAGCTGGCCGAGACGCGCACCTACCTGCAGTCGGTGCCGTACATGGACCGCCTCGACTATGTGTCGATGATGGCCAACGAGCACGCCTACGTGCTGGCGATCGAAAAGTTGCTCGGCGTCGAAGCGCCGATCCGCGCCCAGTACATCCGCGTCATGTTCGACGAGATCACGCGCTTGCTGAACCACCTGATGTGGTTAGGGGCGCACGCGCTCGACGTCGGCGCCATGGGCCCGTTCCTGTACGCCTTCCGCGACCGCGAAGACTTGTTCGACGTCTACGAAGCGGTGTCGGGCGCGCGCATGCACGCGGCCTACTACCGCCCTGGCGGCGTCTACCGCGACCTGCCGGACGCGATGCCGAAGCACAAGGCCTCGATCATCCGCAGCGCCAAGGCCATCGACGCGCTCAACGAAGCGCGCCAGGGCTCGCTGCTCGACTTCATCGACGATTTCTCGAAGCGTTTTGTCACTTACGTCGACGAATACGAAACCCTGCTGACCGACAACCGCATCTGGAAGCAGCGCACCGTCGGCATTGGCGTGGTGTCGCCCGAAGCGGCCAAGGCCATGGGCTTTACCGGCGCCATGCTGCGCGGCTCCGGCGTCGAGTGGGATCTGCGCAAGACCCAGCCGTACGCGGTGTACGACAAGATGGAATTCGACATCCCGGTCGGCACCAACGGCGACTGCTATGACCGCTACCTGGTGCGCGTGGAAGAGATGCGCCAGTCGAACCGCATCATCAAGCAAGCGTCGGCCTGGCTGCGCGCCAACCCGGGCCTGCCGGTGATGATCGACAACCACAAGATCGCGCCGCCGTCGCGCGTCGACATGAAGTCGAACATGGAATCGCTGATTCACCACTTCAAGCTGTTTACCGAAGGCATGCACGTGCCGTCCGGCGAAGCCTACGCCGCGGTCGAGCACCCGAAGGGCGAGTTCGGCATCTACATCGTCTCGGACGGCGCCAACAAGCCGTACCGCCTGAAGATCCGCGCCCCGGACTACGCGCACCTGCAGAGCCTGGACGAGATGGCGCGCGGCCACATGATCGCCGACGCCGTCACCATCATCGGAACGCAAGACATCGTATTCGGCAGTATCGATCGCTAAGCGGTTGCACATTTAGGGCAGAACCATGTTGTTATCTGAGCATTGCTACAAAAAAATTGACCGCGAGCTGGCCAAGTACCCGGCCGACCAGCGGCAGTCGGCCGTGATGGCCGCGCTGGCCCACGCCCAGGTCGAACTGGGCTGGCTGGCGCCGGACACCATGCAGGAAATTGCCGACTACATCGGCATGCCGGCCATCGCCGTGCAGGAAGTGGCCACGTTCTACAACATGTACAACGTCAAGCCGGTCGGCAAGCACAAGATTTCCGTCTGCACCAACCTGCCATGCGCGCTGTCGGGTGGCGTCGACGCCGCCAAGCGCCTGCAGGCCAAGCTCGGCATCGGTTTCCGCGAAACCACCGCCGACGGCAAATTCACCCTGGTCGAAGGCGAGTGCATGGGCGCCTGCGGCGACGCGCCGGTCATGATCGTCAACAATCACCACATGCATTCGTTCATGAGCGACGACAAGATCGACGCCCTGGTAGAGGAACTGAACAAATGACCAGCCTGCACGACCGACACATCAAGCCGCTGATCCTGAAAGACCTGGACGGCGCCAACTGGCACCTGAACGACTACGTCAAGCGCGGCGGCTACAGCGCGCTGCGCCGCATCCTCGACGAAAAGATCACGCCGGAACAGATCATCGCCGACCTGAAGGCGTCGGGCCTGCGCGGGCGCGGCGGCGCCGGTTTCCCGACCGGCCTGAAGTGGAGCTTCATGCCGCGCCAGTTCCCGGGCCAGAAATACCTCGTCTGCAATACCGACGAAGGCGAGCCGGGCACGTTCAAGGACCGCGACATCATTCGCTACAATCCGCATGCGCTGATCGAAGGCATGGCCATCGGCGCCTACGCGATGGGCATCACGGTCGGCTACAACTACATCCACGGTGAAATCTGGGCCGAGTACGAGTTGTTCGAAGAAGCGCTGGAAGAGGCGCGCGCCGCCGGTTTCCTCGGCGACAAGATCATGGGCAGCGAGTTCAACTTCCAGCTGCACGCCGCGCACGGTTACGGCGCCTACATCTGCGGCGAAGAAACCGCGCTGCTCGAGTCGCTCGAAGGCAAGAAGGGCCAGCCGCGCTTCAAGCCGCCGTTCCCGGCCTCGTTCGGCCTGTACGGCAAGCCGACGACGATCAACAACACCGAGACCTTCGCCGCGGTACCGTTTCTGCTGAACATGGGCGCGGAGAACTACCTGGCGCTGGGCAAGCCGAACAATGGCGGCTCGAAGATCTTCTCGATCTCCGGCGACGTCAACCTGCCGGGCAATTACGAAGTTCCGATGGGCACGCCGTTCGCGACCCTGATGGAGCTGGCCGGCGGCATGCGCGGCGGCAAAAAGATCAAGGCTGTCATTCCTGGCGGCTCGTCCGCGCCGGTGGTGCGCGGCGAGCTCATGATGGAGACCGATCTCGACTACGATTCGATCGCCAAGGCCGGCTCGATGCTCGGCTCGGGCGCCGTGATCGTCATGGACGAGACGCGCTGCATGGTCAAGTCGCTGCTGCGCCTGTCGTACTTCTACTACGAGGAATCGTGCGGCCAGTGCACGCCGTGCCGCGAAGGCACCGGCTGGATGTACCGCATGGTGCACCGCATCGAGCACGGCCAGGGCCGTCCGGAAGACATGGATTTGCTGAACCAGATCGCCGACAACATCAAGGGCCGCACCATCTGCGCGCTCGGCGATGCGGCCGCGATGCCGGTGCAGGCGATGATCAAGAACTTCCGCGAAGAATTCGAATACCACATCGAGCACAAGCATTGCCTCGTGCCCGCATATATTTAAGGCCAGAGAAATCTCATGGTTGAAATTGAAATTGACGGTAAGAAGGTAGAAGTCCCACCAGGTTCCATGGTGATGGATGCTGCCAACAAGCTCGGGACCTACATCCCGCACTTCTGCTATCACAAGAAATTGTCGATTGCGGCCAACTGCCGCATGTGCCTGGTCGAAGTCGAGAAGGCGCCGAAGCCTTTGCCGGCTTGCGCCACGCCGGTCTCGGCCGGCATGATCGTGCGCTCGAACAGCGAAAAAGCGGTGCAGGCGCAGAAGTCCGTGATGGAATTCCTGCTCATTAACCACCCGCTCGATTGCCCGATCTGCGACCAGGGCGGCGAATGCCAGCTCCAGGACCTGGCGGTCGGTTACGGCAAGTCCGATTCGCGCTACGCCGAAGAAAAACGCGTCGTGCCGCCGAAAGACGCCGGCCCGCTGATCTCGATGGCCGAGATGACCCGCTGCATCCACTGCACCCGCTGCGTGCGTTTCGGCCAGGAAGTAGCCGGCCAGATGGAACTTGGCATGCTTGGCCGCGGCGAACACGCCGAAATCACCTCGTTCGTCGGCAAGACCGTCGACTCGGAAGTTTCGGGCAACATGATCGACCTGTGCCCGGTCGGCGCGCTGACCAGCAAGCCGTTCCGCTACCAGGCCCGTACCTGGGAACTGTCGCGCCGCAAGTCGGTCAGCCCGCACGATTCGCTCGGCTCGAACCTGATCGTTCAGGTCAAGGCCGGCAAGGTCATGCGCGTGCTGCCGCTGGAAAACGACGCGATCAACGAATGCTGGCTGTCCGACAAGGACCGCTTTTCGTACGAAGGCCTCGACAACGCCGACCGCCTGACGTCGCCGATGATCAAGCAGGGCGGCCAGTGGGCCCAGACCGACTGGCAGACCGCGCTCGAATACATCGCCCATGGCCTGCGCAACATCAAGCATGAACACGGCGCCGACGCGATCGCCGCCGTCGCCACGCCGCACTCGACGACCGAAGAACTGCACCTGCTGGCGAAAGCCATGCGCGGCCTCGGTTCCGAGAACGTCGAATTCCGCCTGCGCCAGACCGACTTCGCCAACGACGGCCAGGTCACGCCTTGGCTCGGCATGCCGATTGCCGACCTGTCGAACGTCAAGCGCGCGCTGGTCATCGGCTCGTTCCTGCGCAAGGACCATCCGCTGGTCGCCACGCGCCTGCGCGCCGCGGTCAAGAGCGGCGCCAAGCTGTCGGTGCTGCACGGCGCCGATGAAGAGCTGTTGATGCCGGTGGCGAACAAGATGATCGCCGCGCCGTCCGACTGGCTGGCCGCATTGAGCGACCTGGCCGCCGCGGTGGCCAAGGCGGCCGGCGCGTCCGTGCCGGCGTACGACCAGGTCAAGCCGTCCGAGTCCGCCACCAAAATGGCCGCCAGCCTGTTCACCGGCGAGGCCAAGCTGCCGTCCGTGATCCTGCTCGGCAACGCCGCCGTGCAGCATCCGCAGGCGTCCGCCATCCACGCCGCCGCCCAGCTGATCGCTGAACTGACCGGCGCCAAGCTCGGCTACCTGGTCGACGCCGCCAACACCGTCGGCGGTTATCTCGCCGGCGCGGCGGCCAAGAATGCCAAGCCGGTGTTTGCCGAGCCGAAGAAAGCCTACGTGCTGCTCAACGCCGAGCCGGAGCTCGACTGCGCCAACCCGCAGCAAGCCCGCGCCGCGCTCGACGCCGCCGAGATGGTCGTCGTCATGAGCGCTTTCAAGCACGGCATGGACTACGCCGACGTGCTGCTGCCGATCGCGCCGTTCAGCGAGACCGCCGGCACCTTCGTCAACTGCGAAGGCCGCGCGCAAAGTTTCAACGGCACCGTCAAGCCGCTCGGCGAAGCCCGTCCGGCCTGGAAGGTGCTGCGCGTGCTGGGCAACCTGCTCGGCCTGACCGGTTTCGACTACGACACGTCCGAAGCGATCCGCGACGAAGTGCTCGGCAAGGGCGTGACCGATCTTTCGGCGAAGCTGTCGAACGTGTCGACCATTGCCGCCACCGCCGCAACGTTCGGCGACGGCAGCGCGCTCGAGCGCGTCACCGACGTGCCGATCTATTTTGCCGACGCCATCGCGCGCCGCTCCGAGCCGCTGCAACGCACCGCCGACGCGCAAGCGCCGCTGGCGCACCTGCCGGCCGCGCTGGCCGCGCAGCTGGGCGTGGTTGCCGGCGATACCGTCAAGGTCACGCAGGGCACCGGTTCGGCGCTGCTGGTTGCCGCCATCGACAAGACCTTGCCGGCGAATGCCGTGCGGGTCGCCGCGGCGCACCCGAGCACCAGCATGCTGGGCGCGATGTTCGGTGCAATCCAGGTTGAAAAAGCAGGGAAGGGCGCGTAATGAACGACTTTATCGTTAGCCTCAATACGTACGGCGTCAACTACCTCGGCGGCGTATGGCCGCTGGCATGGACCATGATCAAGATCATGTGCGTGCTGCTGCCATTGATGGGCCTGGTTGCCTACGCGACCTTGTGGGAGCGCAAGCTGATCGGCTGGATCCAGATCCGTATCGGCCCGAACCGGGTCGGTCCGATGGGCCTCTTGCAGCCGATCGCCGACGCCTTGAAACTGCTGTTCAAGGAAATCGTCGTGCCGACCAAGGCCACCACCAGCCTGTTCATCATCGGCCCGATCATGACGATCATGCCGGCGCTGGCGGCCTGGTCGGTGATCCCGTTCGGTCCCGAGATCGCGCTGGCCAACGTCAACGCCGGCCTGTTGCTGCTGATGGCGATCACGTCGCTGGAAGTGTACGGCATCATCATCGCCGGCTGGGCGTCGAACTCGAAGTACTCGTTCATGGGCGCGATGCGCGCCTCGGCCCAGATGATTTCCTACGAAATCCCGATGGGCTTCGTGCTGGTCGTCGTGCTGATGGTGTCGGGCAGCCTGAATTTCTCCGACATCGTTGCCGGCCAGAGCCGCGGCATGTTTGTCGAGCATGGCGTCAACTTCATGTCGTGGAACTGGCTGCCGCTGCTGCCGCTGCTGGTGGTCTACCTGACGTCCGGTCTTGCCGAGTGCAACCGCCACCCGTTCGACGTCGTCGAAGGCGAATCGGAAATCGTTGCCGGCCACATGGTCGAATACTCGGGCATGTCGTACGCCATGTTCATGCTGGCCGAATACGCCAACATGATCCTGATCGGCTGCCTGGCAGCGATCATGTTCCTCGGCGGCTGGGCGGCGCCATTCAGGTTCCTCGAATTCTGGGGCGCGTTTGGCGGCTTTTTCTGGCTGTTCGCCAAGACGTTCTTCATCGTTTCCCTGTTCGTCTGGGTGCGCGGCACATTCCCGCGTTACCGGTATGACCAGATCATGCGCCTCGGCTGGAAGATTTTCATTCCGCTGACCCTGGTCTGGCTGGTCCTGGTCGCAGGCTGGATGCAGACGTCCTGGAACATTTGGAAGTAAGGAAAAAGTAATGGATCGCGTTAAAGATTTTTTTGGCAGCATGATGCTGACCGAGCTGATCAAGGGCATGGCCCTGACCGGCAAGTACATGTTTTCTCGTAAGATCACGGTGCAGTATCCGGAAGAGAAGACGCCGATGTCGCCGCGTTTTCGCGGCCTGCACGCACTGCGCCGCTACCCGAACGGCGAAGAGCGCTGCATCGCCTGCAAGCTGTGCGAAGCGGTGTGCCCGGCGATGGCGATCACGATCGAGTCGGAAATGCGCGACGACGGTTCGCGCCGCACGACGCGCTACGATATCGACCTGACCAAGTGCATCTTCTGCGGTTTCTGCGAAGAGTCGTGCCCGGTCGATTCGATCGTCGAGACCCACGTGCTGGAATACCACGGCGAAAAGCGCGGCGACTTGTACTACACGAAAGAAATGCTGCTGGCGGTCGGCGACCGCTATGAAAACGACATCGCCGCCGCTCGCGCCGCCGATGCGCCGTACCGCTGATAACCGTAGGACTTTGGGTTAGCC
This sequence comes from Massilia eurypsychrophila, assembly GCF_002760655.1. Classification (GTDB taxonomy): domain Bacteria; phylum Pseudomonadota; class Gammaproteobacteria; order Burkholderiales; family Burkholderiaceae_D; genus JAFCUW01. The sequence goes on along the minus strand of NZ_PDOC01000008.1, from coordinate 115,787 downwards.
ATGGATTTTAAAACTTTCTTGTTCTACGCGTTCTCGGTGATCATGATCATCGCCGCCACACGCGTCATTACCGCCCGCAATCCGGTGCACGCGGCGCTGTTCCTGGTGCTGGCGTTCTTCAACGCCGCCGGCATCTGGATGTTGCTCAAGGCCGAGTTCCTCGCCATCGTGCTGGTGCTCGTCTATGTCGGCGCCGTGATGGTGCTGTTCCTGTTCGTCGTCATGATGCTCGACATTAACGTCGACCGCATGCGCGAAGGATTCTGGGGCTATCTGCCGCTGGCGTCCGGCATCGGCGCGCTGATCGTGCTCGAGATGGCCGCCGTGCTGTGGCGCGGTTTCCTGACGTTCGAGCAGCAGCCTGCCGCGCTTGGGGCCAACATCGGCGGCACCAAGGAACTGGGTCTGTTGATCTACACCAGGTACATCTACGGCTTCGAGATTGCCGCCGTGATCCTGCTGGTGGCGATCATCGCCGCCGTTGCCCTGACCCTGCGCAAGCGCAAGGACACCAAGGCGTTCGACCCGGGCGACGCCGTGCGCGTCAAGCGTAACGACCGCCTGCGCATCGTCAAGATGGCATCGATCGACCAGCCGGCGCTGGACGCCGCATCGACCGCGGCCGCACTGAAGGCTGCCGAAGCCGCCGCTGTCGTCGCCCCTGACGCCGCCAAGGAGACAAAATGACTTTATCGCTCGCACACTACCTGGTCCTGGGCGCGATCCTGTTCGCGATCTCGATCGTCGGCATCTTCCTGAACCGCAAGAACATCATCATCCTGCTGATGGCCATCGAACTGATGCTGCTGGCGGTGAACCTGAACTTCATCGCCTTCTCGCATTACCTGGGCGACGCGGCAGGGCAGATCTTCGTGTTCTTCATCCTGACCGTGGCGGCCGCCGAATCGGCAATCGGCCTCGCGATCCTGGTGGTTCTGTTCCGAAATGTAGATACGATCAATGTGGAAGACCTGGACAGCCTGAAGGGCTAAGCCTTTCAGGTTCAGATTCAACACTTAAATAAATAACGATTAAGGTTCAACATGGCGGGGCAAATTCTCAACCCTAACCTCCTTCTGGCGGTTCCTCTCGCACCGCTGGCCGGCGCGGCGATCGCCGGTTTGCTCGGCACCAAATTTCTCGGCAACGTGGTCGGCCGCAAGATTTCGACCGCGGCCTGCATCCTTGGCGTGCTGGTCGCGCTGATCCTGTCGGTGCAGACCTTGCTGGCGGTGTTGGACGGCGCCAGCTTCAACGGCACCATCTACAACTGGATGACGGTCGGCAGCTTGAAGATGGAAGTCGGCTTCCAGATCGACTCGCTGTCGGCGATGATGATGTGCGTGGTCACGTTCGTGTCGCTGATGGTGCACATCTACACGATCGGCTACATGAAGGATGACGAAGGCTACAACCGCTTCTTCTCGTACATCTCGCTGTTTACGTTCTCGATGCTGATGCTGGTCATGGCCAACAACTTCCTGCAGCTGTTCTTCGGCTGGGAAGCGGTCGGTCTGGTGTCGTACCTGTTGATCGGTTTCTGGTACACCCGCCCGACGGCGATCTTCGCCAACATGAAGGCCTTCCTGGTCAACCGCGTCGGCGACTTCGGCTTCATCCTCGGCATCGGCCTGCTGCTCGCCTACGCCGGCACCATGAACTACCAGGAAGTGTTCGCCAAGCGCGATGCGCTGGCCCTGTTGACCTTGCCCGGTTCGGACTGGATGCTGCTCACCGTTGCCTGCATCTGCCTGTTCATCGGCGCGATGGGTAAGTCGGCCCAGTTCCCGCTGCACGTCTGGCTGCCTGACTCGATGGAAGGCCCGACGCCGATTTCCGCACTGATCCACGCCGCGACGATGGTTACCGCCGGCATTTTCATGGTCGCGCGCATGTCGCCGCTGTTCGAACTGTCCGACATGGCGCTGACCTTCGTCATGGTCATCGGCACCATCACCGCGCTGTTCATGGGCTTTTTGGGCATCATCCAGAACGACATCAAGCGCGTCGTCGCTTACTCGACCCTGTCGCAGCTCGGCTACATGACCGTCGCGCTCGGCGCGTCGGCGTACTCGGTCGCCGTGTTCCACCTGATGACGCACGCGTTCTTCAAGGCGCTGCTGTTCCTCGGCGCCGGCTCGGTCATCATCGGCATGCACCACGACCAGGACATCCGCAACATGGGCGGCCTGCGCAAGTACATGCCGATCACCTGGATCACGTCGCTGCTCGGTTCGCTCGCGCTGATCGGCACGCCGTTGTTCTCCGGTTTCTATTCGAAGGACTCGATCATCGAAGCGGTGCACGCCAGCAATCTCGGCTTCGCACCGGTGGCCTACTGGGCGCTGGTCATCGGCGTGTTCGTTACCGCCTTCTACTCGTTCCGCATGTACTTCCTCGTCTTCCACGGCAAGGAACGCTTCGGCCAGCCGCAGCACCATGACCATGGCCATGACGATAAACATGCCCACGACTCCGATGCGCACCACGAAGAGGAAGAAGACGCGCACGGCCACCATGGCTTAGCTCCCGGCGAAAAGCCGCACGAGTCCCCATTCGTGGTCTGGTTCCCGCTCGTCGCGCTGGCGATCCCGTCGGTGCTGATCGGCTACCTGACGATCGGCCCGATGCTGCACGGCGACTTCTTCAAGAACGTCATCTTCGTCGGCGAGAACCACCGCGCGATGGAAGTGCTGCGCGACGAATTCCACGGCGCCGCCGCGATGGCGATCCATGGCCTGCAGACGATGCCGTTCTGGATGGCGTTTGCCGGCGTCGCGCTGGCCTACTACTGCTACCTGGTCAACCCGCGGGTGCCGGCCTGGTTCTACGCCAGGTTCCGCGCGGTCCACACGCTGCTCGACAACAAGTACTACATGGACAAGTTCAACGATGTGGTGTTCTCGGGCGGCGCGCGCATGCTCGGCAACGGCCTGTGGAATGTCGGCGACAAGGGCCTCATCGACGGCCTGGTCGTCAACGGCAGCGCGAAGATGGTGGGCTGGTTCTCGTCCGTCGTCCGAACCGCCCAGACCGGCTACATCTACCACTATGCGTTCGTGATGATCCTTGGCGTGCTCGGTACGCTGCTGTATTTCTTCCCGTTCTGGCACGCTTAATCAGATCCGCAAAGACAACGAAAAATGATGCAGTCTACTTTCCCTCCGTACCTGAGCCTGGCGATCTGGCTCCCGATCATCCTCGGCTGCGTGGTGCTGGCCATCGGCCGCGACGACAAGCCGGGCCTGACCCGCTGGTTCACCTTGGTCGCCGCCATCGTCAGCTTCCTGCCGACCATTCCGCTGGTGCAGCTGTTTGACAATGCCGCGCACGGTTTCCAGTTCGTCGAAAGCACGCCGTGGATCGGCCGCTTCAACATCATGTATGCGCTCGGCATCGACGGCCTGTCGCTGTGGTTCGTGCCGCTGACGGCGTTCATCACCGTCATCGTCGTCATCTCGGCCTGGCAGGTCATCGAGACGCGCGTCGCCCAGTACATGGGTTCGTTCCTGATCCTGTCCGGCCTGATGGTCGGCGTGTTCTGCGCGCTCGACGGCCTGCTGTTCTACTTCTTCTTCGAAGCGACCTTGATCCCGATGTTCATCATCATCGGCGTGTTCGGCGGCGCCAACCGGGTGTATGCGGCGTTCAAGTTCTTCCTGTACACCTTCTTCGGCTCGCTGCTGACGTTGATCGCCATCGTCTACCTGTACAACAAGGCCGGCGGCAGCTTCGACATTCCGACGTGGCACAAGCTGCCGCTGACGATGAAGGAACAAGTGCTGATCTTCCTGGCGTTCCTGATGGCGTTTGCCGTCAAGGTGCCGATGTGGCCGGTCCACACCTGGCTGCCGGACGCCCACGTCGAAGCGCCGACCGGCGGCTCGGTGGTGCTGGCTGCCATCATGCTCAAACTCGGCGCCTACGGCTTCCTGCGGTTCTCGCTGCCGATCGCCCCTGACGCCAGCCACTACCTGGCCGGCTTCATGATCACGCTGTCCCTGATCGCGGTAATCTACATCGGCCTCGTTGCGCTGGTGCAGAAGGACATGAAAAAACTGGTCGCCTACTCGTCGATCGCGCACATGGGTTTCGTCACCCTCGGCTTTTTCATCTTCAACCCGATGGGCATGCAGGGCGGTATCGTGCAGATGATTTCGCACGGCTTCATCTCCGGCGCGATGTTCCTGTGCATCGGCGTGCTGTACGACCGCATGCACTCGCGCGAGATCGCCGACTACGGAGGGGTGATCAACCGCATGCCGAAGTTCGCCGCCTTCTTCGTACTGTTCTCGATGGCCAACTGCGGCCTGCCTGCGACGTCCGGTTTCGTCGGCGAGTTCATGGTCATCCTCGGCGCCGTCCAGTTCAATTTCTGGATTGGCCTGTTGGCCGCCACCGCGCTGATCTTCGGCGCCGCCTATTCGCTGTGGATGGTCAAGCGCGTCGTGTTCGGCGCGGTCGGCAACAAGCATGTCGCCGAACTGACCGACATTAACAAGCGCGAGTTCTTCATGTTCGCCGTGCTGGCCATCGCCGTCATCTGGATGGGCCTGTATCCGGCGCCGTTCACCGATACGATGCAAACCTCGGTGGCCGACCTGCTCCAGCATGTCGCCGTCAGCAAACTGCCATAAGATCGAAAAATGAATCAAATGACCAACCCCAACCTGATTCCGGTCTACGCCGAAATCTTCCTGATGGTCGCGGCATCCGCGATCCTGTTGATCGACATGTTCCTGTCGAAGCGTTCGATGGCCTACTACCTGTCGCTGGCGGCGCTGGCCGGCTGCGGCGTGCTGACTTGGGCCGACTACAACGCCGGCGCCACCGTCTACACGTTCTCCAACATGTTCGTGTCGGACCCGATGTCGAACCTGCTCAAGCTGTTCGCCTACCTGGCCACCGGTATCACCTTGATCTACTCGCGCCAGTACGCCACCGAGCGCGGCATGCTGTCCGGGAACCTTGGCGGCGAATTCTACGTGCTGGCGCTGTTCTCGCTGCTCGGCCAGATGGTCATGATCTCCGGTAACAACATGCTGGTCATCTACCTCGGCCTCGAACTGATGTCGCTGGCGCTGTACGCGCTGGTGGCGCTGCGCCGCGACCACGCCGTGTCGACTGAAGCGGCGATGAAGTACTTCATCCTCGGCGCGCTGTCGTCCGGCTTCCTGCTGTATGGCATCTCGATGCTGTACGGCGCCACCGGTTCGCTCGACATCACCGAAATCGCCCGCGTCGCCGCTTCCGGCACCGTCAACAAGACCATCATGGTGTTCGGCATCGTCTTCATGGTCGCCGGCCTCGGCTTCAAGCTGGGCGCCGTGCCGTTCCACATGTGGGTGCCGGACGTCTACCAGGGTGCGCCGACGGCGGTCACGCTGCTGTTGGGCGGCGCGCCAAAGCTGGCCGCGTTCGCCATCTGCATCCGCCTGCTGGTGGAAGGCTTGCTGCCGATGGCGATTGACTGGCAGCAGATGCTGATGGTGCTCGCCGTCGCCTCGCTGGCGGTCGGCAACCTGACGGCGATCGCCCAGACCAACCTGAAGCGCATGCTGGCGTATTCGACCATCGCCCAGATGGGCTTCGTGCTGCTCGGCCTCGCGGCCGGCGTGGTCGGCGCCGATTCAGGCAATGCCGTGTCGGCCTACAGCGCCGGCATGTACTACTCGATCACCTACGTGCTGACCACCCTGGGCAGCTTCGGCCTGATCATGATGCTGGCGCGCGCCGGTTTCGAAGCGGAAGAACTGACCGACTTCAAGGGCCTAGGCAAGCGCAGCCCGTGGTTCGCCATCGTCATGACGATCTTGATGTTTTCGCTGGCCGGCGTGCCGCCGATGATGGGCTTCATGGCCAAGTGGTCGGTGCTGCAGGCAGTCGTCACATCCGGCCAGGTCTGGCTGGCAGTCGTGGCGGTCATGTTCTCGCTGATCGGCGCGTTCTACTACCTGCGCGTGGTCAAGACGATGTGGTTCGACGAGCCGGTCGACGCTTCCTTGATCGCCGTGCCGCTCGACATGCGCGTAGCGCTGTCGGTCAACGGCATCGCCATCGTCGCCCTCGGCCTGGTGCCGGGCGCGCTGCTCGGCGCCTGCATGAACGCGATGAGCAAGACACTGGGCGGCTAAGGATGGATGTATCGTTAGCAAGCTGGCTGGTGATTGCCGTTGCATTGGTGCTCGCCAACCTGCCATTTTTCAATGAGTCGGTGTTCGGTGTCATTCCGCTGGGCCGCGACAAGCCGCTGTGGGTGCGCCTGCTGGAACTGGTGGTGCTGTATTTTGTTGTCGGTTTGCTGGCGCGTTTGCTGGAAGGGCGCATCGGCAGCGTGTTCGAGCAGTCGAAAGAGTTCTACATGCTGACCGTGCCGCTGTTTATCACCTTGGCGTTTCCCGGCTTCGTGGTGCGCTACTTGCGCAAGCGCCACCACTGATCCTTTCCAGTTGGCGCAGGTACAGGAGGCAGCATGGATACCCATCTGAAGGAAACCCGTCTCGACGGCAAACTGGCGTATGACGGCGGCTTCCTGAAAGTCACGCGCGACCGCATTGCGCTGCCCGACGGCGCCGAGACCCACCGCGAGTTCATCCGCCATCCCGGCGCGGTCGTCATCCTGCCGCTGTTCGAAGACGGCAGCGTGCTGCTCGAGCGCCAGTTCCGCTACCCGCTCGACCGCGTCTTCATCGAGTACCCGGCCGGCAAGATCGACCCGGGCGAAGATCCGCTGGCATGCGCCAAGCGCGAGCTGCAGGAAGAGACCGGCTATACTGCGACCGACTGGCATTTCCTTTGCACCATCCACAACGCCATCGCCTACTCGGACGAGCACCTCGACCTGTACCTGGCGCGCAACCTCACCGCCGGCGAAGCGCAGCTCGATGACGGCGAGTTCCTCGAAACGTTCCGCGCCAGTGTGCCGGAGATGCTCGAAAAAGTGAAGAGCGGCGAAGTCACCGACGTCAAGACGGTGATCGGCACGTTCTGGCTCGAAAAAATCCTCGACGGGCGCTGGTCGCCCGGCTGAACGCCGCCATGAAACGGCTGTTGCTGGTCGCGGCACTGTGCTGGTCGTCTTCCGCCTGGAGCGCGCGCACGCCGTTCCAGGCGCGTTGCGAAGATACCATCGGCGCGGCCGTCGTTACGCTCACCAGCCGCGACAATGGCTACAGCATCGACAACTCGGTGCCGTTTCGCGCGCTCACGCGCATGAAGCAGGAGGGCAGCGGCGCCAGCTTTGTGCTCGGCCTCACGCGCACCGAGTCGCGCATTTCGTTTGCGCTCGACGGCGCCATCCTGACCGACCCCGCAACCAGGTCGGAGTGCGTTGCGCCGAAAATCGCCGTCACGCTGGCCTACCAGCCCATCGTCATATATGTCGGCCGGGAATTCTTGCCGGGAACTTGCGCATATCAGCAAATTCTTGCGCATGAAATGCGCCACCTCAAAGCCTACTTGGAGCATTTGCCGAAAGTGGATAGGTTAGTGCGCGCGGCGTTGAAAACGCGTTTCGCAGGGCAACCAATCTACGCGCCGGCTGGCCAGGCGAAGCGATTGCTGGAACAGGAAATGGACGGCGGCTGGATGCCGTACATTAAAAATGAGATGGCGAAAGTAGAACGTTTACAGGCCGCCATTGACTCGCCGCAGGAGTACGCCCGCTTGAGCAAAGTTTGCGCAGGTGAGGTACAGTTACTTGTCGGTCCGCCGAAACGAAACAAAAGATAAGCATGCACAGCCAAGCACCTCGTTACTTTGCACTGATCCCCGCCGCCGGCGTTGGCGCCCGGATGGCAGCGGACGGACCGAAGCAATACCTGCACCTCGGCGGCAAGCCGATGCTGCGCCACACGCTCGACGCCTTCCTCTCCAGCGAGCGCATCAGCCACACCTTCGTCGTCGTCAGCGCAGGCGATCCGCAGATCGACGCGGTCGCCCCCGGCCACGGCGTGACGGTGCTGCGCTGCGGCGGCGCCACCCGCATGGAATCGATCCGCAACGCCCTGGCCGCAATGGCCGCGATGGCCGAACCGGTGCGCGACAGCGACTGGGTGCTGGTGCACGACGCCGCGCGCCCTGGCCTGAACGCCGTCCTGATCGACAAACTCATTTTAGAAGTTGGCGTCCATCCGGTCGGCGGCCTGTTGGCGCTGCCGGTGGTCGACACCGTCAAGCGCGCCGCCGCCGGCGCCCTTTCCACCATTTCGCGCGACGCCCTGTGGCTGGCCCAGACGCCGCAAATGTTCCGCCTCGGCCTGTTGCGCGAGGCGCTGGCGGCCGCTACCGACGCGGCCGCCGTTACCGACGACGCCAGTGCGATCGAGGCCCTCGGCCACGCACCGCTGCTGGTGGAGGGACATCCTCGTAATTTGAAAGTGACGCTGCCGCGGGACATCCCGATCGCCGAGATGTACCTGGCTGCGCCTTAACCTATTTACTGTGAACCGACATGGCACTTGCATCCTACAACCCCGCACCACCGTTCCGCATCGGAACGGGCTATGACTGCCACGCCCTCGTCGAGGGCCGCAAACTGATTATCGGCGGCGTCACCATCCCGCACCGGCTGGGCCTGTTCGGCCATTCGGACGCCGACGTGCTGCTGCACGCCATCATCGACTCGATGCTGGGCGCGGCGGCGCTGGGCGACATCGGCAAGCATTTCCCCGATACCGACCCGATGTTCGCCGGTGCCGATTCGCGCACCTTGCTGCGCGAAGTGGCGCACCGCGTCGTCGCCACCGGCTACACCATCGGCAACATCGACGCCACCATCATCGCCCAGGCGCCGAAGATGGCGCCGCACATCGCCCAGATGATCTCGCGCATCGCCGAGGACATCGGCGTGTCGCCGCAACAGGTCAACATCAAGGCCAAGACCAACGAAAAGCTCGGCTACCTGGGGCGCGAGGAGGGCATGGCGGCCGAGGCGATCTGCATGCTGATCAAGGCGCCGGCGGCGTAATCATACTGCGCTGGCGTTGCGAACAAATGGGGTCCCCGCGTGTGCGCGGGGACCCCATTTGTTCGGGTCACCCGAACGCCGGCAAAATAATTCCCTTCCATATGCGTGCATCTACACTATAATTATTGAAACAATAGTGTAACTGCACCCATATGCCCGATCCCACCGACAAGCTCCTAGGCTGCACCTGCTTCAAGCTGCGCAAGCTCACGCGCAGCATGTCGCGCATCTACGACCAGCACCTGGCCACCGTCGGCCTGAAGACGACCCAGTATTCCTTGCTCACCAATGCCGCGCGCGAAGCGCTGCCGGTGGCCGAACTGGCCGACCGGCTCGGCACCGAGCGCACCACGCTCACGCGCAATCTCAAGCCGCTGATCGAGGCGCAGTGGGTCACGCTCGAAGCCGGCGCCGACAGCCGCCAGCGCATCGTCACGATCACGCCCTCCGGCCGCGCCAAGGTCGAGGAGGCGTTCGTCGCCTGGCGCGCCGCCCAGAGCGCGCTCGAAGACCTGCTCGGCCACGACGCCGTGCGCAGCCTGCACGCGCAGCTCGACGCCACCCTAATCCAACTGACCCCACTGATCGAGGATCTGCAGCATGCCCACCCAGACTGAAATGACGCCACGCGCCGCTTGGCTGCTGATCCTCGCTGCGTCGGCGATCCTGATGATCACGATGGGCGCGCGCCTGACCACCGGCCTGTTCATGTCGCCGATTAACACCTCGACGGGCCTGGGCATCGCCTCGATCAGTTTCGCGCTGGCGGTCGGCCAGTTCATGTGGGGCGCGGCGCAGCCGATATTTGGCGCCGTCGCCGACAAGTATGGCTCGGCCAAGGTCATCGTCCTCGGCGCGCTGATGCTCGCCGCCGGCCTGGCGCTGACGCCGTTCGTCACCTCGCAATGGGGCCTGCTGTTCACGATGGGCTTTCTCAGCGCCGCCGGCGCCGGTGCCGGCAGCTTCTCGATCCTGATCGGCGCCACCGCGCAGCGCCTGCCGGCGGCGCGCCGCCCGTTCGCGGCCGGCTTCATCAACGCCGGCGGCTCGTTCGGCCAGTTCGTGTTCGCCCCGCTCATGCAAGCCATCATCAGCAGCGCCGGCTGGATCGCCGCGATGATGACGATGGCCGTCACCACCTTGCTGACGATCCCGCTGGCGTGGCCGCTGCGGCGCGGCGCCGGCATCAAGAAAGTGGCCGGCGCACCCGCCGTCAAGCCGGTCGAAGCGCCCGGCATGGGCCTTGGCAAGCAGATCAAGATCGCGCTGCGCGACCCCAGCTACCTGTTCCTTCACGCCGGCTTTTTCACCTGCGGCTTCCACATCGCCTTCCTGGTCACCCACCTGCCGGGCGAAGTGGCACTGTGCGGCTTGTCGGCCGGCGTGTCGGCCACCGCGCTTGGCCTGATCGGCCTTTTCAACATCGCCGGCAGCCTGACTGCGGGCTTCCTGTCGACCCGCTATCGCATGAAGTCCCTGCTGGCTTTGATGTACGCCAGCCGCGCGGTGATCATCGTGATCTACCTGCTGGCGCCGAAAACGCCGATGACTTTCTACGTGTTCGCCGCGGCGCTCGGCTTCACGTGGCTGGCGACGGTGCCGCCGACGGCCGGCCTGGTCGGCAAGCTGTTCGGCATGCGCTACCTGTCGACACTGTTCGGCCTGACCTTGCTGTCGCACCAGGTCGGCGGCTTCCTCGGCGCCTGGCTGGGCGGGCTGTCGTTCGTCAGCTTCGGCGACTACACGTGGATGTGGTACGCCGACATCGTGCTGGCGATCGGCGCTGCGCTGATCAATCTGCCGATCCGCGAAGACCACGTGGTGCGCACGCCGCCCGCGGCGGCGAAGGCATAAGGCGATGGCGCGCGACACCTGGGCATACCGCGAGGTGGCGGTCGAATCCGTGATCGATCCGCGCAGCGGCGCATTGCGGATCCGGCCGATGGCGGGGCAGGCGTTCGCGCCGTCCTTGCCGGTGCAGTGCTCGCGCCGTTTGTGCGATCCGGCCGTGTATCCGGCCGGGACCAAATTCCTGCTGTCGGCCAAGCTGACCGACCGCCTCGGCGGGCCACAGTTCTTGTATGCCTACCATGGCGATCCGGTTGTGGTGCTGACTAACGCGGCCGCTAAAAAATTCCTGGCCGCGTTCCGCCGCGGAAGGATTTGAAAGGGAAAGGTTCAAGCAGTGGCCCTTGAGCGAATCTTTCAGTTCTGTCGCCCCAATTAAGCTCAAACTAAAGGCGCGTTTTCGGCGTTGTCGGTATGCAAGCAGAACCACCCCCTCAATTGAGATTCAACAGAACGGCCCCTACTCAGAGTCCTTTCTTGCCAGACTGTCGAGGTAAGTTCACGGTTCAGGTCCCCTAAGCAGTGGAGTCTGGCTGAAATCGGTTCGCTACCGCTTAGTGGTGTTCGCAGCTCTCGATCAGCAATGCCGAGCGTTCACGGTCGAATCCACATGTATGGTATCCTCACAAAATCCACTATTTGACCCCTTATAAGGGACGAATTCTTCGAACTTCTTGGGCTTCACCTCATCAAATCGTCATGGGTTTGTTTGTCGCTGGTTACGAGAACTGCTAAAGAGCTACACCCAACTCGCGGAATATTATGGAATGCCACATACAAATATTTTTGGATAACACTTGGGTAGATTGTGCTGCCATAACTGTTCAAACGCTAGGCAAGAATCCTGCGATTGGCTCAGCAGTGTTCGAATACGATCTCGATTATGCGTTTGATGCAAAGAGTCAGCCAGTTTCGCTCGCATATCCAGTTGACGCTGTGCGGCACGTCCTTGACGAATGGCCTGCGTTTTTGTACGACCTTATTCCACAAGGTAATGGTCGAAAGTACTTGCTTTCTCAGCTTAAGATTGCAGATGGTCCCAGCGCTGACTTTCCACTCATCTGCGCTGGCGCTTTTAACCCAATTGGCAGAATCCGCGTGAGAGAAGCAACGGAGTACTTCTTTCAACATATTGATCGGCATGATCCACAAGGTATGGACCAGGGTTTCACACTTGAAGATATTCTTGAAAAGAGTGAGACGTTCATTGAGCGAATGCTGGTCCATGGCATGCTCGCAGCTGGGACTACTGGAGTGCAAGGCGCTGCTCCGAAATATCTGCTAACTAAAGACATCAGGGGCTTATGGCATGCGGATGGAGCAGTCCCCGATGAAAGCGCTGCTGAGCACTTTATTGTAAAGCTCCCGCGAGGAAAAGCAGAGGCCGACAGGAAGTTATTGCGTAACGAGGCGGCCTATATGCGGGTTGCGAAAGCGTTGGGTATCCGTACGTACGGCACAGTAGCGCACCATGACGATATGCTGTTTGTGCCCAGATTCGATCGTATAGTGCAGTTTGGAAAAGTATCGCGGCTCCATCAGGAAAGTGCAGCTTCGATCGCGGGTGTTGTCGGGTTCGATGCGCGCCCAACTCAATTCGATCTGTTAAGTGCGCTGAGACACGTGGTCGCGAATAAAACGGCCGAAACCATCGAGTTTTTGAAGCGTGATGTGTTAAACATTGCGATGCGAAATACTGATAATCATGCGAGAAATACAGCAGTGCAGATCGTTGAAGGTGCAATTCAACTCACCCCTCTTTTCGACTTTGCGCCCATGTATATGGACCCTGAAGGTATAAGTCGAGCCGCACGTTGGTATCATCCTGAAACCGGGCGTGAGTTAACACAGTGGGCTGACGTGATTCAATGTCTTAATTTTGAGAGTGACGAATCTATCGCTATTGTCAAAGCCTTGAGGGACTTTGGAGCAGCACTTTTGGAGCTAAACGCCCATATGGAAGCTGCAGGCGTAGATCGAGATGTTATTGAATACTTGCAAATGCCTATCGCAGTTCAAACTCGGCAGTTGATGGAATTGGAGGTGTGAGCATGGACAAGCGTAGAAAGCCGATCGACAAAGATATGGCGCGCGATCAACGGGCGACACTATATGCCGAAATTGATCGCGGCGAGGTTAGCCTGCAACATGCCGTCAAGCGAATGCGCAAGATTTCCGGGCTCACACAATCTGAGTTTGCGAAGCATCGGGGCGTAAGCGCGAAGGTTATTAAAGAGATCGAACAGGGAATTGGCAATCCCACGATTGAAAGTCTTAATCAAATTGGTAATTTTTTTGGTTTGGAAGTCGCTTTTGTACAGTCCGCTAATCTGAACAGGGAGCGAGGGGCGACGCGTCAGACGAAGAGCGGAGTGTTTTTTAATACTGACAATAATCCTCGGTTTATATCGACCAACACCGTTCGCGACCGGCATCTTAGATCTGGGTCGTCGGAGGGTATGAACTGGAATGTTACGTCGTCCCATACGCGCCCGTATTCGGCGGTAAGCGAAGTTCGAGAAATTATTGACGCTGTTGAGAAAATGAAGATGTTAGCTTCCCCAACAAAATCGGTTGCGGATGCGATGCGACACTCAAATTCCGTTGATGGTTTAAGTAAACTGAAAGGTGAATTAGAAGCGATCGATAGCGCAAAGAGGATAATTGAAACCGCCGAAGAGATTGAGCGAAAGATTCAGCCGCCGAGAGAATTGAAAAAATGGCTTGAGAATATTGAACACATACGAAAGATGCTAGAGCCTTTCCATGAGTTTGAAACTGGAAAAAAGACACGGTAAATTTCGCTCTTTTTGAAGATTGGGTCGAGGTGCCGGGCTGTATCGACAGTGGGCCCGTCCGTTAGTGAACGGTCGGTGCAATTAGTCAAATTCCAGGTTTCATGCTTCCTGACATTGTCATCAGAGTTGGATCATGTGACAACATTAAGCATCATCACAGTACGCAGTCTTAGTACGATACGAGCTCTAAATGGGTATACTGTGGTGTTTATTTTCGATGTGGTAACAATGCGTACAAAACAAGCCAAGGCGCTGTCTGCCGATCATCCGCTGCGCCGACGTGGCGCGTCCGTCGCGCTGTCGCTGGTGATTATCCTCAGCGGCAGCGTCGTGCTGGCGCAAGTGCTGCAGCAGCCGGTGCCGGCGCGCGCGCCCGCCGCAGTCGTCGTCGCGCCCGTCGCCTCGGTCAAACTCGATACCGTCACGGTGCAGCGCGGCGACATCCAGGACACCATCGGCGCGGCCGGCAAATTGCAGCTGTTCCAGTACGCCGACGCCTACGCGCAGGTCGCCGGCCAGGTCAAGGACGTCACGGTGGCCGTCGGCGATATGGTCAAGGCCAACAGCCTGCTGGTGGAGATCAGCCCGACGCTGCAGCCGGCCAAGGTCGAGAACAACCGCGCCCAGATGGCGCGCATGCGCGCCGAACTGGCCGACCAGCGCGCCCAGCTCGATTTCGCCGAACTGCAGTTCAAGCGCCAGACCCAGCTCAAGGCGCAGAACGCCACGCGCGAGGATGCATTCGAATCGAGCCGCATGGCGCTGTCGTCGGCCAGGGCGCGGGTCGACGCGATCGACGCCCAGATCCACCAGCTCGAAGCGACCCTCAAGATAGAAGAAGAGAACCGCCAGCAAACGCAGGTGCTCGCACCGATTGCCGGCACCGTCGTCAGCCTCAACGCGCGCGTCGGCCAGATGGTCAGCACCAGCCAGCCGGCGGCGCCGCTGATGCGCATTGCCGACCTGTCGAAGCTGACGGTGGCCGCGCGCGTGGCCGAAAACGATGTCACGCGCCTGCGCGTGGGCATGCAGGCGACGTTCACCACGCCCGGCTATCCGGGCCGCCACTGGAGCGGCAAACTGCGCCAGGTGCTGCCGGTGCCGGCCGAAGGCAGCGCCGAACACGGCAAGCAGACGTTCTACATCGTGCTGTTCGAAGTGAACAACACCAACCACGACCTGATGAGCGGCATGAGCACGCAGGTGCAGTTCGTCGTTGCGCAGGCGCAGAACACGCTGCTGCTGCCGGTCAAGGCGCTGGGCGCGCCGGACGCCGCCGGCGCCTACAGCGTCAATCTGGTCGATGGCAAGCAGCGCTTCAGCAGCCGCAAGCTCAAGATCGGCATGCGTAATGCGCGCGAAGTGCAGGTGCTCTCCGGCTTGGCCGAGGGCGACCAGGTGCTGGTCGGACCGGTGCCGGCGCCGCCTGCCGCGCTGCCATCGAAGTCGATCGCGGCGGCGCCTTGACGATGCGCGCGGTCGGCCTGATCGCCGCGGCATGCGCCGTGCTGGCCGGCTGCGCGCCGGCGGCGCGCGTCGGGTCAATGCCGCCGAAAGTGGCGCTGCCGGCCGGCTGGAGCGCCGGCGAAACGGCGCAGGCGCGCGCCTGGCCCGACCGCGACTGGTGGAGCAGCTTTGGCAGCGCCGAACTGTCCGGCATGGTCGAAAGCGGGCAGGCCGGCAACCTCGAACTGGCCGCCGCGCTGGCGCGCTTGCGCCAGGCCGAAGGGCAGGCGCGCATCGCCGGCGTGGCCTTGCTGCCGACGGTGGATTTCTACAGCGGCTCGGACCGTTCGCTGCCGTTAGGCAGCGGCAGCACCAGCACGTCGGCCAGCGGCCAGTTGCACATCGCCTACGAGGTCGACTTCTGGGGCAAGAACAAGGCCAGCGTGGCCGCCGCCGCCGCTTCGCTCGAAGGCAACCGCGACGACCGCCAGACCATCGAGCTTACCGTCACCAGCGCCATCGTCTCGACTTACCTGCAGGTGCTGTCGCTGCACGACCGCCTGGCCAGCGCGCGCGCGCATGTCGCCAACGCCGAACACGTACTCAAGCTGGTGCAGGCGCAGCGCAGCGCCGGCGCCGCCTCGCCACTGGACCTGGCGCGCCAGCGATCGGTGGTGGCGGGGCAGCAGGCCGCCATTCCCGAGTTGCTGCAGCAGCAGCGCGAGGCGCAGTCGGCGCTGGCGATCTTGCTGGGCCGCGCGCCGCAGACATTCAAGGTCGCCGATCACGGCCTCGATACCATCTCGCTGCCGCATGTGACGCCTGGCCTGCCGTCCGAACTGCTGGCGCGCCGGCCCGACATTCGCCGCGCCGAAGCCAGCTTGGCCGAAGCCGACGCCAACGTCGACGTCGCCCGCGCGGCGCTGTTTCCGAATATCCGCCTGACCGGCGCTCTTGGCGCGCAGAGTAGCGCCTTGCTGTCGCTGCTGAATGCGCCAAACCTGGTAGCCAACGTCAGCGCTTCGTTGATGACGCCGATCTTCGACGCCGGCCGCCTCAAGCGCGAGCGCGACATCGCCATCGCGCGCAAGCAGGAACTGGTGCAGGTGTATCGCGCCGCGGTGCTTGGCGCGCTGGCCGAAGTGGGCATCGTGCTCGGACAGATCCACAGCCTCGATGAACAGCGCAAGCTCAAGACTGTCGAACTGGAAGAGGCGAAGCTGGCGTTCGATCTGGCCGAGATCCGCTACCGCGTCGGCGCCGAGGATTTGATGACGGTGCTCGACACCCAGCGTGCGCTGTCGGATGTGCAGAACGACCTGGGGCTGTTGAAGCTCAAGCGTCTGCAGGCGACGGTGTCGCTGTACAAGGCGCT
Organism: Massilia eurypsychrophila; assembly: GCF_002760655.1. GTDB lineage: Bacteria > Pseudomonadota > Gammaproteobacteria > Burkholderiales > Burkholderiaceae_D > JAFCUW01. Next base: position 99,352 of record NZ_PDOC01000008.1, on the reverse strand, counting down.
CGGCGGCGGCTGGCAGGCCGATGCGGTTGCCGGCGCTGCGGCCGGCGGAGCGCCTAGGCCTGGTTGAACTGCCGTGGCTTCGCCGCCAGCACGAACGGGAACGCGAACGGGCCGGCCACGGCAACCGCCATTGACTTGAGCGCCGTTTGTTTCAGGTGGCGGCGTTTGGCAATGTAGAGGCAAACGAAGGAAGAAAGCATCCAGATCAAGGCGGGCAGATATGTTGTCATTGTGAATTCCAGAATACCGTGAAGGCCATGGCGGCCAGGAAGACTCTAACCTATCCCGGTATTGTTTGCTGATAAATTGTCCTGCTCGCTGGGCCGCCGGACACGCGTGCGCGCCGATGTGGCAAAAGATGCAAAGATATCAGCATCCCGCCCGCTCATCGCTCCCGAAAGGACACACGTCATGGCCACTCGCAAGATCGCAGTTATCGTTGGCAGCCTTCGCAAGGAATCGTTCAGCCGCAAGGTCGCCAAGACGATGATGCTGCTGGCGCCGTCGCAGCTGGAAATGGAAATCATCGAGATCGGCAATCTGCCGCTGTACAACCAGGACGACGACGACAACCCGCCGCCGGTCTACACCGAGTTCCGCAGCACCATCAAGAAATACGACGGCGTGCTGTGGGTCACCCCCGAGTACAACCGCTCGGTGCCGGGTGTGCTGAAAAACGCCATCGACGTCGGCTCGCGCCCGTACGGCCAGAGCGCCTGGAGCGGCAAGCCGTGCGGCGTGGTCAGCGTGTCGCCAGGCGCTATCGCGGCCTTCGGCGCCAACCACCACCTGCGCCAGTCGCTGGTATTTCTCAACATGCCGGCCATGCAGCAGCCGGAAGCGTACGTCGGCAACGTCGGCAACCAGTTCGATGGCGACACCCTCAACAACGAATCGACCAAGAAGTTCCTGCAGGGATTCGTCGATGCATTCGCCACCTGGGTCGAGCGTCACGCCGATTAACAGGGCGCGCGTAGCTGCGCAAGTTCAGGACAGCGCGACTTCATTTAGAGTCGGAGACTTGTGCAGCGGGCCTCGCCGGCGCCGGAACAGTAGCTAGCTGCAAAGTCGGGGTCACGTTGAGGCCGGCTTTCTTTTCGGCGCCTTGCTGAAGTTCTCCGAACTTGTATCCGAACACAAAAGCGCCAATGACGAATTCGCCCGGTAAACGATTTGTAGAAGTCAACTTTTTGCCGCTTGTAAATGATATATGCGAACACGCCAACCAGATCGTTGGTGTCGGCAGTTAATTTCTAATAGACGGTGTTGTACGGCACAGATGGAAGCTAATTTTGTAAGCCGACAGCGATCTGGGCGAGACGATAAGCCCCATTCATTTTTTCGCGCGAAAACCCGGCCTCGCGGATAATTTTGGCACTCACCATGGTTGACGCACTTTGCGTCACTCTGTGATTATTGTTGCGCGACATCCGCGCGATAACGGATTCGACATTACTAGGCGTGAAGGTCTGTTTATACATAAAGTCCTCCGTTGCTCGGCTGGCGCGTGCAGGAAACGTTACAGGCGAAGTGGGACATTATATGCAAGTGTCTACGCTCACTCGCCTGCAACTCCCGAACCGAACTTCGCATAGTTTGACGTCGGTTGAGAGTCGTGCAGATGATTGCTGCATCAGGCGATCTGGTTCAAGTTTCTGTTTCGCGACCGCCAAGCACGTAAACGGTGAGGGCGAACAAACCGGCGCCAACGACGCCCGCAAGCATCAGCGCCTGCGACTGCATCGCCGGATCGCTGCCATTGGCCGCCATCAGCGCGTAACTCCACGGATACCAGATCCAGTGCTCGGAGCTGCCGATCTGCGTGATGCCCATCGTCGCCATCACGCCGACGGCCAGCGGCAGCACCAGGTTGCGCACGCGCCAGCTGACCGCGTGCTGGATGATCAGCACCGGAATGCAGGCCAGCGACACCTTGCCCCAGAACGCCAGCATCGGGAACACGAACGCGCCTTGCTGCGATGCGCCGGCCACGCCGAGCAGCGCGATCGTCAGCGCGACCGAGCCAACCAGGATTGCATTCGCGCCCGCCACGAACAGCCATGCCAGCACCGCCTTCGCCACATAAAGCTGCCGTTGCGACACCGGCAGGGTCAGCATCAGGCGCCAGGTCTGGTTCTTGTGTTCGAGTCCATTGAGCAGGCTGGTGATCAGCGCGATATACAGCGGCATCATGAAATAACACCACAGCATCGTGTTGCCCGTCCACAGGCGCGCCCAGTGCGTCTCACCGAGCGCGCCGATCGAAAATTTCTTCAGCATCATCAGCGCGTTGAGCAGCAGCACCACCAGCGGAATGGCAAACATCATCCACACCGCCTGCGAGCGCTTCACCTTCAGCAATTCCATCGACAGCAGCTTAAACATGATGCTCCTCCAGGAACCACTGTTCCAGTGAGGGCGTTCGGAATACCGATTGGACCAGGCCGACGCCGGACGTTACCAGCAGCGCGTTGACCTTGTCGGCGCCCTGCAGTTCGACGCCATGCACGGTCAGCTGGTTGACGCCGGCGCCCGCTTCGGCGCGGTAGCCGGCCTCGGCCAGAACCAGGCCGGCGCGCGCGGCGTCGCGCACATCGACCAGCAGGGCGCCGGCGTGGCGCGATTGCAGTTCGGCCAGCGGTCCCTGGAACAGCAGCGCGCCGCCCTTGAGCACGCCAACGTGGCTGGCAATCTTCTCGACCTCGTCGAGATTGTGGCTGGAGACGAACACGGTGCAGTCGCCTTGCCGCGGCAGCGCCGCCAGCAGCTCGCGGATGTCGCGGATGCCTTCCGGGTCGAGGCCGTTGGACGGCTCGTCGAGGATCAGCAGCTTGGGCGAGCCGAGCAGCGCGTGGGCGATCGCCAGCCGCTGCTTCATGCCCAGCGAAAAGCGGCCGACCAGGCGGTCGCGCGCGGCGCCGAGCGACACCATGTCGAGCACCCGGCCGATCTCGCTGCGCGGCAGCGCCTTGATGGTGCAGCCGATGCGCAGGAATTCGGCGGCCGTCAGATTCGGGTAGAAGCAGGCGGCATCGACAATGGCGCCGACCTGGGCCAGGATGGCGCGCCGCTCGCTGCGCACATCCATGCCGAGCACCTCGACGTCGCCGGCGTCGGCGCGCAGCAGCCCGGTGATCAGGCGGATCGCTGTCGATTTGCCCCCGCCGTTATTGCCGAGAAAGGCAAAAATGCTGTGCGCCGGCACCGACAGGTCGAGGCCGTTGATGACGCTGTGCGCGCCGAACGCCTTGCGCACGCCGCGTAATTCGATGACAGGAGAGGGCATCGCGGTGGCCATTAGTTATGATGTTGCAACGTTAACCCGGCGGCGGCATGGGCGCCCGCGCCATGCGACAGGATGCACTATGGCACGGTTGAAATGCATAACCGGGCCGGTCCGGGCTATCATTGCGGTTTGCATAAAAACCGGAGACACGGTGACTACTCAGCCGACCACCCCGCTTCCCGAGAAGAAGGCCGGTGAAATGTACGGCAAGCCGCCGGCCGGCTGGCGCCGCCGTCTGTACAACATCATCTTCGAAGCCGACACCAAGTCCGGCCGCACGTTCGACATCGCGCTGGTGTGCGCGATCGTGGTCAGCATCACCGTTGTCGTGCTCGACAGCGTGCCGGCGATCAATGCCCGCCACAACCTGAGAATGAACGCCCTCGAGTGGGGCATCACCTTGCTGTTTACCGCCGAATACATCGCGCGCCTGCTGTGCGTGCGCCATCCGATCCGCTACGCCACCAGCTTTTTCGGCATCATCGACCTGGTGTCGGTGCTGCCCACCTATTTCTCGCTGTTCGTGCCGGAGGCGGCGGCGCTGCTCGACATCCGCATCCTGCGCCTGCTGCGGGTGTTCCGCATCTTCAAGCTGACCTTGTACATCAACGAGTACACCATGCTCGGCGCCGCGCTGGTGGCAAGCGGGCGCAAGATCCTGGTATTCCTGTCGGTGGTGCTGATGGCGGTGCTGATCCTCGGCACTGTCATGTATGTCGTCGAGGGACCGCAACACGGCTACACCAGCATTCCGATGGCGATGTATTGGGCCATCGTCACCATGACCACCGTCGGCTACGGCGACATCACGCCGCAGACCGGACTGGGCAAGCTGATCGCGTCGTTCATGATGCTGCTCGGCTGGGGCATCCTGGCCGTGCCCACCGGCATCGTCACCGCCGAGATGGCCGCCCAGCGCTTCAACCTGCGCGGCGCGGCGCGCCAATCGTCGAAGCGCGCGTGCGACGCCTGCCATACCAAGGGCCACGAGCCGAAGGCGAGGTTTTGCAAGGATTGTGGGGCAGAATTGCCGCCGGTGCCAGCAGGCCCGGGCGGCAAGGGGGCACTTAAAACTTGAGGCCGGCGCGCACGTAGTAGTAGCCGCCGTTGATACCGAACGGCGAAAACGACGGGTACACCGTGACGGCCGAGTTATCCAGGTTGGCGCGCTGCTCGGCGAGCAAATTGGCGTTGACCATGTCCGGATATTTGTTGAACAGGTTGTTGGCGCCGATCGACAAGGTCAACGCCGTGCTGGCCTTGTAACTGACTTCCAGGTCCGTCAGCGCGCGCCCCTTGATGGTCGTCTGGTAGTACAGCGCGCCGTCGGACGAGCCCATCTCGGACGACTTGCGGTAGTAGGCCTCGCGCAGGTTCACCGTCCAGTCGCCCATGCGCCACAGCGCGCCAAGGTTCACCCGCATCTTCGGCGATGCCGTCTCGATGTCGGAGATGGCGGTGGCGTCGAGCAGCGTTTGCGGACGCAACTGCAGTGGCGCCTGGTTGATCCTGGTGACCTCGACCTTGTTGTAGTTGGCCGCGGCCGACCAGTCGACCTTGCCCCAGGCGCCGTAACTGCTGGCCAGGGTGGCGACGAACTCGACGCCGCGGCTTTGCGTGTTGACCGCATTCGAGAAGATGTTGATGCCGGTCTGCACCACCGTCGGATCGAGCACGTTGCCGTTGGCCCGGATTGCCGCGATCACCGCCGGCGAATTGACCGAGCCGCCCGAGCCGTACAGCGAACCGCTGCCGACGATGCGGTCGCGAATGCTGATCTGGTAGGCGTCGAGCGTGACGGTGACGCTGGTCGACGGATTGAGCACGATGCCGGCGCTGATGTTGGTCGACGCCTCCGGCTTGAGGCCGTCGATGCCGACCAGCTTGGCGCCGGCCGAATTCGGCGCCAGCTGGACAAACGCGCTGCGCGGCGACACGTTGGTGGCCGAATAGAACTGTTCGGCCAGGGTCGGCGCCCGAAAGCCGTTGCTGAACGTGCCGCGCAGCGCCACCGCGGGCGTGAAATCGTAGCGCATGGTGAGCTTGCCGACGCGGGCGTTGCCGAAGTCGCTGAAATGCTCGAAGCGCGCCGCGAGATCCACCGTCAGATCCTTGACCGGCTGGCCGCTGACGTTGATGTAGGCCGCGTCGTTGCTGCGGTCGTGCTTGCCGGCGTCGGTCAGCGAGAAGCCGGGGAACGATTGCGAGCCTTCCTTGTAGCGCGAGGCGGCGTCGCCGGCGACGATCTCGTAGCTGTCGCGCCGGTGTTCCAGGCCCATGGCCAGCACGATCGGCGTCGCCAGGCCAAGCTCGAAGTCGCGGCTGACGTCGAAGTTGGTGGTCCACTGGCTGGCCTTGAACTGGCCGGCGGCGAACGTCTGCGGCGTGACGCCGGTATCGGTGTACAGCGAGATGTTGGCCGAGGTAGCAACGCCGAGCTTGCTGACATCCTTGCCGAACGTGCTGGCCAGGTCCCAGCGCCAGCCGTTCGCCAGCTTGCCCTTGGCGCCGGCGGTGAAGGCGTAGTCCTCTTCGTCGAAGGTTTCGAGCGGGCTGAAGCCGTTCGGATAGATCTGCGGCAAGCGGTTCGGCATGCGGTAGTTTTCAAATGCGCGCGCCTTTTTCTTGCCGTACGTGCCAAAGCTGTAGAACTCGGCGTCGCTGCCGAGCTCGAAGCCGAAGTTCGCCGCCAGCACGTGCTGGCGGTACTGCGCATCGCCCGAAATCTTGTTCAGGTAGGGATAGCCGGGCGCTGCCGTCAAGGTCGGCTGCGCGGCCAGCGTGGCCGGGTCGATGACGCGCGGGTCGATGCCGCCGCGATTGGTGAAGCCGTGGTATTTCGATTCGGCCGTCAGGCTCAGGTAGGCGGTCGGAAAGGGCGCCACGCCAATGTTGGCGCTGACGTCGCCGGTGCGTCCGCCGCCGTCCTTGTAGCCGCCGCCGGTCACGCTGGCGTGGCCGCCGCGGTAATTCGACTTGAGGATGATGTTGATGACGCCGGCGATCGCGTCGGTGCCGTACTGGGCCGCGGCGCCATCCTGCAGCACTTCGATATGGTCGATCGCGGCCACCGGAATGTAATTCAGGTCGGCCGCGGCGCCACCCTGGAACGCCCCGCCCAGCACGGCCAGGTTGGAAGTGCCGTGGCGGCGCTTGCCGTTGACCAGCACCAGCGTGTTGTTCGGGCTCAGTCCGCGCAATCGCGCCGACAGCGTCATGTTGGCCATGTCGCTGCCGAACGCCTGGGCGTTAAACGACGGCAGGTTTTGCGCCAGCGCCTGCATCAGGTCCGGCTGGCCGGTGCGCGCCAGCGCCGAGGCGTCGAGCACCTGGATCGGCGAGGCGCTGTTCTCGGCCTTCATGCCGGTGGCGCGGGTGCCGGTGACGATGACGACGCCGCCGGCGGCCGCTTCCGCGGCAACGACTGCGGGCTCGACTGCTTTGTCCTCGGCCGGCTGGGCAAAGCTGGCGCCGGTGTAGAGCAGGACGGCGGTCGCGATCGGGGTGAGGATGGCCTTGTGCATGCAGTTTCCTTCGAAGTGAAAAAATGGTGAACGGGCGGTGCGGGACGGCGTGCTGGCGCGCTTATTTTTTGGCCGCCACCACCTCGATTTCAATCAGCCAGCCAGGGTTGCTGAGGGCGGCGACCTGGAACACCGCGCGCGCCGGCAGGTTCGGTTGCGCTCCGCCGAAAAACTGCGTGTAGCCTTCCATGAAACCGGACACGTCGCCCCGGCCGCCTTTGGCCGGGTCGCCCACCAGGAACACCTGCATCTTCACCACGTCGCCCATCTCCAGCCCCATGCCCTGCAGGATGTCGCGGATCTTCTTGAGCACGTTTACCGTCTGGGTCTTGGTGTCGCCGAAGGCGGCGATCGAGTTTGGGTCGGCGGCCTTGTCGGCCAGCGGCGGCACCTGGCCGCTGATGAAGTGAATGGTGGTGCCGGGCGCGATGCTGACCGCTTGCGCGATCGGGAAGTCGGAGCCGGGAATCTTGTGGCGCACGATGGCCTGGGCGCCGGCCAGCGCCGGCAGCAGACACGACAGGGCAATCAGTTGCCGGGCAAGTGGGAAATTCATGTCGGACCTTTCAGGAGTGGATAAAATGGAATCAGTGTTTGTTGCCGCGCACGCCGCCGGACGCCTTTGGCAGCTGCAACGCCGCGCGCACCGCGGCGACCTCGTCTTCTTGCAGCGGCGCGGCCTGGTTGCCCCAGCTGCTGCGCACATAGCTCAGCACCAGTGCGATGTCGCCATCGCCGAGGCTGCCGCTGAAGTCGGGCATGCCGCCGCGGCCCTTGAGCAGCACCGTCGCGACGTCGACCGCGGAACCCTTGACGAAGTCATTGGCCGCGAGCGCCGGGAACGCGCCGGCGATGCCGCGCCCGTTGGCAAGGTGGCAGGCGGCGCAGTTTTTGGCGAACAGCATCTTGCCGTCCGGCGCCTGGGCGGACACCGGCGCCGCCGCAGCGAGTAGCAGCGTCATCGACGCGATCAGTCGCGCGGCGATCATGCGCTGGCCTTGGCGTGCAGTTTTTCGATTTGTTGCCAGGCCGATTCGATGGCGCCGGCCTGCCAGCCGGTCAGGTAGCTCAGGTGTTCGCCTGCCAGCAGGACCCGTCCTTCGCCTTCGAGCAGCAGCGGGTAGGCGCTCTTGCGGTTCTCGTCGGTCCACTCGGCCCAGCCGCCCAGGTTGTATTGCACCCGGTGCCATGCCACCGAGAACGCGCTGTCGAACGAGGCGCGGTAGGCCGGAAAGATGTTCTGGCCAGCCGCGAGCGCGAACTCGGCCCGTTCGGCCGGCGCCAGCGCGCTGATCTCGATGGCATCGGTCATGTAGTGGTAGTAGCCGAGCAGCACGCCCTTCTTGCTCTGCCAGCCGGTCGACGGCAGCGAAATCTGGTTGATCGCCTTCATGTCCGTCAGCACGTGGCCGCCGTACAGATGGTCGTCTTCCTCCCAGAAACGGCGCTTCATCTGCAGGCCGATCTTGCCCACCGGCGCGTAGGCGACCGACTTGACGGCAGCTTTCAGGGCGGGCGAAAAATCGGTGTCGATATTGCGCAGCACCGACAGCGGCAACGTGCACAGGCAGTAGTCGGCGTCGATGCTGGAGAGCTTGCCGCTGCCGGTATCCTTGAAGCTGACCGTGACCTTGTTCTCGCCGTGGCGAATGGTCTGCACGTCGGCCCGATAGCGGATCTGGCGGCCGACGCGCTTTTCGAAGGCGCGCGCGATCGCGTCCATGCCGCCGACCGGCTGGAACATCGTGTTTTGCATCGGGTAGTCCTGCACCGCGCTGTAGACCTTGCCGACCTTCGACGCCAGCAGGTCCCGGAAGCCGAGCGGATCGGACGGCGTGCCGGTGGTCAGGCCGGCGCCGGGGTTGACGCTGTAGCCGCGCCCGCTGCGGCCCTGGTAGCGCAGGTCGGCGCCGGCAAGCTGGCCTTCATGGGCCAGGTAGTCGAGCAGCAGCGTCTTGTCGTCCGCGCTCAAGGCCTGGTCGAGCTGGTTGGTCTTGACCGATTTGGCCAGCAGTTCGGCCACGTGGCCGCGCATGTCGGCCTTCAGCTGCGCCGGGCGCAGCCGCTTGTTCGCCAGCGGCCCGCCGTTCTCGAGATAGACGAAGGAATGGTCGTTGTCGTTGACCATCACTTCGAGCGGCACGTTGAACAGGCGCGTGTAGTGCAAGGTTGACTGATGATGCAGCGGGATGCGCCAGGGGCCGTGGTTGATGTACTGGCCGTCGTCGAAGACGCAGGTTTGCGCGTCGCCGCCAAGTTCGTGCAGCCGGAAGCCCTTGCGCGCCGTCTGGCAGCGCCCGCCGGCAAAACCGCGCGCTTCGAGCACCTGGCACTGGTAGCCGAGCTTGCCAAGTTCATAAGCGGCGGTCATGCCGGCCAGACCGGCGCCGAGAATCACCACTTTCTTGCCCTTGCCGCTGCCGCTCAGCGCCGGCGGCGCCGCGGCGGTGGAGGCTATCCCCATGCCCCACGCGCTCATGGTGTTGAACATCAGCGCCGAACCGCCCACCGCTGCTGCATTGTATAAAAAATCGCGCCGCGTTACGGCTTTGTGCACACCATTCATCGGCCACCTCGTTGATGTTTGCTAGAGAAATTACTGCTGTGCTACAGCATTGCTCTAAGCAAGCCGTGTGCCAATAATTGACAAATCGAGCATGAAAAACAAAGTCGGTTCGGCTGCAACGCCGGCGCCGTCGGGTGACTGAAAAACAAAGTGCGATCGCGGTTTGAGGCCTGCGCCGCCGTGTTCGCTGACGACGTTTTATTGCCGGCGGCAGCGATGCACTTTATTTTTTACGAACACACTTTGTTTGCATGCGCGCGGCGAGCGCGTGCGCGGCGCACGGACGCGCGCGGCGGCCCGGCAGCGCCGAAACGGGGTGATAAGTGGAGTTTTTTGATGCGCCGCACCATGATGGGCGCGAGCGCACTGCACTGGAACGGCGCCGCCGCTCCGCGCTTACGGCGGCGCTGCGGCCTGGTCCTTTTCGGTCCAGTAATTGAATTGACCAAAGGTGGGCAGCAGGCCGGCATCTTGACCGCTGAAGAAATCCTCGATCATCTGGCGGTAGGCGGCGCGCCGCGAGAACTGGGCGTGCGTGACGGCGTAGCGCGCCACCGCGGCGCGAAACGTCTGGCGGATTTGCGCATCTGCGTTCAAGCCGGCGTGGGCATCCACCTTGCGCGGCCGGCCGCGCTTGATGTCGACGCTGGCGCCACGCGTCTTTCCCTTGGCGCCCGAGTTGCCGTAGTCGGGCAGCAAAGCGTCGGCGGTCTGCCCGCGTTCCCAGTAGCGCCGCAGGTAGCGGTAAATGGTCGGATGCGAGGTGCCATGCAGGGCGCTGTACTGCTGCACCAGCTTGCCGCGCTGCCGCGCCTGATAAATGGCCGGCTCCTGGCTGGCCAGCGCGGTCACTACCTGCCATCCGCGCGCGCGCACCTCGAGGTACTTGGCCGGCAGCGGTCCGTCCGGTGCGCGCGCGGCGTAGGGATCGACCAGCAGCAGCCTGGCGCGGCCCGCCAGCACATCGTCGACCAGTTCCGCCACCAGCGCCATCTGCGGTTGTGCCGATCCGGTGTTGATGGCGATCGTGTAGGCCACCGATTGGCGCGGATCGATCCACAGGATGCGAATGGCGCGGGCGGGCACGCCGTATTCCAGCACATCATTTCGAAGCAGCATGCAATGATCCTGGCACAAGTGTGGATGCTGCCAAGCATGCAAGTTTTGCGCCATGCACATTCGCCGGTCCAAGGGGCGAGGCGCTGGCCGGTCAGCACTAAACGGCACGAAAAGCAGCTTTTTTGGTGCGTCGCAACACAAGCTGCACCATTTCGTTTGCAAGCTGAGGCCGCTTGGGGCGATTCGGTCGACCGCAAGGCTTGTTCAGTTGATACAAATCAAACTCGCAAAGGCAAGGTGCCCTAGCCTTGTACCTCGTGCTGAGAACCGGCGCTTCCAATGGGGAGCGAGTCTGTTTTCACCGAGTAGCCGCCGCGACTGCGCACATGATGCCGGGTTAGCCAGCCCCGTGCGCAGGATTGCTATCAAATCACCAATTCCTTCTTAGAGGTTCACTAATGTATCCATTCGCTCAATCAGTTACCCCGGCCGTCCGTACCCACATGGATGCGCAAGTGTCGTTCATGAACGACGTTACCAAGTCAATGTTCAATTCGTTCCAACAGATGTGCGACCTAAATATCCAGCTGGCCCAGACCCTGCTGGAAGAGACCACCATTGCAGGCCAGCAAGTGATGACCACCCAGCGTCCGACCGAAGCGCTGAGCGCTGCCAGCGGTCGTGCCCAGCCTGCCGCCGAAAAGCTGCGTGCCTACCAGCAGCACATTTCCCGCGTGGCGGCCGATGCCCAGGTCGAACTGGCACGCGTGACCGAGCAGCACGTCCAGGAAACGTCGCGCACTGCCCAGGCGCTGGCCCAGGAAGTGCAGAAAGCGGCATCGGAAGAGACCGAGCGCGGCATCCGCACCCAGCAGGAAACCATGCGCAAGTTCAGCGATCCATTCCAGACCGGCGCCAGCAGCCGCGGCAACGGCGGCGCGGCCAGCATGCAGAGCGGCAGCCAGAGCGGCAGCCAGATGGGCGGCAGCTCCGATCAGTCCGCTTCGTCCCAGACTCAGGCCGGCAAGGGCACCAGCCCAGGCTCTACCGGCAAGGGCGCGTAATCGCCGCGTCGGCACGCGCCTGAGCTGACCGCTTGGGCGTCGAAACAAGAAAGCCGCATCCGATATCTCGAATGCGGCTTTTTTGCGCCGCCAAAAAACTGGTGTCAGGTCTGACATTCGGACATTTCAAACGCGAAATGTCCGAATGTCAGACCTGACACCGGATCGCTGCCCGTTTCAAGCGTGCGCGGGCATCCTCGCCAGAGCCGGCGCGACCGGGCGCGCCGCCGCGCCGAGCCCGAACAGCGGGCGCAGCGGTGCATAGCGGCGCACCACTTCGAACACGGCGAAGCTTGCCGTCAAGGTCAGCACTGCCAGCAAGATCGCCTCGATGCCGGGCGCCAGCCGCAGCGGCTTGAGCGCGTGCGCCATCGACACGATCAGCGTCTGGTGCACGATATACACCGGGAACACGGCCTGGCCGAGGTAGCGCCGTGCGACGCTGTCGAACTGAAGGTGGCGGTGCGCGAAGCCGCACACGGCGACGATCGCACTCCACTGGCACAGCCCCCAGCCGGCGCGATGAAGCGGGTTCAGCCATTCCCACTGGGCCGCCGACACCAGGCCGTCGGGCAGCGAAAAGCAGATCTTCAGCAGCGCCCAGCAAGCCAGCGCGATCGCCAGAGCGGTCCAGCGCAGGTCGTCGAGCTGGGCCCAGAATGCACCCTGGCGGGCCAGCAGGGCGCCTGCCAGGAACAGGAACAGATACACCGCGTGGTTGTACCAGTCGTGGACCAGGTCATGGGTCTGCGGGTAGTGCGCTTGCAGCACGATCCTTGCCAGGGCCAGCACCGCCGCCGGCAGCACCAGCGTCTTCCAGCCGACCAGCAACTGCGCCGCGCGTTGCGAGAGCGCATCCAGGTGGCGTCCCGCCACCATCGTCACCGCGCCAATCAGCATCGTGTAGACCCACAGGTAGGCGACGAACCACAGGTGGTTCCAGGTCGGCAGGATCAGGTGCTGGCCGGCGCCGCTGACGAAGCCGCGGTAGCGCTGCAGGTAAAGCTGCATGAAATCCGCATAGCTGCCCTGGTAGGCGTACTTCTCGATGACCTCGAAGTACGGCTGCGGCGGCACGATCACCAGCATCCCGAACACCAGTGGCAGCAGCAGCCGCCAGCTGCGCTGGCGCAGGAAGGCGCCAGGCCTGGTGGCGGCCAGCATGCAGCGCGAGGCCACGCCCGCAATCAGGAACAGCAGGCCGAGCCGCCAGGGCGACGACAGCATCATGTACGACTCGGCCGTGTCGCTGGCGAACTCGCTCTTGACGTGCCAGCCCCAAGTCACGTAGTACATGCCGACGTGGTAAAAAATCAGCACGAAGAAGGCGGCGATGCGCACCCAGTCGAGGAAATACAGGCGGGCGTTATTGTTAGCAGAAGCAGGCGACATGACGCGTTCTCGGTAGTGGACGACGAGTGTCACAGTAGCCGGGCGGTAGCGGCGGGCGCCAGCAAAATGGGGCGAAGCGGGATGCCGGCGGGGCGGACATCGTTTCTTCGGTCAGGAATGACGGCGATGTGAGTGGGCCGCCAGCTGCTCCATCAACGCCGCCCGGTACTGCCGGCTGCACGGCACCCGCGCGCCGCCGCGCAGCACCAGCTCGCAGTCGCCCTTGTCGAGCGCGACGACACGCTCGATCCATGCCAGCTGCACGCCGGCGCGCCGGTGGCAGCGCGCGAAGCCGGCGCCAAGCTGGTCGAGCAGGCCGGCCAGGGTCTGGCGCATCAGCGGCTGCTCGGCGGCGCAGTGCAGCACCACGTAGTTATCGGCCGTCTCGATCCAGCCGATCTGCTCGACGCGCACCACGCGCGTGACCCCGCGCTCGCTCACCAGCAGCTGGCGCAGCGGATGGATCGCGCCCAGCGACGCCGGCATGCCATCGGCCGCCGGCGCCCGCAGCCGCTCGCGCAGGCGCTGCAGCGCGCGCTGCAATCGCGCCTGGTCGTACGGCTTGAGCAGGTAGTCGATCGCGCTGGCGTCGAACGCCGCAATCGCGTACTGGTCGTAGGCGGTGACGAATACGATCGGCGGCGCCGGCGGCGGCAGCGACGCTGCCAGTTCGAGCCCGCTCACTTCCGGCATCTGGATGTCCAAAAACAGCGCGTCCGGGCGGAATTGGGCGATGCGCTCGAGCGCGTCGACGCCGTCGCGCGCCTCGTCGATCGCCTCGATGCCGCCTTCCTGCTCGAGCATGCGGCGCAGCTTGTCGCGCGCCGGGCGCTCGTCGTCGACGATCAGCACGCGCACGGCAGCTCCATCCGCGCCCGCACGCCGGCCGGCGCCAGCGCGACGAGTGCCACGCTGGCGCGCTCGCCGTACAGCACCGCCAGGCGCTCGCGCAGGTTCTTCAGGCCGATGCCGGGCGCGCCGCCGACGGCCAGCGCGCCGCTGTCGTCGTCGAGCGTGACCTGCAGCCGGCCTTCCTCGCGCGCGACCGTCACCACGATGCGCGTCAAATCGCGCCGCCGCTCGACGGTATGCTTGAAGATATTTTCCAGCAGCGGCTGGATGCTCATCAACGGCACCATGCAGTCGAGCGCGCCGTCGTCGATGCACCAGGCGATGTCGACCCGATCGCTGTAGCGCTCCTGCATCACCTGGGCGTAGCCGCGCACCAGCCGCAGTTCGGTCGCCAGCGGCGCTTCATGCAGTTCGCTGACGTCGAGCGTGGCACGCAGCACGTCGGCCAGGCGGATCAGGGTGGCGTCGGCGCGCGCGACGTCGGTGTGCATCAGCGAAGAGACGGTATTGAGCGCGTTGAACAGGAAGTGCGGCTGCATCTGCTGCGTCAGCCGCTGCAACTGCGCCTGGCGCAGCAGCGCATTGGCCTGCTGCGCGCGCAGCTTCGCTTCGGTCAGCTCCTGGTACGACAGGATGCCGAAGCGGATCACGGTAAACACGGTGACGAGAATGGAGATCTTCAGCGACTCGTAGAAAAACAGCTCCGGCCACGCGCGGTGGCTGTATTCGAGGCCGGCGAGCGCATACACCGCATGCCGCATGCCGAACACGAGCGGCGTGAAGCAGATCCAGTACAGCGGCAGCCACAAGGCGTTCAGGCCGAACCAGCGCCACGGGCTGGCCAGCAGGTGGCGGTGGCGCGCGGTGAAATGGCGCTGCACCAGCAGCAGCAAGGTGGCCACCGCCATCGACGAGCCTTCCCACAGGAGCGGCTGCCACACGGCCTTGCCCTGGTGGTCGCGGTAATAATCCTGCACGCTCACCGATGCCATCAGCGTCCAGAACAGGATCCAGGCAAAGGCGTAGGTCAGGTGGGTGCGGTTGGGCGTCACGCCGGCCTAGTCGTCGTCGGCCGCGGCCTGGTCCTTGACCTTCTTGATACGCTCGGCGTCTAGCTTGGCCTTCATCGCGCTGACGTTGCCCATGAACTCGTCGACGCTATGGTCCTTCGCCATCCGCATCGCCGGCGGCATCAGCACCGACATGTACAGCTCATCGCCGAGGCGCCCGCTGCGCTGCTCGTTGCTGATCAGGGTCAGGCCGGAGCCGAGCAGGGCCAGCACCACGCAGACGATGGCAAACTGGTGCGACGTGTTCGGCTTGACCGTCGACAGGTGAAAGTACAGCATGCCCGCCGCCAGCATGATCGCCACGTGCGAGCCGTAGCGGGTCAGCACCTCGAACGAGAACGCATACGCCAGCGCGCTCGAGACGAGCTTGAAGATGGTGATGGCGGCCAGCCCGCAGCCGATGATGAACAGGTGGCGCCCGAGCCGCGCGTGGCGGCCGAACAGGCGGTTGGCGAACGCCCACGCGCCGCTCCAGACCACGCTGGCGCCAATGCCGTAGGCGAGCGCCTGCAGGTAGCGGATCAGCTGGAACGTCTGCGTGTCGTTCAGCCACACGGTCAACACCGACACCACGCCGATCAGGAACAGGCCGACCAGGCCGGGCATGCCGCCTTCCCACGAGTGGCGCGTGCGATCGAGCTGCTCGGGCGCCACGGGAAAGTCGGCCGGGCGCACCCGCAAGGTGGTGTGGCCGAGCCGCACCACGGTGTCGCCGCCGACCACCAGGCGCGAAGTGCGCTTGCCGCGATGGACCATGCCGTTTTTCGAGCCGAGGTCGCGCATCACCAGCTGGCCATCCTCGTCGGCCTCGACGATCGCGTGGCGCGCTGCGCAGTGGGCGTCGTCGACGATGAAGTCGTTGTCGTAGCCGCGCCCGAGGCGGATCGGCAGCGCATCGACCTTGTGCCGGTGCAGCACGTCGCCGTTGCGCGCCAGCGTCTCGACGAAGTAGGGCGCGCTCACAGGCGGCTTCCGCGGCCGAGCGCTTCGAGGAAGGCGCGGGTGGTGCGCATGCCGTTTTCATACGACACGCCGGAGACGTCGACGCGGCTTTGCAAGATCGCTTTCGGGTCGTCCGTGGTGGCCGTCATCAAGGTGAAGTTGTACAGTCCCGCGAACTTGCGGTAGGCGCGCACGCAGGTCACGGCGCGCAGCGGCACCGTCTTGGTGGTGATAAATTGTTCGGTGCACGACGGCCCGGTCAGGCGTGTGTCCTTGCTTGAGCCCAGGTTGTCGACCTTGAACAGGGTGCTGGCCAGGACCGAGAAGCGCAGCTTGTCCAGGCTTGCCGAGCGCACGTACTGGTGCGCCATCGCCATGTGGCCGGTCTGCTGCGTGTCCGACACGTAGATCGCCGACTCCATCGAGCAGCTGATGGTGTCGGCGGTGAACGACGCTTCGGCCTTCACGTTCGAGCGCCCCCAGCAACGCACCTGCTCCGATTCGCGCACCGGCACCAGGTAAGGGCCCATCATCTTCACCGACAGCGGCGAATCGAGCAGGCGGTCGATCATCGCCTTCTGGTGCGCCAGCAGCTGCTGGCCGATCAAGGGATTGAAGTCTTTCGGCGGCGCCGCCTGCGCGGCCACCTTCTTCAGCAGTTCCTGCGCGTAGCGCACCGGCACCAGGAAGCTGACCAGTTCACCGTCGCGCCGTTTCGACACGTTGACGCCGGCGACGTCGCCCGACACCGTCACGCTCGGCCCGCCGCTCATGCCCGAGTTGATCGGGCCGGTAAACATCAGCTGGTCGTAAAAGCTGCGCGTGATGACGCCGTTGTACGAGCCTTCCGAAATGGCGAAGCCGAGGTCGAGCGGATTGCCCAGCGAGTACAGGTACTGGCCCTGGGTCAGCCTGGCCAGTTTGTCGGGCACGTTGAAAAAGCCGGTGCCGTTGCGATTGATGCGCACCACCGCCAGGTCGTGCAGCACGTCGACGGCCAGCAGTTCGACCGGGCCGCGCCTGCCGTCGGTGTCGACGTATTCGCCGGCATACACGTCCGGGTCGAGCGCCATCTGCGACACCACGTGGTAGTTCGTCAGCACCAGGTTGCTGGTGCCGACCATGAAGCCGGAGCCGACTGTCGACTGGCTGCGGCCATTGCGCAGCAACATGCGGATCTGCAGCAGGTCGGCCTTGGCGGCGGAATACACCTTTTGCGCCGCCGACGACGGCGGCGGCAGCGCCGCGTTGTTATCGACTTCGCCCGGCAGCGGCGCCGGCGGCGTGGCGGCCGGCGGCAGGGTCGACGGCGGTAACGGCGGCGTCAGCGTCGGCGCATTCGGCGCGATCGGCCCACGCGGCTGGGCAGCGGGCGCGGCGCTGGCGCCAACGCTGATGCAGCAGAACAGGGCGGCGGCCTGGATGAATTTCATGCAATCCTTCATAACGCGATGCGGTTGATACTCTTGCCGCCAGCATAACTTATTTG
Source organism: Massilia eurypsychrophila (assembly GCF_002760655.1). Lineage (GTDB taxonomy): Bacteria > Pseudomonadota > Gammaproteobacteria > Burkholderiales > Burkholderiaceae_D > JAFCUW01. The sequence goes on along the minus strand of NZ_PDOC01000008.1, from coordinate 82,108 downwards.
GCGAGGATCGGCACCTGTCGCGGCGTCCGGCGCGGCGTCGGACTACAACTCGCCGTCTTCGGCGACCACTTCGTGCAGCGGCGTCATCATGTGGCCGAGCTTGGCCTGCTTGGTGTTCAGGTAGCTGTTGTTGAACGCGTTGCGGTTCACCAGCAGCGGCACGCGCTCGGCCACCGACACGCCCATCTTCTCCATGGCGTCGATCTTGCGCGGGTTGTTGGTCATCAGGCGCACGCTCTTGATGCCGAACTGGGCGAACATCGGCTGGCACAGCTCGTAGTTGCGGGCGTCGGCGTGAAAGCCGAGCGCCAGGTTCGCTTCGACCGTGTCGGCGCCGGCTTCCTGCAGGCGGTAGGCGCGGATCTTGTTGACCAGGCCGATGCCGCGTCCTTCCTGGCGCAGGTACAGCAAAATGCCGCGTCCCTCGGCGGCGATCTTTTGCAGCGCGCCTTCGAGCTGGGCGCCGCAGTCGCAGCGCTGCGAGAACAGCACGTCGCCGGTCAGGCATTCGGAATGCACGCGCGCCAGCACCGGCTCGCCGTCGCCGATGTCGCCCAGCGTCATCGCCAGGTGCTCCTTGCCGGTCGCGTGTTCGATGAAGGCATGCAGCGTGAACTGCGCCCACGGCGTCGGCAGCACGCACGAGGTGGCGTAGTCCAACAGGTCTTCGTACGGTGTGACGGGCATGGCAGTTTCTCGATCAATTGCTGTAGCCGCAAGTGTAGCGGAAATCGGCCTCACCCGTTGGGGGAGGGGCGGGGCGCCGCGGCCGAAAACCGGAGTCAGGGCCTGGGTCTGACTCCATGTCAACAATTAGTACGGCAGGTCGAACACCAGCACTTCGGCGCCGAGCGCCTCTTCCAGGCGGATCAGGTTCTCACCGCTGATCTTCAGCGCGTCGCCGGAATCGAGCGAGACGCCGTTGACGCTCACCTGGCCGCGGATCACGTGCACGTAGCCGGTGCGGCCGGTGCTCAAGGCATGCTCGAGCACGTCGCCCGGGCCGGGGATGGCGGCATAGATCGCCGCATCCTGGTGGATCAGCACCGAGCCGTCGCGTCCGTCGCTCGAGGCCACCAGGCGCAGCTGGCCGTGCTTCGTTTCCGGCGCGAAGTGCTTCTCCTCGTAGCCGGGAGCGATGCCGGTGACGTTCGGCTGGATCCAGATCTGCAGGAAATGCACCGGCTCGGTTTTCGAACCGTTGAACTCGCTGTGGCGCACGCCATTGCCGGCACTCATGCGCTGGACGTCGCCGTAATGCAGCACCGACCCGGTGCCGATGCTGTCCTTGTGTTCGAGCGCGCCATCGAGCACGTACGAAATGATTTCCATGTCGCGGTGGCCGTGGGTGCCGAACCCCTGGCCTGGCGCCACCCGGTCTTCATTGATGACCAGCAGCGGCCCGAAGCCGGTGTGCTGCGGATCGCGATAGTCGCCAAACGAGAACGTGTGCTTCGATTGCAGCCAGCCGTGGTTGGCGTCGCCGCGGTGATGGCTTTTACGAACTTCTAACATGATGGACTCCGTTTCGATATGGTGAGTGTGCGATAATTTCGATGTATCTGCTGCACCGATAAAGCCAGTATATTCCCCTGTTGGTGATTTGAAAAACGGAAAATATCGCACTCTATGATCGAAAATATCGAATGCTTAAATTGAGCTTGGATGCCCTGCAGATCGTCGACGCCATCGACCGCCGCGGTTCGTTCGCCAAGGCGGCGCAGGAACTGCACAAGGTGCCGTCGACCATTTCCTACACCGTCGGCAAGCTCGAAGACGATCTCGGGCTGCGCGTGTTCGAGCGCAACGGGCCGCGCATCGTCCTGAGCGCCGCCGGGCGCGAACTGCTCAAGGAAGGGCGCTACCTGCTCAAGGCCGCGCTCGACCTGGAGCAGCGCGTCAAGCGAGTGGCCTCCGGCTGGGAGACCGAACTGGCGATCTGCATGGATTCGATGTTTTCGCCGCTGGCGCTCTCAGGCGACATCGCCGCGTTCTACCAGGCGGCGCCGCGCACACGCCTGCGCCTGGTGCAGGAGACGCTGTCGGGCCCGTGGGAAGCGCTGCTCGACCGCCGGGTCGACCTGCTGGTCGGCGTGGCCGGCGAAGGACCGGCAGGCGGCGGCTATGTGGTGCGCCCGATCGGCCAGATGCGTTTCGTGTTCGCGGTGGCGCCGGCGCACCCGCTGGCGGGGTGGGAGCGGCCGCTCGGGCGCGCCGACCTGCAGGACCAGCGCGCCATCGTCGTGGCCGACTCGGCGCGCAACATGGCGCCGCGCACTGTCGGCCTGCTGCTCGGCCAGGATGCGCTGACGGTGCCGACCATGCAACTAAAGTACCAGTTCCAGCTGGCCGGCCTCGGTTTCGGCTTTCTGCCCGAGCCGTGCGCGCGCGCGGCCATCGCCAGCGGGCTGCTGGTCGAAAAGCCGGTCGAGGAGGCGCGCGCGGCCGAAACGTTTTACGTCGCCTGGCGCAGCGGCGACGACGGCGCCGCGCTGCGCTGGTGGCGCGAGCGCATGCAACGCGCCGGCCTGTTCGCCACGCTGTGCCAATCGTTACCGGGCGCGGCGAGCGCGGAAACAATCGTATCGAACTGACAAGATGTGCACAAAGCAGTCAGAATGTTGGCTTAAACCAATACTTTCGAGGTAACATAGCTTTCGACTGTACTGATTTGGCAAGCAAATAATGACTTCTTCGACCTCCGCGGCGTTGCTGTTTCTCCATGTACTGGCAGAGCGAAACGGTAAGCCATCGGGCCTGCTGATCGAAGTGGGCGCCGGCCAGCTCGCGTCCGTAATGGTGCAGGCTGAGGGCGAGCCGTTGCGCGGCATGGCCGGCAGCCTGGCGTGCTTTTACCGCCCGCTCGTCGACGCGCAGCTCGCCGCCGCCTGGCAGCAGGCCGGCTGGCGCGAGATGCCGGCCGGCGCCTTGTGCCGCGCCGACGACCGCCTTGCCAGCGACTTCCAGCCGCCCGCCGCCCAGTGGGTCGAGGGCAACTGGTGCATGGCGCCGCCGGCCAAGCCCACCGGTGCACAGGCGGCCTCGCGCGCGCACGCGCTGCAGATGGTGCAGCTGGTCGCCGCCGACGCCGACACTCACGAAATCGAAGCGCTGCTGCGGCGCGACCCGACTCTGTCGTACAACCTGCTAAGGCTGGTCAATTCGCTCGGCATGGGCACTGGCCGGCGCATCACCAGCTTTTCGCAGGCGCTGCTGATCCTCGGACGCCAGCAGCTGCGCCGCTGGCTCAACTTGATGCTGTTCGCGGCGCGCCAGAACGACGAGCGCTCGGCGATGCTGCTCGCGCGCGTGGCGATGCGTTCGCGCGCGCTCGAGCTGCTGGCCAAGTCGAGAGGGCTCGACAAGAACACCCAGGAGCAGGGCTTCATGACCGGCATGTTCTCGCTGCTCGGCGTGTTGTTCGGCATGCCGCTGACCGACGTGCTGGCGCCGCTGGCGCTGGGCGAAGCGGTGCACGTGGCGCTGCTGCGCCGCGAGGGCGAGCTTGGCGCCTTGCTGATGCTGTTCGAGACGGCCGAACGGGGCGACCTCGATGGCGTCGCCGCCCAGCTCGAAGCGCTGCAGATTCCGCACGAAGAATTCAACCAGGCGATCGTCGACGCGGCCAGCTGGATGCAAGGCGCGCTGCGCGAGAGCCAGGGCCCGTCGAATGGCTGAATCGGCGCTCGACCGCTGCGTGGCACTGGCGCGTGCTGCGCGCTCCTTGCAGGGCACGGCGCTGGCGGCCACCCTGGCCGAACTGGAAGCGGTGCTGGCCATCGCCCAGAAAGCGGCGGACGTGGCGCCGGCCGTCGCCAGGGCCGGCGCCGCGGAGCTGGCACTCGACCTGGCCGGCTACCTGACCGGCTGGAACAGCGCCGCCGAGGAACTGTTTGGCTACACGTGCGAGGAAGCGCTCGGCCGCCACGCGCTGTTTCTCGAGTCCGACAGCGGCGACGATCCGGACCTGGCCTTGCTCTGCATGGAGCAGGGCGGCGCGCTCGTCGAAGTGAGCCGCCGCAAGAAGAGCGGCGACGTGATCCGGGTGGCGATGTCGCTGTCGATGATCTTCGACGACGGCGGCGAAGCGGCCGGCATGCGCGTGCAGATGGCGCCGCTGGCCCAGCCGCTCAGCGAGCAGGACAAGGTGCATCTGCACGCGCGCATCATCGAGGACAGCGACCAGGGCGTGCTGATCACCGACGCGCGCGAGCGCATCGTCTCGATCAACGGCGCTTTCACCCGCATTACCGGCTACACCCAGGCCGAGTCGATCGGCCAGACGCCCGACCTGCTGCGCTCCGGCGTGCACGACGCCGAGCTGCAAACCAAGGTGCGCGCCGCGATGCAGGGGCACGGCCCGTGGCGCGGCGAGATCGTCGGCAAGCGCAAGAACGGCGAATTGTTCCCGCAATCGGTGACGATCAGCGTGGTGCGCGATGCCGGCGGCGAGATCACCCACACGTTCTCGCTATTTTCCGACATTACCGTCCACAAGGACGCCGAAGCGCGCATGCAGCGCATGGCCAACTACGACAGCCTGACCGGGCTGCCGAACCGCAGCCTGTTCAACCACCTGGTCGACCAGATGCTCAGCGAAGCGCGGCGCGACAACGAATACGGCGCGCTGCTGGTCATTGAAGTGGACCGCATCGGCGCCGTCAGCGACACGCTCGGCCACGACATCGCCAGCCAGCTGCTGTCGGAGATCGGCCGCGTGTTCCGTCTCGCCTTGCGCGACGCCGACATCCTCGCCCGCATTGACGGCAGCAAGTTCGCCGTCGCGCTGCCGCGCATCGAAAAGCGCGAACACGCCGGCATCGTCGCCCAGAAGCTGCTGGCCACGCTGGCGCAGCCGATCGTGGTCGGCGCGCACAGCCTGCGCGTCGGCGCCCACATCGGCATCGGCGTGTACCTCGAAGACAGCACCGACACTGCCTCGCTGATGCGCTTTGCCGAAGTGGCGATGGCCAAGGTGGAGCCGGGCTCGGACGACCGCTTCCTGTTCTACAGCGAAGAGATGGACCAGCGCGCGAAGGACCACCTGCGCCTCGAAACCGAGCTGCGCGCTGCGCTGGCGGACAACCAGCTCGAGCTGCACTACCAGCCGAAGGTGAGCCTGCGCAGCGGGCGCATCGTCGGCTGCGAAGCGCTGGTGCGCTGGCGCCATCCAGAGCGCGGCATGGTGTCGCCGGCCGAATTCATCCCGCTGGCCGAAGAAACCGGCCTGATCTTCGAGATCGGCGGCTGGGTGCTGGAAGAAGCGTGCCGCCAGATCCGCGCGTGGAAGGATGCCGGCCTGGCGATGCCGCCGGTGGCGGTGAACCTGTCGGCGCGCCAGTTTGACCGGCGCCTGCCGTCGCGCATTCTGGCCGTGCTGGACCGCCATGGCGTGCTGCCCCAGCAGATCATGCTCGAGATCACCGAGAGCCTGTTGGTGGGCGGCGCCGACAACGTCATCGCCATCATGAACGAGCTGGTGGCAATGGGCCTGGCGCTGGCGCTGGACGACTTCGGCACCGGTTATTCGAGCCTGGCCTACCTGAAAAAATTTCCGATCAGTACGCTCAAGATCGACCGTTCGTTCGTCATCGGCTTGCCCGACGAAGAGAACGACTGCGCCATCGCGCGCGCGATCGTCACGATGGCGCAGCAGCTGCGCCAGGAGATTGTTGCCGAGGGTGTCGAGACGCCCGAGCAGATGGCGTTCCTGCGCGACCTTGGCTGCGACCAGCTGCAGGGCTACTTGTTCAGTCCGGCGGTGACGGCAGTCGAATTTGCCCGCATGCTGCGCGACGGCGAGCGCCTGATGGTCGGCCGCGCCACCGCCACCGCCTAACAATCGCTGGGGTCAGGTCTGACAATCGGACATCTTGCCGGGGTCAGGTCTGACATTCGGACATTTGGCTGGGGTCAGGTCTGACATTCGGGCATTTCTAGGCGATGTCCTCCGCAATTCACTGTCTTAGCTGCAAGAAACGCTCACTGACTGGGCCTCATGCGGCAATAATCCGTCGCAAAATGTCCGAATGTCAGACCTGACCCCAGCATTTTGTCCGAATGTCAGACCTGACCCCAGCATTTTGTCCGAATGTCAGACCTGACCCCAGCAATATTGCTAACGGCGCAGCGGGTCGAGCAGGCTACGCAGGTCGTTGTGGTCGAGCTCGTACATCAGCGCCAGCAATTCGCCCAGTTGGCCGCGCGGAAAACCTTCGCGCGCGAACCAGCCAAGGTAGTGGCCAGGCAGCGCCGCCAGCTTGCGCCCTTTGTATTTTCCATATGGCATGTCGTGCGTCAGCAGCAATTGCAGGTGTTCGGGTTTCATGCGCGCCACTCTAGCATGCGGGCGCGCTAAAATTCCACGTAAAGGAGGGCAGCATGGATACCGAATTCAACCTCGAGCGCTTCGTCGAGGCGCAAGCACCCGTCTACAAGGAAGTCGTCGCCGAACTGAAGGCGGGCCGCAAGACGGGCCACTGGATGTGGTTCATCTTTCCGCAGATCGCCGGCCTCGGCGCCAGTGACAAGGCGCACAAGTTCGCCATCGCCTCGGCCGACGAGGCCGCCGCGTACCTGGCCCACCCTGTGCTCGGCGCGCGCCTGCGCGAGTGCAGCGCGCTGGTCGCCGCCATCGACGACAGGGAGATCGGCGACATCTTCGGCGCCCCCGACGACCTGAAATTTCATTCGTCGATGACGCTGTTCGCCGAGATCGCGCCGGACGAGGCGGTGTTCCAGGACTGCATCAACAAGTTCTTCGACGGTGTGCCCGACGAGGCGACGCTCGAGCGGCTGTAGCGGGTCACGAAATACAAATGACTCCTCCTTTCTCGGTGGGCGCGTGGGGCGACTTGCGCATGTCAGCGACAAATGAATGTTGTTGCGTATAATCTGCGGATTGTCAGTCTCACCTTCCTCAGAAAAACACATTTATGGCTTCTACTCCCGATAACATCAGCATGGCGGTGTTCTGCGATTTCGAAAACGTCGCACTCGGCGTCCGTGACGCAAACTACGAAAAATTCGACATCAAGCCCGTGCTCGAGCGCCTGCTCCTGAAGGGCAGCATCGTGGTCAAGAAGGCCTATTGCGACTGGGACCGCTACAAGGGGTTCAAGGCCACCATGCATGAAGCGAACTTCGAGCTGATCGAAATCCCGCACGTGCGCCAGTCCGGCAAGAACTCGGCCGACATCCGCCTGGTCGTCGACGCCCTCGATCTGTGCTACACCAAGTCGCACGTCAATACCTTCGTCATCATCTCGGGCGACTCGGACTTTTCGCCCCTCGTGTCGAAGCTGCGCGAAAATAACAAGCAGGTGATCGGCGTCGGCGTCAAACAGTCGACTTCGGACCTGCTGGTGGCGAACTGCGATGAATTCATTTTCTACGATGATCTGGTGCGCGAAGTAAAGCGCGCCGCCGCCAAGCGCGACGAGCGCAAGGCGCAGCCAACCGCGCAGGCGGCATCGCAGTCGAAGCGCGCACCGGACGAGAACAACAAGCGCAAGGAAGAACTCGAGGAGCGCAAGGCCAAGGCCATCGAGATGGTCGTCGAGATGTTCGACGCGCTCGTCTCCGAGCGCGGCGACAGCGGCAAGATCTGGGCGTCGCTGCTGAAGGACACGCTGAAACGCCGCCGTCCCGATTTCAACGAGACCTACTTTGGCTTTCGCACCTTCGGCAACCTGCTCGAAGAAGCGCAGGCGCGCGGGCTGCTCGAATTCGGCCGCGATGAAAAGTCCGGCGCCTACGTCTACCGCAGCGAGCGCCCGGCCGCCTCTTCACTGAGCGCCCAGGTCGAGCAGATGGCCAACGCCGCCGCCGCCATCACCTACGACGGCGACGGCGACGACGCAGCGGCCGACGAAGAAACGCCGGCCCGCCAGGAGCAGGAACCTCGCCGCGGCCGTGGCCGTGGCGGTCGCACCGACTTCCGCGCGCCGGCGGCAGCAGCGCCCGAGATGGACGACGAGGCGCAGGAAGCAGAAGTGCCGACGGCGGACGACGCCCAGGCGGCGCCGGCCGCCGAGATCGTGGTGCCGCAGGAGCCGCGCCGCGGCCGTGGCCGCGGCGGACGCACCGATTTCCGCGCGCCGGTGGTGGAGCAGCAGGCCGAGCAGCAGGCCGAGGAGCAGGCCGAGGAGCAGGGCGAGCCGGCAGCGCCAGCCGAGACGCCTTGGTGGGATGAGCCGACGCCGGTCATTGCTGAGGTGGAAGCCGATGGCAACAGCGCTGAATGGAACGACGAGTCGCCGTTCCCTCCGCCAGCAGCGGAAAAGCGCAGCAAGCCGCGCGCCGCCCGAAAGACGCCGGCCAAGACGCCGGCCAAGAATCCGCCCAAGAAGCTCGCCGACATCATTGCTCCGCCGCAACCGGTGGCGGTCGACGTCGAGGACGCCGAACCGGCGCCGAATGCCGCGCGCAAGCCGGCCGCCCGCAGCCGCCGTCCAGCCAAGCCGAAAGCGGCGCCCGACAACGGCTGACGATTGCCGCTCAGCAGAACGCGACGCGCGTTCCAAAATCAGTGCAAACTGCAGGTACGCGCCGCTGTCTAACAGCTTCCGGACCTGCAGATCTGATGAAGGAGTACGCCATGCGTTTGCTTCCTGGGCTGGGTTGGTCACTGTTGCTGCTGCTTGGCCACGGAGCGGGCGCCGCGCCGCCGGCCGCCAACCATCCAATCATCGGCGTCTGGCAGTTGCTCGTCGCCGGCGGCCGCTGCGCCGAAACGTACCGCTTCCGCAGTGACGGCACCACGCTTGTCACCAGCGCGCGCGAGGTGTCCGAGAGCGAGTTCATCATCCCGGCCACGCCGAGCGCGAAGGGTTTCTACAAGCTCGAAGACAAGATCGTCAAGGACAACGGCAAACAGGACTGTTCCGGCGAGATCATGAAGGTGGGCGCCAAGGTGACCAATTTCGTGTTGTTCCACCCGTCCGGCGAAATCTTCCTGATGTGTGCGTCCGAATCGACCGACGCCTGCATCGGCCCGTTCGAGCGCGTCCGCGGCGAAGACATCTGAGCCGCATCCACACGACTTCCGCATGGCCGTGAGGACAGGGCCGTAGCCCTCGGCAAGGGTTCGGTGTATGCTGCCGACCTGAACCGTCACTCCCCCGGACCCCCATGTCGCCAGCCTTGCTCTTCGCCATCCTGATCGCCTATTTCCTGCTGCTGCTCGGCGTCGCCTGGGCCACCTCGCGCAACGCCACCAACGACAGCTTCTTCATCGGCAACAAGAGCAGCAACTGGATGCTGGTCGCCTTCGGCATGGTCGGCACCACCTTGTCCGGCGCCACCTTCATCAGCGTGCCGGGCGCGGTCGGCCACGACGGCTTCGGCTACGCCCAGATCCTGATCGGCTACGTGTTCGGCTACATCGCCGTCGCCTACATCCTGCTGCCGCTGTACTACCGCCTGAAACTGACATCGATCTACCACTACCTCGACGTGCGCCTCGGCCGCCGCGCCTACCAGAGCGGCGCCGGTTTCTTCATCCTGTCGCGCCTGCTCGGGGCCACCGCGCGGCTGTACCTGGTGGTCAACATCTTGCAAGTCATCATTCTCGACAGCCTCGGCATCCCGTTCTGGCTGACCACCCTGGTGATTCTCGGCATGATCCTGGTCTACACCTACCAGGGCGGCGTCAAGACCATCGTCTGGACCGACACCTTGCAAACGACCTGCATGCTGATCGGCCTGGTCGCCTGCGTCGTATTTTTGCTCAACCGGCTCGACCTGTCAGTGGCCGAGAGCCTGGCGCAGATGGACGCGCGCGGCCTGTCGACCGTCTTCACCACCGCCGTCGACAGCCCCAACTTCTACCTCAAGCAGATCATCGCCGGCGCCTTCATCGTGCTGACCATGACCGGCATGGACCAGGAAATGATGCAGAAGACGATCTCCGTCAAGACGCTGGCCGACTCCCAGAAGAACCTGCTGAGCCTGACCGTGATCCTGGTCATCGTGCTGTCGCTGTTCCTGTTCCTCGGCGGGTTGCTGCACCTGTATGCGCCGATCGCCGGCGTCACCGCCACCGGCGACAAGCTGTTTCCGGCCATCGTCACCGGCCATCTGCCGCCGTCGGTGCAGATCATCTTCCTGATCGCGCTGGTGTCGGCGCTGTTCCCCAGCGCCGACGGCGCCATCACCGCGCTGACGTCGACCTTCTGCATCGACATCCTCGGCATCCAGCGCCGCGCCGACCTGTCCGAAGCGCAGCAGGTCAAGCTGCGCCAGCGCGTCCACCTCGGTTTTGCCGCGCTGTTCCTGGCGCTGGTGCTGGTATTTAAGATGATCGACAACGCCAGCATGATCGGCGTCATCCTGAAGATCGCCGCCTACACGTATGGTCCCTTGCTGGGCCTGTTCGCCTTCGGCATCCTGACCAGCCGCGCCCTGACCGACCGCCTGGTGCCGGTGGTAACCATCGGCGCGCCGCTGATCTGCGCCGTGCTTGAGCTAAATCAGGCGCACCTGTTGGGAAGTTATCGCCTGGGCCTTGAATTGCTGATGGTCAATGGCATATTGGTGTTTGCCGGATTATGGGCAATTTCCCAGCCGCAAAAACTCGACGTAGTCGCCGCCACCGCATGACAATCCGACCAGCGTTTGCCGTTTTCGCTTACAGTGTGCGCTAGGTCCCAACAACTTTTTCCGCCGGAGTGCCGATGTCCTTCAAACCCCTGTCCTCGCTGCGCCGCGGTTTTGGCGCGTTCTGGCGCGCGCTCGACGCCACCCGCCGCACCCTGTTCAACCTGCTGTTTTTGGCCTTCATCATTGTCATCCTGTGGGGCATGTTCGGCGGCGGCGTCAAGCCGCTCGGGCCGAAGACGGCGCTGGTGGTCGACCTGAAGGGCATGCTCGTCGAGCAAAGCGCCGGCGGCCTGCGCGATTCGGTGATGGCCAGCGTGCGCGGCGACGTCAAGCGCACCGTCCAGTTGCGCGACGTGCTGACGGTGCTCGACGCCGCCGCCAAGGACGCCAGCATCGGCAGCGTGGTGCTGCTGCTCGAAGAGATGGACGGCGCCGGCATGGCCATGCTCAACGATGTCGGCCACGCGGTCGATCGCGTCAAGGCGGCCGGCAAGCCCGTCATCGCGTGGGGCGGCGGCTACGACCAGCGCCAGTACCTGCTCGCCTCGCACGCCAGCGAGGTCTACCTGCACCCGATGGGCATGGTCGAGCTCAAGGGCTTTGGCCGCTACCGCAATTACTACCGCGACGCGCTCGACAAGATCGGCGTGACGGTCAACCTGATGAAGGTCGGCACCTACAAGAGCTTTGCCGAGCCGTACATCGGCAACGGCCCGTCCGACGCCGCGCGCGAAGCCGAGGCGACGCTGTATGGCGCGCTGTGGGGCGCCTACACGGCCGACGTCGAGAAGAACCGCAAGCTGGCCGCCGGCGCCGTCACCGCCGCCATCGACGACTTGCCGCGCCTGATGGAAGCGGCCGGCGGCGACACCGCCAAGCTGGCGCTGGGCGCCAAGTGGGTCGACGGCCTGAAAACGCGCGACGAACTGCGCGCCATGATGATCAAGCGCGGTGCCCCTGACCTCGAGGGCAAGTCGTTCCGCCAGGTCAGCTTCGACGACTACCTGGCGCGCAACCGGCCGAAGGCCTTCGGCGACGCCGTCGCCGTGGTGGTGGCGTCGGGCGACATCACCGACGGCATCGCGGCGCCGGGCGCCATCGGCGGTCTGTCGACGTCGAACCTGATCCGCCGCGCGCGCGAGGACGACGCCGTCAAGGCGGTGGTGCTGCGCGTCGATTCGCCAGGCGGCAGCGCGTTCGGCTCGGAGCTGATCCGGCGCGAACTGGAACTGACGCGCGCCGCCGGCAAGCCGGTGGTCGTCTCGATGGGCAACGTCGCCGCTTCCGGCGGCTACTGGATTGCGCTGGCGGCCGACGAGGTGATCGCCGATCCGTCCACCATCACCGGCTCGATCGGCGTGTTCGCCATTTTGCCGACCGCCGAAAAAGTCGTCGACAAGCTGGGCATCCACACCGCCGGCACCACCACCACGTGGCTGGCCGACGCCTACAATCCGCTGCGCCCGCTCGATCCACGCTTCGGCCAGCTGGTCCAGAGCAGCATCAACCATATCTACAGCGAGTTCACCACCAAGGCGGCGGCTGCGCGCAAGACCACGCCGGCCGCCATCGACGCCGTCGGCCAGGGCCGCGTGTGGACCGGCGCCCAGGCCAAGGCGCACGGCCTGGTCGACCGCCTCGGCAGCTACAACGACGCGCTGGCGTCGGCCGCGGCGCGCGCCAAGCTGCCGGCGGACTACCGGGTCACCTACATCGAGCGCGACACCTCGCGCATCGAGCGCTTCCTCGGCTTGATGGGCGTGTCGGCGGCGCAGGCGATGACGTTCCAGGTCAAGCTCGGGCTGATGCCATCGGGCCTGCCGGCGGCCGCCGTCACCGAAGTGACGCGCGAACTGAGCTGGCTGTCCGAGATGGCCGACGGCCGCAAGCCGTTCAGCGCCGTTACGCACTGCATGTGCACGATGCCGTAAATGTGCCGTCACCCGGCAGGTGCTGCCAACAGAGTTGTAGCAGGTTTGTAACGTCATGTAGCGTTCAGCCCTGGCCGGCGAAAGCGGCGCCCTCCCTAGTAGGCGCCGCTTTTTTTCGTCTTTTGTATTATTTCCCTCTGCCCATTGGTGTCACCTTTGTCGCCGCATATGCACGGTTCGAAACATACTGCCCGGACTCCCCATGCTACAGTTTGACAGCAAATTGTTATGTTTTTGACCAAGGAAACTCATGGACCGGCCCCCGCTCATCACCGAAAAGACCCTCCCGCCGCCGCGTAGCTGGCGCAACAAGATCGTCGGTGGCGTCATCGCGGTGCTCGCCATGGCCGGCCTGGGCTACCTGGCCTGGCACCTGACCCATCCGGATGCACCGGCCGGCGCGGCGCAGGGACAGCGCGCCGGCGGCGGTCCTGGCGGTGGCGGCGGCGGCGGGCGCGGCGCGCCGGCCACCACGGTGGGCGTGGCAACGGCCGAAAAGGCCGACATCCCGGTGGTACTCGACGCGCTCGGCACCGTCACTGCGGCGGCCACCGCCACCGTCCGGCCGCAGGTATCGGGGGTGCTGCAAAAGATCCTGTTCAGCGAGGGCCAGCTGGTCAAGGCCGGCCAGGTGCTCGCCATCATCGACCCGCGCGCGTTCGAGATGGCGCTGCTGCAGGCGTCGGGCAACCGCCAGCGCAACGAGGCGCAGCTCGACAGCGCGAAGGTCACGCTGGCGCGCTTTCGCACCTTGCTGACCCAGGATTCGATCGCCCGCCAGGAAGTTGACACCCAGGCCGCATTGGTCAAGCAGTTAGAGGGCACCGTGATGACCGACCGCGCCGCCGAGGGCGTGGCCAAGCTCAATCTGAGCTACACCCAGGTCAAGGCGCCGATCGGCGGGCGGGTCGGCCTGCGCGTCGTCGACATGGGCAACCTGGTTGGCAGCGGCGACGCCAACGGCATCGCCGTCATCACCCAGCTCTCGCCAATCGACGTCGAATTCGCCGTGCCGCAGGACCAGGTGCCTGACCTGCAGGGGCGCGTGAACGAAGGGGCCGCGCTGCCGGCGGTGGCGTTCGACCGCACCCGCACCGCCAGCCTGGCCACCGGCAAGTTCGCCGCCCTCGACAACCAGGTCGACGTGCAGACCGGCACGGTGCGCGCCAAGGCGCGCTTCGCCAACGCCAACCAGGCGCTGTTCCCGAGCCAGTTCGTCAACCTGCGCCTCGAGATTCGCAATATCAAGGATGCGGTGATGGTGCCGGTGACGGCGCTGCGCCACGGCTCGACGGGCGAATTCGTCTACGTCCTCAACGCCGCCGACCGGACCGTGGCGCTGCGGCCGGTCACGCGCGGCCAGGCCACCGTCGACAAGGTGCAGGTCGTCACCGGTTTGCAGGTCGGCGAGCAGGTCATCACCGAGGGCGCGGACCGCCTGAAGGATGGCGCCAAGGTCACGCTGCCGGGCGACAAGCCTGCAGTCGGCGCGGCAGGGCGCCGCGCTGGCCGCGCCGGTGCGCCTGCAGCCGGTGCAGCGCAGAGCGAAGGCGCAGCGCCGGTTGCACCGGCTGCCGGTGCGCCGGCCGATGCCACGGCGCCGCCGGCCGGCGAGCGCCGTCGCCGCCAGCCGGAAGGAGCGGCGCAATGACAATCGCTGCCGGCAAAACCGACGGCGCGAGCGCTGGCGGCACAGGCGAGGTGATGTCATGAATCCGTCGGGCCCGTTCATCCAGCGGCCGGTCGCCACCGCGCTGCTGATGGTGGCGATCGTGCTGGCCGGCCTGGTCGGCTTCAAGTTCCTGCCGCTGTCGGCGCTGCCGCAAGTCGATTTCCCCACCATCCAGGTGCAGACGCTGTACCCGGGCGCCAGCCCGGAAGTGATGGCGCGCACCGTCACCGCGCCGCTCGAGCGCCAGTTCGGCCAGATGTCCGGCCTGACGCGCATGAGTTCGACCAGCGCCGCCGGCGTCTCGGTGGTGACCTTGCAGTTCGGCCTCGGCCAGACGCTCGACGTCGCCGAGCAGGAAGTGCAGGCGGCGATCAACGCCGGCGGCTCGCTGCTGCCGACCGACCTGCCGGCGCCGCCCGTCTACGCCAAGGTCAACCCGGCCGACGCGCCCGTGCTGACGCTGGCGATCACCTCCGACAGCTTGCCGCTGACCGAGGTGCAGAACCTGGTCAACACGCGCCTGGCGTTAAAAATCAGCCAGGTCAGCGGCGTCGGCCTGGTCACCTTGTCGGGCGGCCAGCGCCCGGCGGTGCGGATCCAGGCCGACACCGAGGCGCTCGCGTCCTACGGCCTTGGCCTCGACACGCTCAGGAGCGCCATCACCGCCGCCAACGCCAACAGCGCCAAGGGCAGCTTCGACGGCCCGACCCGCTCCTACACCATCAACGCCAACGACCAGCTGCTGGCAGTGAAGGACTACCAGAACCTGATCGTCGCCTACAAGAACGGCGCGCCGGTGCGCCTGTCGAACGTCGCGCAGGTGGTCGACAGCGCCGAAAACGTCCGGCTCGGCGCCTGGTCGGGCCTGAAACCGGCGATCATCCTGAACGTGCAGCGCCAGCCCGGCGCCAACGTCATCGCCACCGTTGACGCCATCAAGCAGCGCCTGCCCGAGCTGCAATCGGGCATGCCGGCCGCGATCAAGCTCGACGTGCTGACCGACCGCACCACCGGCATCCGCGCCTCCGTCACCCACGTCGAATTCGAACTGCTGCTCGCCGTGCTGCTGGTGGTGCTGGTGATCTTCGCTTTCCTGCACAGCGTGCGCGCCACCGTCATCGCCAGTCTGGCCGTGCCGATTTCGCTGATCGGCACCTTCGGCGCGATGTACCTGCTCGGCTACAGCCTGAACAACCTGTCACTGATGGCGCTGACGATCGCCACCGGCTTCGTCGTCGACGACGCCATCGTCATGATCGAGAACATCGCCCGCTACATCGAAGAGGGCGAGGAGCCGATGGCCGCCGCCATCAAGGGCGCCGCGCAGATCGGCTTTACCATCATCTCGCTGACCGTCTCCCTGATCGCCGTGCTGATCCCGCTGCTGTTCATGGGCGACGTCGTCGGCCGCCTGTTCCGCGAATTCGCCGTCACCCTGTCGATCACGATCCTGATCTCCGGCGTGGTGTCGCTGACCCTGGTGCCGATGATGTCGGCGCGCTGGCTGCGCAGCCGGGCCGAGGAAAAGCCCAACCGGTTCGCGCAGAAGTCGCAGGCATACCTGGACCGCGTGATCGACCGCTATGACGGCGCCCTGACCTGGGTGCTGGCGCGCCAGGGGCTGACGCTGATTGTCGCGCTGGCGACGCTGGTGCTGACGGTGCTGCTGTACATGTGGATCCCGAAAGGGCTGTTCCCGACCCAGGACACCGGCCAGCTGCAGGCGCGCGTCGAAGCGCGCCAGGCCATCTCGTACGACGCGATGGCGCAGCTGCAGCAGGCCGCCGCCAAGGTGGTGCTCGATGACCCGGCGGTGCTGTCGCTGTCGTCGAACGTCGGCGTCGACGGCGCCAACAACGCCATGCTCAACACCGGGCGCATGCTTATCAACCTGAAACCGGACCGCGACGACGACCAGGAAACCATCATGGGCCGCCTGCGCGAGAATGTCGCGCGCATCGCCGGCGTGACGATCTACCTGCAGCCGACCCAGGACCTGACGATCGACGCCGAGACAGGTCCCACCCAGTACCGCGTCTCGATCGAGGGCGCCGACAACGCCACCGTGACCGAGTGGGCCGGCAAGCTGGTGGCGCGCCTGCAGACCGACGCCAAGGTGCGCAACGTCGTCACCGATGCCGGCGCCACCGGCGTGGCCGCGTTTGTCAGCATCGACCGCGACAGCGCCTCGCGCCTGTCGATCACGGCCGCCTCGATCGACGACGCGCTCTACAGCGCCTTCGGCCAGCGCATCGTCTCGACCATCTTCACCGAAACGAACCAGTACCGCGTCATCCTCGAGGCCAACCGCGACGCGGCGATGTCGATCGAGGCGCTCAGGCGCCTGCCGCTGCGCACCGGCTCGGGCAAGTCGACCCCGCTGGGGGCGGTGGCCACCATCACCGAGCAGCCGGCGCCGCTGCAGATCACCCACGTGGCGCAGTACCCGGCCACCACCATCGGCTTCGACACCGCCGCCGGCGTCTCGCTTGGCACCGCGGTCGATTCGATCCGCGCCGCCGCCGCCGAGATCAAGCTGCCGGCCGCCGTCAGCATGACCTTCCTCGGCGCCGCCGGCGCCTACCAGGCGTCGCTGTCGAACCAGCTGTGGCTGATCCTGGCGGCGGTGATCTGCGTCTACATCGTGCTCGGCGTGCTCTACGAGAGCTACGTCCACCCGCTGACGATCCTGTCGACCTTGCCGTCGGCCGGCGTCGGCGCGCTGCTGGCGCTGATGATCAGCGGCCAGGACCTCGGCGTGATCGGCATCATCGGCATCATCCTCCTGATCGGCATCGTCAAGAAGAACGCCATCATGATGATCGACTTTGCCATCGAGGCCGAGCGCGACGGCAAGAGCCCGCGCGAGGCGATCCACCAGGCCGCGCTGCTGCGCTTCCGGCCGATCCTGATGACGACGCTGGCGGCGCTGTTCGCCGCGGTGCCGCTGATGCTCGGCTGGGGCGAGGGCGCCGAACTGCGCCGCCCGCTGGGCCTGTCCATCTTCGGCGGCCTGATCGTCAGCCAGCTGCTCACCTTGTTCACCACGCCGGTGATCTACCTCGGCTTCGACCGCCTGGCTCAGCGCTTCCGGCCGAAAGAGGCCAGGGCGCCGGCGCCGGCCCCTGAAGAGGCGCGCGCATGAACCTGTCGGAGCCCTTCGTCCGGCGCCCGATCGCCACCGTGCTGCTAACCCTGGGCATCGCGCTGGCCGGCATCGGCGCCTTCTTCGTGCTGCCGGTGTCGCCGCTGCCGCAGGTCGATTTTCCGACCATCTCGGTGTCGGCGCAGCTGCCCGGCGCCAGTCCGGACACCATGGCCAGCAGCGTCGCCACCCCGCTCGAGCGGCGCCTCGGCGTCATCGCCGGCGTCAACGAGATGACCTCCAACAGCGGCAACGGCTCGACCCGCGTCAGCCTGCAGTTCGATTTGAACCGCAAGATCGATTCGGCCGCGCGCGAAGTGCAGGCGGCTATCAACGCCTCGCGCGCCGACCTGCCGTCGACCTTGCGCAGCAACCCGACCTACCGCAAGGCCAACCCGTCGGATGCACCGGTGATCATCCTGGCATTGACGTCGAAAACGCGCTCGCCCGGCCAGGTCTACGAGTCGGTGTCGAACGTGGTGCAGCAAAAGCTGGCGCAAGTAAAAGGCGTCGGCGATGTCGAGATCGGCGGCGGCTCGCTGCCGGCCGTGCGGGTCGACCTGCTGCCGTACGCGCTGAACAAATACGGCGTCTCGACCGAGGACGTGCGCGCCGCCATTCAGGCGGCCAACGCCAGCCGCCCGAAAGGGGCGATCGAAGGCAACGGCATGCGCTTGCAGATCTATTCGCAGGCCGCCACCGCCTCCGGCGGTCGCAGCGCCGGCGACTACCGCACCCTGGTGGTGGCCTGGCGCGACGGCGCCGCCATCCGCTTGCAGGACGTCGCCGAAGTGAGCGACGGCGTCGAGAACGTCAACACGCTGGGCCTGTTCAACGGCGAACCGGCAGTCGTCGTGCTGGTCACCCGCCAGCCGGGCGCCAACGTCATCGAGACGGTCGACGGCGTGCGCGCGCTGCTGCCGACCTTGCAGGCGCAGCTGCCGCAGGACGTGAAACTCGAAGTCGCCTCCGATAGCACCAACTCGATCCGCGCCTCACTGCACGAGATCGAAGTGACGCTGCTCATTTCGATCGTGCTGGTGGTGCTCGTCGTCAGCGTCTTCTTGCGCAGCGTGCGCGCCACCATCATCCCGGCGGTGGCCACCGTGGTGTCCCTGCTGGGCACCTTCGGCGTCATGTACCTGCTCGGCTTTTCACTCAACAACCTGTCCTTGATGGCGCTCACGGTGGCCGCCGGCTTCGTCGTCGACGACGCCATCGTGGTGCTGGAAAATACCAGCCGCCACATCGAGCAGGGCATGGACCGCATGCAGGCGGCGCTGCTGGGCGCGCGCGAAGTCGGCTTCACCGTGCTGTCGATCAGCGTGTCACTGGTGGCGGTGTTCATCCCGCTGCTGTTCATGGGCGGCCAGGTCGGTCGGCTGTTTCGCGAGTTTGCCGTCACGCTGTCGGCGGCGGTGATGATTTCGCTGGTCATTTCGCTGACCACCACGCCGATGATGTGCGCCTGGCTGCTCAAGCCGGGCGGGCTCGAACGCAGCCCTGGCAAGCTGGCGCAGTGGGCCGAGAAAGGCTTCGACAAGGTGCACAAGATGTACGAGCACTCGCTCGACTGGGCGCTCGGCAGCAAGCTGCTGGTGATGCTGATTCTGTTGTTCACGGTGGGCCTGAACGTCTACCTGTTCTCGGCCGCGCCGAAGGGCTTCTTCCCGCGGCAGGACACTGGCCAGATCAACGGCGGCATCCGCGCCGACCAGTCGATCTCGTTCCAGGCGATGCAGGGCAAGCTGCGCCAGCTGGTCAACATCATCCGGCGCGACCCGGCGGTGGCCACCGTGGTCGGCTTTACCGGCGGCGGGCGCGCCGGCGGCGGCTTCATGTTCATTAATCTGAAACCGGTGTCGGAACGGGCCGAAGGCGACGGCGGCCAGGCCGTCATCGCCCGCCTGCGCCCGCAGCTGGCGCGGGTGACCGGCGTGTCGCTGTTTCTGAACCCGGTGCAGGACTTGCGGATCGGCGGGCGCTCGTCGAACTCGACCTACCAGTACACGCTCAAGAGCGACAGCAGCGATGACCTCAAGCTGTGGGCCGGCAAGCTGGCCGACGCCATGAAGCGCCAGCCGGCCCTGGTCGACGTCGACACCGACCAGGCCGAAAACGGCGTCGAGATGTTCGTCAATGTCGACAAGGATTCGGCCGCGCGGCTCGGCATCAGCACGCGCGACGTCAACAACGCGCTGTATAACGGCTTCGGCCAGCGCCAGGTGGCCACCATCTACGATGAGCTCAATCAGTACAAGGTGATCATGGGCGTTGGCAAGCAGTACGCGCAGACGCCCGAAGCGCTGCGCGACGTGTACGTGCCGTCGAAGGCGACTGCCGCATCGACCGGGGCGCCGGCGCCGCCGGCCAATCTGACCGCCGCGCGCGATCCGGCCAGCGGCCAGGCGCTGTCTGGCGCGGCGACGCCGATGGTGCCGCTGTCGGCGATCGCCAGCTTCGCCGAGAGTTCGACGCCTACCTCCGTCAACCACCAGGACGGCGAACTGGCCACCACCGTGTCGTACAACCTGGCCGAAGGCAGCAACCTGGCCGACGGCCAGGCGGCGCTGCGCCAGGCAGAAGCGGACATCGGCATGCCGACCAACGTGCGCGGCAGCTTCCAGGGCGCGGCGCGCGCGGCGCAGGAGTCGAGCCAGCAGCAGCCCTTGCTGATCGCCGCCGCCATCGTCGTCATCTACCTCGTGCTCGGCATCCTGTACGAGAGCCTGGTGCACCCGATCACGGTGCTGTCGACCTTGCCGTCGGCCGGCGTCGGCGCGGTGTTGGCGCTGCTGCTGTTTAAGATGGAGTTTTCGATCATCGCGCTGATCGGTGTGTTCCTGTTGATCGGCATCGTCAAGAAGAATGCCATCCTGATCATCGACTTCGCGCTCGAGGCGGAGCGCTCGCGCGGCTTGACGCCGCTCGAGGCGGTGCGCGAAGCGTGCCTGCTGCGCTTCCGGCCGATCCTGATGACGACCCTGGCCGCCGCGCTCGGCGCCTTGCCGCTGGCGATCGGCTTTGGCGAAGGCTCCGAGCTGCGCCGCCCGCTCGGCATCGCCATCATAGGCGGCCTGATCGCCAGCCAGCTGCTGACCTTGCTGACCACCCCGGTGGTCTACATCCTGCTCGACAAACTGCGCCGGCGCAGCCCCGCGGAGCGCACCCTCGGGCGCCTGCCGGGCGACGCCGTTGCGCCATCCACTTGATGAGAACAACAATATGACCATGCCTATCGTTTATGCGCTCTTGCCGTCGCCGCGCCGAACCGCCGGCGCGGCCGCCTGCCTGCTCGCCATCGCCATGTTGGGCGGCTGCGCGGTCGGCCCGGCCTACCGGGTGCCGGACACGCCGCAGCCGGTGGCGTTCAAGGAAGCCGGCCCGTGGATGCTGGCGACACCAGCCGACACGCTCGAGCGCGGCCCGTGGTGGACCTTGTTCGGCGACCCGCTGCTGGGCGAATTGGCCAGCAGCGTCGAAGTATCGAACCAGAACGTCGCCGCCGCAGTCGCCTCGTACGCCCAGGCGCGCGCGCTGGTGCAGCAGCAGCGCTCCTCGCTGTTTCCCACCGTGTCGCTCAACGTCAGCGGCGACAAGTCGGGCGGGCGCGGCGCCGCCTTGTCCGGCCAGGATTACCGGCTCGGCATCGGTGGCAGCTGGGAGCCGGACATCTGGGGCCGCCTGCGCGCCGGCGTCAATGGCGCCAACGCCAACGCGCAGGCCAGCGCGGCGGACCTGGCGGCGGCGCGCCTGTCGGCGCAGGGCGAACTGGCGGCCAACTACTTCGCGCTGCGCCAGACCGACGCCCAGCGCGAGCTGCTGGCGCAGACCATCGACGGCTACAAGCGGGTGCTGCAGATTACGCAGAACCGCTTCAACGCCGGCATCGCCGCCAAGTCGGACGTGCTGCAGGCGCAGACCCAGCTTGCCAACGCGCAGAGCGACGACCTGTCGCTGGCGCGCCAGCGCGCGCAACTCGAACATGCCATCGCCATCTTGCTCGGCAAGGCGCCGGCCGACTTCACGCTCGCCGCCGCGCCATGGCAGGTCAACGTGCCCGATATTCCGGCCGGCGTGCCGTCGGCACTGCTGCAGCGCCGCCCCGACATCGCCGCCGCCGAGCGCCGCGTCGCCGCCGCCAACGAGGAGATCGGCATCGCCCGCGCCGCCTACTATCCGAACATCGGCCTGACCGGCTCCGGCGCCACCGGCGGCAGCCGCGTGGCCGACTTGTTCAGCGTGTCGAACCTGGTCTGGTCGTTCGGCTTGTCGGCCGCCCAGACCGTCTTCAACGCCGGCGCCACCCGCGCCGGCGTGGCAAGTGCCGAAGCGGGCCAGCAGCTGGCGACCGCGCGCTATCGCCAGACCGTGCTCGATGCCTTCGGCGACGTCGAAGACCAGCTGGCCGCCACCCGCGTGCTGGCCCAGCAGACCGTCTTGCGGCGCCAGGCGTCGGATGCGGCCAACCAGGTCGAAGAGCAGATCCTCAACCGCTACAAGGCCGGGCAGGTGAGCTACACCGAAGTCGTCCAGGCACAGGCGACGGCGCTGTCGGCACGGCGGGCGCTGGTGCAGGTGCAGGCCGATCGCCAGGCAACGGCGGTAGCGCTGATCCAGTCGCTCGGCGGCGGCTGGCAAACGACGCCCTGATCCGCCGATGATGCGCATCAGGCCGCTGCGCGCGAGAAAGGCCGGGATGGGCGAGGGAGGGTTACCCGACAGAGCCCATACGGCAAGCTGTCGAATTCGACGTGCGCATCTTGTCGAATTTTGTCGAATTCTGTCTGTTTCTGAACGCTGCCGTAAATGCACTGTCTAATTTTAGGATTCGACAGAATTAGACAAAACGCGCAGAGGAAAAGAGTATGGATGCCGTATGCCTTCTTTCGGTGACCCCGGACACCCTCACCGCCCTGCAAGACTATTTGCGAGACAGCGGCAGCGCGCTTTCAGTCTCCGACGCAGCGACAGTGGCTATCGGGGCCTGGCTGCAAGCTGAGAATGTCCGTGACATGATGGCTGCGGGCGCGTTGCTTCAGTCCCAGTCCCAATCCCAGTCGACAGCGCGGACGAGGGCTACGTACCGAGAAGCGGTCAACGGGGATGCCCAATCGGTTGCGGCCGATGTACGCGCGGTAGACGAAGTAACTACCAGGACCGTCGCTAACGCCGACGCCGACGCCAACGCCAACGCCAACGCAAAAACCAAAGCAAGAACCAAAGCAAGAACGAGAGTACGCGCCGACGCGAACTGCGCTCCGGACGGGTATCAATGGAAGGAGTTGTTTCTGCCTGACGGTACCGAACTTCGCATGTACTCGCATGATGCGGTGCATCGCGCCCGTGTGACCGGTGCTGCGATTTTCTACCAGGGGCGGCAGGTATCGCCGCGCCAGTTCACGTTGGCCGTCGCGGGTGAGGGCCGCAACGCGTGGCGCGACCTGTCGCTGCGGCTGCCTGGTGAGAAGCAGTTCCTGCCGGCCGGCTTATTGCGGCGCAGGGCACAAGCCGACATCAGAGTGCGCGTCGAAGCGCAGCTTGCGGAAGGGGGAATGCGCGGCGCAGAGGCAAGCCGCCGCGGCTCGCCTGCGGAAACTATCGCTGCCGCGGCGGACGCGATGGCCGAGGCACTGCGCACGGCGCTCGCACTGGTCGAGCACAGCAACTCGCAGTCGATACCGAAATACGAGCGGCGCGTCGACCCGCATCGTCGCACCACCGACGTGCTTGTCAATCACATCAAGTTCGACTAAATTGGCTGGTCTCGCGCCCCAGAATATCCCACGCTATCCGGTAGCGCCGCGCCGGCCGCGCCGTGTATCATCTGACAATCCTGAACCTGTCGAAAAGTCTGCCATGCGCACCTCGCTTGCCCGCGTTTCCGTCGTCCTCGCCGTCATGCTCTCCCCATACGGTTTTGCCGCCGCCGCCGAAGCGCAAGCGTCGACTGCCTGGCGCGCCGAAGCGAGCGGCGCCACCGCCGAACTGCGTGGCCTGTCCGTTGTGAGCGACACCGTTGTGTGGGCCAGCGGCGCCAAGGGCACCGTATTGCGAACCATCGACGGCGCGCGTTGGCAGGTGCTGCAAGTGGCGGGCGCCGAGCAGCTCGACTTTCGCGATATCCACGCCATCGACGCCAGGTCGGCGCTGGTGATGAGCGCGGGCCCGGGCGCGCTGTCGCGCATTTACCGCACCGATGACGGCGGCGCGTCGTGGCGACTGCTGGCGACCAACCAGTTCGCCGAAGGCTTCTGGGATGCGATGGCCTTCTGGGATGCCGACAACGGCATCGTGTTCGGCGACCCGGTCAACGGCAAATTCCAGGTGTACGTCACCGCCGACGGCGGCGCCAGCTGCCGCCTGGGCGATGGCAAGGGACTCGAGGCGCTCGACAAGGAGGGCGCGTTTGCCGCCAGCGGCACGTGCCTGTCGGTGGCCGGATCGCGCGACGCCTGGATCGTCACCGGCGGGGCGCAGTCCTCGCGCGTGTTTCACTCGGCCGACCGCGGCGCCAGCTGGCGGGCAAGTACCTTGCCGATTCCGGCCGGCGCCGCCGCGCGCGGCGCCTTTTCGGTCGGCTTTGCCAACCCGCGGGTCGGCATGGCCGCCGGCGGCGACTACAAGGAGCCTGCGCTGGCCGCCGTCAATGGCGCGCGCACCGACGACGGCGGCGCCAGCTGGGCCGCGGCGACGATCCTGCCGGCCGGCTACATGTCGGTGGTGATGCCGGTGCCGGGCGCGCCGGCCAGTTTCGTCGCCGCCGGCCTGGCCGGCTCGGGCTACTCGCTCGATGGCGGCCGGACCTGGACGGTACTTGACCGCATCCCGATCAACACGGTCGGCTTCGCGTCGGCCAGCGCCGGCTGGGCGGTCGGCCCCAAGGGGCTGCTGATGAAGTACACCGGCGCGGCGCTGGTGCAGCGCAAATAGGCGACCACCGGGTTCGGCGGGGTGCCAAGTATCCACGTGCTGCACACTTCGAAGGCCGGCTGGTCGACCTGTTCCTCGAGCAGCTGCCGGCCGTACTCGAGATCCGCGATCGCTCGGCCGAAGCCTAGCCGTGCTTGTTGGTGGGAGCCCTCGATGCCGGCGGTGATTCCCGTTCGCGCAAATATGGTTGGCGCGCCTTAGAACTCCGGCTATGATCTGGCATCGCCAAAACCGAACAGGTCTTCCATGCGCCGCCTCGTCCTCCGTTTTTCGCTGTCGCTGCCACTGCTTGCGCTGTCGGCGCCCTTCGTTTTCGCCCAATCGGCCGCCACGTTGGACAACGCCGTCAAGGACGCCCTTGGCGCCGACTTTAACGGCGTGGTGCTGGTGCGCGCCCCCGGCGCGGCGCCGCAAATGCGCGCCTACGGGTTTGCCGATTTCGACAAAGCCACACCCAACCTCGCCGCCACCCGTTTCCAGATCGGTTCGATCACCAAGTGGCTCACTTCGGTGGCAGTACTGCGGCTGGTCGACCAGGCCAAGCTGTCCATCGATACGCCGGTCGGCGCCTACCTGCCGCAGATGCCGGCGCCGGCCGCCGGCACCGTTACCTTGCGCCACCTGTTGTCGAACACCAGCGGCATTCCCAACGGCGTTGTGCAGGAATTTCGCAAGGATCCCTCGATCGCCGTCTTGAAGCTGACGAAACTGGAGGCGACGCTGCGCTTTGCCAGCGGTGCGCCTGCGTTCGCGCCAGGCAGCCGGTTCGATTATTCGCCCACCAACTGGGTGGTTGTCGCCGCGGTGCTGGAAAGCGTCACCGGCAAACCGTTCGCCCTGGTGCTCGACGAACAGGTGCTGCGCCCGGCCGGGGTCAAGGCGACCGGCGTGCCGGATCGGCCGTTCGAGACCTTGCCCGGCGGCGCGCTCGCTTACGCCAGCGGCGCCGATCACAAGCCGAAGATGTCGCCAACGGTCGATTTCGTCGCCGCCAGCGGCACCGTGTTCAGCACCGCGGAAGACCTGGCCGCGCTGGCCCACGCAGTGTACGAGACGGCGCTGCTGTCGCCGCAATCGCGACTGCAGCTGTCGGGCATTCTGACGGACGAGAACTACGCCCTTGGCGGGCGGGTGCGCACGATGGAGTTCGCTGGTCGAAGCGTGCAGGTAGCATCGCAGGCGGGCGTGACCGGCGGCTTCAAGTCGCTGCTGCTGCACGTGCCTGGCGAAGACAAGACGGTGATCATTTTGAATAACACCGACATGCAGCAATCGGACCAGGCGCGCGCCGGCGAAGCGCTGCTGCGCACGCTGTACCGCTAACGGCGCCGGGGTGCGACCCGCCGGGGTCAGACCCTATCACGCGGCCGATGCTCACCGTGCGATGCAAACCTGATCGCAAAGCGCGTGGCGCCGTCGCCGGTGGCGGCCAGCGTATACGGAAAGCCATGCCGGTTCAGCACTTCGCGCACGAACACCAGGCCGATTCCCTGGCCGCCTTTCTTGGTGCTGAAAAAGGGCGTGAACAGCTGGCGCGCCGGCACTTTGCCGAGCTGGTTGCCCGAATCGACCACCGACAGCGTCGGCCCGCCGGCGCCGTCGACCAGGCCGAGGCGGATGTAGCCGCCTTGCTGGCCGCTCGCTTCGACCGCCTCCAGCGCGTTCTTGACGATGTTGATCAAGGCCTGCTCCATCAGCTGGCTGTCGATGCGCTGCGGCGCCACCTCGTCGCAGCGGCTCCAGCCGATCTCGATGCCGCGCCGCTTGCACTGCTCGCGGTTGAGCCAGATGATATCGTCCATCATCGCCTTGATGCTGGCCGGGCGCAGCTCCGGCTCCGGCATCTTGACCACGCGCGTGAAGCGCTCGATGAATTCGCCGAGGCTGGCGTTGCGCCGCTTGACCGCCTCGATCGCGGTGGCGAAATCGACGCCGTCGCGTTCGGCCAGCTGGTCGCGGTAGTACAGCAGCGAGTCGAGTACCGAGCCGGTGGCCGCCACCGTGTTGTTTACTTCATGCGCCAGCACGCGCACCAGCTTTTCGTAGGTGGCGCGCTCCGAGCTTTCCAGTTCGGCCGTCAGTTCCTCGACCATCAGGAAGTGGCGCGCGAAGCCACGGTCGAAGAACTGGCCGCGCTGGCCGCGGTAGCGGCGCCCATCGAGGTCGGTCAGCAGCCGGCTGTCGCCAAGCGGCAGCGCGCCCAGCTGCGCCAGCAGATCGCGCGCGCGCTCGCCGCCGCCGGCGTCGGCCAGCAGCTTGCCATGCGGGCGTTCCAGTTCCAGCAGCGCCATCGCACTGGCGTTGACCAGGCTGATGGCGCCGTCGAAGTCGAACACCAGCACCGCGCCCGGCGTCGCTTCGAGCAGGCGGTCGAGGAAGCCTTGCTGCTCGCCGATCTCGAGCCGCTCGCGGTACAGCATGCCGAGCATGGTGTTGAAGACCTTGACCAGTTCGTCGAGCTCGGGCACCGCCGTGCGCGTCAGCCGGCCGGCGTAGTTCTGGTCCTGCAGCAGGTCGTGGAAGCGCTGGGTGTAACCGAGCGGCTCGAGCGCGCGCCGTACCAGATAAAAACCAACGGCCAGGCTGGCCAGCAGCAGCAGTTCGGCGGCGACGAACAGCAGGGGGCGCTGCAGGAACAGCAGCGCCGCAATGGCGAAGAACAGCAGGTGCATGGCGACCAGGTAGGCGTGCAGCCGCAGGCGCAAGGTCATGCGCCGGCCTCCTGCTCGGCGCTGCCGAGGCCATGCCGCCCGAGCCGGCGGTACAGCGCGGTGCGCGACAGGCCCAGCGCCTTGGCCACCCGCGAGATGTTCCCCTGGTGCTGTGTCATCGCCGCTTCGATCATGTGGCGCTCGACCTGTTCGAGCGTCATGCCGTCGACACCGAGGCGGTTGCCGGCGCCGGCCTGGTCACGCTGGTCGGCACCGATAAAGTCGGCCTGGGTCAGCTGGCTCTTGCCGCCCAGGAGCAAGGTGCGCTCGAGCGTCTGGCGCAGCTGGCGGATATTGCCCGGCCACGGCTGCGCGCTGAGCCACTCCATCGCCTGCGGCGTGATTGACGCCGCGCCCAGGCCGTAGCCGTCGGCCACCGCACTGACGATGTGCGATGCCAGCAGCGCAATGTCGCTGCGGCGCTCGCGCAGCGGCGGCAGCCGGATCGTGATCAGGTTCAGGCGGTAGAACAGGTCTTCGCGAAAGTCGCCCGCGGCCACCAGTTCGGCCAGCTCCTGGTTGGTGGCCGAGACAATGCGCACGTCGGCCTGCTCGCTGCGGCTGGCCCCCACCGGCTGATAGCGCTGGTCCTGCAGCACGCGCAGCAGCTTGACCTGGTCGGCGCGATTCAGTTCTCCGATTTCGTCCATGAACAGCGTGCTGTCGTGGGCGCAGGCGATGTGGCCGCGGCGATCGAGCTTGGCGTCGGTGAAGGCGCCGCGCACGTGGCCGAACATCTCGGACTCGAACAGCGACGGCGTGATCGCGCCCATGTTGATCTTGACGGCGGCGCGCGCTGCGCGTGGGCTGTTGCGGTGGATGGCGTCGGCGACGAGCTCCTTGCCGGTGCCGCTTTCGCCGAGGATCAGCACCGGTGCGCGGGTGGCGGCGACCTGGCCGATGGTGGCGAGCACGCGCAGCAGCTTGGGGTGCTCGCCGATGATATTCGAGAAATCGTACTGGGCGTCGAGCGAGGCGCGCGTGACGCGGGTCGGCGAGGGCGCTTCGAGCTGCAAGGTGGCGCCGACCAGATGCGCCAGCTGCAGGTTGTCCCACGGCTTGGTGAAAAAATTGGCGGCGCCGGCCTGCACGCCGCGCACCGCCAGCGCGATCGAGCCCCACGCCGTCATCAACAGCACCGGCACGCCGGGATGGCGCTCCTTGATGGCGGCCAGCAGCGCCAGGCCTTCTTCGCCGCTGGTCTGCAGCGAAAAATTCATGTCCTGCAGGACCAGGTCGAACGGTTCGGCAGCGAGCAGCGCCAGCGCCTGGGCGGCGCCGTCGCAGCAGCGCGCGGCGTAGCCCGATTGCTTGAGCAGCAGGGCCAGCGACACCTGGACGGCGTGGTCGTCGTCGACCACCAGAATGCGCAAAGTACGGGGAATGTCGATCATCGTTGTGGCGTAGGTTCCAGGCTATTCGTAATGCAGCGCTTCGGTCGGGCTCAGACGGCTCGCGCGCCAACCCGGGTACAGCGAGCATAGCAAGGATATCAGATAGATCACCGCCATCGATAGTGCCGCCGCGGTCAGGAAGACCTGCCAGTTCAGGCTTGCGCCAAGCGCGCCGGTGATCGGCAGCTGCACCAGCAGCATCAGCGCGACGGCCATCGCCGCTGAACTTAGTAGCAGCTGCTCGCCGATGATCTGGCCGTAGATCTGCGCGCGGCTGGCGCCAATCGCGCGGCGCAAGCCGATTTCGGGGATGCGCTGGGTGGTGTTTTGCCACAGTACGCCGAACAGGCCAAAGCCGACCATCGCCAGCATGAAGGCGGCGATCACCGCCATGATGACGAGCGGCGTGAGGTCTTCGCGTAATCGGCTGGCGCGCAGCTCCGGAAGCGGCGCGACGGCGTAACTGAGGTCATTGCGCACCAGCTTGAGCTGGCGCACCAGCGCTTCCTCGAATGCGCGCTCGGTGCCGGGGCGTACCTTCAGCATGATCGTGTTGACGTCGGCGTCGCTGGCCGGCGGGGCGAAGCGCAGGAAGATGAAGTGCACCGGCGTCATCAGCTCGCCGTGGCTGCGGAACGCCTCGATCACGCCAGTGACCTTCAGCATGCGCGGCTTCTTGGCATCAGGCTCGCTGTCGGAAAACTCTCTGCCGACGGCCGACTGGCCCGGATAGAGCTTCTCGGCCAGGCTGCGGGTGATCACCACCGGCACCGTCGCGGCGCCGTCGTCGACGGCCGAATACCAGCGGCCCTCGAGCAGGCGCATGCCAGTTACTTGAAAATAGTCGTCGCTGGCGTCGAGCATGTCGGCCTCGATGCGCGCGCCGCCGCCGGGCGGGACGAAGTCGGTACGCATGGTCTGGCGCTGGTACGGCGAGAAGGTGGAATACGCCACGTTCTCGATCTGCGGCATGGCGGCCAGGCTGCGCTTGAAGCGGTCGAAGACGGCGCCATCGAGCTTGACTTCGCGCCCGGCGCCGCCGGTCAGGTTCACCGACCAGACGTCCTGGTAGGCGAAGCCGAGCGGCAGCCGGTACAACTGGTTGTAGCGCGCGCACGCGGCGGCGATGGCGAACACGATCAGGAACGCGAGCAGGATTTCAAGGCTCAGCATCAGGTTCCTGGATTTGCGTTTCCAGATCAGTTTCATCATGTGGCGGAACATCAGGCATTTCCCTTCAGGGCGTGGGCAGGATCGAGGCGCGACATCTTCCAGGCGGGGATCACGCCGGAGATCAGCCCAAACAGCAGCGACAGCAGCAACCCGTAGCCGAAGATCGCCAAATTCATGTCCACTTTCAGGTACGGCACCAGGCCGGATCCTTCCAGCCACCACAGCACCACGCGGGCGGCGAACAGGCCGATGGCGCCGCCGGCCACGCACAGCAGCATGTTCTCGACGATGAGCTGGCATACCAGCTGGGCGCTGGTGGCGCCGAAGGCCTTGCGCACGCCGATCTCGGAGCGCCGTTCCATGATGCGGCCGGTGTTCAGGTTGACCAGGTTCAGCGCCGGCAGCAGCATAAACAGCAGCATTGCCGCGGCGACGATCGCCATTACCTTGCCGGCGCCCGAATCGGCGCCGCGCGCGTTGGTCGCGGCGCGGGCGAACAGGTCGAGCTTGGAGTCGGCCCACAGCTGCACGCGGGTGATTTTCTTCGGGTCGTCGAACTGCACCGTGCGAGCGATCTGCTCGACCTCGTGGCGCAGCTGCGGCAGATCGGAAGCCTTCGGCGCCAGCAGCAGGGCGGAGAAATTGCCGGTGTACTGCGTCTTGTAGTCCGACGATGGCGACGCCGTCAGCGGCGCCCAGATGTCGGCAAAGGCGTTGACGTGCATCGCATCCTCGACGACGCCGACGATCTCGAACGACTGGCCGCCGACGCTAATTTGCTGGCCCAGCGCTGGCTTGTCCTGGAACAGCTGGCGCGCCGACGACGCGTTGATCACCGCCACCGCGCGGCCGTTGGCGACATCCTCGGCGCCGATCACGCGCCCGGCCAGCACGCGAAAGTCGAGGATCTTCCAGTACTCGGCGTCGGTGTGGCGCATCTGCAGCGCGTGCACCTGGCCGTCCTTGTACGCCGACACGCTGCGCGGCATGCTCACCGCCGAGACCAGTTCGGCCGACTTCATCGGCTTGAGGTATTTGTCGATCAGCTTGTAGCCGGGCTGGCTGTTGATGCGGGTGTGCGGCCCGCTGGCCTCGACCATCATCACCTGCAGGAAGCGGTCGCTCTTGCCTTCCACGCCGCGCGGGAAGAACATCGTCTCGAGCAGCGCGGTGACCACCATCAGCACCACCAGCGTGAGCACGATGCACAACAGATTAATGGCGGTGAAAAGCTTGCGGCGCATAAAGACGTTCCAGGCGGTCATCAGGTAATTTCTGAGCATGCGTTTTCTCCTAGGCGACCAGCTGGCCGTCGAACACGCGCACGATGCGCCCGGCCGCTTTGGCTTCGCGCTCGTCGTGGGTGACCATCACCACGGTGGTGCCTTCGCGGTTTAGCTGCAGCAGGATGTCCATCACCTCGGCGCCCATCTTGCTGTCGAGGTTACCGGTCGGTTCGTCCGCCAGCAGCACCTGCGGCTTGCCGACCATCGCGCGGGCGATCGCTACGCGCTGCTGCTGGCCGCCGGAGAGCTGGTTCGGATAGTGGTCCATGCGCGCGCCCAGGCCGACTTTTTCCAGCATCGCGCGCGCCGCCTGGCGCCGCTCGGCCGCGCCCATGCTGCGGTATAGCAGCGGCAGTTCGACGTTGTCGATCACGCGCAAGTCCGGGATCAGGTGAAAGCTCTGGAAGATGAAGCCGAAGGTGCTGTTGCGCAGCTGCGCGACATACTTGTCGCGGTAGGACTTGAGCGGGATGCCGTCGATGCTGACGGTGCCGGCGCCGGGCCGGTCGAGCAGGCCGATGAGGTTGAGCAGCGTGCTCTTGCCGCAGCCCGATGGGCCCATCATGGCGACGAATTCGCCCTTCTTGACGTGCAGATCGATGGCGTTCAGCGCCAGCGTTTCGACCTTGTCGGTCTGGTAGGTCTTGCTGACGTTCTCTAAGCGGATCATGGTGGCTTTCAAAGTTAGTTGGCAATGCGGATGCTGTCGGCATCCTTGAAGCGGCTGATGTCGGAAACGATGATGCGTTCGCCGGCGGTGGCGCCGGCGACGATTTCGACGGCGCGGCCGTCGCCGGCGCCGAAGTTGACGATGCGCTTGCGGGCGACGCCGTCGGTGACGACGAACGCCGGCTGCGGGCCGCGGCCGTTGAACGCGGCGCCGCTGTCGACGATCAGCGCGCCGGCTCTCTGTTCGGTGACGATGTTGACGTCGACCCGCATCTTGTTGCGCAGCTGCGGATCGTGCGGCTGGTCGAGCGCGACGAGCAGCTTGATGGCGCCGTTCTGGATCTCCGGCAGGATCGTCTGCACCTTGCCGGCGAGCTGTTTGCCGTTCTGCTCCACGCGCACCGCCTGGCCGGTTTCCAGCGCGCGCGCATGAAAGTCCGACAGCGTCGCTTCGACCCGGTAGTTATTCAGTTCCGACACCTTCGCCACCAGCTGGCCGGTGGCGACGCTGGCGCCTTCATCGGCCAGGATCGCTGTCAGCATGCCGGCGAACGGCGCGCGCACGCTGGCCTGGTCGAGCAATTGCTGCTGCTGCTGCAGCTGCTTGCGCAGGATCGCCTGCTGCAGGCGGGCGCCGTCGATGCTGCTGCCGGTGGCGCGCTTGACGTCTTCGATCAGCTCGCGCTGCTGGCGCAGCTGGATCTCGGTGCGCTTGACGTTCAGTTCGGCCGTCAGCATGTCCTCGCCCGATACCGCACCGCTTTTTCGCAGCCTCTGGAAGCGCTGCCACTTGGCCTGGGTGCTTTGCAGGTCGATCTCGAGCAGCTCGATGCTGCTGACGAGCTGCTTGCGCTTCTGCTCCATCTCCAGGGTCAGGCCGAGGATGCGGTTGTCCTGCTGCGCCAGCTGTTCCTTGACGGCGTCGAGCGCCAGCACGATGGTCTTGTCGTCGAGCTGCAGCAGCAATTCGCCGGCCTTGACCTGCTGGCCAAGCTTGGCGTGCACCTTGGCGACGTGGGTCTGGAACGCACTTGAGACGAGTTCCTCGTGTACCGGGATGACGACGCCGGACGCGTTGATGGTATTGGCGATGGCGCCGCGGCGCACTTCGGCGACGTGGATGTCGGCCGCGCCGATAGCCGGCCGCACGGCGCGGTTGATGGCCCAGGCGGTGGCGCACAGCGTTGCCAGCAGGGCGACGGCGGCGGCCAGCTTGAGGCGGCGGCGCCGGTCGATGGCTTGCTGGCTGACAGGTTGATCCATTTGGTGGCAATTAAAGTGATGAGTTGTGTGCTCTACAGCAAACACCGTGCCAGCCGGCGTCTGCACAGGGTCAGACCCGATTTTGCTTCTCAAGGGTCTGACCCCGGTTGGGTTGGCGCCCGCCAAACGTTGCCCGCCCCCGGCCACCACTGTCCGTTTCCGGGCACTCGACAGTAGAAAACACAAATGGTTCTGCCGCGCGCCGCCAGTGCGCTTGACAGACCTCAGCAGGGCGCAGGCGCGCGCCCCTAGAATTGATCAACTCCGAAAAAGCGCGCCGCAGGCCACCATGACCACCGAGCCATCCGAAGCCTCCGACGCCTTCCCCGCGCTGACCGACGCGGCCGCGTTCCGCGAGTATTTCCAGCGCGAAGGCTACGTTGTCGTCCGTCACGCGTTGCCGCCGGCTCTGTGCACCGAGGCCGTCGACGGCTTCCTGAAAGAAGTCCACCTCGACACGCGGGCCTTGTTCCAGCGCGCCACCGCGCCGCGCTACGAGCCGCACGTCTACACCGGCGCCGGCCACATGCATTACCCGATCATGAACCTGCCCGACATTTCCAGCCGGCGCTATCCGCAGTTCAAGGGCGCCGGCATGGCGCTGCTGACCGACAAGGTGGTGCGGCGCGCGCTGGAAACGTTATTCGGCGAACCGGTGCGCCTGGTGCGCTCGATGTACTTCGACGGTCACGAGCCAAGCTGCGCGCACCGCGACAAGGCCGGCGGCAAGCCCGGCGACAACCCCAGCGGCGCGGCGATGATCGGCGCCTGGATCGCCGCCGAAGACATCGATCCCGGCGCCGGCCGCTTTTTCGTGCTGCCCGGCAGTCACCTGCAGCAGGTGCCGGGCGAAATTCCGCTTGATCCGCGCAGCGCGCGCTGCCAGGCGGCGGTGGCCGACTTCGCCGCGCGCGGGCCGCTGCCGCTGGTGGCGCCGGCGATGGGCCAGGGCGACTTGTTGCTGTGGAACTCGATGACCATCCACGGCAGCCTGCCGGCCACCGCGCCGCAGTGTTCGCACCGCTCGTTTACCGGCTACTACACCAGCCGCTCGCAGGTCGACGACCGCCACGCCGACGCCGGCGCCAGCGTCATGATGGGCGGCATGGAAATTTTGCACCACAGCGAACAGCGCACGCTGGCGGGCAGGGCGGCCATCCTGCTGCGCTCGGAGTATCCGGGCGCCTACACGGTGCTGCGCCGGCTGCGGCACCTGCGCCCGTGGCCGGGCGGCCGCGGTACCGGGACGTAAATACGTGCCGAAAAAAGCATTTCCAGCCGTATCCATCAGCGATATACTCCCCGCTTGCTTTTATTATCAATCTGGGGATCCCATCTTGTTCAAATTACTCGTCTTGCCCGTCGCCTTGATGGGAGTGTTTGCCTCCGCCAGCGCCGACGAAGGCCAGTGGCAGCCGCACCAGCTGCCGCAACTCAAAGCTGAGCTCAAGCGCATCGGCATCACCATCCCGCTCGAGAAGTTGACCGACCTGTCGAAGCATCCGATGAGCGCGATCGTGTCGACCGGCGGTTGCTCGGCCTCGTTCGTCTCGGGCGACGGCCTGATCGTCACCAATCACCACTGCGGCCACGCGGCGATCCAGCGCAATTCGACCCCGGAGCGCAATTACCTGCAGAACGGCTTCCTCGCCAAGGACCGCGCCGGCGAACTGCCGGGCGGCCCGAGCATGCTGGTGTACGTTACCGAAAAGGTCGAGAACGTCACCGACCGCGTGCTCAAGGGCCTGGCGCCGACCATGTCGGGCCGCGAGCGCTATGAAGAAGTGCAGGGCCGCATCAAGGCGCTGATCGCCGAATGCGAGACCGGCAAGGGCTACCGCTGCTCGGTGCCGGCGTTTCACCGCGGCCTCGAGTACTACCGCATCCGCCAGTTGATGATCCGCGACGTGCGCCTGGTGTACGCGCCGTCGGAAAAGATCGGCAACTTCGGCGGCGACGTCGACAACTACGAGTGGCCGCGCCAGACGGGCGACTTCGCGTTCCTGCGCGCCTACGTCGGCAAGGATGGCCGCCCGGCCGAGCCGTCGCCGGACAACGTGCCGTACAAGTCGAAGGATTTCCTGGTGGTGTCGGCCGAAGGGCTCAAGAACGGCGACCCGATTTTGCTGGCCGGCTATCCGGGCCGCACTAGCCGCTACAAGATGCCGTCGGAAATCCGCTTCGCGCGCGACGCCGATTTCCCGGTGCGCGTGGCCGGCATGCAAGCGGACCTGGCCGTGATCGCCGCCGCCACGATGGGCAACCCGACGTACGATGTGCGCTATGCCAACGTGGTTAAGGGCATCAACAACGTCATGAAAAAGACCCAGGGTTTGATGGACGGCTTTGCCCGCAAGGACATCGCCGCCCTCAAGGACGTGCAGGACGCCGAGTTCCGCGCCTGGTTCAAGCAGAACCAGGGCAACGCGCCGAAGGCGCTGATGGCCGACCTCGACGCGCTGATCGCCGCCGACATCGCGCTGTCGGAAGAAGAGTACGCATGGTCGGTCGGCACCCACAGCGACCTGCTCGGCAGCGCGCGCACGCTGTACCGCCTCGCCCTCGAGCGCCAGAAGCCGGACCCGAAGCGCGACGCCGGCTACCAGGAACGCGACCTGTCGTTCATCAAGGCACGCCTGACGCGCCTCGAGCAGTCGCTGGTGCCAGTTGTCGACGAAGCACGTTACAGCGCCGCCCTGCAGCGCTACAGCAAGCTGGCCGCGCGCACCCGTCCGCAGTCGCTCGACGCGCTGCTGCCGGCGCCGCGCGACGTTGCGGCGCTGTACAAGTCGACCGAACTTGCCGACACCGCCAAGCGCCTGGCCTGGATCGGCAAGGATGCCGACGCATTCCGCAAGTCCGACGACGCCTTCATCAAGCTCGCCGTCAGGCTGTACGAGGTGTCGAGCTCGCTGGAAAACCGCCGCAAGGAAATCAACGGCAACCTCGAGAAAGTGATTCCTCAGTACATGTCGGCCGTCATCGCCTGGAAGAAGAGCCAGGGCAAGCCGGTCTATCCGGATGCAAACTCGACGTTGCGCGTGACGTACGGCACGGTGTCGCCTTACTCGCCGCGCGACGGCCTGGTCAAGGGTCCGTTTTCGACCGTCGACGGCGTCGTCGAGAAGCACACCGGCGTCGATCCGTTCATCGTGCCGAAAGAAGTGATCGACGCGGTCAAGGCCAAGCGTTTCGGCGCCTTCAAGGATCCGGTGCTGAACACGGTGCCGGTCAACTTCCTGTCGAGCGCCGACACCACCGGCGGCAATTCCGGTTCGGCCGTGATGAACAAGCGCGGCGAACTGGTTGGCCTGAATTTCGATTCGACGTACGAGTCGATCACCAAGGACTGGTACTTCGACCGCGCCATCACCCGCGCCATCCACGTCGACATCCGCTACATGCTGTGGGTGATGAAGGAAATCGATCACGCCGACAACCTGCTCAAGGAAATGACGATCAAGTACCCGAAGAAATAATCGGCGCTTGAACCGAACAAGCCGCGACAGCCTGGTGCTGCCGCGGCTTTTTTTTGCCCGCAGGGGACTGGTCCGCAGGGGTCTGACCCGTTTCTTCTGTCAGGGTCAGACCCCGGAGTCACCGGCGCCAGCAACTCCGGGGTCTGACCCTAAGGGCAAAACCGGGTAAGACCCCTGCGGTTGTGTCTGCTGAAGATCTTTATTCAAAATATTGCATATGCATCTTGCATGCAGCATACTGCTGTTGCCATGAACCACCACAACCTGCCTGCCGCCGAAGAAGCCGACATCCGCGCCGCCATCACGGCCGCGCTGGAAACGTGGCTGCGGCGATCCGGCCTGACGCAGACCACCGCGGCCGACTTGCTTGGCACCACCCAGGCGCGCGTTTCGGAAATCAAGCATGGCAAGACGTCCCAGTTCAGCCTCGACCTGCTGGTGCGCTTCGCCGCCCGTGCCGGCCTGCAACCCCGATTGACCCTTACCGCTCCCTGATGAACGATTCGCTTACCCTGTTCGGCCTTGCCACCACACCCCTTGAACTGATCTCCTTCGTGCTGGCGGTGATGACGGTACTGCTCAATATCCGCCGCAATCACTGGGCCTGGCTGTTCGCGATCGCTTCGTCGGCCACCTATGGCGTGGTGTTTTTCGACGCTCGCCTGTATGGCGACGCCGGCCTGCAGGTCGTGTTCATCGTGGTGTCGGTGTGGGGCTGGCACAGCTGGCTGCGCGGCGGCCTGAAACACGAGCCGCTGCGCGTGACGCGGTTGGCGCGCGCCGGCTGGATCGCCGCGGCGGCCGGCTGGCTGGCCGGCTTCGCGCTGCTCGCCGTGTTCCTCAAGACCTGGACCAACAGCGACGTGCCCTACATCGACGGCTTCCTGACTGCCGGCAGCCTGGTCGGCCAGGTGCTCCTGTCGCGCAAGAAGGTCGAGAACTGGCACACCTGGATCATCGTCGACATCCTGTATGTCGGCCTGTACGCGTCCAAGGGCCTGATGCTGACCGCGGTGCTGTATGGCCTGTTCGTGCTGATGGCCGTCGCCGGCCTGCGTGCGTGGAGCCGCGCCGCCGACGAGAGCCGGCCGTGATGGCGGTGCGCCGCGTCGCCATCCTCGGCGCCGAGTCGTCCGGCAAGTCGACGCTGGCGGCGGCGCTGGCTGTCCACTACCGCACCGTGTGGGTGCCCGAATACCTGCGCGAGTTCGTCGAGAAGCATGCCCGGGTGCCGTACGAAAGCGACCAGTTCCGCATCGCCCAGGTGCAGATGGAGCGCGAGCACGCGGCGGCGGCGCTGGCCGACGGCTGGCTGTTTTGCGATACCACCCCATTCATGACGGCCATCTACAGCGGCGTCTATTGGGGCCGGGTCGATCCGCTGCTGTGCGCGCTGGACCGCCTGCACAACTACGCCGTCACGCTGGTCACCGCGCCGGACGGCCCGTGGGTGCCGGACGGCCTGCAGCGCGAATCGGCGGCGGTGCGCCAGTCGGTGCACGAGGCGGTCATCGACAAGCTCGAACGCCGCTCGATCGCCTACACGCTCGTCACCGGCAGCCTGGAACAACGCCTGCCGCAGGCAGTGCGCGCGCTCGAGCAACACCTTCTACCAGCACGGACTAATCGATGAAGAAGATCCTCGTGCTGGCGTCGATGGCGTGGCTGGTGCATCAGACGGCGGCGGCCGGCACCGGCTACTACCTGGTGTCGATCTATCCCAACGAAGGCCGGCGCACGGTCTAGCCTGGGGCAAGAATTGCTGCTAGAGCACGTCCAGCCGCGCCGTCAGCTGGCGCAGCATGGCCTCGCGGGCGCGCGCGCCGCCCATGGCCGATTCCTGTTTTGCATCCAGCACCAAGCGCGCGAACACCACCGTGCGCTGGCCCTTTTTCGCCCACCCGACGTACCAGCCGTACTGGCGCGTGGCGTCATCGTTGCCGTCGCGACCCAGCCCCGGCGCAGTACCGGTCTTGCCAACCACTTCCCAGCCGTTCGCCAGTGTTCGCTTCGGCATGATGCGGGTAGTCATGTCATAAGCGTGCGCCGACAGCGGCAGGTCGCGATTGGCCACTTTGCGCAGGAAGCTCACTTGCTCCAGCGGTGAAATGCGCAGGCTGGAGCCGACCCAGGATTGCGTGGTGCCGTTGTCCTTGCCGGGATCGCCGCCCACGTCCCGGTTGCCGTAGTCGAAACGCTGCACATACTCGTGGAAGCGCGCGGCGCCCAGGCCGGTCGTTACTTGCTGGGCGTACCACAGCACCGAGTTTTGCAGCCAGCTGCTCGGATCGGTATCGGCACGCCAGGAGGCATTGTAGCTGGGGTAGCCGGTCTTGAACGGCAGCACTGGGGCGCGTGCGTCTTTCAGGATGCCGCTGTCGAAACCCATCAGGGCGACCGGGATATTAAAGGTTGAAGCGGGCGTGACGCG
The DNA here is from genome assembly GCF_002760655.1 of Massilia eurypsychrophila. Classification (GTDB taxonomy): domain Bacteria; phylum Pseudomonadota; class Gammaproteobacteria; order Burkholderiales; family Burkholderiaceae_D; genus JAFCUW01. The sequence continues at coordinate 43,419 of NZ_PDOC01000008.1, read as the reverse complement.
TTCGTCGCAATGGCCTTCTCGGGCCAATTGTTCGCCACTGGCGGCGTCGACCATCACGGTGCAACTGAACGGCGCCTGCGTAGCGGTCGGGGCGCTTCGCCTGGCCAGCGCGGGCTGGAAGGCGAGGCTGGCGGCAAATACGCACGCCAGGGCGGCGATGGCGAGGATGCGGACCACGCGCGCCCGACGGGGGTGCGCGGGCGACGGCTCGCGTATCAGCGCGATGCGCGCGGCCAGGGTGCTGGCGCAGACGCCGCCGAAGGCGAGCGCCGTCTTCGGCGTCGCGTGCTGCAGGCGCAGCTGCGCCACCAGCGCCGCCGCGTAGGCTTTGCGCTGTGCCGGCGAACGGCTGCGCAGCACGTCGCGGTCGCAGCCAAGCTCCTGGGCCCAGGACAGGCTGCTGCGCAGCATGCGCATGAAGGGATTGAACCAGAGCAACGTCTGCAGAACGATGCCAACGCTCAGCCATTGCAGGTCGCGGCGGCGCCAGTGCATCAGCTCGTGCTCGACGATCAGCTGTTGCTGCGCCGCGTCGAAGCCGCGCAGGTGTTGCGGCAACAGCAAGCGCGGCTTGAGCAGGCCGAACAGCATGGGCGAAATCGGCGCGTCCACTTCGATCACGACAGGCGCGCGCGCAGGCTGGCCCGGGCAGGGCAGGCGGCTGCCGGTCGCCGCCAGGCTGTCGAGCATGCGGCGCGCCAGCAGCAGCCGCAACACGGCGTGGCCGAAGCCGAGCAGGTAGGCCAGCAGCCAGGCTTGCGCGACAAGCGTCAGCCAGGAAGCGGGATCGGCGCCGGGGACCGCAGCGGCGGGGGCGCCGCCGACCGCCGGCCGCGCAGTCGGGCCCTGCGGCGCGGCGGCACGGCTTGGCGCCATGTCGGCCACGTCGATGGGCGGCACCAGGCGCAGGCGTTCGCTGTGCGGCAGCAGGATCACGAGGAAGCACGCCAGCACGGTGGCCTGGCCCAGCAGCCAGGTCGAGCGCTGCAGCGCGACGCCGGGCAGGCGGCGCAGCAGCGCCGTCGCCCCCCAAACGCCGAGGCCGGCGGCAAGGCAACCCGCGCTGGCGAGCAGAAAACGCAGCGGCAGCTGGTCGAGCAGCTGAGCGAACCCGGTCATGCTGCGCCCTGGTCGTCCGGCCAGTCGTGCAGCAGCCGCTCGAGCTGCGCCAGTTCGGCCTCGTCGACCAGCTTGCTGCCGGTGAACATATTGACCGGCAGAGGCGTGTCCATTTCCATCACCCGCTTGCCGAAGTCGTGCGCAAAGGCGGCCAGGGTGCCGACCTTTTCCAGCGCCGCTTCGTACACCTGCACGCCGTGCCGGGTATGCTGGCTCACCGAGCCTTTGTCGAGCATGCGTTCAAGCGTCTTGCGCGTGGAGGAATACGACCAGCCCAGCTCGGGTTCGACGTGGTCATGGATTTCGCGGGCGCTCAGCGGCTGCTGCTTCCACAGCGCCTTGAGTACGGACAGTTCGGAAATTGAGGGGATCGCCATGGCGGTATTGTGCAGGCATTTGCGACCGATGTCACCAATAATAAAAAGTTTGACATTTGCGCGACATGTGTCGCATGATAGTCAGCATTGTCGCAATCCGTGCGGCATTCAAAGGAGACGTATGACATTTCGCACTATCGCCATGGCGGTGCTGGGCAGCATGGCCGCGCTGACGGCTGTTGCCGCCACCCACGCCGCTGAAATCTTCCCGAGCAAGGTGGTGAAATCGCCAGCCCCGGTCAGCGCCATCGAGGTGGATCAGGCAATTCTGCCGTTACTGCAAAAGTACGACATTCCCGGCATGGCGGTGGCGCTGAGCGTCAACGGCAAGCACACCTTCTACAATTACGGCGTGGCATCGAAGGAGTCCGGGCAATCCGTCAGCAACGCCACCTTGTTCGAGATCGGCTCGCTCAGCAAGACGTTCACGGCGACCCTGGCCACTTACGCGCAAGCGCAAGGCAAACTGGCCATGACGGACGCGGTCAGCCGCCACCTGCCGTTTCTGCGCGGCAGCAGCTTCGACAACATTCAACTACTCCACCTGGGTACCAACACCGCCGGCGATCTTCCGCTGCAGGTGCCGCAGGAAATCAAGACCTACGATCAGCTGATGGAGTACTACAAGAACTGGAAGCCGGGCCACGCGGCAGGCACGCACCGGACCTATTCCAATCTCGGCATCGGCCTGCTGTCGATCGCCACCGCCGCTAGCCTGGGCGTTTCCTATGTCGACGTGGTGGAGAAGACGCTGTTTCCCGCGCTGGGCATGACGCACAGCTACATCAAGGTCCCGGCCAGGCAGATGGCACAGTACGCGCAGGGGTATAACAGCGACGGCGCCCCCGTTCGCGTGAATCCGAACGTGCTGGCCGATGAAGCGTACGGTGTGAAGAGCAATACACGCGACCTGATCCGTTTTTTGGACGCCAATATGGGCCTGCTGCAGCTGGACGCCAAGCTGGCGCGCGCCGTCACGGACACGCATACCGGCTACTCCAAGACAGGCGTGCTGACGCAGGCCCTGGTCTGGGAGCAGTACCCTGGCCAGGCCGGGCTGGAGCAGTTGCTGGCTGGCACGGGAGTGACGATGTCACGCGAGTCAAACCCGGTCAGCATCATCGATCCGCCCCTGCCCCCGCAAGCTGATGTCTGGCTGCACAAGACGGGATCGACAAACGGCTTCAGCGCCTACGCGCTCTATAATCCGGCGCGCAGGGTGGGCATCGTCATGTTGTCCAATCGCGGCCTCCCGATTGAAGAGCGGGTGAGCGCAGCGTACGGACTGTTGAACCGGCCCGCGACCGCCGCGCCCTGAGCTGGCGCGACCCTAGAAATCAAACTGCGCCGACACGCGCACCGTGCGCGGCGCGCCCGGCAGCAGGTAGCCGCCCAGCGCCGGCGTGACATCGCGCCAGTAGAACTTGTCGAACACATTGTTCACGCCGGCGCGCAGGGTGGTCGGCACGCCGGCCACGCGGGTGCTGTAGGCGGCGCCGAAGTCGACGACGTGGTAGCCCGGCACCGAGACGCTGTTTTCGACATCGAACGCCTTGCGCCCGGCGTACTGCCAGGCCGCGTTGACCTTCAGGCCGGCCACCTGCGCCACGCTGTACTCCAACCACGCGCTCGACTTGAAGCTAGGGACGTTGGTGACGCGCTTGCCGTCGATGTCGGCGCGGCCGGTGCCATCCTGCTCGGTGCGCAGCGCCAGCAGCGACAGGCCGTACTGCACCGTGCCGGCGGCCTTGCCTTGCGCCGACACCTCGAACCCGCGGTGGGTCTGCTCGCCGCTGCGCACAAAGGTGTTCGACGCATCGGTGTATTCGAGGCCCTTGCGAACCTGGAACAGCGCCGCCGATAGCGTGACACTGTTGTTCAGCGCGCCCTTGACGCCGACTTCGAACTGCTTCGAGCGGCTCGGCGCCAGCGCGGTGTTTTCGAACGTCGTCTGCATCGGCGCGATGCCGCCGTGCTCGAGGCCATGCGTCATCGCCGCGTACAGGTTCCAGTCCTGGGTCGGGCTGTACACCAGCGCCAGGTTCGGCAGTACGAAGTTGTCGTCGCGGTGCGCGTACTCACCCTTGTCCGGGATGTACTCGTCGCGCTTGACCTGCACGTAGCGCAGCCCGGCGTGCAGCTTGAGCTGTGGCGTCAATGCGGCGATATCCTGGACGAACAGCGCCCGTTCGTTCTCGCGGCGCCGCTCGAATACCGGGCCGGTCGACGGATTGCCCGGCGCCGGCGGCACCGCCACGTTCTGGTAGATGTTGCTGCTGCCGGCGTAGTCATAGACGTAGTCGCCCCATTTGTCGCTGCGGGTGAACAGCGACATCCCGGCGGTGAGCTGGTGGCGCACCGCGCCGGTGGCGAATTTTCCCTGCACCAGCGCCTGCGCGCCGAACGGCGACTTCGATTCGCCCACGCTCTGGTAGTCGTAGACGTCGTAGTCGCCATTCGAGCAGTAGCCAGGATAGAAGCCGTCGCCCTCGTTGCTGCAGCCGTAAGGGAAGGCGGTGTAGTCGTCGCGCTTGAACCAGTGCTTGTTCATGCTGACGGTTGCGTTCCAGGCGTCGTTGATGCGGTATTCGAAGCGCAGGCTGGCGTTGCTGCTACGCGTGTCGACCGGCTTGGCCCACGGCTGGTCGTTGAGCAGCATCGACGCCGACACACCGGTCGGCAGCGTGGTGTTGCGGATCAGCTGGTAGCCCGGCGCCGTCATCTGCGACTTGTGCTGGTAGTCGACATCGAACTGCAGCAGCGCGTCCGGCGAAATCTGCCAGTCGAAGGCGGCGGAGACGAACTTGCGTTCGCCGTCGGCGTTCTTGATGTACGAGCGCAGGCTTTCGGCGGCGGCGTTGATGCGGTAGCCGAAACGCTGGTCGGCGAAGCGTCCGCCCAGGTCGACCGAGCCGTACACGGTGCCGCGCTCGCGCGCCGCCAGCGTGACCGAGCGCAGGTCGGTCGTGGTCGGGCGCTTGGTGACGTAGTTGATGATGCCGCCAGGCGCGGCGACGCCGGCCTGCAGGCCGGCCAGGCCCTTGAGCACTTCGATGCGCTCCTTGTTTTCCAGCGGGATCTGGGTATCGCCCGGGATGGCGATGCCGTCCTTGCGGTAGCTCGATGCATTGTCGAGCGTGAAGCCGCGGATCGAGAACTGCTCGGCGTAGCCGACCGCGTTGTACGAATCGCCGACGCTGGCGTCAAGCTTCATCGCCTCGGTACTGTTGTGGATGCCCAGGTCCTGCATCTGCTCGCGGCCGATGACGCTGATCGTGGCCGGCGTTTCCAGCAGCGGTGCATCGGCAAAGCCGCCGATTGCGGCGCGTGCGGCGGCGACAGGTTTGCTGCCGCTGATGACGACTTCCTGCATCGGCTGGACGGTAGTTTGTGCCGATGCGCTGCCAGCGACCGCCTGCATCACGGCGAGGGCAAGAACGGAATACTTCAGGTGTGGTTGTGACATTGTCTGCTCGTGGTAGTGCGCCGGCAAAGCCGAGCGCGAAAAATAAAAACCGGAGCCAAACGGGAGGAGTGAACAAAGGAGGGAGGTACTTTGCGCTTTCCTTCGCTGGCATTATCCAGATCAGGTACGAAGGGTATCTCTCACCCGAAACTTGCGTTCCAGGACCCCTAGCGAATGGCAATTTTATCACGAACGGGCGCGCCGCGGGGCGAGCCGCGGCGGCAGGGACCTACAGCGGTTCGGTTTCGGGCAGCGGCGCGCGGTGCGTCGACGGCGTTGGCGCGCGCTTGAATTTGCGCTCGAGCGTGAGGCGCGTGGAGGCACCGATCTCGGCCCAGTTCTCGCGCCGGATAGCGGCACGCTTGCGGTGCTTGCGCGGCATGTCGGCCAGCGGCTTGACGTAGAACGGCAGCGCCACCAGGTAGCCTGGACCGGGCAGCTCGACGCCGCCGAGTATCTTCCAGAAGCCGTCGTAGGCGTTGGCGAAGTGCTTGACGTCCTGCGCGTCGAAGGCTGGATGGCAGCTGCCCTTGATCGCCACCAGCTGCGTGGCGCCGACCGCCTGCGCCACGCCCTGCATCGCGGCGAAGCAGAAAAAGCTCGGCGAATTGTTGGGGAAAGCCGCTTCGAACGCGGCGAATGCGGCGTCGGAATCGGCCCAGCGGCCCTGGTTGCGTGCGACGAACGGCACCATCGCGCTGTCGACGCCGGCCATGCTGCCGGCGATCCAGCTAAAGCTCAGGCGGTGCAGGCATTTGCCGTCGGCCTCGAACGCGATTGTCAGGTCGCCCTCGGCGTTCATGCGCGAAGCCATCGCCAGCTTGATGACGAAGTCGCTGCCGCCGGCGCTGCGCTGCCACAAGGTCAGGCCGCCGGCGCGGTACACCGCATACTTGTAGGACGTATTGAAGGTCGCGTCCTCGAACGCGTAGTGGTGCAGCGCGCAGGCGATGCGCGCGCGGGTGCCGAGGTTCTTGATCAGGTAGTCCCGGTGGCTGAGGTGGTGGAACAGGTCGTCGTTGGGCGGCGCGGCGACGTAGTTGCGAACCAGGTCGAGCCGGCACAGGCGCCGGTGCTGCGGGTAGAACGCCAGCACGCGCAGCGAGCGCGCCAGGCACAGCATCCATGAGGCGAAACTGTATTGCTCGCGGCGCGCAAGCCAGTGCTTTGTCAGGTGAGCCAGGATCATCGACGTTCCGCAGGAAGGATGGCAGTGGCGGCGCCGGCGTTGCCGCCGTGCGCCATTCAACCAGCATCATCGTTTACCTGTTTGCAACGGGCGGTGATGTAGCTCAAGGAAGGCTGAGCTTACTTTTCGGCAGCCGTTTTCAGCTGCGCCAGACCCTTGTCGAAATCCTTGCCGATCATGTCGTCCATGTTCATGAAAACGGTCATCAGCTTGGACAGGAACGGCATCGGGCCGTGCATGTTCCACGTCACGGTGGTGGTGTCGCCTTGCGGCGTGAGCGTAAACTCGGTGGTGCTGTGCGACTCGACCGGCTCGAGAAATGCGAGCTTGACGACCGTCTTGGCCGGCGTGCTGGCGTCGATGATTTCCATGCGCCCCTTGCCGACGTCGCTGTTGCCTTCCCATTCGTAGACGGCGCCCTTGCCGCTTGGCGCGCCGGTAAAGGTGCGCTTCATGTTCGGGTCGAGCTTTTCCCACGGCGACCAGCTGGCCCACTGACGAAAGTCGGTCAGCAGCGGCGCAATTTTTTCGGGCGGCGCCTTGACGGCGATGCTGCGCCTGACCTCGAAGCTGTCCGGCTGCATGGCCGCCAAGCCGAGGATCAGGACGATGATGGCGAGGACGCCCAATGCGATTTTCTTGATCATGTTTGCTCTCCTGTGGTGTGGTCTTCTGCCCGCTCTGGCGGCGGTAGCGCGAGACTAGCATGGAAGGCGCCGGCGCCGAAAAAAATCCGCGGCGCGCCGCCGGGCCGGCGAAAGCCTGATAATCGGCCGATCCATTCATACAAACGAGGAGTCGGCATGGTCTACCAGCTTTACTACTGGCCCACGATCCAGGGGCGCGGAGAATTCGTGCGGCTGGCGCTGGAGGAAGCGCAGGCGGAATACGTCGACGTCGCGCGACAGAAGAACGGTACCCGCGCAATGATGAAGATGCAGGAGGAAGCGAGCGAGCCGTCGTTCGCGCCGCCGTTCCTGGTGGCCGGCGAGCAGACCATCGGCCAGACCGCCAACATTCTGCTGTTTCTCGGCGCGCGCCACGGCCTGGCGCCGCGCGCGCAGGCGGGGCGATTGTGGATCAACCAGCTGCAGCTGACCATCGCCGACCTGGTGGCCGAAGCGCACGACACGCACCATCCGATTGCCAGCGCGCTGTATTATGAGGACCAGAAGAAGGAAGCGCGGCGCCGCAGCGCCGATTTCCTGGCCGCGCGGGTGCCGAAGTTTTTCGACTACTTCGAAGGCGTGCTGGCAAAGGCCGGGCGCGGCGGCTACTTCACCGGCGCTCGCGTCAGCTATGCCGACCTGTCGATGTTCCAGGTCATCGCCGGTCTGCGCTACGCCTTTCCGCTGTCGATGGCGCGCGTCGAGGCCGGCTATCCGCGCCTGGTGGCGCTGCACGAGCAGGTGGCGGCGCGGCCGAACGTCGCCGCCTACCTGGCGTCGAAGCGGCGCATACCGTTCGACCAGGATGGCATCTTCCGCAACTATCCCGAACTGGATAAGTAGATTATTACGCCGCCAGCGGCAGGTCGGCGCGCGCGCCGCTGGCGATGCCGTCGCGGCGATCGAGCCAGCCGGCCAGCGTAGTCAGGGCCAGCGCGCCGAGCACCACCAGCGCACCGATCCACGGCGTCGCCATCAGGCCAAGGTGGGCGACGATCAAGCCGCCGCCCCAGGCGCCGAGCGCGATGCCGACATTGAAGGCGGCGATGTTCAGGCCGGACGCCACGTCCACTGCCTGCGGCGCGTCGCGTTCGGCGCGCTGCACCACGTACACCTGCAGCCCCGGCACGTTGCCGAAGGCGACCGCGCCCCACGCCAGCACGGTGATCAGCACCAGCACCTTGCTGGCGGCGGTGAACGTCAGCACCAGCAACACGACGGCCAGCAGCGCGAAGACGATCTGCAGCGCGCGCACCGGTCCCTTGCGGTCGGCCAGTTTGCCGCCCCAGATATTGCCTGCGGCGACAGAGACGCCATACACCAGCATCACCAGGCTGACGGTGGAGGCGGCAAAGCCGGACACCTGCTGCAGGATCGGCGCCAGGTAAGTGAACGCGATGAAGGTGCCGCCGTAACCGAGGGCGGTCATCGCGTACACCAGCAGCAGGCGCGGTTTGCGCAGCACTGCCAATTGCGTCAGCAGCGACGACGGCTTGCTGCCGGCGATATTCGCCGGCACCAGCACGGCGCAGCCGACGATGGCGACCACGCCGAGCAGCGACACCGCCAGGAACGTCGCCTGCCAGCCGAAGCTCTGGCCGATGAAGGTCCCCAGCGGCACGCCCGTCACCAGTGCCACCGTCAGGCCGGAGAACATCAGCGCGATCGCGCTGGCCGCCTTGTCTTTGGCCACCAGGCCGGTGGCGATGGTCGAGCCGATCGAGAAAAACACGCCGTGCGCGAGGCCGGTGAGGACGCGCGCGCCCATCAGCGTGCCGTAGCCCGGCGCCATCCAGGCCAGCAGGTTACCGATGGTGAACAGCACCATCAGGCCGACCAGCAGCTGCTTGCGCGGGATGCGGCCGGTGAGGGCGGTCAGCACCGGCGCGCCGATCGCCACGCCGAGCGCGTACAGGCTGACCAGCAGGCCGGCCGACGGCACCGACACGCCAAGGCTGGCGGCGATGGTCGGAATCAGCCCGACGATGACGAATTCGGTGGTGCCGATGGCGAATGCGGCGAGGGTCAGCGCCCAGAGTGCGAGAGGCATGTGCTTCCTTGGATGTTTGATCGAGCGATGCAGTCTGCGCGCTCGCCGCGCAAAGAAAAATGCCCTGCCGTACAATACACTTTTGACTGGGAGTCACGAATGATCGATGTCGACGCGTTGATTGCATTCGCCGCAGTCGTGGATACCGGATCGTTTTCGGCCGCCGCGGCGCGGCTGGGGCAGACGCCGTCCGGTGTCAGCCGCACCATGTCGCGCCTGGAGGCGCAGCTGGGCATGACATTGATGGTCCGCACCACGCGCCGGCTCGACCTGACCGAGGAGGGCGCCTGGCTGCTGGAGCGCGCGCGCAAGGTGCTCGCCGAGCTCGAAGAGACCGAGGCGCAGGTGGTGGCGCGCCGTTCGCAGCCGTCCGGCGTGGTGCGGCTGAATGCGGCGACGCCGGCGCTGGGCCACCTGGTCGCGCCGCTGGTGGCCGATTTTCTCGACGCCTACCCGCTGGTAAAACTGGAGCTCACCAGCGGCGAGACCATCATCGACCTGATCGAGGAACGCGCCGACGTCGCGGTCCGCATCGGCCACCTGGCCGATTCGACGCTGAACGCGCGCCGGCTGGGCGCGAGCCGCCTGCGCCTGCTGGCGTCGCCGGCCTACCTGCGCAAGCATGGCGAGCCGGTCGATGCGGCGCAACTGTCGGCGCACCGGCTGCTGGGGTTTTCCGCGCCGGCGTCGCTTAACATCTGGCCGCTGTTGGTGGACGGCGAAGAAGGCATGGCGGTGACGCCAGCGCTGCTGGCGTCGAGCGGCGAGACCTTGCACCAGCTTGCGCTGGCCGGCGCCGGCATTGTCTGCCTGTCGGACTTCCTGACGCGCGCCGACCGCGCCGCCGGCACCCTGGTGCCGGTGCTGGCGCCGCTGACCTTGCCGTGGTCGCTGCCGGTGTGGGCGGTGTTTTACAAGCAGGGCGCGCTGGCGCCGAGGGTGGCGGCGCTGGTCGATTTTCTGGCGCGCCGGCTGGGCGACGGCATCCTCGACACTTGAGGCGCGGCGCCCACGTTGACGCAGCCGGTACGGCCGCGAAACGGCGGGAACCGGCGCGTGCGGGCGCAATCAGACACTGTGCCATGACCGGAGAAGGCCGATGTTTACGATGATCTCGCTGATCTACCTGCAGATGGGCCTGGCCGTCAATCTGGCCGGCTCGACCGTGTCGGGCGAATTCAAGACGCTGGCGCAGTGCCAGAAGGCCGCAGCGCGCCAGAAGGGAGCGTTACCGATTCCGCGCGGCTACGCGGCGGCGTGGCAGGACACGCTGTGCGTCCCGATCAACCGGGAGGTGCGGGTTGGCAACGAGCGCCAGACCGATTTCGAAAAACTGCTGGCCGACGCGCTCGAGCCGCGCGCCTGCGACAGCGAGGGCGTCTGCCGGCGCGCCGGTATCGAGCGGGGCGGGGGCAAACACTAGTATTGCGATTCTGGTAACATCGGCGTTTTCAGCCAAAGGCCTTGCGATGCGAACCAGCCACATCCTCTTGATGGCAAACTACAACGCGGCGATGAACCGCAACCTGTACCAGGCTGCGCGGACCTTGCCGGCACAGGCGCTTGCGGCCGACCGCAAGGCGTTTTTCGGCTCTATCCTCGGCACCCTGAACCACCTGGTCAATGGCGACACCATCTGGCTCAAGCGTTTTGCCGCGCATCCGGCCGGCTACCGGCAGCTCGACGCGATCGTCGCCTTGGCCAGTCCCGCCTTCCTGGCCGAGCTGCGTTTCGACAATATCGACGCGCTGTGGGAGCACCGGCGCTGGCTCGACGAACTGATTTTGCAATGGGCCGCCGGCATCACCGACGCCGACCTGGACCACACGCTGGACTATGTCAATTCGCGCGGCGCGGCCAGCAAGAACTTCTTCAGCGTCCTGATGCATTTCTTTAACCACCAGACCCATCACCGCGGGCAGGTCAGTAACTTGTTGTCGCAAGAAGGTATCGATATCGGCGTGACCGACCTGCTGATGCTGATCCCGGACGAGCCCCGCTGAGCCACGCCGGCGCCAGGCGAGCATTTCTACTATGCCCGCGTGACCCACGAAGACGGCAACATGGGCGACACAATCCCGACGAAGCGGGGTCGCCGCGCTCAAGGCATGGCTTGCATGCAGACAGGAAACGTCACGGGGCGGCTACCGATGGAAAGAGTTGTTCCTGCCTGACGCCACTGGACTGCGCATCCGTTACCGCGGCGCTTACAACAAGGCCAGGGTCGATGGCGATCAATTGAAGTATGCGGGCGAAGCCGTTTGCCACGCGACTGGGCGCTGGTGGTGACCGGCAGCGTGCGCAATCCATGACGCGACATCTGGATACGGCGTGGCGTCAATGAAGCATGGACGCGCGCTTCGTACTGGGGGGGTGAGGCGCCGTATTCACCGATGCTGGCGCATACGGACCGGCGGCGCCGCACGCCGCGTGACCGCCTAGGGTCTCTTCCTGGCAGACGCCGTGCGCTTCAAAAAAACCGCGGCCTTCAAACCCGGAACTGGCGCCGGCGCGTCTATGCTACCGTTTGATTAATTTCTGATAAGAAACGAATCAAAACGTCAATTGGCAATAAGTCCATCAAAGTAAGGGTGAAAAGGATGCCTAATCGTTACTTTGATAATTGGCGGAAGCTTGATAATTAACAAACGCAATGTTAAATCTCAAGGAGTTTCGTCATGGACCAGTGCCAAGCAGTTGTGTCTTCCCAACCCCTCGTGGTCGATGTAATGACGTCTTCTTTCGTGCGCGAGCAAGCCAAGCCGGTCGAGCGCCTGCCGTTTACCATCAAGCGCGTGCAGAGCGACGAGGACATGCGCAAGGCCGTGCAAATCCGCCACGCCGCCTATTCGCGCCACGTGCCTGAATTTGCCAAATCGCTGCGCGAGCCGGAACTGTCCGACTACGAAAACGACTGCGTGGTGTTGCTGGCCGAGTCGAAGCTGGACGGCTCGCCGCTGGGCAGCATGCGCGTGCAGACCAACCTGGGCCGCCAGCTGAGCGTGGAAGAATCGGTCACCTTGCCGGACTGGCTGCAGGGCCGCCGCCTGGCCGAACTGAGCCGCCTGGGCGTCGACGGCGGACGGATCGGGCGTCTGGTCAAGATAGCACTGTTTAAGGCGTGCTTTGAGTATTGCGAGAATAACCGCATCGATTACCTGGTGCTGACCGGGCGCACCCCGGTCGACCGTTCATACGAGCAATTGCTGTGCGTCGATGTCTTTGAGGAGAAGAAGACAATTCCGCTGCAGCACGTCGGCAACATCCCGCACCGCATCATGTCGTTCGACATCGCGACCGGGCAGGAGCGTTGGGAAGCGGCCAACCACCCACTGCTGGGGTTTTTCCGCCACACACGTCATCCGGACATCGATATCTCCAAGAAGACCATGCCGCGTCCGGTTCGCGTGCCGGCCGCGCCGCGCATGCCGGACCAGCCGCGCGGCAATCCGTTCAGTTTCGCGCTGGCCTGACGCCGCCCGCACCTCCATCCAGGCTATGTCACCGTTAAGTTGGGGGGGCGGCGCGGCGCCATCGTAGCGAGCGGCCAACCCCCCCACTTAACGGTGACATAGCCTTTTCGATGGGTAGCTTCGCAGGATAAATTGCGCCCGCGCCGCCCATGGCGCGTGTGCAGTGCGGAAACTATTGCAAATCATCACTTCCTGCCTGTATCCTTGCGACCAGACACAATTCATGGGACCGGCCCGTGTTATGTGCAGATACACGTCCCGATCGCCATGCAGAAGCCTTCCAGCAATTTACGCGACATCCTGCCGATGCTGGCGAGTCGAACGTCCCAGTCGATCCTGCACGCCTTCTCGTATTACCTCATCCCCCTCGGCATCGCCATCTTCTCGTTGATCGCGCTGGTGTTCTGGACGCCGCAATATGCCGCCAATGGCGACGTGCCGCTGGTGCTGCGCACCGTCGTCGACGAGCGCGCCGCGCTGGCGCCGGCCGACGCGCTGGCCAGACTGGAACAAAAAGAGCAGGTCAGCCAGTTCGACACCAAGCTGTCGGAGGCGCCCGTCTGGTTCAGCTTTGCAACGCTTAAACAGAACGGCAAGCCGGCGGTGATCGATTTTCCGTCGCGCCATGCCAGCGAAATCGCCTGCTGGGACCAGGGTTCGCTGCAGTCGCTCGGCGCCGCCTCGCGCCAGCACGCCCATCCGCAACTGAGCTCTGCCCGTGGCGGCTTCGCGCTGAAGCTGCCTGCGCTGCCGGCCAACGTCCTGTGCCGCGCCGCCTTCATCGGCCCGGCGCGCCTGACCGTGCTGCAGTGGCCGGCCGAGCAATTCGAGCTGGCGGCCGAGCAATATCATCGCAAGTCCGGTTTGCTCGACGGCGGCATGATCGTGCTGGCGGTGTTCGTCCTCATCACCGCGCTGATCAACCGGCGCTCGCTGTACGTGCTGTTTTCCGCATGGCTGATCCTGAACCTGCGCGTCGGCGCGCTGTCGGCCGGCTGGGACAGCCAGTGGCTCGGGCAGATCGTGCCAGCAGAGTTCCTGGCGATCAGCCGTCCGATGACCTTCGTGCTGTACGCGATGTGCACGCTCACCTTGTACCAGACCTTGCTGGCCGATGAGCTGAAGAACTCGCGCCACCTGGGCGGCCTGCGCCTGATCCACTGGTCGTGCGTGCCGCTGCTGCTGGCCGCCGTGCTGCTGCCGTACCGCCTGTTCTTGCCGGTCATGTGGGTCATCATGGTCATCGGCCTGTCGATCACGACGATCGGCCTGATCAGCGTGATGATCCGCTCGCGCACCAGGGTCGCCTACTGGATCGCGGCATCGTTCGCCGTCACCTTCGTCGCCTCGCTGGCCGAGATGGTGTCGGCCGCGCTCGGCATGCGCGAACTGCTGGTGATCAACAGCGTCACCGCGGCGCTGGCGTCGAGCCTGCTGGCAGCGCTGGCGGTGGCCGAGCAGATGCGGATGGAGACGGTCAGGCGCGTCGCCGTCCAGCAGGAACTGGAGCACACGTACGAGGTCATGCCGGTCGGCGTATTCACCCTCGACGTCTACGGCCACTTCCTCAGCGCCAACCCGGCCTTGCAGAAAATGCTGGGCGGATCGGCGCTGGTGATGGCGCGCAGCAAGTGGACGCAATATTTCTCTCAGACGGTGTGGAGCCAGCTGCACGACATGGTGCAAAGCCAGGCCGAGGCCGAACTGGAAATCCAGAACCGCGACAATTCGCGCCATTTCCTGGTGCGCGCCATTCTTGCGCGCGGCCGCATCGAAGGCGTGCTGCAAGATATTACCGAGCAGACCAAGGCCACCGAGCAGCTGCGCTTCATGGCCAACAACGATCCGCTGACCAAGGTATTTAACCGCCGCGGCATCGAGAAAATGTTCGAGGGCGCGATCGGCCCGGTGGCCGACGGCAAGGCGCTGGCGCTGGCCTACGTCGACCTCGACCGCTTCAAGCTGATCAACGACCTGTTCGGCCACACCGCCGGCGACGAAGTGCTCAAGCAGGTGTGCGAGCGGATGGGCACGATGCTGGCCGGCGGCCACCAGATCGGCCGCGTCGGCGGCGACGAATTCGTCATCGTCATGCCGAACACGGCGCTGCCGCTGGCGTCGCTGATTTGCGGCGGCATCGTCGACCGCATCGGCAACACGCCGTACCGGGTTGGCGACAAGGCCTTCCACGTGCGCTGCTCGATCGGCCTGATCGAAGTCGGCGCCGGCATGCAGATCAAAGACGCCGTGTCGACCGCCGACCGCGCCTGCCGCGAAGCGAAGACCGGGCGCAAGGAAGGGCTGGTGGTGTACGAACGCGACGCCTCGGCCTTCCTCGAGCGCGAGGCGGAACTGACGCTGGTCGAGCAATTGTCGTCGACCAATGCGACCGAAGGCATGTTCCTCGAGATGCAGCCGATCATGTCGCTGAAGGCGCCGCACGATTCGCTCAATTTCGAAGTGCTGCTGCGTATGCGCGAGCGCGACGGCAGCGTCACCTCGGCCGGCCCGATCATCGCGGCGGCCGAAAAGAGCGGGCACGCCGGCGTCATCGACCGCTGGGTACTGGCGAGCACGCTGAGCTGGATCCAGAACAATCTGACGAGCCTGGGCAATACCCAGTTCGTCTGCATGAACCTGTCGGGCGCCTCGCTCAATGACGAGCGTTTCGTGCAGGACACCATCGACATTCTCGGCCGCCACGTGCAGGTGGCCAGCCGGCTGTGCATGGAGATCACCGAAAGCGTGGCGCTGCACGATCTCGACAACACGCGCCGCTTCATCGACCAGGTGCGCAACTTCGGCGTCAAGATCGCGCTCGACGATTTCGGCGCCGGCTACACGTCGTTCTCGTACCTGAAGGAATTGCCGGCCGACGTGCTGAAGATCGACGGCAATTTCATCGTCAATATCAATGACCATCCGGCCAACGTGGCGATCGTCGAGGCGATCGTCAACTTGGCGGTGAATCTGGGAATGAAGACCATTGCCGAGTGGGCGGAAGATACGGCGACGGTGCGCACGCTGGCCGAGATCGGCGTCGATTACGTGCAGGGTTTCGTGGTAGCGCGCTCGCAGTCGCCGGATCGCATGCTGACGGCGGCCTCGTCGGCCAGCTTCATTCAGAACGAGGAGTTGGCGATGCTGGTGCGCACGCTAGGCGCCCCGGCCGATGTGGCCGAAGTGCATGAGGCGATCCCGTCGCGCGTGCACGACCTGCACTAGCGTTCTGGTTCGATTAGTTCAGCGCCACGCGCTGCTGCCTGATGCTGGCGGAGGCTTGGTCGAGCACTTGCATGCTCAGCCGCGCCGCCTTCAGTGTTTCGACGTCGCGCGCCAGCATGCGGCTTTTCGCGCGCGGTGCGCTCCAGCTGTCATGCTCGATCGGCGTTGGCGTGAACGCCATACGGGTAACCCGCCGTGCCGGTGTCGGCACAGCCGTGACCGGCTCGATCGCCGGCACATCGGCTGCAGGCTCGGCCGGCGTTTCGGCCACCGCCGCCACCACCACCGTTTGCACACCCGCGCTGCACTGATTGTCCGTCAGCGTTACTCGGCCATCCTGGTCGACGCATTTGACGATGTCGGCGCTATTGGCAAACGCGGCCGAGGCGGCGAACAGGGCGGTGAGAAGAAGGCTGCTGCGGAAGGTCTTGCGGTTCATGGTGCTGCTCCTGAATAAGATGAACCCATTGTGCCGGCAGCGCAAGACGTTATCTGTTCGCTACCGAACGTGGACAGGATTGTATTGTTGTAGGACTGGTCTTGCAGCCATTGCTCGGCAGACTCGAAACCGGTGCAGACGTGAAAACGGCCCGTTCAGCCAGCGCTTTCGCGCCGCGGAACGGGCCGTTTGGTCCGGCTGTCTGTCAGCCGGCGCTGCCAACCGATGGTTAGTTGCGGTTCGGGTTGTTAGGACGGCTGTCCTGGCTGTTGCGCACGCCGTCGCCATCTTTATCGCGGTCCATGCGGTTAGGCACGCCATCGCGGTCACGGTCGCCGCGCGCCCAGTTCCCGCGAGTCATTACCCAGCGGCCATCGCGCTCGGCCCAGGTCGGCTGGTGATAGACGTAGCCGCGGCGATCTCGCACCCAGGTGCCGCGCACCCATGTGTGCTTGTTGCGTTTCCATTCCCAGTGACCCGGGACCCAGGTGTGGCCACGGCGGGCTTCTGGCACGCGTTCGGCGCGCAGCGCCGGTGGGCCCTGGCGTACAACGATCACTTCGGCGGCAGCAGGCAGGGTGATGGTGCCCATCGAGCCGGCAACCAGTGTTGCGATTAGCAGTTTTTTCATCATGATGAAATCTCCTTTTGGATTGGTGTGACACAGTTATAGATTGTTCATCAAGAAACGTATGTGCGCTGCCGAACCTCTGCCTGTAACAGTTGTGTCTGTCACCTGTGCCCACCTCCAACCGGGGTCCCCACCGGGGTAAGTGCCCAACCGGGGTCAGTGCCGGCAAACGTACACGGACCCATCCGTGCGCGGGGCGGGTGCGATGAGTTCGTGTTCGATTGCCGGCACTGACCCCGCGCGTGACCGTGTTCGATTGCCGACACTGACCACGCGCGTGACCCCGCGCGCGCTGCTGAAGCTCAAGCTGTAACAGTTGTGTTTGCTACAGCGCGGTGCTTTAAATGCATGAGGAAAGCGAGGTAGCGCTCGGCGCAGCGGCGCGGCGACTCGAGCATCGGCAGGTGTCCGACGCCGGGCATCATCACCACTTCGCTGGCCGGAAAAATGGCATGCAGCGCGGCGGCACCGGCAGAATTGAGCACTGCGTCCTGCTCGCCCCACACGATCAGCGCCGGCGCGGCGATGGCACTGAACTGGTGCTCGAGCAGCGGCGACAGGTGCACCTGGCGCAGGATGTCGGCGTGCAGGGCGTAATCGGCGGCGCCGCGCTTGCCCAAGTGCAGCTTGACGCTGTGCGGTACCAGCAGCGGCCGGAACGTGCAGGCCCGAAGCATCCGCTTGATGTCCTTGGGCGAGCGCAGCAGCAGCGGCATGTCGCCGCAATGGTGGTAGTGGCGGAACACCTCGTTCTCGAACGCAGCGGCGGTGCCGGCCGCGTCCAGCAGCCACAGGCTGGCGACCTTGTCTGGATAGCGCGCCGCGAACTCGGCGGCGATGAAGCCGCCCATCGAGTTGCCGCCCAAATGGACCGGCGCCTCGCCGATCGACTGAAGGAACAGGCGCAGGTGCTCGACCTGGTCGGCGATAGTGTAGCCAGCGCCGGGCTCGCGGCTCGCTTCGCCGAAGCCCGGCAAGTCCGGGATCAGCACGCGCCATGAGCCGGTCAGGAAGCGCGCGGCGCGGGTGAAATTGTCCTTGTCGCCGCCAAAGCCATGCACCAGCACAATGGTGTCACCGCTGCCGCCTTCGAGGTAGGGCATGTTGGCGCTGCCCGACTGAAAGGTGCGAACGCGCAGACCGGCGCGGCGTCGCTCCAGCGCAATACCCAGCCTGGCGGCAGTGGTGGGCGCCAGGCGGTCGAACGCCAGCACCAGCAATGCCAGTGCGCCCAGCATGGTGAGAAGGGTGTAGATGACAGACATCGCGGCTCCCGTTGCGATAGCGTTGATAAACATTTCAAAGAGCCAACAACATAGTCGGCCTTAGTCAATTTGTCACGCTTTTTAATATCACAACAGAAGGGGCAGTGTGTCGGATGCAAGGGGGCGGGGCTGCAGCGCCGAACCCGTGTCCGTTTGCCGGCACTGACCCCGCAGTTGTTTGGACCGCGCAGGTGTTTGTTGTGACTGTCACCTTTGCCCACCTCAAAGCGGGGTCAGTGCCGGCAAACGCACACGGACCCATCCGTTCATGGGCTCAATAGCGATGAGCTCGTGTTCGGTTGCCGGCACTGACCCCGCTGGTGGGGGCGGCGGCGCTCAGGCGGCGGGCTTGCGAGCGATCAGCTGCACTTCGATCAGGTAGCCGAAGTGCAGCGCCGGCACCGGCACCACGGCGCGCGCCGGCTTGTGCGGGCCGAAGACGCCGGCATACAGCACGTTAAACGCCGGCCAGTGCTCGACGCCCACCAGGTAGGCGGTGCATTGGACGACGTCGCAAACACCGCAGCCGGCCGCGCGCAGCACTTTTTCGGCCTGGTCGAATACCGATGCGCACTGTGCGTCGAAGCCGTCGACCAGTGCGTCGACCGCGCCCGCCGATGGCAGGATGCCGGAGACGAACACCAGCCCGTTCGCTTCCACCGCCTGCGAGTAGTGCCCGGCCGGGACCGGCAGTTCGGCCGACTGAACCAGCTTCATGCCACCAGGCGCGCGAAGCGGGCCAGGTCGACGTTGCCGCCGCTGATCAGGATGCCGACCCGCTTGCCCTCGAGCGGCACCACGGCGTGCAGCGCCGCGGCGGCGCCGAGGCACCCGGTTGGCTCGACGATCATCTTCATGCGCTCGGCAAAAAACTTCATCGTCGCCACCAACTGGGCGTCGCTGACGGTGACGATGTCGTCGACGTCGCGCCGGATCACTTCGAAATTGTGCTCGCCGATGTGGGTGACCATGGCGCCGTCGGCGATCGTGTCGGGCACGGCGATGTGCACCACCGCGCCGCCGCGCAGCGACTGCTGGGCGTCGTTGCCGGCTTCGGGCTCGACGCCGATGATGCGGCACTGCGGGCTCAGCGCCGACGCCGCCAGCGCGGAGCCGGCCAGTAGCCCGCCGCCGCCGACGCACACCAGCAGCACGTCGAGCTGGCCGGCGTCCTCAATCAGTTCCATGGTGGCGGTGCCCTGGCCGCAGATGACGTCAGGGTGGTCATACGGCGGAATCAGGGTCATGCCGCGCTCCTGCGCCATGCGCCGGCCGATCGCTTCGCGGTCTTCCTTGTAGCGGTCGTAGACGATCACTTCGGCGCCGTAGCCCTTGGTGGCGGCCACCTTCAGCGTCGGCGCGTCGTGCGGCATGATGATCGCCGACGCCATCCCCAGCAGGCTGGCCGACAGCGCGATCGCCTGCGCGTGGTTACCGGAGGAGAAAGTGACGACGCCGGCGCGGCGCTGCTCGTCGCTGAACTTCGACAGCGCGTTGTAGGCGCCGCGGAACTTGAACGCGCCACTGCGCTGGAAGTTCTCGCACTTGAAGAACAGCTGCGCGCGCGCCATGTCGTCGGCGGTGCGCGAGGTCAGTACGGGTGTGCGGTGCGCCACGCCCTTGATGCGCGCGGCGGCTTTTTCAATTTCGCTGAACTGCAGTTGCGCCATGTCGACCATATCGAGTTCCCGGTGTCAGAGTGGACCCCAAGTATACCCCTATGCGACCATCGGCATCGCCAGCTCGACCTCCAGGCCGCCGCCGTCGCGGTTGCGCAGCGCGAGCATGGCGCCGTGGCGGCCCACCACGCGTTCGACGATCGCCAGGCCCAGGCCTGCGCCATTGGCCTGGCCGCGCGCAGTGTCCATCCGCGTGAACGGTTTGAGCAGCTGCTCGATCTGCTCGGGCGGCACGCCGACGCCGTGGTCCTGCAGGCAGATCACCGCGCGCTTGACGCCGCCGGTGGCCACCACGCGGCACGAGATGTCGATCTCGGTGATGTCGCCGCCCGGCGTGGCGCCGTAGCGGCGGGCGTTTTCGACCAGGTTGTTGAATACGCGGCGCAGGTCGGTCTCGTTGCCGAGCACGTGCACGCCTGCTTCGATGTCGCTGCGCACGCGCATGTTGGGCATGCGTTCGGCGGCGCGCGCGACGTCGGCCAGCAGGTAGCTGATGTCGACGGCGATGAAACTGGCCGCCTCGGTCGGCTTGGCGTAGTCGAGGAACTGGCCGATGATCGCATCCATCTGGGCGATGTCGGACTGCAGGCCTTCGCGCGCCTCGGTCGACAGCTTGGCCATCTCCAGTTCGAGCTGCATGCGCGTGAGCGGCGTGCGCAAGTCATGCGAGATGCCGGCCAAAATAAGCGCGCGGTCCGATTCGACCTGCTGCAGGTCGTCGACCATCTGGTTGAAGCTGCGGTTCGCCTCAATGATCTCCTGCGCGCCCTTTTCCGGCAGCGGGTCGGGGCGCTTGCCCTGCGCGATGGCGCGCGCGGCGGCAGTCAGGCGCGCCAGCGGCAGGTTGATCAGGCTGGAAATGAGCGCGGCGCCGAGCAGCGACAGCACGCCCACCAGGCTTGCCCAGCCGAGCCACTGGACGCCGCTCAAGCTGTCGAGCCGTTCGCGCTCGAGCATGAGCCAGTATTCGTCGCCATCGATCTTGAAGCTGATCCAGAAGCCGGCAACGCCGTTGACGCTACTCGAAAAGCGCGTGTCGGTGCCGAGCTTCTCCTTGACCATCGCTTCAATTTCCGGCATCAGGGGATTGTCCGGCGGCGGCTCGACGACGTCGTTGGCCGTCAGCGTGGTGATGCGGATGCCTTCATTGCTGACCAGGTCGAACAGCAGTTCCTTGCGCAGGTCGATCGCCGAGTGGGTCAGCGCGGCGCGCGTCAGGGTCACCACCGAGATCACCAGTTCGGCCGTCTGCTTGACCTGTGGGCCGCGCTGGACGGCGTTGATCATGCCGATCCATGAAGCCATCGACAGTGTCGTCAGGAGCCCAAGCAGCAGGAAGGTGCGCCAGAACAGGCCGCTCTTGAACCAGCTCAGACGGCGCGCGGCGCCGGCCATTTCGGTACGTGCTAGCACTAGCGCGGCTGGCCTTCAGGGATGAACACGTAGCCCAGGCCCCAGACGGTCTGGATGTACAGCGGGCTCGATGGATCCGGTTCGATCAGCTTGCGCAGGCGCGAAATCTGCACGTCCAGGCTGCGGTCGAACACTTCGTATTCGCGCCCGCGCGCCAGTTCCATCAGCTTCTCGCGCGACAGCGGCTGGCGGGCGTGGCGCGCAAACACCTTCAGCACCGAAAATTCGCCGGTCGTCAGCGGCACCGTTTCGCCATTTTTCTTCAGCGTGCGCGTGGCCAGGTCCAGCACGAACTGGCCGAATTCGAACGAGGCCGGCGTTTCCGACGGCGCACCGGGGATTTCGTCCGGGCCTTTGCGGCGCAGTACCGCGCCGATGCGCGCCACCAGCTCGCGCGGGTTGAACGGCTTCGGCAAATAGTCGTCGGCGCCCATCTCGAGCCCGACGATGCGGTCGACGTCCTCGCCTTTGGCCGTGAGCATGATGATCGGCGTCTGGTCGCCGGCGCCGCGTAGGCGGCGGCAGATCGACAGGCCGTCTTCGCCCGGCAGCATCAGGTCGAGCACCAGCAGGTCGTAGCGCTCGCGCAGCCACAGCTTGTTCATCGCCGGCGCGCTTTCGGCCGTCACCACGGCGAACCCTTGTTCGGTGAGATAGCGGCGCAGCAAATCGCGCAAGCGCACGTCGTCGTCCACTACCATAATCTTCGCCGAGTGGCCAGCCGGAGCCGCCTGCGTTGTATTGTTGCCTGTACCGGGTGTCAATTGTGAGTTCATAAGCCTGCCAGATTTGTCATATTGATGTCGCTATGGTAACGTGTTATCGCCGTGCAAACAGCGTTGCTTCTGATTCATTACACGCTGTTACAAACTTTACCCAATTCGTCTTATACCCCGAAACGAATGGCCATACACTGGGGTCATAGCGAAATAAGCTTATCTGTTTATACGGCATCGCGGAAGAGGAACACTATGAAAAACGCGCTCACTACTACCCATGCAGCAGCAAGCGCTTGTCTTTGCGGCCGGTTGGCGTTCGTCCGCGCGGTTGTGCTTGGCGGTGCCATCGCTTGTGCCGGCGCCCCTGCGTTCGCTCAGGAACGTGACAACGACGGCCGCCGCCAGGCGCCTCCCCAGCAGGTGCAGCCGCGCGATCAGCCGCGCGGCGAGCGCATGCCGCCGCAGCAGCGCGTCGATCCGCGCCAGTATGACCAGGCGCCCGAGGCGCGCGCCGAAGAGCAACGCCGCCAGGCCGCGCAGCATCAGGACCAGGGCCGCCGCGGTGGCCGCCTGACGCCGGACGAGCGGCGCGAGCTGCGCCGCCAGATCAACGAGGCCGGCAACGACCTGTATCCGAACGCCCCGCGCCGCTAGACGCGATTCCCGCTCCCGCAGTTCAGCGGCGCGGCGCCTGCCGCCGCCGCCGCCTTCCCCGTCCGACTCCTCCAAACATACACTTTGTTGGCATTTTTACGCGCCTAAGTTGTATAGTGGTCAAATCGAAGCTGTTGCGCTGTGAAAACTTTTCATAGCGAATTAAAATGGCCAATAAAACAAGTCTGCCCTGATGGAGTGTGCTGTGCCGATAGATTCATCTGTTGCCAATTTTTTCGATGCGCCAATCTGCGGGCTTGACGCAATTGGCCTGGAGCGATGCATTGTCCGCCGGCGCGACGGCATCTACGCCGACCCGTTGTCACTGGGCAAGCTGTTCCTCACCGCGTTCGATCACGTCTTGCGCGGCAATTTCTATTTTACCGGTCTCGACTATGCGCTGCTGATCAAGGCGCTGTACGACTGCGGCCCCGCATTGCCGCGCTCGGGCAGTGGCGAGGTGATGGTGCGCTTCGCCACCGACGCGACGCCGTTCGATCCGGCGCGCCGTGGGTTGTACAAGGCGGTCAAGATTGTCGGCGGCAGCGCCGAATACTATTTCGAGCCGGCTTACCTGGCCGATCCGGGCAACCCTGGCACCACCACCGAGCCGACCCCGCTCGACGTCGACGAATTCATCGCCGACATGTGGCAAAAGGGCATCCGCTTCGGTATCGATGTCGGCGCGGTGAACGCCGCGATCGCCGGCGGCAAGGCCGAACGGGTGACCGTGGCACGCCGGCTCGACGCGATGGCCGGGCGCGACGCCCAGATCGTCGAGGTGTCGGACGATATCCACCGCAGCGACGCGCCGCGCCAGCTGGCCAACGGCAAGCTCGATCTGATGGCGTTCCAGAACCGCTTCCCGCAGATCAAGCGTGGCGTCAAGCTGCTCAAGAAAGTGCCGCGCGCAGCCGGCGCCATCGGCTTCGAGCTGTCCGGTCTTCCGATCGAGCCGGCAGTTCCCGCCGACGTTGATCTGGCGCCGATGGCAGGTCCGGGCACGGCGGTCGATTACACCGCCGACGGCGAATACCTGGTGTCGGCGCAGGCCGGCTTTCTCAGCATCGAACCAGATTCGGGGCAGCTTTCGGTGGGCGACAAGATCGTCAGCCGCGACGGCGTTTCGTCGCGCACCACCGGCAACCTGCAGCTGACGGGCGACTACGAAGAATTCGGCGAGGTGCAGGAAAAGCGCGTCATCGAAGGCGAGGGCATCACCATCCACGCCGATGTGTACGGCAATATCGTGTCGCGCGGCGGCATGGTGCTCCTGAACCGCAACCTGGTGGGCGGCTCGGCGCACAACGCGCGCGGCGACATCGCCGTCAGGGGCATCGCTTCCGGCGCGGTGGTGCAGTCCAGCTGCGGCGAAGTGGTGATGAACCGCGCCGAGAATTGCATCATCTCCGGCACCCGCGTCACAATCGACCATGCCGTCAACTGCGAAATCATTGCCGATGAAGTGTCCATCAAGCAGGCCGAGGGCTGCGCCATCGCCGCGCGCTGCGTGACGATCGACAGTGCCAGCCCGCGCAAGCAAAGCGAGATGGTGGTGTTCGCGCTGCTGCCCGACAGCAGCCAGATCGACGAAGTGCTCAAGCTGATATCGGCGCGCGTCGAGGAGTTCGGCGCGCTGGCCGCGCAGCGCAAGGCCGAGATGGAAACGATGACGGGCGATCCGGAGGTGCGCAAGTACGTCATGCTCGCCTCGAAGATCCGCAAGAAGGAATTGACGCTCACGCCCGAGCAGGTCCCGGTGTTCCAGAAAATGGCGCTGGCGGTGGGGCCGGCGCTGAAGGCGATCGCCAAGGTCTCGCTCGATGTCAAGGGCGCCGAGACGGAGCGCGAGGCCGGCCAGGCGCTGCTGGCGCAGCTGCTGCAGCAGCGCAGCCAGAGCGATGGCGTCAGCCAGGTGACGGTCGGCACGGTGCAGGGCGATACGGTGGTGCGCACGATGCCGTTCAATCCGGACGGCAGCAGCACCTTCGACCTGCCGCCAAAGGACATCAAGGCGCGCCTGCGCGCGCGAGGCGTGGTCGGTGAGATGATTTTTTCGGGCAGTTCCGGCACGGTCAGCTGGATCAGCGAGCAGGCCGGCTTAGCGCCTGTCGCGGCGTAAACCGCAGCACGTCAGGCGGTCGCCGTTGCGGTCGGCCGCGCCGCTACTGGCTCACCTTGCCGCGCATCGCCTTGGTCTGCCCGCTCTTCGTTTTCGAATCAAGGCGCTTGCGCTGCGAGCTGCGGGTCGGCTTGGTAGCTCGCCGCACGGCCGGCAGCACCGCCACGCTGTCGACCAGTTCCTGCAGCCGCCGCAGCGCTTCTTCCTTGTTCTGTTCCAGGCTGCGCGACTGCTGCGCCTTCATCACCACCACGCCGTTTTGCGTAATACGCTGATCCGACAGCGCCAGCAGCCGCTCCTTGATATGCTCGGGCAGCGACGAGGCGCCGATGTCGAAGCGCAGGTGTACCGCGCACGACACCTTGTTGACGTTCTGGCCGCCCGGGCCCTGCGCGCGGATCGCGGACAGTTCGACCTCGTCGGGGTTGACCTGCGCCGTCACCGCGCTGCCGCGTCGTCGATCGGCTGCAACGAACGGTAGGCGTCGGCGGCGAACGGCGGCAGGCCGCCGAACAGCGCCGGGTCGTTCGGCCACGCGCGGTCGTTCTCGACCAGCATGCGCACCTTGCCGAGATAGTCGGTCAGCGTCAGCAAACGCCCGAGCGGCGAGACGATGGCGTCTTTCTTCATGCCGGCCTGCTCGGCGATCGCCTTTGTGACGTTGTCGGGGAAATGCCATTCGCGCCCGATGCTGCAGGTAAGTTGGCGCGCGTTATTGACCAGCTGCGCGCAGAACATCTCCGAGCCGAGACCCTTGTCGCCCTTGGTCGCCTGGTCCATGATGCGCAGCGAGACGATCAGCCCGACGTTTTGCACCAGGCCGGCGAGGAAGGCTTCGAACGGGTCGATGCCCATCGACTCGGCCAGCGCGCGGTTGGCCACCGCGCAGCGCTCCGAGTGGTCCCAGATGCGCGGTGCCAGCGTGCGCGTGAAGTGGCCCGAATTCAGGTCGATGATCGGGCGGAAGGCGACGCTGGTAATGAGGTGGCGCAGGCCTTCCTGGCCGATCAGCATGACCGCGTGTTCGACGCTGGAGATCGACGTGCCGCTGCCGGCCAGCGAGCTGTTGGCAAGGCGGATGACGGCCGCCACCAGCACCACGTCGTTGGAGATCGTGCGCGACAGCCGGGCGCCGGAGAAGCTGTCGCTGCGCAGGCTTTGCAGCAGCTGCGGAATCATGCCGGGCATGCGCCGCACCAGCGCGGCGCCGGACTGCTGCGAGTCGATGATGGCGGTGAGGGCAGCGAGCGCACCGCTTTCCTGCGCATTGATGTCGAGGTCCGTTTCACTGTCGGTATCGAACAGCCAGCGGTAATACAGGCGGCCGGCCTGGTCGAGCTGGTCGAACGGCACGGCCGGCCGGATCAGCGGCGCCGCCACCGGCGCCGACGGCGCCGCAGCGGGCAGTGCCGGCGAAGGCGCGTCTGACGGCTCGGCCCGCGCCGGACCGGAGAACAATCGCTGCAACCATCGATACATGAATTCATCCCTCGTTATTGGCGCGACCATTGTAAAGCTATCCTGCCGCCTTGCAACCATATCATGTCGATAGGAAATATTGACTCTAGTCAACGGGGGCAATCGATTCCGCCATTACGATAGGAATTCGTTGTCCAGCCGTATCCCCGCGCAGACGAAAGGACCATCATGCAAAGCACCGATACCGAGCTTGGCTGTTCGGGCAAGACCGAGTTCCTCAGCTTCCAGCTCGGCGGGCTCGAATACGGGCTCGATTTCAGCAAGGTCAAGGAGTTGCGGATGCTGCAGTCGCTCGAGCGCTTCGCGTCCGAAGGCGAAATCATCAGCGGCGTGGCGGTGTCGCGCGGGGTGATCATGCCGATCGTCGACATGCGCGTGGCGATGAGCGGGCGCCAGAGCGTAGCCGACCCGCGCACCGACGTCATCATCTTGCAGCTGTCGAATTCGATGATGGGAATGGTGGTCGATGGCGTCACCGACGTGGTCAGCCTGCACAACGACCAGATCCGCGCCATCCCCGGCACCGAGGATGTCGCCGTCGACTACCTGATCGGGGTGGGCGAATGCGAAGGGCGCCGCCTGATTTTGGTCGACATCGACAAGCTGATGTCGATCAAGCGCGACGTCGAAGGGGCCAAGCAGGCCGCCTGATTCCGCGCTCCTGCCTGGCCGCGTGGGCGGGGACCGATCCCGCCCACGCGCCGCCGATCTTCCTTACGCAGCCAGCCCTTCGAGCTGCTCCTGCAATTCCAGCCACTCCGCTTCAAGCTGTGCCAGGTCCTTGCCGAAGAAGGCCTGGTCGGCCAGCAGCAGCTTGAGCTTCGCCTTGTTGGCAGCATCGTAGGCGCCCGGTTCGAGCAGCTTGGCGTCGACTTCGGCCTTCTGCGCGTTGCGCTTGGAGATCTGCTCTTCGAGGCGCTTGATCTTGTTCTCGATCGGCTTCTTCAGGGCGGCCACTTTCTGGCGCTGCTCGGCCTCCACGCGCTTCTGTTCCTTCGTATTGACCGCCGGAGCTGCCGTCGGCGGCGCGATCGCGGAAGCTACCGGGAAGGCCGTCTTGTTGTCCTTGCCCGCCGCCGGCAACACGCTGGTCCCTTTGCCAAGCTTGGTCTGGAACAGCCAGTCCTTGTAGTCGTCGAGGTCACCGTCGAACGGCTGCAGCTTGCCGTCGGCGACGATGATGAACTGGTCGGTCGTCGCACGCAGCAGGTGGCGATCGTGCGATACGACGACGAGCGTGCCTTCGAACTGTGCCAGCGCCATCGTCAGCGCCTCGCGCGTTTCCAGGTCCAGGTGGTTGGTCGGCTCATCGAGCAGCAGCAGGTTGGGCCGCTGCCAGACGATCAGCGACAGCGCCAGGCGTGCCTTCTCGCCGCCCGAGAACGGACGGATCGGGCTGGTGACCATGGTGCCGGGGAAGTTGAAGCCGCCGAGGAAGTTGCGCAGTTCCTGCTCGCGCACGGTCGGGGCGATCTTCTGCAAGTGCCACAGCGGCGACTCGTCGTGGCGCAGCATCTCCACCTGGTGCTGGGCGAAGTAGCCGATCGACAGGCCCTTGCCGAGCGTGGCGTCGCCGGTCAGCGGCTCGAGTTCGCCGGCGATGGTCTTGATCAAGGTAGATTTGCCGGCGCCGTTCACGCCCAGCAGGCCAATGCGCTGGCCGATCTGCAGCGAGAACTTGATGTCGCGGACAATGATCTTGTCGCCGACCTTGTCGCCGTGTTCGTCGAGGATATGGTAGCCGGCGTTGACGTCTTCCATCACCAGCAGCGGGTTTGGCGCCGATAGCGGCTCGCGGAATTCGAACGAGAATTCGGCGGCGGCGCGCAGTGGCGCCATCTCTTCCATCTTGGCCAGCGCCTTCATCCGGCTTTGCGCCTGGCGCGCCTTCGAGGCCTGTGCCTTGAAGCGGTTGACGAACGACTCGAGGTGGGCGCGCTGGCGCTCCTGCTTGGCCATTGCGCCGGCGGCGAGGATCATCTGCGCGGCGCGCTGGCGTTCGAAGCTCGAGTAGTTGCCCGAGTAGCGTTTCAGCTTGCGCTCGTCGATGTGCACCACCACGTTGACGATCTCGTCGAGGAAATCGCGATCGTGCGAAATGATGATCAGGGTGCCGGCGTACTTCTTCAGCCAGTCTTCCAGCCAGATGATCGCGTCCAGGTCCAGGTGGTTGGTCGGCTCGTCGAGCAGCAGCAGGTCGGAAGGGCACATCAGCGCCTGCGCCAGGTTCAGGCGCATCCGCCAGCCGCCGGAGAAGCTGACGATCGGCTGCTGCATCTGGTCGAGCGAGAAGCCCAGGCCGAGCAGCAGCTGTTCGCCGCGCGACTGCACCGTGTAGGCGTCGGCGTCGGCCAGCGCGCTGTAGATTTCGCCGATGGCGATGCCGTTCTCGTGGGTTTCAGGTTCGGTTTCGAGGCGCGCCAGTTCCGCTTCGAGCTTGCGCAGGCTGACGTCGCCGTCGATCGCGTAGTCGAGCGCGCAGCGCTCCAGCGGCGGCGTTTCCTGCGCCACGTAAGCCATGCGCCACTTTGCCGGGAAGTCGATCTCGCCCTGGTCGGCGTGGATTTCGCCGCGCAGCATGCCGAACAGGCTCGATTTGCCGGCGCCGTTGGCGCCGATCAGGCCGATCTTGTCGCCCGGGTTGAGGGTCAGGTCGACGCCTTCGAGCAGCGGCTTGGTGCCGCGCATCAGGCTAACGTTCAGGAAACGAATCATGCTGGTCTATTCAATCTATTAAGTGTGATGCGGTGAAGCGGGTGGCGCGCCTGGGGTCCGACGGGGACGCCGAGTCCCCGGTGTTGTTACTTATTTTTTTAGCTGGTCGGCGGTGAGCAAGAACACCATGTCGTCGCCGGCGCTGGTGGTCAGCCACGTCAGTCCCAGGTGCCCGAATGCCGCTTCGGCGTATTCGCGCTCGTTGCCGATTTCGACCATCAGGATGCCGTCCGGCGTCAGGTAGTCGGCAGCGCCTTCGACGATCTTGCGCACCAGGTCCATGCCGTCGGCGCCGCCGGCGAGGGCAATCTGCGGCTCGCGCAGGTACTCCTGCGGCAGCTTGCTCATCGAGTCTGAATTGACGTACGGCGGATTGGTGACGATCAGGTCGTACTTCTTGAACGGGACATTGGCGTACAGGTCGGAGGCGATCGGGTTGACGCGGCCTTCGAGCTTGTATTCGCGGATATTGTGTTCGGCGACGGCCAGCGCGTCGGGCGAAATGTCGACCGCGTCGACCACGCTTTCGGGGAAGGCGTCGGCCATCATGATGGCCAGGCAGCCCGACCCGGTGCACAGCTCGAGGATGTTCTCGACCGCGTACGGATCCTGCACCCATGGGCTGAACTGGTCGGGAATGAGCTCGGCGATGAACGAGCGCGGCACGATCACGCGTTCGTCGACGTAGAACGCGTAGGTGCCGAGCCAGGCCTCGTTGGTGATGTAGGCGGCCGGCACGCGCTCGACCGCGCGGCGCTCGATCACCGCCAGCACCTGCAGCACTTCTTCCTGCAGCAGTTTAGCGTCGAGGAAGGGGTCGAGCTTGTCGAGCGGGAGCTTGAGCGTGTGCAGGATCAGGTAGGCCGCTTCATCGAGCGCAAGGGCGCTGCCGTGGCCGAAAAACAGCTTGGCCGTGTTGAAACGGGTGACGGCATAGCGCAGCAGGTCGCGCGGGGTGGTGAAATGAGCAGTGGTCATGGCTAGTTCTCGGTTGGGCGAGCTTGCGCCAGCAGGTTTTCCAGGGTGCGGCGATAGATGTTCTTGAGCGGATCGACGAAGCGCACCTCGATATGCTCATCGATCTTGTGGATGCTGGCGTTCGGAGGGCCGAATTCTATCACTTGCGGGCAGATCCGCGCGATGAAGCGGCCGTCCGAGGTTCCGCCGGTAGTCGACAATTCGGTGTGCACGCCGGTCTCGGCGAGGATGGCCGCGGCCACCGCGCCGGACAAGGCGCCGTGCGGCGTCAGGAACGGCAGCCCGGACAGCGTCCACGCCAGCTCGTACTCGAGTTTGTGGCGGTCGAGGATGGCGTGCACGCGCGCCTGCAGGCCGTCGGCCGTGCTGGCGGTGGCAAAGCGGAAGTTGAAGTCGATCGCCAGTTCGCCAGGGATGACGTTGTTGGCGCCGGTGCCGGCATGGATGTTCGACATCTGCCACGACGTCGGCAGGTAGTACTCGTTGCCGTCGTCCCAGCGTTCGGCGGCCAGTTGGGCCAGCGCGGGAGCGGCCTGGTGGATCGGGTTGCGCGCCAGCTGCGGGTAGGCGATGTGGCCCTGCACGCCCTTGATGACGAGGTGCCCCGACAGCGAACCGCGGCGCCCGTTCTTGATCATGTCGCCGAGCACGTGGGCCGATGTCGGCTCGCCGACCAGGCAGTAATCCATCTTCTCGCCGCGTTCTTCGAGCACGCGGCAGACGACGACGGTGCCATCAAGGGCCGGGCCTTCCTCGTCGCTGGTGAGCAGGAAGGCGATCGAGCCGCCATGATCGGGATGGGCGGTGATGAACTCTTCGCACGCCACCACCATCGCCGCCAGCGACGTTTTCATGTCGGCGGCGCCGCGTCCGTACAGCTTGCCGTCGCGGTGGGTCGGCGCGAACGGCGGCGACTGCCACTGCTCAAGCGGGCCGGTCGGCACCACGTCGGTGTGGCCGGCGAAGACGAACAGCGGCGAGCGAGTGCCGCGGCGTGCCCACAGGTTGGTGACGCCGTGCGAGGTGATCGCCTCGCAGGCGAAACCGAGCGGCTCCAGCAGTTCGGTCAGGCGCCGCTGGCAGCCCTTGTCGTCGGGGGTGATCGAGGACAGCGCGATCAGCTCTTCGGTCAGCGCCAGGGTGCGGGAAATGCTCATCGCGAGGCCGGGCTATCGAACCGCTGGGAGTAGATGGCGTCGGAGAAGCCCACACTAGGGATGCCGGCGCCGGCGCCGGCCAGCACCGGGCGCTTGATGACCGACGGCGCTTCGAGCATCAGCTCGAGCGCGCTGGCCTTGTCGACGACGGCGGCGCGCTGTTCGTCGGTCAGCTTGCGCCAGGTGGTTCCCTTGCGGTTGACCAGCACTTCCCAATCGAGCTGATCGAGCCAGGCGGCGACGGTGGCGCGCTCGAGCCCTTGCTTCTTGAAGTCGTGGAAAGCGACGTCGTGACCATGTGCGGCGAGCCAGACACGGGCTTTCTTGACCGTGTCGCAGTTGGGGATGCCGTACAGCGTAGTTTTCATGGTCGATGGCGCTCGCCGCGCCGGGAGGGAGCGGACAGCAATAATTGCGGGGAACCTGAAAGCATAGCATACGGGCGCCCCTGGCGGAGATTTTACACGCCGGGGCGGCCGGCCGGCGCGCCGTTGATCGTTCGCAATCGCAAGGCGTTCTCAGCTCTGTTATCGAACTTTGAGAACTATACTTGACGACTATGCAATTTTCAGTCGCTCAAAAGGGTCCCGCCATGTGGCTGCACTTTCCCGCGTGGGCGCGCTAGGCCGCGCCCATGCAAAGCACGCTGAGCAAACCGGATCGGCCCGACGGGCGCGACAGCCGCGTGCGGTTTTTCGGCGAGGTGCTCGACTTCAGCCGGCGGGTTCGCGGCGCCGTTGACGCCGGCCAGTTTCTGCCCGAGGTGGCGCGCGCCATCTGCGAGCTGTTCGAGTGCGAGTCGATGGTGCTGTACGGCGTGAGCGGCGACTACGGCTCCATCGTCCCGCGCCACCACACGGGACCTGGCGCGGCGCACGACCTGGCGATGCCGATCTCGGACCACAGCGTGGCCGGCTACGTCGCGCTGCACCGGCGCCCGGTCTGCATCCGCGACGTCTATGACGACACTGAACTGGCGTCGCACGCGCCGCCGCTGCGATTCTCTCGCGAGGCCGACCTGCGCAGCGGCCGGCGCACCAGGCAGATGCTGGTCGCGCCGCTGATCGACGCCGAAGGCGACACCCTGCTCGGGGTGCTGCAGCTGTCGAACAACCGGTCCGGCCGCTACTTCCGCTCGATCGCCGCGGAAGGCATCAAGGAAGTGTGCGGCGCGCTGGCGATCGCCTTGCGCAAGCGCCTCAAGCCGGCGCCGGGCTTTCGCTCCAAGTACGATTTCCTGGTGGCCGATGCCGTGCTGACCGCGGCGCAGCTTGAACGGGCGCACCACGCGGCCGGCGCCGGCGGCGACGTCGAGAACGTCCTGGTCCAGCACTACCACGTCAAGCTGCCGGTGCTGGGCGCGGCGCTGGCCAGGTTCTACGGCGTGCCCTACGAGCCGTTCCGGGTCGAGCGCAGCCGGCCGGCCGGCGTGCTCAAGACACTCAAGCGCGAGTTCGTCGAACATAACCGATGGCTCATCATCGAGCAGGAGCAGGACCTGCTGGTCATTCTGGCGACCGATCCGGAAGCGGTGACGCACTCGCGCATGGTGCGCAACCTGTTTCCCAAGGCGCGGCTGGCGCTGCGCGTGACGACCAATCTCGAATTCAAGCTGACGGTCGACAGGTTCTTCGGCGGTCACGCCGACGGCGCCGCGCTTGAGGCCCTGCTGGCCGGCCCGCAAGGGCAGGGCGACGACGGCGCCGAGCCGGGCGCGGTCGACGACAATGAACTGGTCAGGCTGGTCCACAAGATGATCCTCGATGCGTACCGCCAGGGCGCCAGCGACATCCACATCGAGCCGGGCACCGGCGACGACAAGACGCTGATCCGCTTTCGCAAGGATGGCGCGCTGGAACCCTACACCGAGGTGCCGGCGAGCTATCGCAGCGCGCTGCTGGCGCGCATCAAGATCATGTGCGACCTCGACACGTCCGAACACCGCAAGCCGCAGGACGGCAAGATCAGGTTCGGCAAGTACGTCCCGCTCGACATCGAGCTGCGGGTGCTGACGATGCCGTCGGCCGGCGGCGTCGAAGACGTGGTGATGCGGTTACTGTCCGCCGGCGAGCCGATCCCGCTCGAACAGCTCGGCGTGCTGCCGCATAACCTGGCGCGCCTGAAGCGGCTGATCGCCAATCCGCACGGCCTGTTCTTCGTCTGCGGGCCGACCGGCTCGGGCAAGACCACCACGCTGCATTCGGTGCTGCGCTACCTGAACACCCCGGAGACCAAGATCTGGACCGTGGAAGACCCGGTCGAGATTACCCAGAAAGGGCTGCGTCAGGTGCAGGTCAATCGCAAGATCGGCCTCGATTTCGCCACCGTGATGCGCTCGTTCCTGCGCGCCGATCCCGACATTATCATGGTCGGCGAAATGCGCGACAAGGAGACCGTGTCGATCGTGCTGGAAGCGTCATTGACCGGGCACCTGGTATTCGCCACGCTGCATACCAACAGCGCCGCCGAGTCGATCGTGCGCCTGCTCGACATGGGGATGGACCCGTTCAACTGCGCCGACGCCTTGCTTGGCGTGCTGGCGCAACGGCTGGCGCGGCGCCTGTGCACGCACTGCCGCCGGCCTTACATGGCGTCCGAGTCGGAGGTCGACAGCCTGCTGGCCGAGTACTGCGCCGAGATCCGGCCGGCGCCGGCGTCGGAGGCGGAGCGCAAGGCGAGGATGGCGATGGCGCGCAAGACCTGGTTCGAGCGTTACGCCGACGAGGCCGGGCGCTTCACCTTGTACGAACCGGTTGGCTGCGCGCTATGCAATCGGGGCTACAAGGGGCGCGTCGGCCTGCACGAACTGATGATCGCTACAGGCAGGATCAAGCACATGCTGCAGGAGCGCGCGCGGGTGACGGAGCTGCTGACGGCGGCGCTGGACGACGGCATGCTGACTTTGAAAATGGACGGCATCGAGAAAGTGCTGGCCGGCGCCACCGACATGAAGCAGGTGCGCATGGTGTGCATCAGTTGACAGGCGCGCGCGGTATAGTGAGCGTTCCGGCTCATTTTAAGAACATCGATGATTGTCTCCGCCGCAGGCAAAGTAGATAAGCTATTCATCAAGACCCGCCGCGGCGAGGCGATGGTCGAATGCGGTGCGCTCGTGTGCGAGGCGGGCCTGGGAATCGACGGCGACGTCCATGCCAATCGTCTGAGCCCGCGGCAAATCCTGGTCACGCTGCAGTCGGAGCTCGATGTGCTGGCGCTGCCGCCCGGCGTGCTGTTCGAGAATATGGTCATTTCGATGGCCGAAGCGGCGTACTTCAGGCCTGGTGCGGCGATCGTCACCGATGGCGGGGTAGAGATCAGGCTCACCATGTTCTGCGAGCCGTGCAAACGCATCGCGCGGGTCGTGCCGAACCTGGGCGCGATGATCAATCGCCGCGGGGTGCTGGGCACCATTGTTCGCGGCGGCGAGATTCGACGCGGCGACGCGGTGACCATCATCCCCGCCAGGTACGCCGCGCTGCCGGAGTCGCCCGCGCAAAAATTTCGCGATTTCGTCTTGACTATCCCGGCCGGCAAAGTGGTGCGATATCTCGATGTGGCGATTGCGATGGGCGTCGACCAGAGTTTTATCCGTGCGCTGCCGGGCTATATCAGGCGCCACATGCTGGAGCAGCTGCCGGTGCACCGTATCGTCAACGCGCAGGGGAAGCTGCTCGATTTCGTCGACGGTCAACAGGCCAGGCTGGCCGACGAAGGCGTGGCTGTGATTTCGGGTTCAGTGGATTTGCACTCCTTCCTGTGGAAGGGATGAATCGATCAGCAAGGGGGACGAAATGGAAATACCGGAACCGCTCAGAGAACTGGTGGACGATTGGGATGCGGGGCGCGCGGCTGGCGACGGTATGCGCCTGGCGTTGTTGTATGCCGAAGATGCATCGGTTCTGCTGCCGACCGGGCAGACTTTGCGTGGACGCGATGCCATCGCCGCCTACTACAGCAAGCTGCCTGCCGTGAAAGAGCGCGACAGGCGGCGCATCGGACCGCGAAAATTCTTCTTCTTTCCGCCGGTCGTGCACGCGACGGCGACCGCCAGCGGCCGGCACGGCGAAAAACATTCGTTTCTCGATATCCTGGTTCAGCAATCGGACGGCAGTTTTCTGTTCAGCTTTTCGTCCTGGACGCTTCGATAGCGGGGCCGGCCTGGCGCGCGTAGCTGACTGTCAGGATTTCCCACTGGTGCCCGTCCGGCTCGTTCCAGTAGATCATGTCGCCGCCGTAGTCCTTGTTGATTTTCATGTCGACCGGGCCGCGCACGTTGCTGCGATAGGCAATACCGGCGGCCTGGATGCGCGCGAGGATGGCATCGAACTCGTGTTGGCTGACGCGGAAGCAGTAGTGGGCGATCGGATAGGCTTCCTCGGTCTGCTGGAAATCGAGGGTCAGGCCGTCGTTGATGTAGACCGGCGAGAACACGGCGAACGAGGTTTCTTCCCACGGTACGCCGAGCAGTTCGGCAAGCAGTTTGGCCGAAGCGCCCCGGTTGCGGCACGAGACGATGAAGTGGTCCAGTTCGATTGCCATCGCGAGCTCCTGCATGAACGCCATTGCGATAGCGTAGCACAGGCCGCAGCGCGCGGCAGTCGTACGGCGTGCGCAAAAACCGTGCAATTCGCAATTCCAGCAATTCCAGCGGGGTCAGTGCCGCCAAACGTACACGAGCTCGTCGGCGACGTCGTTCGACTAGGGCTTGAGCTTGCCTTCGATTGAATCGTCGAGCGTCGTGCCGACTACGGCGCCGATCAGCATCTTGGCGCCGGCCACAGCGCTGCCGTGCTTGTTGTCCCAGTAGTAGGCATCGTTCGGCGTGACCTTGATGGCGGTGATGCGCGGATCGTCCTCGCCTTCGGTGAACCAGGTCTTCAGCACGAAGCCCCACAGCTTCTTGATGACCGCCTTGTCGCGCGTGATGGTGGCGGCGCCGTTCATGCTGAGGAATACGGCGTGCTTGGAACCCTGGAAAAACAGGCGCACCGCCGGATCGGCGGCGATCGATGCGTTCTTGTGGCTGTCCGAGGCGCTGAGGAACCACAGGTTGCCCTGGTCGTCGACGTCGCGCACGCTCATCGGCCGCGTGCCGCCCGTTTCGCCCGAAACGTCGGCGGTGCAGAAGAAGCACGTCTCGGCGTCCTCGACCATCTCCTTCAGCCTGTCGATGGCCTCCTTGCCCGCGAGGTCCTTGCGATTTTCTTCCGGTTGATTCTTGTTGATCGAGTCCATGCCTAATCTCCGTCGTTTGTATTTGTCCTGAACAGATAGTACTGCCGGAGCTTGTTCACGAACGTTCGATACTTAACGGTGAGTGCGTCATCGAACTGTGGCCGCGCCAAATCGCTGGCATTGTCGGCCTGTCCAATCACGATGAAGGGGAAACGCCATGTCCGACAATCCGCTGGAGCCAGGGCCGCAGGACTACGACCGCATCAACGTCAATGTCGAGTCGGAGATCGAATACTGGTCGAAAGAACTTGGTGTAAGCCGCGACCGCCTCGCTCGGGCGATCGAGGCGGTCGGGGAAAAGGTGGGCGACGTGCGCCGCCAACTGGGGCTGACGGCTTAGGCTGCGCGCTTCAGGTATTGAGGGTGAACTCGGTGAACGAGGTGCCTTCGTCAGCCGGCTTGGCCGCTTCCGGTTCCTGCTGCGCGTGTTTGCTCTCCGGTCCGTTGTTGAGCAGCCAAAGCAGGTTGGTCGCCGAATCGGCGTTCGCCAGCGCTTCTTCCTGCGACACCAGGCCGCTTTGCACCAGTGCCAGCAGCGCCGCCTCGAACGTCTGCGAGCCTGGCGACAGGCTCTTTTCCATCGCCTCCTTGATCTGGCCGATTTCGCCTTTTTCGATCAGGTCGGCCACGTAGCGGGTGTTGACCATTACTTCCACCGCGGCCTGGCGGATGCCGCCGGCGCTCGAGCGCACCAGCCGCTGCGAGACGATTGCCTTCACCGCCGACGACAGGTCCTGCAGCAGCGCCGGCCGGTTCTCGATCGGGTAGAAGCTGATGATGCGGTTCAGCGCGTTGTAGCTGTTATTGGCATGCAGCGTCGCCAGCACCAGGTGGCCCGACTGCGCATACGCCAGCGCCGCCGCCATGGTTTCCTTGTCGCGGATTTCGCCGATCAGGATGCAGTCGGGCGCCTGCCGCATCGAGTTGCGCAGCGCCACCCCGAAGCTGGCCGCGTCGCTGCCGATCTCGCGCTGGTTGACGATCGACTTCTTGTTCTTGAAGAGGTATTCGATCGGGTCTTCCAGCGTCAGGATATGGCCGGCGCGCAGTTCGTTGCGGTGGTCCAGCATCGAGGCGATCGTGGTCGACTTGCCGGAACCGGTGGCGCCCACCAGCAGCAGCAGGCCGCGCTTTTCCATGATCAGTTCGGACAGGATCGATGGCAGGCCAAGGTCGCCCAGCGCCGGGATATTCGCCGGCACGAAGCGAAACACCGCCGAGATCGAGCCACGCTGGCGAAACGCCGACAAGCGGAAGCGCCCCAGGTTGGGCACCGAGATGCCCATATTGAGTTCGTTGTCTCGCCTGAGCTCTTCCATCTGCGCCGGCGTGGCGATTTCCGCCAGCAGCGACTCGATGTTGTCCGGCTCGAGCTTTTGCTGGTTGATCGGGATGAGGTTCCCGTTGATCTTGATATGCACCGGCGAATTCACGGCAAAGAACATGTCCGACGCGTTCTTCTCTTTCATCAGCTGGAACAAGCGGTCCATCGCCATCATTGGTCTCCCGTGTGCATATCGTTGTCCAGCTCAGATCCCGCGCAGCAGCTCGTTGATGCCGGTCTTGGCGCGCGTCTTGGCGTCGACCCGCTTGACGATGACGGCGCAGTACAGGCTGTACTTGCCGTCGTCGGACGGCAGGTTGCCCGAGACGACGACCGAACCGGCCGGGATGCGACCGTACGTTACTTCGCCGGTGGCGCGGTCGTAGATCTTGGTCGACTGGCCGATGTACACGCCCATCGAGATGACCGAGTTCTCTTCGACGATGACGCCTTCGACCACTTCCGAGCGCGCGCCGATAAAGCAGTTGTCTTCGATAATGGTGGGGTTGGCCTGCATCGGTTCGAGCACGCCGCCGATGCCGACGCCGCCCGACAGGTGAACGTTCTTGCCGATCTGCGCGCACGAGCCGACCGTGGCCCAGGCGTCGACCATGGTGCCTTCATCGACGTAGGCGCCGATGTTGACGAACGACGGCATCAGCACGACGTTCTTGCCGATGAAGCTGCCGCGGCGGGCGACCGCGCCCGGCACCACGCGAAAGCCGCCACGGGCAAAATCGTCGGCGCTGTAGCCGGCGAACTTGCCCGGCACCTTGTCGTAGAAGCGCATGCCGTCGCCGGCGTCCATCACGCTGTTGTTCTCGAGGCGGAACGACAGCAGCACCGCCTTCTTGATCCACTGGTTGACGACCCAGTCGGCGCCGGTTTTTTGCGCCACGCGCATGCTGCCGTCGTCCAGGCCGGCGATGACGTGGGCGACTGCGTCGCGCAGTTCGGCCGCGCCGTTGGCTGGATTGATCTCGGCGCGCTGATCCCACGCCGTGTCGATGATGGTCTGGAGCTGTTGAGTCATGATGTCTGCTTATGTAGTGGATGTGTGGATGACTTGAGCGCGCGGCAAAACTGGACGATGCGCTGGGCCGCTTCGAGCCCCTCGTCGACTTCGGCGACCAGCGCCATGCGGATGCGGTTCTTGCCCGGGTTGGCGCCATGCGCCTCGCGCGCCAGGTAGCTGCCCGGCAGTACCGTGACATTGTATTCGGCATACAGGCGGCGGGCAAATTCGGTGTCCGACAGGCCGCTTTTGCGCACGTCGGCCCACAGGTAGAAACCGGCGTCGGGCAGCTCGACGTCGAGCACCTCGCGCAGCAGCGGCGTCACCAGCGCGAACTTCTCCTTGTACTTGGCGCGGTTCTCCTGCACATGGGTCTCGTCGCCCCAGGCGGCGATCGACGCTGCCTGCACCGGCGGCGACATGGCGCCGCCGCTGTAGGTGCGGTAGAGGAGGAATTTCTTGATGACGGCCGGGTCGCCGGCGACGAAGCCCGAGCGCATGCCTGGCACGTTGGAGCGCTTCGACAGGCTGGAAAACACCACCAGGTTGGCGTACGGTTGCGCGCCGCCGCTGCGGCCTAACTGGTGCGCCGCTTCCAGCGCGCCCAACGGCGGCGTGCTGCCGTGATAGATCTCCGAATAGCACTCGTCGGCGGCGATGACGAAGCCGTGCTTGTCGGCCAGCGCGAACAGGGTTTTCCAGTCGTCGAGCGACAGGATCGCGCCGGTCGGGTTGCCGGGTGAGCACAGGTACAGCAGCTGCACGCGCGGCCACACTTCGGCCGGCACGCTGGCGTAGTCGCAGGCGAAATTGCGCGCCGGGTCGGAGTTGACGAAGTACGGCTCGGCGCCGGCCAGGTAGGCGGCGCCTTCGTAGATTTGATAGAACGGGTTCGGGCACATCACCAGCGCGCGCCTGGACGGATCGATGACGCAGTGGGCGATGGCGAACAGCGCCTCGCGCGAGCCGTTCACCGGCAGCACCTGGCTGGCCGCGTCAAGTGGCGGCACGCCGTAGCGGCGCTCGAGCCAGGCGGCGATCGCGGCGCGCAGCGGCTCGCTGCCGACCGTGCTCGGGTAGCTCGCCAGGCCGTGCAGGCTGTGCGTCAGCGCCTTGTGGATGAACGGCGGCGTAGGGTGCTTCGGCTCGCCCATGCCCAGGCTGATGGGCTGGTAATCGGGATTGGGCGTGACTTCGGCGAACAGCTGGCGCAGTTTTTCGAACGGGTAAGGGTGCAGCTTGTCGAGATGTGGGTTCACGGCGGTACCAGGGTTAGCGTGTGTGACGTTGCTTGGCCATTATAGCGCCGATAAGTCGATGCAGCCCGAGCCGGCCAAGGGCCGGTGAAGGGCCGGTGTCAGGTCTGACATTCGGACATTTCGAAGTTGCAAGGGCCGGTGTCAGGTCTGACATTCGGACATTTCGAAGTTGGAAATGTCCGAATGTCAGACCTGACACCAGTGTTGCGACGCGCCTGGCGCCATCACGCGGTTGCGGCCGGCGTCCTTGGCGGCGTACATCATGCGGTCGGCGGCGACGAAGAACTCTTCGATGCGGTCGAACTGGGTCGGCACGATGGTGGCCACGCCGATGCTGACGGTGAGCCAGTCGCTGGTGGTCGAACGCGGATGCGGCAGGTTCAGCGATTCGACCAGCGCGCGGATCGACTCGGCCAGCGCGGTGGCCGTTGCCAGCGCCGTCTCGGCGAACAGCAGCACGAACTCCTCGCCGCCGTAGCGCGCCGCCAGGTCGGTGGTGCGCAGCGCGCGCGACTGCAGCGCCGCGGCCACCTGCTGCAGGCAGATGTCGCCGGCGGCGTGGCCGAGGGTGTCGTTGTACAGCTTGAAGTGGTCGACGTCGAGCACGATCAGCGACAGCGGCTGGCCGCTGCGGATGGCGCGCAGCCACTCCTGCTCGAGGAAGCTGTCGAAGCGGCGGCGGTTGGCGATCTGGGTCAGCTGGTCGACCATCGCCGCGTGCTGCAGCGCCGTCTCGGAGCGCTTGTGGTGGGTGATGTCGTGCAGCAGGCCGATGAACAGCGGCTCGTCGGCGACCATTGGCGTGAGCGTCAGGTCCATCGCGCGCAGGGCGCCGTCGCGGTGGCGGATCAGCACTTCGCGCGCGCCGCCCGGGCGCGCCGCGGCCGGATCGGCGGCGCAGGCGGCGAAGTAGTCGAGGTATTCCTGCGCCAGCGCGGCGCCGAGCAGTTCGGGCAGCGTGTGGCCGGCCAGTTCGTCGGCGCCGTAGCCGAGATAGCGTTCGCACGCCGGGTTGCTGTACTGGATGCGCCCGGACGCCTCGATCACCATTAGCCCTTCGTCCATGGCGTCGACGATCATGCGCAGGCGGTCGGCCTGTTCCTTCTGGGCGGCGCTGGTGCAGCGCATCTGCAGCTGGGCGCGCACGCGGGCGCACACTTCGGCCATGCGCAGCGGCTTGCCGATGTAGTCGGCGGCGCCGATGTCGAAGCCGGCGACGATGTCGTCGGTGTCGGATTTGGCGCTCATGAAAATGACGGGGATGTTCTGGGTGTGGGCGTCGCCTTTGAGCTGGCGGCACGTTTCAAGGCCGTCCATGCCGGGCATGACGACATCGAGCAAAATCAGGTCAGGCTGGACCCGCTGCGCCAGCGACAATGCGCGCTCGCCGGAGGTGGCGACGAAGGTCTGGTATCCCTGCTTGCTCATCATCGTGCGCAGCACGCCAAGGCTGGCGGCAGCGTCGTCGACGATCAGGATGGCGGGCGCACGGGGAGGCGACAAGGTGGGTGAAGCGAAATAGCTCATGCGACAAAATCATACCCTTAAGTAATCTTTTCAGGTAAGAATTGTTGCTCATAGGTTAGTCTTTGCTGTTGTAGCTACGCAACCGCCGATTACAACGATGGGTTGACGGATGGTTGCTGAGGTGCGTCCCCGGCGGCGCCGGGAACGCATGTGTACTTCTCGTGTTTGAAGCTTACTTGGCGCTTAATTTGCGCTTACTTTGCGCAAATTGGCACGCTTACTTGAACGCCGCGATCAGCTTGCCGAGGATGGCGATGCCTTCCTGGATGCGCGCCGGCGAGACGGTCACGAACGACAGGCGCAAGGTGTTCATCTCCGGCTTGTTGGCGTAGAACGGCGCGCCCGGCACGAAGGCGACCTTGGCGGCCAGCGCCTGGTCGAGCAGTTTCATCGCGTCGATGTGCTTCGGCAGCTGCACCCAGATGAACATGCCGCCTTCCGGCTTGGTCCAGCTGACGTTCGATGGGAAGTGTTCCTTCATCGCGTCGAGCATGGCCTGGCACTGCTTGGCGTACAGATTGCGGATGGTCGGGATGTGCTCTTGCAGGAAGCCGTCCTTGATCACTTCGTGCACCACCATCTGGGTCAGCTGCGAGGTGTGCAGGTCGGCCGCCTGCTTGGCCAGCTCGAGGCGGCGCACCAGCGGCAGCGGGGCGACCACGTAGCCGAGGCGGATGCCTGGCGTGAGCACCTTGGAGAACGAGCCCATATAAATGACGCCGTCCGGATTCATGTTCAGCATTTTCGGGTAAGGCTCACCCTTGTAGCTGAGCGCACCGTACGGATCGTCCTCGATCAGCGGCAGGTTGTGGCGGGCGCACGTTTCAACCAGTTCCTGGCGGCGCTCGACGGACAGGCTGCGGCCGGTCGGGTTCTGGAAGTTCGGCAGCGCGTACAGCATGCGCGCGCCCTCGACGACGGCGTCGATCGAGCTTGGCACCAGGCCATGCTCGTCGGTGGCGACCGAGGCGAATTCCGGGCGGTACACAGAGAACGCCTGCAGTGCGCCGAGGTAGCTCGGCGTTTCGACCAGCACGCGGCTGCCTTCGTCGATCAGCACCTTGCCGATCAGGTCGAGCGCCTGCTGCGAGCCGGAGGTCATCAACACCTGTTCGGGAGCGATGGTGCAGCCTTCGGTGGAGAGCGAATTGGCGATCCATTCGCGCAGCGGCGGGAAGCCGTCGGTCGGGCCGTACTGCAGCGCCACGCGACCGCTTTCGGTGAGCACCTTGTCGAACGCGCTCTTCATCTTCTCGACCGGGAAGGTGTCGGCCGACGGCAGGCCGCCGGCGAACGAGATGATGTCCGGACGCTGGGTCACCTTCAGGATCTCGCGGATGAAGGAACTCTGCATGGCCGCGGCGCGGTCGGCGAAGTGCCAGGTGATCGGGTTTGGATTTTCAATTTTCATGCTGGTCTCACAGAAGGAAAGGGCCGCGCGGGTGCTGGGCCATTATAAAGCAACCGGGTAGGCCGCCTCGTCGAAGGAAAGCGCTGGATAAGCGCCGTCCGGGATGGGTAGGGAAGCGGCGCTTACGCCACTTCGACGATCATTTCAATCTCGACGCAGGCGCCGCGCGGCACCTGCGCCACGCCGAAAGCCGAGCGGGCGTGCTTGCCGGCGTCGCCGAAGAGTTCGCCGAGCAGCTCGGAGGCGCCGTTGGTGACCAGGTGGTGTTCGGTGTAGTCGGGCGTCGAGTTCACCAGGCTCATCAGCTTGACGATGCGCGTGACGCGGGTCAGGTCGCCGCCGACGGCTTCCTGCAGCGTGCCGACCAGGTCGATGGCGATGGTGCGCGCGGCCTGCTTGCCTTCTTCGGTGGTCTTGTTCTTGCCCAGCTGGCCGACGTTCGGTGTGCCGTCCGGGTTCTTGGCGATATGTCCCGACAGAAAGATCAAGTTACCGGTTTGCACATACATCACATACGCGGCGACGGGCGCTGCCGGCGGCGCCAGGGTGATGTTGAGTTCTTCGAGTTTTTGGTAAACGGACATGATCGATCCTGATTTGATAAAAGAAAGACGGTATTGTACGTCCGGCACGCTTCGCTGCCCACCACTCGCTGGGGTCAGGTCTGACATTCGGACATTTTGCTGGGGTCAGGTCTGACATCCGATGGTTGTCAAGCTAGTTGTCGTGTCAGCAGCCGCTAAGCCGCCTTTTTAAACGCTGGCATATTCGACGCCGGCATTGTTGCTTCGTTGATCGACACGTCAGGATTGAGGTGTACTTCTTTGACC
>NZ_PDOC01000007.1 GCF_002760655.1 Massilia eurypsychrophila | reverse complement strand
GTCCTGGATGGTGCGTTCGCCGCGGGAATAGACCTTGACCAAGGCTTGCTCGATGAAGGCGTCAGAATACACTTTGCTCATGTTGTCTCCTAAAAATGTGAGGTGACAACTAGCGTGACACAGGG
The DNA here is from genome assembly GCF_002760655.1 of Massilia eurypsychrophila. Lineage (GTDB taxonomy): Bacteria > Pseudomonadota > Gammaproteobacteria > Burkholderiales > Burkholderiaceae_D > JAFCUW01. The sequence goes on along the minus strand of NZ_PDOC01000007.1, from coordinate 245,608 downwards.
GGATTGCCGGCACTGACCCCGGAGGCGTGTCCGAAGGATTTACTGAACGGCTGAGACCGTGTCCGATTGCTGGCACTGGCCCCAAAGGATTTACTGAACGGCTGAGACCGTGTCCGATTGCCCGTACTGACCCCGGAGGATTTGGAGGATTTCTGAACGGCTGAGACCGTGTCCGATTGCCGGCACTGACCCCGGAGGCTTTCTGACCCCGGAGGATTTACTGAACGGCTGAGACCGTGTCCGATTGCCGGCACTGAACCCGGAGGGTTGCCCCCCCCGCAGGATTAGTCCAGGTTTGCGTCACTCGAGAGGCCAGTGACTCAAGCCAGTATCTGCCCGAGCGCATTGACCAGCGCCGTACATTCCGCATCAGTGCCGATGCTGATGCGCAGGAACTGGTCGATGCGCGGACGATTGAAGTGTCGCACGAGGATAGCGCGCTGACGCAGTTCAGCTGCCAGCCTGGCGCCGTCGCGCTGCGGATGGCGCGCAAAGATGAAGTTAGCATGCGAAGGCAGCACCTCAAAGCCCAACGCCTGCATCTGCGCCGTCAACCAATGGCGACTGTCAATGATGGCGCGCGCGGTCTGCTCCGTGTAAGCGTGATCGTCCAGCGCGGCCACTGCGCCGGCTTGCTGCACTTGGCCTAGCGGATAGCAGTTGAAGCTGTTCTTGACGCGCTCCAAGCCTGTGATCAGATCGGGATGGCCAACTGCGAAGCCGACCCGCAGGCCGGCCAGCGAGCGTGATTTTGACAACGTCTGGATGACAAGCAGATTACTGTAACGATCCAGCAGCGTCACGGCGCTTTGCGCGCCGAAGTCGACGTAAGCTTCGTCAATCACAACCACTTGGTCTGGATGCGTAGCCGCTAGGGTTGCAATGCTCTTCAGCGGAAGTGCGATACCTGTCGGTGCGTTCGGGTTGGCGATGATGATCGCGCCGCATGGCTGCATATACGCCTCGACATCGATCTCGAATCGGTCATTGAGTGGCACCAGCACATGCTCAATGCCGTACAGGCTGCAGTAAGTCGGATAGAAGCTGTAGCCGATGTCCGGGGTTAGCAGCGGCTGGTCGTGCTTGAGCAGGGCATGGAAAGTATGTGCCAGTACCTCGTCGGAGCTGTTGCCAAGGAAGACGTGCTCACGCTTCAGCCCGAAGCGGCGCGCCACCGCATCCTTGACCATCGTGTTCGATGGGTCCGAATACTTGCGCAGGTCATCGCCAACGGCAGCATGCATTGCGGCCACTGCTTGCGGCGACGGGCCGTACGGATTCTCATTGGTGTTGAGCTTGATTAATCCAGGCATCTGTACCTGTTCGCCCGGCGTATAAGGTACGAGGACGTGGACAACATCACTCCAGAAACGGCTCACTAGATCTCCAATGCACACTAGTCAAGGGGCGGGTACAGCCCAACTATAGGCGATTATAAGGCGCAAGCGTCCGTGCCGATCATCTCCCTTTCCCGGCAATTCACCATCGGTGGCGCCGCCTACCAAGTGGGGCCGGACAGCGCCGACTCCTGCGTGACCGGCGTCTTGAGCGCAGCCGGTCCAGGATCATGCGAGTGTGAAGTCGCAGCAGTACAGCAGCGTGCCCGGATCATCCGGCGACAGGTAGACCATTTTGTCGAAGCGCATGCCGATTTTTTTCAGCACCGCGTTGGAGGCGTCGTTGCCCGGCGAGGTGATCGCCAGCAGGCGGCGAAGGCCAATGCTGGCCGCGTAAGCCAGCACGCCGGCGGCAGCTTCGGTGGCGTAGCCCTTGCCGCCGTACTCGGGCAGGAAGGCGTAGCCGATGTCGACGTCGGGCAGGCTCTCGCGCTTGATCAGGCCGCACATGCCGATCGCAGCTCCATCTTCCTTGCGCTCGACCAGGTACAGCGAGTGGCCAAGCGCGTGCTGCATCGCCACCGGTCCCTCGGCAATGGCCTTGCGGGCGGCGTCGATGGTGCGGATGCCGCGGTCGCCGATGTATTCGATGAAGGCGGGGACGTTGACCACTTTCAGGTAGACCGCGGCGTCGTCCGGGTCCAGCGTGCGCAGGCGCAGCCGCTCGGTGTCGAGGATGTGCGTCATGCTGATTCGCCCGGCCAGGTGGCCGGGTCGCTGAGCAGCTGGTACATCACCAGCGCGTCGACGTAACCAAGCTGCTCATGGCGGTACGCTTTGGGCAGCGTGCCGACGATCGAAAAGCCGAGCTTCTGCCACAGCGCCACCGCCGGCGCGTTAGTGCTGACCACGTAGTTGAACTGCATCGCCAGGTAGCCGAGGCGGCGTGCTTCGACAAGGCTGTGCCGGCCCATCAGCGCGCCCACGCCATTATTCCTGGCCGCATCGGCGACCATGTACGACGCGTTGGCGACATGCGCCCCGCGGCCGAGCTGGTTCGGCGCGATGCGGTACATGCCGAGCACCTCGCCGCGCGCATCGAGCGCGACGAAACTGGTCACGTTCGGTCCCAGCCAGTACTGATCGCACACACTCCTCGGGGTGTGCGCTTCGAACGGATAGGTCTCACCTGCGGCCAGGTGGAAATGGAAGATGTCCCAGATCGCGTCGAGGTCTTCTTCGTGAGCCGGTCGGATACTGATGTGTTCCAAGGTGCTCCCCTTCTATTCTGATGCCGCTGATTCTAGCACCGCGCGCTTAGCGCCCGAGGCGGAAATCGACCGTCGCCGGGCGGCCCGGCAGGTGCAGCGTGGCGCCGGCGCGCGGCGCTTCGCTGACCACAACGCCGCGGCGCACCACCAGCCGGCGCGCCGCGCGCAGGCGGATCGCCTCAACCGTGCTGGCGGCGTCGAGCAGCACGAAGTCGGCGTGGCAGCCAGGTTCGAGACCGTAGCCTTCAAGCCCGAGAATGCGCGCCGGCGTCGCCGTCACCGCCAAGAAGCACTGGTGCATCGCCTCCTGCCCGGTCATCTGCGCCACGTGCAGGCCCATGTGCGCCACTTCCAGCATGTCGCCCGAACCGAGGCTGTACCATGGATCCATCACGCAGTCGTGGCCGAAAGCGACATCGACGCCGGCGGCCAGCAGTTCCGGCACGCGCGTCATGCCGCGCCGCTTCGGGTAGCTGTCGTGGCGGCCCTGCAAGGTGATGTTGATGAGCGGGTTGGCGATCGCCGCCACGCCCGCCTCGCAGATCAGCGGCAGCAGTTTGCTGACGTAGTAATTGTCCATCGAGTGCATCGACGTCAGGTGCGAGCCGGCCACCCTGCCGTGCATGCCGAGGCGATGGGTCTCGAACGCGAGCGTCTCGATGTGGCGCGACATCGGGTCGTCCGATTCGTCGCAGTGCATGTCGACGCGCAGGCCGCGCTCGGCGGCCAATTCGCACAGCAGCCGCACCGACTGCGCGCCCTCGGCCATGGTGCGCTCGAAATGCGGGATGCCGCCGACGACGTCGACGCCCATCGCGATGGCGCGGCGCAGGTTGTCGAACGCGGTGGCGCTGCGCAGGATGCCGTCCTGCGGAAAGGCGACCAGCTGCAGGTCGAGATACGGCGCGACGCGCCGGCGCACTTCGAGCAGCGCTTCAACGGCCAGCAGGCGGTCGTCGCAGATGTCGACGTGCGAGCGGATCGCCAGCAGGCCGCGCGCCACCGCCCAGTCGCAGTACTGCATCGCGCGCTCGATCAGCGCCTCCTGCAGCAGCACCGGCTTAAGTTCGCCCCACAGCGCGATCCCCTCAAGCAGGGTGCCGGACTGGTTCACCCGCGGCAGGCCGTAGCTGAGCGTGGCGTCCATGTGGAAGTGGGCGTCGACGAAAGGCGGCGTCACCAGGTCGCCACCGGCGTCGATTTCGCGGGCGCCGGCGACGGCGAGCTGCGGGCCAAGCGCGGCGATGCGGCCATGCTCGATCGCGATGTCGATCTGGCGGCGGCCGTCGGCAAGGCTGGCATTGCGAATGACGAGATCCATGTTGGCTCCTGGGGCACGGGGACAAGCGATTGTAGCGCTTCAAGCAAGGGTGACCGAGCAAAATTGACGCTTGGAAATCCATGCTGCAGCGCAATATTTATTGGAGAACCTAGTTGAAATAATACTTTTCAAGCCTTGCATTCATGGATAAACTAGGAACGATATTGCAGCGCATCATAAACGACCGATAAGGAATTACCCGATGACCAATCTTCCTGAACAGTTTTCCGAAGCACGCAAGTTGCAGCTCGAAGCGCAATTCAAGTTTTTCCAGACGTTTACCGGCAAGGCGTTTGAAAGCGTCGAGAAGCTCGTCGCGCTCAATATCGACGCCTCGCGCCAATCGCTGGCACAGTCGTCCGCGCTGATGCGCCAGGTGATGTCGGCCAAGGATCCGCGCGACCTGTTCGCCGTCACCAAGCAGACCCAGTCCCAGTTCGACAGCGCGCTCGCTTACAGCCGCCAGCTGCTTGGCATTGTCGGCACCGCCCCGGCCGCAGCACCGGCCGAATCGCCGGCCGCAGCACCTGCCGAATCGCCGGCCGCCGCGCCTGCCGAATCGCCGGCCGCCGCGCCGCAAGCGCCAAGCGCGCAATTCGAAGCCGCTCCCGCGCTGGCGCCTGAAGCTGCCGCCAGCGTTCCGGCCGCCGCGCCGATCGCCGAACCCACCTTGATCGCCAAGGCCACCGGCGCCATGGAGCTGCCGAAACCGGCCACCGCATCGTTCCCGGTGACGTCGTCGGACAAGCCGATCGAGGTCACCCAGGTCAAGCCGGTCGAGGCCGAGCCAGCGCCGGCGCCGGTGTCGGGCACCCCGGCAATCGTCGCCAAGCAGGCCGCCGCTTCCGCCGGCAAGGCGCCGCGCAAGAAGTGATTGACAACGGCGCGCTCTGCGCCGCTCTGTCAAAGGTAGTAAATTAGCGGGCTTCGGCCCGCTAATTGTGTGCGGGCCGGTTTGGCTTAACTGGCTTGAAGCGGCAAGGACATCATGAGTTTATTAGGGCTGATCGGCGGCTTCGTGCGCCGTCATTGGCGAGCGTACGCGTCGTCCGCGCTGATGCTGGCGGGCGTCGCCCTGTGTACCGTCTGGGTGCCGCGCAAGATCGGCGCAATGATCGACGGCCTGGCCGCGCATCGGCTGGGCGAACGCGAACTGCTGATCGAACTGGCACAGCTGCTCGCGCTCGGCGTGGCCATCTACCTGTTGCGGGTCGGCTGGCGCCTGCGCCTGTTCGCCGCGGCGTATCAACTCGGCGTCGAACTGCGCACGCGCTTCTATGCGCGCCTGTCGGCGCAGGGGCCGGCGTTTTACCAGAAGCAGCGCACCGGCGACCTGATGGCGCTGGCGACCAACGACATCGACGCCATCGAGATGGCGGCCGGCGAAGCGATGCTGGCCGGCTTCGACGGCAGCCTGACCTTGCTGATGGTGTTGGCGATCATGATGCTCGGCGTCGACTGGCGCTTGGCCACCATCGCGCTGGTGCCGTTCCCGCTGATGGCGCTGGCGTTCTGGCGCATCTCCAGCCAGATTCACACCGCCTCCACCGATTCGCTCAAGCGCTTCGCCGCACTCAACGATCACGTGCAGGAGTCGCTGTCGGGCGTGCGTACTTTGCGCGCGCTCGGGCTGGAAGAGCGCAGCGCGAAGCAGTTCGGCATCCTCGCCGCGCACGCCTCGGAAGCGAGCCTCACCGCGCAGCAATGGGAAGCGGCGTACGAGCCGGCGGTCGGCCTGACCTTGACGGCGGCCGGCGTTTTCACGCTTGGCCTGGGCAGCTACCTGGTGTGGCACAACGAGCTGACCATTGGCGAGCTGACCAGCTTTACCATGTACCTTGGACAGCTGATCTGGCCGATGTTCGCCGCCGGCTGGGTGCTGTCGCTGATCGAGCGCGGACGCGCGGCGTGGACGCGCCTGCAGCCGCTGCTCGACGAACCGCTGTCGGTGGACGACCACGGCACCATCGCGTCGGTCGTGCCGGGCACGCTGGTGCTGGCCGACGTCAGCTTCAGCTACGCCGGCCAGGACACGGCGGCACTGGCCGGCGTGTCGCTGGCGCTGCCGGCCGGCCAGACGCTCGGGCTGGTGGGGCCGACCGGCGCCGGCAAATCGACGTTGCTGCGGATGCTGCTGCGCCAGGCCACGCCGCAGCACGGCCAGGTTACATGGGGCGGCCAGGCGCTGGGCGACTACACGCTGTCGGCGCTGCGATCGGCGATGAGCTGGGTGCCGCAGGAGTCGTTCCTGTTCTCGGCCACGATTGCCGACAACATCGCGCTCGGCCGCCCCGGCGCCAGCCGCGCCGAAGTCGAACACGCGGCCCACATGGCCGCGATCCACGAAGACATCCTGCGCTTCCCGCAAGGCTACGAGACGCACGTCGGCGAAAAAGGCATCACCCTGTCGGGCGGCCAGCGCCAGCGCGTGGCGATTGCCCGCTCGCTGCTGGCACACAGCTCGTTGCTGCTGCTCGACGACGCATTGTCGGCGGTCGATACCGGCACCGAGACGCGCATCCTCGAACACCTGGAAGAACTACGCCGCGAGCAGCCCGGTCGCAGCGCCATCATCGCCAGCCATCGGTTGTCGGCAGTGGCCGGCGCCGACCTGATCGTGGTGCTGCGCGAAGGCCGCGTCACCGAGTCGGGCAGCCACGACGCGCTGCTCGGCGCCGGCGGCTGGTACGCCAGCCAGTGGCGCTACCAACAACTGGAGGCCAGCCTCGATGCGCTCTGATTCCGACGCGAAGACCATGCGCGCCCAGGCCGCCCGCGCCACCGGCCTGCTGCGCCGTGCCGCCTGGCCGGAGCGCCGCCATCTCGGCTGGGCGGTACTGTGGCTGGCGCTGGCCGCCCTGCTCGAGGTGCTCGGCCCGATCCTCGGCAAGGCGCTGATCGACGACCACCTGCTGCCGCGCCACCTCGACTGGTCGCGCATCGCCGCGCTGCTCGGTGGGATGCTCGTCACCGGCTGGATCGCCTCGTGGCTGCGCTACCTGCAGCTGGTGCGCCTGTCGGGCCTGGCGATGCGCTCGGTGCAGCGCCTGCGCGAATGGGTGTACGGCCACGTGCTGCGCCTGCCGATGGCCTTCTTCGACCAGGCCATCACGGGCCAGCTGGTCAGCCGCGTCACCAACGACACCGAAGCGGTCAAGACACTGTACATCCAGGTGCTGTTCGTCATCCTCGACAGCACCATCGTCCTGGTCGGCACGCTGGCAGCGATGGCCTTCCTCGACTGGCGCCTGATGCTGATCGTGCTAGCGCTGGTGCCGGCGGTGGTGCTGATCGTGTGGCTGTACCAGCGCATGTCGGCGCCGGCGGTGACGCGGGCGCGCGCGCTGCGCAGCGACATCAACGGCCAGATGGCCGAATCGATCGGCGGCATGAGCGTACTGCAGGCGAACAACGCGCAGGCGCGCTTTGCCCAGCGCTTTGCCGTCACCAACCAGGCGCACTACACCGCGCGCCTGGCCGAACTGCGCGCCAACGCCTTCCTGCTGCGTCCCGCGCTCGACCTGCTCAACGTGATCCTGCTGGCGGTGGTCATCTTCAGCTTCGGCCAGCGCGAAATGAGCGCGGTGGAAGTGGGCGTGCTGTATGCGTTCATCAGCTACATCGCGCGCGTGGTCGAGCCGCTGATCCAGATCACCATGCAGTTCAGCGGCCTGCAGCAGGCCGTGGTGGCAACCGCCCGCGTGGCCACGCTGCTCGACGAGCCGGGCGCACCCGAACATGCCGCCGGCAAGGCGCCGGCCGCGGCGCGCGCCGTGGCCGACGACGTCCCTGCCATCGCCGTGCGCGACCTGTCGTTTGCGTACGTGCCGGGGCAGACGGTGCTGCATCACCTGAACCTCGACATCGCGCAGGGCGATTTTGTCGGCATCGTCGGCCATACCGGCAGCGGCAAGTCGACCTTGCTGTCGCTGCTGCTGCGCTACTACAGCACGCAGCAAGGCAGCATCGAGATCCGCGGCGAGCCGATCGCCGGCATCGACAACGAGCGCTTTCGCGCCGAGGTCGGGCTGGTGCCGCAGGATCCGTTCCTGCTGGCGGCGTCGGCGTTCGAGAATATCGACATGGGGCGCGGCCTGTCGCAACAGCAGGTCGAGACGGCGGCGCGCGCGGCCCACGCGCACGACTTCATCGCCGCGCTCGAGCAGGGCTACGCGACTTCGCTCGGCGAAAGCGGGTCGCGCTTATCGACCGGGCAAAAGCAGCTGATCGCGATCGCCCGCGCGCTGGCCGGCCAGCCGCGCATCCTGCTTCTGGACGAGGCGACGTCGAACATCGACAGCCAGACCGAGCAAATCGTTCAGGTGGCGCTGGACGAGCTGCGCGGACGGGTGACGATCGTCGCGATCGCGCACCGGCTGTCGACGATCCGCGACGCTGACCGCATCATCGTGCTCAATCACGGCCGCATCGAGGAAGCCGGCACGCACGAGGCGCTGATGCAGGTCGAGGGCGGCTTGTACCAGCGGCTATACCTGCTGCAGCAGCTGGCGGTGTAGACACCGCTGACTCAAGCGCGGAACCGGTTCCACGCGTAGCCGCCGGCGAGCGCCGCGATACCGATCGCCAGGTACGCAAGCACCGAAGGCACGGTGGCGGCGCCGTTGAACCCGACCGCGTCGAGCATCGGCACCGTCACCGCCTGCGACGCCACGTACAAACCAAACAGGAACAGCGCCAGGAAAGTGCGCGGGGTGCGGCTGCAGCGCCCGAACAGGCTGGCCAGCGCCGCCAGGGCGAAGATCCCCGCCGCCAGCGCGGCTGCCCGCAGCGGTGCATGCACGGCGAAGCGCAGCGCAACCACGCCCATGAACATCCACCCCAGCACCGCCGCCGCGCCGAACTGGCGCAGGTAGCGGCGCGCGCCGCCGCCGGCCACCGCGCCGGTCATGTCTTCGACCCCTGCCTGGAAATCGCGCGTGCTGAGGTCGCCGACCAGGATGCCCCATCCCGCCACGCAGGCCAGCAGCACCGGCCCAAGCAGGCGGACGTCAACCAGCGCAGCGGTGACTGCAGCCGCCAGCAGCGCGGCAATCGCCGACGGCGACGCCGCCAGCGTCAGCGCCACGTCGGCCAGCACCTGGCCGCACCAGCGCGGCAACCGGGCCGAAAGCGCGAACAGCGGCTGCACCAGGCGCGACAAGGGGCGCAGCCCGCCGTCCAGCAACGCCAGCGGCGAGCGGCGCTGGCGCGCGCTGGAGACCTTCACCTTGTCGGGTGAAAAGCGGTGAAATACCAGCACCGCCGCCAGCAGCGGCAACGGCGCCAGCACGGCCGAGGCGAAACGCATCGCCAGCACGCTTGCCGTCCACGGCACCGCCGGCAGCGTCAGCGGCGCAAGCGCCGGATCGAACGTCGCACCGCCGCCGAGCGAGGTATGGCGGATGTCGAAATGGCCGGCCAGCGTCGACATCGTGGTCGCCAGGCCGGTGAAGTCGCACACCGTCCACAGTGAACCGAGCGAGCCGGAGCTCTCGATGAACGCCATCACCGACAACTGCGCAATCCAGATTAAGAAGAACAGCAAGTCGCCGCCCTTGCCCATCAGCGGCGCCCAGCTGTCGAACAGGATGGCGCAGCTGGCGGCGAACATAATCGCCGGCAGCAGGATCAGGCAGTAGGTCGACAGGTAGAGCAGCGGCTGGATCGGGCCGTCGCCGCGCAGAGCGTGGCACACCATCATGGTGGCCATCACCGCCAGCACGAGCAGGCCAAGATAGGCGACCGCGCCAAACCAGCGCCCGGCCAGGAACAGCCCGTTGCGTACCGGGGTGGCGCCGATCACGCCGCCGGCGCCGGTGCGAATGTCTTCGGCGATGCGTCCGCGCACGAGGAAGAACCCGCCCAGCGAGAACAGCATCGACGCCATCGCGGCGCTGCCCAGCGCCAGCGCCGAGCTGGTATAGAGCACCCGTGCACCGTTAATGACAATCAGCGCGTGGCCACCGGCCGGATCCTCCAGGATGGCCCAGCTGATGACGATCACCGCCAGCAGCGCGACGACGGTCGACAGGCGCCGCATGCGAAGGCGCATTTCGTTCAGCGCCAGCATCTTGAGCAGATAGCCGGTCATGCCGCCTCCCGCACCGCGTAGCGCTGCGCCATCAGCGCTTCCTCCAGCGACGGTTCGGCCAGGCTGGCGCCGGCGCACGGCGAGCCGGCGTGGGCGATGCGCACCGCCATCGTCTCGCCTTGGCGCTGCGCATGCAGCACGTGGACACTGGCGCGCAAGGCGTCGTAATCGGCCGTGCCTACGCTGGCCGACCAGACCTGGCCGCGCGCCTTGTCGAGGATGGCGGCGGGCGTTTCGAACGCCACCAGCTTCCCGGAGCGCATGATGGCCAGCTGGCCGGCGATGCTTTCGACATCGGAGACGATATGGGTCGACATGATCACCAGCTTGTCGAATCCGAGTTCGGACAGCAGGTTGCGAAAGCGCAGGCGCTCCTCGGGGTCGAGGCCTGCGGTGGGCTCGTCGACGATCAGGATGTCGGGATCGGCCAGCAGCGCCTGGGCGATGCCGAGCCGGCGCCGCATGCCGCCGGAGAAGGCGGAAGCTGGCCGCCTGGCGTGTTCGTGCAGGTTGACCAGTTCAAGCAGGTGGCGAATTCGGGCCGGATCGCGCACGCCCTTGAGCGCGGCGAAGTACTGCATGAACTCGAGCGCCGTCAGGTTCGGGTAGACGCCGAAGTCCTGCGGCAGGTAGCCAAGGCGGCGCCGGATCGCATCGGGGCGGGCGACGATGTCGGCTCCCTGGAAGACAATTTCGCCGCTGGTCGGACGCGTCAGCGTGGCGATCATCTGCATCAGCGTGGTCTTGCCGGCGCCGTTGTGGCCGATCAGGCCGACCACGCCGGCGCGCAGGCTCAGCGAAACGCCGTCGACGGCGGTGACGTCCCTGCCAAAGGTTTTCACGACGTTGCGAATTTCGAGCATGGGGTGTTCCTGTCTTGTTGTTATGACCAGAATGTAGGCCCTGCCTGGCGCCGGTGTATCGCCTATGCGACAGGCGGTCAGATCGGTGGCACAGAATGCCGGGGATTGCCCCTTGAACGAGCCGGCGGTGGTGATAGTTCGTGGTTTTTTACACAATCCAGACAAAATTTACTTTTTCCCAGCTGCAACACGAATATAATTACTTTGGAGTCCACAAAACAAGAGGACCGTCGAAAAAAGCATTCACCGAGGGATACGATGTTCGCTGGCTTCATCCGGAAAAGGCACCGCTGCCGCACGGCCGCGCTGCTGCTGTCGCTATGGTTGGCCGCCGGCCTGGCGCCGGCCCAGTCACAGGCGGACCTCGACCAGCGCGTTGCCGCCATTCGCGAAGTGAACCGCTACGTGCCGCACGAGGCGCTGCGGATGCTGATCAAGCTTGAACCGCAAGGGCGCGCCGCCGCCCCCGCCACCAAGGCCGAATTCCTCAACCAGCTAAGCCAGGCCACGCTCAGCGTCGGCGGCAAGGCGCCCGCGCTGGCGCTGGCCGAAGAGCTGATCGCCCTGGGCAAACAGCACAAGGACAACGCCATCCTGGCCAAGGGCATGCTTGCGCGCGCCTACGTGCTGTTCGCGATGAACGAACTGCGGGCGTCGCACCTGGCCGCGTGGGAAGCGGAAAAGCTGGCCAACACCACCGGCGACATGGCGCTGCGGATCACCGCCTCCATCACGTCCGGCCACTCGCATGAAGAGGAAGGCAACTTCCCCGAGGCGCTGATCAAACTGCAGTCCGCCGCGACCCTGGCGCGCCAGTACGCGCACCCGATCGAAACCGTGATGGCGTTGAACGCGCTGGCGGTGCTGTACACGTCGATGAAGGAATTCGACAAGGGCTTTGAAGCGCTCGAAGAAGCGCTGCCGGTGGCGGCGCTGACCAACTCGCCGGGACGCATGGCGACGCTGAAGAAGACCGAATCGGCGCTCGCCATCGAGACCAACCAACCCAAGCGCGCGCTGGCCGCGCTGCTGGCCGGGCTGGAACTGGAGCGCAAGATCGGCGCCAACAGAATGATCGCGGTCTCGCTGGTGAACCTGGCCGACAGCTACCTCAAGGAGCACGACTGGGCGCGCACGGTCAGCTACGCGAACCAGGCGATCGAGGCGGCGCGCCCGCTCAACGAGGAGTCGATCGAGGCGACCGCGCGCGTCAATCTCGGCCAGGCGTACCTGGGCATGAACCGGCTGGCCGACGGCAAGCGCAGCTTCGAGGCCGGGCTGGCGGTATTTGAAAAGTCGGGCAACAAGCCGAAGCTGCAGGTCGTCATGATGGAGTATGGCGAGGCGCTCGAGCGCGCCGGCGACATGGCCGGCGCCGTGAAAGCCTACCACCGCGAGCGCACCATCTCCGACGAACTGTTCGAAGTGCGGCGCCAGAAGGCAGTGCTCGAACTGCAGGGCAAATACGAAGCGGACAAGAAGGAACGCCAGATCGAGCTGCTGCGGCGCGAGAACGAAGTGAAGTCGGTCGAAATCGACAACCGCCGTTTGCAGCAGCGCGTATGGTGGCTGCTGGCGGTAGTGTTCGCGCTGGCGTCGGCGATTGTCGGCATCCTGTACCGCAAGGTGCGGCAGGCGAATGCGCAGCTGAAGGTGAAGAACCTCGAGCTCAAGCAGCAAAGCTCGCGCGACCCGCTGACGTCGCTCTACAACCGGCGCCACTTCCACGAATTCATGCGCGCCAACCTGCCGGTTGAAAAGCGCGGCGCGGCGCAGGCCGAGGAGATCGTCGGCGCGCTGTTCCTGCTCGACGTCGACCACTTCAAGCACGTCAACGACACGTACGGCCACGCGGCCGGCGACGCGGTGCTGACGATGATCTCGGAGAACCTGCGCTTGATACTGCGCGAGACCGACATGATCGTGCGCTGGGGCGGCGAAGAATTTCTCGCCTTCCTGCCGGCGATCCCGCGCAACGGCGTCGACGAGATCGCACGGCGCCTGCTGGCCGGCATATCGGCGCAGACGATCGAGTACCAGGGCCAGCGGATATCGGTCAACGTATCGATCGGCTTCGCGCCGTTTCCGCTGTCGCCGGGCGAGCATCCGCTGCCGTGGGAACGCGCCGTCAACCTGGTCGACATGGCGCTGTACATGGCCAAGGGCCACGGCCGCAATCGCGCCTACGGCGTGCGCGGCTTCGCCAAGTTTGGCGAGACGTCGATGGAGCGGATCGAGCAGGACCTCGAGCGCGCCTGGCGCGAAGGCTTCGTCGACATGTCGGTGGTGCTGGGCGAATGGCCGCAGGCGGTCGCAGCGCCGGCCGCAGCAGCCAACGCCTGAGCCGGACTGCTGACACTGCTGGGGTCAGGTCTGACATTCGGACAAACCGCTGGGGTCAGGTCTGACATTCGGACAATTTCCGGCTGTGGAGCTGCGGCTCAGTCCGATTTTGACCGCTGCCGCAGCATGAACGTTCTCCGATTTCGGCAACATGCTGGCCAAATGTCCGAATGTCAGACCTGACCCCGGGAATTTGTCCGATTGTCAGACCTGACCCCAGCGTTGATTATTTCTTGGATGCTTCCTGGATCTTTTCGCCGGCGCGCTCGACCTTCTTGCCCACTTCTTCGGTCGCCTTGTCGAGGCCCTTGCTGGCGTCGGCCGCCGCATCCGCTGTTGCGTCGGCGATCTTGTCCTTGGTCTGGCTGGCCGAATCGGCGACCTGCCTGGCGGCCGCATTGGCGCGGTCGAGCTTGTCCTGGATGTCGCGCGCAACCTTGTCCCCGGTGTTGTCGACCGCCTGGCCAGCCTTCTGCGCCGGCCCCATCGCCTCGTCGCGCTTGCCGCAGCCGGCAACACCGGCAACCAGCAATACCGACAACACCGTACTGACTATTGAACTTGCTCGCATGATTTTTCCTGTGGGGGTTTTGTTGCCAACAAGCATAACAGCAGCGGTCAGATAGCGGTTGACAGTTGTGGTGCTAATCCCGAGAATGGCACGACCGTTCGATTTTCCGAAAGCGATGCCATGACCGAGCAAGCCACGACCGCGTACCGAATCTGTCCCTTCTGCGAGGCCTGTTGCGGGCTCGAAGTCGATCTCGAACAACAGCGCGTGGTGCGCATCCGCGGCGACGCGCGCGATGTCTTCTCAAACGGCTTCCTGTGCCCGAAGGCGATCGGCCTGAAAGACCTGCACGACGATCCCGACCGCCTGCGCACGCCGCTGATCAAGCGCGATGGCCGCTTCGTCGAGGCCAGCTGGGAAGAAGCCTACGCCGAGATCGAGCGGCGCCTGCCGCCGGTCATCGCGGCCGGCGGCGCCAACGCAGTGGCCACCATGCTGGGCAACCCGACGTCGCACAAAATGAGCCTGATGCTGTACTTCCCGCGGCTGGCCCGGGCGCTCGGCACGCGCAACATGTTCTCCGCTTCCAGCGTCGATCAGGTACCGAAGATGCTGTCGGTCGGGCTGATGTTCGGCAGCTGGCTGTCGGTGCCGGTGCCCGACATCGAGCGCAGCGACTTTTTGCTCATCATCGGCGCCAACCCGATGGTCTCCAACGGCAGCCTGTGGACCGTGCCTGACTTTCGCGGCAAGGCCAAGGCGCTGCGCGCGCGCGGCGGCAAGATCGTCGTGATCGACCCGCGCCGCACCGAGACGGCCAACGTCGCCGACGCCCATCACTTCATCCGGCCAGGATCGGACGTGTTCTTCCTGCTCGGGATCGCCCATGCACTGTTCGACGAGAAGCGGGTGCGCCTGGGCCGCCTGGCCGATCACGTCGCCGGCTTCGAGCAGCTTGAATCGGCATTCGCGCCCTACTCGCCCGAACGCGTCGCCGACCGCTGCGCCATCCCCGCGGCAGTGATGCGCGATCTGGCGCGCACGCTCGCCGGCACCGGCCGCGCCGCCGTGTACGGGCGCATCGGCACCTGCACCCAGCAGTTCGGCACCCTCGCGTCGTGGCTGATCGACGTCATCAACGTCCTCACCGGCCAGCTCGACGAAGAAGGCGGCGCCATGTTCCCGAAGGCGGCGGCGTTCGCTGCCAACACGCGCGGCAAACCAGGCGTGGGCCGCGGCGTGGTCACCGGGCGCTACGCGTCGCGCGTGTCGGGCGCGCCGGAAGTGGGCGGCGAGCTGCCGCTCACCTGCCTGGCCGAAGAAATCGATACGCCAGGTCCCGGCCAGATCCGCGCGCTGATCACCATCGCCGGCAATCCGGTGCTATCGAGCCCGAACGGTCCGCGCCTGGCCGCCGCGCTTGAGCAGCTCGACTTCATGGTCAGCCTCGACATCTACCTCAACGAGACATCTCGTCACGCCGACGTCATCCTGCCGGGCCCTTCGCCGCTGGAGGATTCGCACTACGACGTGTCGTTCACCCAGTTCTCGCACCGCAATCACGCGCGCTACAGCGCGCCGGTGCTGGCGCGCACCCAAGGCCAGCCGGACGAGTGGGAAAGCATGCTGCGCATCGCCGCCATCGTCAAGGGACTGGGCGCCAACGCCGACATCGATGCGCTCGACGATGCCGCGCTGGAAGAGGATCTGCAGCGCTCCGCCGGTGATTCAGCGCCGCAGATCCTGGCCGCGCTGTCTCACTTGCGCGGCGCCGAGCGGATGCTCGAACTGGCGCTGCGCTCCGGTCCCTACGGCGACCAGTTCGGCCGCAATCCGGGCGGTTTGACGCTGGCTGCGATCCAGGCCGCGCCATCGGGCATCGACCTGGGCGCAATGACGCCGCGCGTGCCGGAAGTGCTGCGCACGCCGTCCGGCAAAATCGAACTGGCGCCGCAGGCGCTGCTGGACGACCTTTCGCGCGTTGGCGCCGAACTGGCCGCGCCGGCGCCGGACATGGTCATCATCGGGCGCCGCCAGCTGCGTTCGAATAACAGCTGGATGCACAACCTGCCGGTGCTGGCGAAAGGCGCCTTCCGCTGCACCGCGCTGGTCCATCCGAGCGATGCACAGCGCCTCGGGCTTACCGACGGCGCCATGGCTGCCATCAGCAACGGCGCCCGCCGCATCGAAGCGCAGGTCGAGGTCAGCGCCGAGATGATGCCTGGCGTGGTCAGCCTGCCGCACGGCTGGGGCCACAGCCTGCCTGGCGTGCGCCTGAACGTCGCCGCCGAGCGGCCTGGCGCGAACCTGAACGCGCTGCTCGACGAACACCTGCGCGATCCGCTGTCCGGCAATGCGGTGCTGTCGGGCGTGCCGGTGCAAATATCGCCGCTGTAGGGATTCGCTGAAAATCGCGCTTCAACCGAACCAAAGGCCCTCGCAAAACGTCAAAATGACATAGTCATTTTGAAATTCAGCGAGAGACCAAACACGGCGACCAGAGGGTCGCCGTTTGTTTGGGCGCGGCGCAAAGTGGCGCAAAAATCTGCTTGTCATGTGTATTAATGCAGTGATACAGTAATTCACATGCACTTCGAGATCACTCCCGCCGCCCCGACCCCGATCTACCGCCAGATCGTCGAACAGGTCCATCGCATGGTCGCCAGCGCCCAGCTGCGCCCGGGCGACTATCTGCCGTCGGTCCGCGCCGAGGCCCTGCACCACGCGATCAATCCGATGACCGTCAGCAAAGCGTACAGCCTGCTCGAAACCGAAGGCCTTGTGCTGCGGGTGCGCGGCCTTGGCATGGTGATCGCGGAGCGCGGGAAGTCCGGGAAATCGGAAAAGGCCGCGATGCTGCGGCCCGCACTCGACGCCGCCGCCAGCATAGCCCGCCAGCTCGGCATGTCCGACGCCGACGCTCTCGCGCTGTTCCAAACCTGTCTTCACCAACCTTCCAGCAAGGATGACAATGAATCCGACTGATGCAGCGATCGCCACCACCAGGCTCAATCTCGTGCGCGGCGATGCCAATATCCTCAAGAGCATCACGCTCGACATTCCCGCCGGCTCGGTGGTCGGCCTGGTCGGACGCAACGGCGCAGGCAAGTCGTCGCTGCTGCGCTGCCTCGCAGGCCTGATCGAGCTGTCGAGCGGCAGCGCATCCCTGCTTGGCTGCCCATCATCGAACATGACCGACGCCGCGCGCGAACGCCTCGGCTACGTCGCGCAGACGCCTGACCTGTTCAACTGGATGCGGGCCGACGAAATGCTGGCAGCGATCGGCAGCGCCTATCCGCGCTGGAGCGAAGCGCGCGTCAAGGAACTTGCCGGCCGACTCGACCTGCGCATCGACCGCAAGGTGAGCGAATTATCCGGCGGCGACCAGCAAAAGCTCGCCGTCATCCTCGCCCTCGCGCACGACCCTGCCCTGCTGCTGCTCGACGAGCCGGTCGCCAGCCTCGATCCGCTGACCCGGCGCGAATTCATGCGCGCGCTGTTCGGCGCCGAGGGCGACGATACCGAACGCGAACGCACTATCCTCATATCGAGTCACATCCTCACCGACCTCGAACGCGTGGTGTCGCACGTCGCCTTCATGCGCGACGGCGCGATCCAGCTGTTCGAAGCATGGGACACGCTGCTCGAATACTTCCGGCTGCAGCCGGCCAACGCACCCGGCATTCCGCAGGAAGCGGTTGTCTCGACAAACAAGCACACGGGCGACCGCATCGCCGACATGCGGCGCGCCGCGCCGGGCGCCAGCGAAGGCCGCACGCTCAGCCTCGACGAGCTGTTCGTGGAGCTCAACGCATGAACGGCGCCGTCCCCTTGCAGCAGTTCCCGTTGCGGGAACGCGAATCAATGTACGCGCTGCTGTTGCTGCTGTTCGTCACCTGGATCGGGATGATGTTCGCCTCGCTGCACGACTTTAGCGGAGTGGCCACCGGCATTCGCATCGTCCTCCAGGCCAGCTTCGTGCTCATCGTCGCTGTTGGCGCGGTGCAGATGAAGGCGCTGGCGCGGGCGCGCGAAGTGATCGGCGCGCAGCCAATGCCCCAGGCGCTCTGGCGCCGGTGGGCCCGTGCATGCCTGGTCGAGACCACCATCGCGTGGGCATTGGTCGGCGCGGCCATGAGCGCGTTGCTGGCATCGCCGGCGTCGCACCTGCCCTGGGCCGGCGCGTTTGCGCTGATTTCCTCGGGCCTGTGCCTCGGCGCCTTGTGCACGCTGGCGCGGCATTCGATGGTGCCAAAACCGCTCGCATGGCTTGCCAACGCGGTCGCAGTCGCGGGGCTGCTGGCGGCGCTCTACTTCGGCGCGGCCGGCCTGCTTGCGTGGTTCGTCAACTTGCCGTTGCCGGTATTGGCGGTACTGGCGCTGACATGGCCGATGCTGGGCCACGCACTGGCGCGCGAGTGGCGCGGCCAACCGGCGTTTTCCCCAGGTCGTGGCGCAGCTCCTCACAAGCGGCGGCTTTCGTCACTGGCCGGCCATATACTGCGCTACTCGCCCCTGGACACGGCATGGGCAAGGCAGTCGCCCGCCCTGCAGTCCACCATCGGCAGCCGCATCGGCTGGATAGGGAAAATATTATTCTTCGTATTCGTGCTGTCGGACCACCTGGTGCCGCTGCGTGTAGGGCAGCAGCCCGATATACGCCACCTGCTCTCACTCGGCCTGCTGTGTCTTATGATGACAGAAGCTCTGGCCGCCCGTGACCTGCACTGGCGGTGGCTACTGACCCCGGGAACCTGGCGCACCGGCCGCATCGCCTCCGATATTTTCGCTGCGACCCTGAGGCTGCACTACGTC
The DNA here is from genome assembly GCF_002760655.1 of Massilia eurypsychrophila. Lineage (GTDB taxonomy): Bacteria > Pseudomonadota > Gammaproteobacteria > Burkholderiales > Burkholderiaceae_D > JAFCUW01. The sequence goes on along the minus strand of NZ_PDOC01000007.1, from coordinate 227,056 downwards.
ACACTGGCCGTGCTGGTGCTCGCGTACATGCTGTGGAGCCGCCTCTTCAACGAAACGTCCGGGGCGGCGCTGTTCGATACCATTGCTGCGAACGTCGTGGTGCTGGCGGAACTGGCCTTCGCCATCAGCGTTGCGCTGGTGATCCGCGCACTGCCTTGGCCTACAATCGTCAGCGCCGTCACCGCCATCGCGATGTTGGGCATCTGGGCGTACTACCACTGGATTGCCGGCTACGCGGCTGCATGGCGTGGACAGACTGCTTGGCTGATGCATGCGCTGGTCCTGGTCGCGGCCACTTACGCAATTCTGCGTGTGGCCGATCGCCTCTGGACCAAGGAAAAGCTGATGGCCTGCGCCCGCGGCGGCGGCTGAAAAAAGCTACTGGCAACGGTCGGCCACCCACTCGGCGCCGTCGGCCAGGCAGCGCCGCAATTGATCTTGCAGGCGATCGGCTTTTGCCTTCAGCACGCTGCACTCGCGGTTGCCCGCGTCGACCATCGCCGCGCACACCTCCATCTTGCTCGAAGCGGCCGCGTAGTCGCCGCGCGCCATCGCCTGGCGCGCATCGGCCAACAGGTTGCGCGCCGATTGCGCCTGTTCGCGCGCGAGCGGACGCGCCGCCTTCGGCGCGGGACGCGCGCGCTTGCGGGCACACGCGGCATCGGCGTCGTTGAGCGCCGACTGCAGTCGCTGCAGCTGCGCCGGTGTCGCCGTACTGTCCTTCAGCGCGATCAGTTCGGCCTGCGCTTCTCCGGCCTTGCAAGCCGTCGCCAGTGCGATCGCACTGTCGATGCGGGCATCGATCTTCTGCGGCGTCGGGCGCTGGGTGATCCAGATCAGCCACAGCACCCCAAGCGCGAGCAGCCAGTAACGTAGCCGGACCGGTTCGCGCTGCGGCGGGCGAGCCGGCACTGCCGCTCGCGGAGGCGACGCGCCTGGCGCCGGTTTGCGGACCGGCGGCGGAGGCAGAGGCGGAAGCACCGCCGCTGGCGCGGGAGCAGCCGGCGCCGGCTTGGCGAACGATACCGGTGGAGCAGCGGCAACAACAGGAACGGCGGCGGCAGCGTCGGCCGGCCGCAGCAGGCCGGTACTCTGGCTGGTGCCGCAGTACGGGCAATAGTTGACCCTGCGCGGCAGCGGCCGCACACAAGCGCCATTGACGCAGCGGTAAATCACTTCATCTTGCACGTCGTCTCGCTTCACTGCGGATCCGGGATGCCGTCATCCGGGTCCGGAATTGTGTCGCCAAACAGCTCCGCCAGTTCCGCCATCTGGCCCGCACTCTGCCACTTGTCGGCCTTCGGATTCCACCCCATGTTCCAGACCCGGGTGTCGGCGGTGACCTCGCCGCGCGCAATCCGCAGCGCGATGTCGTCGAGCGAATACGGCCCGTGCTGGGCGCCGCCGGAAAACAGCTTGTAGCGTGGCGCCGCCGGCATGTACGCTACCGCCGGCGCTGGCGTCTCCAGCACCTGCGCCGCGCGCTCTTCGCTGGCCAGCACGTCATGCCGGATCACGCGCTTGTCGACCGCCTTTTCCACTTCCCAGTGATAGGCGTCGCTGGCCGAATCTGGCACCAGCTCGGACCATTGCACGAGCGTGCTGGCGGCCGTGTCGACCTGCGCCGGCGCCAAGCCCGGGTTCAGCGCGCGGGCGCGCTTGAGCCACTGTTCGTACAGCCGCCGCGCGGTGATGTTCGGCAGCGATGGCGACGGCAGCTGCGCGCCGGTCTCGTCGACTTCGAGCTTGGGCTCGTACACGCGCTGCTGGTAATGGCGCATCAGCGCGGCCAGCAGCACCAGCTGGCTCGGCCCCATCGCGGCCAGCTTGCGCTGCACGGCGATGATGACCTGGTCGCGGTAGTAAGCCGGCAAGCCGTTCGAGCGGATCGCGAACTCGTTGCCGATCTGTAGCCACTCGCCGGATCCCGGTTCGACTTCGAACAGGTACTGTCCGCGCGGCTGGAACGACGCCTCGCGATCGGCCAGGTCCGCCTTGCGCTTGATGACGCCGAGCGCGTTCGCCTGCAGGAACCATTCGTAGTCGTCGGCCAGCCGATTGAGCTCGTCCATCGACGGCGAGATCGGGTGGCGAAAGCGGGTCGAATCGAAATGCAGGTGGGTCGGGATTTTCGGGTTCTCGATCTGGTACGAGGTGCGCCAGGTCGGCAGGCCGCGCAGCACCGTCATCGGAAAGCCGGACAGCTCGATGTAGCATACCGCCTTGCCGGGAATGCCCGTATTGACGATGGTGACCAGGTCGCCGTGGAAGGAACCGGTCGGCACGGCGGCGCGGATTTCGCCCTCCATGCGGCGCCACGCGTTGGCGTCGCCTACGCCAATGAAGCACTTGAACTGGTCGGCGCGCGGCGTGAACTCGGCCGAAAAGCGCGCATTAATCCACGGCATGGCGCTCTTGAGCCACTCGTTAAAGACGCGCTGGCGCTCCTGTGGCGACATCGCCGCCAGCCGTTCGAGCAGCGGGTCGGCCGGCTCGACGCCGTTGATCTGTTCGACCGTGAGCTGGGTTTGCGCGCGGCGGAACAGTTTAAGCAGCAGGCTGGCGCGCAGGCGATCGTCGCCCAGCTGCGGGAACAGCCGCGCCGAGCCGCCGAATTCAAGCAGCACTTCTTCGCTCCAGGCACTGATGTCGCCGGTCAGCTCGACCGGCTCGGGCAGCACGTCGCTGGCCAGCTTGATGTAAGTGGCATGCTCGTGCTGGGCATCGGCGCGCAACTGGCCGATGCGCTGGTCGACCGCGCCGAGCATGGCCTGCACGCTGCGCCGCCCTTCCTGGAATTCGCCGGCAATGCCGCTCCACACCGGCTGGCCATGTTCGTCCAGCGATTGCGGATCGCCCAGCCAGGCCGACATCCCGCGCATCACCTCGACCGCCTGGCCGGCCGCCACCGCCAGCAGGTGGAAGCGCAGGTAGTCGGCGATGTCGCGCTTGAGGTGGGTCATCACCTCGCGCGCCTGCGCGTCCTTGCCGAACAATTTGCCCGCCGCCTGCGACAGGTTATTGAGAGACTCCTCCACCTGGCGCGTGCGCAGCGCGTCGCGGATGTCGCGATAGTGGCGGCCATTGCGCTCGGCGCTGGCGAGGTCGCGCTGCAGCAGGCGCGCCTTGACCTGTTCCAGCAGCGACAGCACGAACTCCAGTCCGCCCTGCTTGCGGTCGTCCAGCAGCGCATACAGCTGCTGGCGCGAGCGGCCCTTCAGGCGCGTCATCAGTTCGGCGGTGTGGCGCTTGATGCGGTCTTCGCTGGTCTCGGCGGTGGCGCCGGCCTCGCGGATGGCGTCGCGTTCGAGCTGTGGCAGCAGTTCGGCCACCTTCTCGCGCCATACCTTGAGGTCATACGCGCCCATGATGCGGTCGACCTCGAGCTGCACCTTGCTCTCGACGCGCTCGAGCAGCGAGCGCTGGTCCTTGTCCATCAACAGCTGGTCGGTCAGGGCGTATTCCTGGAACGGCGTGACGTCGACCGTGCCCTTCTTAAAGTCGGGGAACTCGTCGAACGGGCGCTCGCTCATCGCCATATGCTCGCGCATGAAGATGTCGCGCTCCTGGTCGCCGGCGCGGCGGGCGGCGGCGCCGTCGGTGCCGACCAGGCCGAAGAAGGCCTTCACCATCAGCGCCGACAGCTCGTAGGCGCGGATGTCGTCGCGCAGGCTTTGCTGGGTGTCGAGCACCGCCTGGCCGAATGCCGAATACACTTTCGAGTACGACAGGCGCATGTCGCCGAAGCGCTGTTCCGGCACGCGCGGATTGAATGGCCCCAGCTTGTGCTGCTGCTGGTTGACCGCGATGGAGCGCTTGCGGTTGGCGAAATCGGCCGAGGCGAAGTCCTCGAACAGCGTGTCGGCCACCATCTGGTAGACGTCCTTGATGTCCTGGGTCGCCTTGTTGGCCAGGTTGGCGGTATCGACGAAATAGACGTCGTCGAACGGCGCGCCTTTGCCGACCACGCTGTCCGGATCCATCCACCGCACTTGCGCGTTCATGTCGCGCATGGTCGTCTCGAGCTCCATCAAGGTGGCGTAGGCGTTCGCCTCGGTGCGCTCCTTGTTGGCCTTGGCGAAGCCGGACGGCATGAACATCACCAGGTCGACCTGGTTGTCCGACACTTCCTGGCGCGCGATCGCTTTCGAGATCCAGCCAAGGTCGATGGCGCTGCCGGCGCCGGTGCCGCCCGCGCACGAGGCGATGACGACGATGCGGAACTTGGACGTGTCGACCTGAAGACCGAGGCGCTGATAGGTTTCCTTGCGCTCGTTGCCGGCATTGCTGCTCAAGAAATTGAGCGCGCCCTTGATGCGGCCACGCAGTTTCGGATATTTGTCGAACAGGTAAAGGCGTGCCAGCGCGCGGATCTGGCCGGCGCCCTTGGACGGATCGATACCGAGCGAGCGCAGTTTTTTCGGCCGTAGCGGCATCCAGTTTTCGATCAGCGGAAAGCGCGCCAGGCTGTCGTCCGACTCATGATACTGCGGCAGGTCGAGCGGCTCGACCAGGCGCTCCTCGTCGGACAGCTTGACCAGCTCGTACCAGGGGTCGGTACGCAGCGATTTGCCTTCGTCGATGATGGCGTGGTTGTCGAGGTCGAAGTGGAGGAAGCGCGCCACGGGGAACTCGGCGATCGATTCGACGCGGGTCGGGTTATGCCGGTTCCACACTTCCGACATGATGCGCCGGCGGATCCGCATCATCACTTCCATGCCGGTGCCGCCGGCGCCGATGAACAGGGTCGGGCGCAGGTCGACCTTCAGCTCGGCCTTCTTGTCGGCGCTCGCGGTGTTGGGAAATTCAGCCATGTCGTTCTTTCAGGTGGAAGTGGATCAGCGGCGGCCGACGAACAGCGTCGCGACCAGCGCGATCAGGCCTACCGCCACCAGCGGGCCGGTCACCGCGAAGGTGAGGAATTTGCTGGCATTGATCATCGCCAGCACAGCGGCCGCGCTGAGGAAGCACAGGCCGACGAACATCAGCCAGCCCGCGCTGCCGGCAGTCGATGGCGCCACCCGCCGCACCACCAGGTGATGGACGTAGGCGTTACGGACAAAGAAGTAGATCACCAGCAGGATGAGGAACACCGCGCCGCCGATCGCCAGGTCGCGCGTGGAGGTATCGGTGGCGACGGGAGCCGGCGCCGGCGCCACCTCGATCGGCGTGCCACCTTGTTTCGGCAAGGCGTCGCCGGCCGGGCCGGGCAGCTTGAAGCCTGGATCGGCGGCGGGGGCGGATGCGGGAGCCTGGTCGTTTTGCATGGTCTGTCGTTCCTTCGGGTTCAGCAAGTAAAAAAATGCGAAAACATCAGCGGCCCAGCCGTACCTGCGCGCCTTCGCGCAGGTCGATCAGCTGGTGTCCGAAAATGGTGGTCTTCAATTGGGCGACCTTGTTGCCCGCCTTGTCGAATATCGGCTGGGTGACGCCGGCGCGCGTATGCACGGTGCGCAGCTCGTCTTCCACCGTCAGGAAGGTGCGGCGCGGGCGGCCGTAGGCCAGTGCGGCGGCGCCGGCGGCGCCGGCCAAGGCCAGTCCGGCGGCAATCAGCGCGAGCAGCGGCCCAATACCGTAATGGACCCGCACTTCGATCGGCAGCACCGCTAGAGAGCCCTGGATGCGCTCCGGCGGCGTGAAAATCTCCGGCAACGGATCGCCGGGGAACAGCGCCTCCATGCGTTGGCGGAAGGCCTGCGATAGTTCGAGCCGCTGGTCGGTCAGCTGCAGCTCGATGCGGCCCGGCATCACGTATGCCGAGCCGGCCGAGCCGAGCGCCTGCATCGACCATTTGCCCGGCAGCTGCGCCACCGGCAGCTGCATGGTTGATGCCAGCGGCGCGCTCTTGCCCGGCGCCAGGGCGCCGACCTTGTCGCTGGCGAGCGCGATCGGGCGGTCCTGCTGCGCCAGCACCGAGCGCGCGCCGATGCGGGCGCTGGCGATGGTGTACGGGTAGATCGTGTTCTCCAGGTTCCAGCCGATCTTGGCGGCCGGCGTGCGGGCGCTTGAATCAACGTCGGCGCGCAGCATGCCGCCCGGGCCCATCGAGAACGATACGCCGGGCGCGTCTTCAACCCGGCGCGGCACCAGGCGCACGGTGTCGCGGTCGAGCGGTTTCAGACGTGCCGGCGGCTCGGTGATGACGGCGCCGATGCGCCCCGACGCGAGCAGCCGATCAAGTTCGCGCGCACCCTGCTCGCCGACGGCGAACACGTACACCATCAAGCCGTTGGCGCGGTAGTGCTCGCCCTTGACCGCCATCTTCAACGGGAACGCCAGCGCCTTGGTGATCGCGCCGCCCTGGTGAATCAATTCGTAGAATTCGCGGTTGCGGCGCGCGGTGGCCTGGTCGTTGTTCGGGCTGTTGCGGTTGTTCGTGAACAGCCATACCAGGCCGGGTTTGCCGGCCAGCGCGGTGCCGATGGCCGAGCTGACCGCTTCGCCCAGGTCGGTGTCGGCCAGCGCGCTGCTGCCGGGCTTTTTCGCCGTCTGCAGCGATGCCAGCGCGGCGCCGACGTCGGCGCGCGTGGCGGCGCCGCTGACCTTTTGCGACAGCAGCGCTTTTGGGGATGGCGCGCCGGGCAGGCGCTGGTTGAACGACGCCAGCACCATCAGGTCGCCGGGCTCGGTGGCGGCGATCACCAGCTCGGTCACCAGCGGCTTGTACTGCGACGCCGGATCGGTATAGAACGGATCCATCCAGCCCGAATTCTGGACCAGGAACACGTGCGAGCCGGCGCACGCCGGCACGCTGGCGCACAGCAGCGCGGTCAACGCGGCGGTGTTGGCGATGAGCGTTTTCACGGCAGCTCTTCCAGGCGCCAGCCGCGGATCTGGTTCCAGTCGGGGTGGTGCAGCCACAGGCAGTGTTGATACACGAACGGCATGCATTCGAGCGGGCGTGATAAGCGCGGGATCTCGTCGAGGATGACGTTGCGCCGGCCGATCCACTCGACCGTCGTGCGCGGGATGGTGCGCCCGGCCAGCGCCTCTTCGGCGCGGCCGGTGTACTTGTGAAAGCGCAGCACCAGGCCACTGGGCTGGCTGCGGTTGTTGTTAAACCCGCGCAGCAGCGGCAGCACCAGCGAATCGTCCTCGTGCAGGTCCTCGACGTTTTCCACTTCCCACGGTTCGTTGACCACCTCGTGCCCGCGGCGGAACAGGAAGTTGGCGAAGCCGAGCCGCGCGCCGCTGATCGCTTCCGACTGCGGATTGTCCTTGCCAAGCTCGATGAACGAATACTCCTGGCCGGTATGCCCGATGTGCCACAGGCGGCCGTCGCGGCTCTGGGTCGGGCCGCCGAATTCGAGGCGCGGCGAAAAACCGCGCGGCCAAGGCAGCCATTGCGGCGGCGCGCCCGGCTGCCAAAGCAGTTGGCCCATCTGGTGCAGCCAGAGCAGCCGGCCGTCATAGCTGATCGGGCGCATCCAGCCGCTGGCGGGAGCGGCGCCGCAATCGAGCAGCTCGACCTGCGACAGGTCGCTGTGCGCGGTCCACATGCGCGTGCCGGCGGCGCTTACGAACAGGCAGGCGACGTGGCGCCGCACTGCGCCGGGCGCGCTGGCCAGCACCGCGTCGAACACCGGCTCGGCGCGGCAGGTCTCGCTGACAGGATTGATCCACAGGCGGCACAGGCCCTTGTCGGTCGGGATCAGCGCCACTTCGCCGCGGCGCGGATTGGCAACCGGCAGCCAGCCATACGCCGACCTGCTGAAGGTCAGGTCGACGCTGAAGTCTTCCGGCGCCATCAGGTGCCACAGCTGCGCCAGCGGATCCCAGTACTGCAGCACGTTGCGGGTGTAGGCCAGCGCCAGCAGCCGCTGGGTCGGGAAGCCGTAGCTGCCGGCGGCGAACACGCACTGTGCGTTGGGCGGCGCCGGCATGCTGGCGTCGAAGCGGCCGACGAAGGGAGCGGCGGGCCGCTCTTCGAGCGCGTCGCCCAGCGCCAGCGACGTCACCGGCAGGCCATGCGGCACATGGCGCGGCACAAACTGATCGGACCACGGGCCCCACCAGTCGGGCTGCGACTTGACCTGGCCGGCCAGTTTGACCAGCGCGCGGCCGCAGGTGGGGCAGAAGGCGAAGCCTTCGGGGTAGATCCGCGCGCAATTGCAGGTCGACGGCAGCGAGGCGCCGAGCAGGTGGGCGACGTCCGGCAGGCGGGCGCGCGCCTGGCCCTGCCAGTCGATGCGCGACAAGCCTTCGCTTGCCGCCAGTTCGAACTGGCCGCTCTTGTCGTCTTCCAGCCAGACACTTGCTGGCGTTTCCCATCGATATGCCATTTGCTCGCCGTTGTATGCATGTTGAAGGCGGCCCGTGCTTACTACTGCGGGGCCCGCTATTGCCATTCAAATCATAGCGCAACTGAGTGGCAGAGGAAGTTTGATTGGCCGGTATCGCCAGACGCGCTCGCGGGGAGCGGCTGGTAGCCTATGCATGAAAGAAAACGCCCCGGGTTGCGGGGCGTCAGGGACGAATCAAGTCGAGAAAGAGTTTTCTACCAGGCCGGTCCGCCAGACCGGGACACCGACACCAGAAAAATCCTTATCGTCTGTCCAAATTGCGCAACCGAGCGACATCGCGCACGCAAGAACAGGCCAATCATTCGGGTCGCGCGCCCCAATTCGGGCTTGTGCTTGGCGCTCCAGACCTCGGTAACTATCACTTCCAACAATTCGAACGATTTGGCTAGGCCTGTTCAGGTATTGCATTCCATCTTGGGTACCCTTGGAACGTTTCGTCAGCAAGGCGGGCACATATCGGTTTGCCTCCGCCCATGCCAAGTCTGGTGTGAACAACGAGACCGTCACTCCATACTGTTCCACAAGTTTTCGGATCCGATGCCCTAGAACTGCCCCAATCAAGATATTGGCATCAAGGACGATCGCCTTGTTGCTCATGCCGCTTTTGTCCCAGTTTTCTTTTGTCGGCTAGACTCTTTTCGTAGCTCATCAACTTCGGCGACTACCTCATCCATATCGATGTCGCCGGTGCCGAGAAGCTGATCAAGCGCGGCGCCAGCATCTTTCAGTGCGGCGACGTCTGCATCAGAATACTTGGCCACTGGGATTAAATAGCCAATTGCTTTCCCATCCTCAATCACGGCAACGGGTGAATTGCCAGCGGTATATTTAAGAAAAACCGAAACGAACTCCTGAATATCAACCTCTTTCGTGTCCATAGAATTCCTTGGTTGCGCATACGCTTAAGCTCAAATCCGGAAAAGACATTCTATGCTGCTCCTACGACCGCTACACGACTACACCAGCCGCACCATGCTGATCTTCCAGTCGCCCTGTTCGCGGAACATCGTCAGCGCCAGGATGCGCCGCGTGTCGGGCGTGGCCCCCAGCAGCACGACGACGCTGGCGACGTTACCCTGCACCGTCGGGCGCACCGCCTTGATGTGGGTCGGCCAGTCGTCCATGAATTCCTGCGCCTGGACGAAGTAGTCGGCGTGCAGGCCCTTGCGGCTCATGCGGCGCGTCAGTTCCTTCATCAGTGACTTCTCGACGTACGCCGACATCTGCACCGACGACTGCTTCAGCGGGTCCTGATTGTTGGCCAGCGACTGCATGTACCAGCGATAGAACTGGACCGCCGCCTCCTCGGGCGGCGACGACGCGACCATCGCCGGCGCTGCCAGCGCGAACTGCGCCGCGATGATCAACGCGGCCAGCACCGTCACGACGGCCGCGCGCAACGCTTTGGCCGAAAATGGCCAGCGGCAATTTCTCATGATTCCCCCGCAAAGTGTGATTTCCGACAAACAACTGTGCAGCAACATGGGCGCTTCGCCTTGATCTAGCGCAAGCGCTCTGGCATCTACGTATAATTGCGGGCTCAACTTCACCGCCTGCCGCCATGACCTCCACCGCCGACACTGCCGATTCCCCCTGGGGCGAGATACCCGCCCACGAGGTCGACGCCGCCGCGGCGCACCTGCGCGACGTGCTCGCGCTGGTGGTCGAACACGGCCCGGCGCACGCCGCCCTGGTGGTCTACGACACCCGCAGCGACCTGGCGCGGGCGCTGGCCGAAGGCTATCGCCGCAACCTGCCCGGCGCCACCTTCATCGACTTCGACACCGTCGCGCCGGACGACGTGCTGGCGCAGTTCCGCCGCATGGCCCGTTCCGACCTGGTGGTACTGGTGCAGTCGACCAGCTTCCGGCTCGAGGCATTTCGCATCCGCGTCGAGCTGTTCAAGCTTGGCCTGAAGGTCATAGAGCACGTGCACCTGTCGCGCATGCCGGGCGCGCAGGGGGCGCACTATATCGAGTCGCTCGCCTACGATCCGGCTTACTACCGCGGAGTCGGCCAGGCGCTGAAGGCGCGCATCGACGGCGCCTTGTCGGCCACCGTCGACAGCGGCGGCGAGACGCTGGTGTTTGCGTCGGAGCTGGAGCCGGCCAAGCTCAATATCGGCGACTACAGCGGCATGAACAACGTCGGCGGCCAGTTCCCGATCGGCGAAGTGTTCACCGAAGCGCAGGACCTCGAAGCGGTCAACGGGCGCGTGCGGATTCACGTATTTGGCGACACTTCCTACCTGGTGAACCGCCCCGCCACGCCGATCACGCTGGTGATCGAACGCGGCCGCGTGGTCGGCTTTGAAAACGCTACGCCGGAATTCGAGCGCCTGCTCGACATCATCCGCGCCGACGAGGGCGAGGTGTGGGTGCGCGAACTTGGTTTCGGCATGAACCGCGCGTTCACGCGCGAGCGCCGGGTCAACGACATCGGCACGTATGAACGCATGTGCGGCATCCACCTGTCGCTCGGCGCCAAGCACGGCGTCTATCCGAAGCCCGGCTTCAAGCGCAAGGACGCGCGTTACCACGTCGACATCTTCGCCGTCACCGAGGCCGTTTATCTCGACGAGGACCTGGTGTACAGTGACGGAGCTTGGCAGGTCTGATCAGGGGAACTTGAAATGCTCAATGAAGAACAACGCGCGCGCTACGCCCTCGACGGCTATATAGTCCTCCCTGGCTTCAAGAGCGCGCAGGAAATTGCGGCAGTGCGCGAGCGCGCCGCCCAGATCGTCGACGCCTTCGATCCAGGCCAGGGCAGCGGCATTTTCACCACGCGGAACCAGGCCACCGCCACCGACGACTACTTTCTCCGCTCGGACAACACGGTGCGCTGCTTCTTCGAGGAGGAGGCCTTCGATGCGGAAGGCCGGCTGCGCCAGGACAAATCGCTATCGATCAACAAGATCGGCCACGCGCTGCACGACCTCGATCCGGTGTTCGAGCGCTTTTCGCGCGATCCGAAACTGGCCGCGGTGGCGCGCGACCTTGGCCTGGCCGAGGCGCTGGTGTGGCAGTCGATGTACATCTTCAAGCAGCCCGGCATCGGCGGCGAGGTGCGCTGGCACCAGGACGCGACTTTTTTCGAGACGACTCCGATCAGCGTGACGACGTTCTGGTTCGCGCTCGAAGACGCCACCGTCGACAATGGCTGCCTGTGGGTGCAGCCGGGCGGGCATCGTGGCCCGATGCGCGAGCGCTTCGTGCGCAATGGCGACGCCATCAACATGGAAAAGCTGGACGCCACGCCGTGGCCCGACGACAGCGTGGCGGTGCCGCTGGAGGCTGCGGCCGGCAGCCTGGTGTGCTTCCATGGCCTGCTGCCGCACTACAGCGCGCCAAACCGGTCGGCGGTATCGCGCCACGCGTACACGCTGCATGCGACCGATGGCCGCACCGCGTATTCGCCGCAAAACTGGATTCAGCGCGATTCCGCTTTGCCGGCGCGCGGTTTCGAATAAGTTGCCGCTTCTTTTCCAGCGGGGTCAGTGCCGGCAATCGTACACGAACTCGTCAGTCGGACAAGCTGCTAACGCTGAGCCTGCGTACTATTGCCGGCACTGACCCCGATTGGATTGCGCTGCAACAGCGCTGAGCTTGTGTACGATTGCCGGCACTGACCCCGCTGCCTGACCCGCTGCGACGTCCGTCGGACAAGCTGCTACCGCTGAGCTTGTGTACGATTGCCGGCACTGACCCCGCTTCCCTGACCCCGCTTCCGCTTCGTAACACCGCTGAGCTTGTGTACGATTGCCGGCACTGACCCCGCTTCCGGCGTCGGCGTCATGCTACTTCGCCTGGCCCAGGAACGCCTTCACTTCCGACTGGAACTGCTGCGGCTGGTCCCACATGATGAAGTGGGCGCTGGGCGCAATGCGCTTGAGCGTAACGTTCTTCAGCGGCGCGAACGATGCCTTGTACGCGCCGTCGATTCTTTCGTCCGTCATGCCGGGCGCTTTCGGCACCACGTACAGCACCGTTGTCGGCACGGTTATTCGGGCCAGTTCCGGCGCCAGGTCGGTGACGATCAACTCGTGGTAAGCGCGCGCCGTCACGTCCGGGTCGCTCTTGACTGAATCGTCGAGCGCGCCCGGACGCATGGCGACGTTGTCCACCATCGAGTTGATGGTGGCGGTGTTGCGCATGCTGCGCGCGGTAGGATCGGACGTGCGCATCTGCGTGAGCATCGCGTCGGCCATCGGCTTGACGGTGCTTGCGCTGGCGCCCGGCGGCGCGAACAGCGCGCCAAGAAAGGGAACCATGTCGACCACCATCAACCGCGACAGCGAATCGGGATGGCGCCCCGCCAGCATCATGCCGATCGTGCCGCCCATCGAATGGCCGATAACGGCCGGCTTGACCAGGCCGCGCGCCGCGATGTAGCGCGCGATTTCTTCGGCCACCGGCGCCGCCACCGCGCCTTCCGTGTTGCCGCCTCTGGCCTGGCCGGCGAAGCCGGCAATCTGCACCATGTGATAGCGGTAGCCCGGCACCGCCGCGACCATCTCGCGCCACACGCGCGGCGACGACGCCAGGCCGTGAATGAGCACTACATCGGTACCGGCACCTTCGGCCGTGACGCTGATGCGGTCGGACGTGAATTCGGCGGCAAACGCCGGCATCAACGCGCCGGCGGCCACGGCCACCAGCGACGTCAGCAAGGTGCGGCGGCTAAAGACTGACAGGATAGACAGCGACATGGGAGCTCCCTTTTTTCGATAGGGAGATACTCGTCCAGGATGTCGTACATTGTCAAGCCGATATCATCAACACGCAGCGCGCACAGGCGGTGTATGCATGTCAGGCCAGTTCGGGCCTGCCCAGGCGCCCGGCCACGTCGACCATCGGCTGGTCCGGCGCATGCTTGGGCATCATGATCGTCACGCTGGTGCCGTTGCCCGGCGTCGACGCGATGCCGATGCTCCCGCCCAGTATCCCGGTGACGACGTTGTAGACGATATTCATGCCCAGGCCCGAGCCACCCTGCCCCATCTTGGTGGTGAAGAACGGATCGAACACCTGGTGCAGCGTTTTCTGCGTCATGCCGACGCCATCGTCGCTAAAATTGAGCATCACCTGGCCCTGCTCGATCTCGCGCGCGCTGATCACGATCTTCGGCGACGCCTCGCCCTGGAATGCATGCAGCAGCGCGTTGTTGATCAGGTTCGACAGCACCTGGCCGATGCCGCCCGGGTAGGAGTCGAGCACCAGCTTGGGCGCCACGTCGACCTCGATGCGGCAGTTGGCGCGCCGCAGCTGGGCGGCGAAGGTGGCCAGCGTGTCGCGCACCACGTCGCCAAGCTCGAACGAGCGCCGCTTGTCGCTGGTCTGGTCGACCGATACCTGCTTGAAGGACGTGATCAGGTCAGCCGCGCGGCTGAGCGAACTGGCCATGATGCCGCACGCGAGCCGGGTGTCGGCCATGTGCGCTTCGAGCGCCGAGCGCTTGATGCCGCCATCGGCATATTTTTTCTCGAACTCATTGACCATGTCCGACAGCGTGGTGGCGGTCAGCAGGCTGTTGCCGATCGGGGTGTTGAGTTCATGCGCGATGCCGGCCACCAGGGCGCCGAGCGAGGCGAGCTTCTCGGACGTGATCAGGCTCGCCTGCGCCTGCTTTAGCGTCTCGAGCACCGACGACAGGTCGCCGTGCGCCAGTTCGACATGCGCCTTCTGCTGCTCCAGTTCGGCCAGGCTGGCGCGCTGCTCGACCAGCGTGGCGCGCAGCCGGCCGGCCAGGGTGCGGCTGCGGCGCGACGCCACCAGCAAGGCGGCGATCAGCGCGCTGATCAGGATGCCGGCCGCGCCGACCAGGACCGGCGGCGTGAAGTCGCGGCTGTAACGGCTGCCCACCAGCGCGCTGTACTGCACCAGCCAGTGCCGCTGGGCGACCCCGATATGTCCCAGTGCGACGCGCTTCGACAAGCTCAGTCCGCCGGGCGCGGCGCTGTCGAACAGGGTGTTTTCCGGGGTGGCCGGCAGCGGTGTGGCGCTGTCGCCGGTGTCGACGATGCGCAGCGCGATGTGCTCGAGCAGCGAAGGCTCGATCACTTCGCGCATCAGGTGGTCGACGCGGAACACGATCGCCACCACGCCGATGAAGGCGGCGCGGCGCTGCTCGAGCGTATCGACCGGCATGTTCTGCCGGTAGATCGGCGCGCGCGCCACGAAGCCGGGGTGGCGCGAGGAGTCCTGCACCAGCATCGTGCGGCCGGTGGCGACGATCTTGCCGCTGTCGCGCGCGGCATGCACCGACTGCAGCTGCGGCGGCAAGCTGGCCAGGTCGAGGCCGAAGGCATTTTCGTTGCCCTTCATCGGCTCATTGAACTCGATGATGAAGTGCTCGTCGCTTTGCAGCGTTGGGTGCACGTCGAACGCCGGCATGCTGCCGGTGCCGGCTCCCGATTCGCCGCGCACGTCGGCGGTGAACGCTTCAAGCTCGGCGTCAGGCACCGCGCGCACGAACTGGATGGCGCGAAATCCGGGATAGCGCTCGGCCAGGCGCAACTGCTGCACGAAGCGCTCGAACTGTTTGCGGTCTACTTCGCCGGTGACGGCGAACAGGCCCTTGAGGCTGAGCAGCACGTCGAAGTAGGTGCGCAGACGCACGCTGGTGTCGGTCGCCACCTTTTCGGTATCGCGCGCGAAATTGCCGCGGATCTGGGCATCCTGCGCCTCGACCACGATGAAGCAGGTCCACACCGTGATGCAGATGCCGACAGCAAAAGCCAGCAAGCCGTGGGTGCGGATCTGGTCCTTGAACATGGCGGCGCCGCTACGCCTGGGCGGCGTCGGGGAATTCAGTGGCGATCGCGCGGAACTGCTCTTCGACGACCAGCATTGCGTCGACGATGTCGGGATCGAAGTGCTCGCCGCTGCTCTGGCGGATCAGCTCGACCGCGGTCTCGTGGGTGAACGCCGGGCGGTAGACGCGCTTCGAAATCAGCGCGTCGTAGACGTCGGCCACCGCCATCAAGCGCGCCGACAGCGGGATGCCCTCGCCTTCGAGGCCCTGCGGATAGCCTGAGCCGTCCCATCTCTCCTGGTGCGAATAGGTGATTTCGCGCGCGTAGCGCAGGAACGGATTGGTGCCGCCGAGCGTTTTCTCGACGCCGGCGATCGCATCGCGGCCATGCACGGTGTGCTGCTTCATCAAATTGAATTCGTCCGGCGTCAGGCGGCCCGGCTTCATCAGGATGGCGTCCGGTACGGCGACCTTGCCGATATCGTGCAGCGGCGCCGCCTTCGCCATCAGCGCGATGCTGGCGTCGGTCAGTTCAGTGCTGAAGCGGCCGTGGAAGCGCAGCTCGCGCGCCAGCACGGTGAAAAACAGCTGGGTGCGGCGCAGGTGGTTGGCGATGCTGGCGTCGCGCGATTCGGCCAGCGTGGCCATCGCCATGATGGTCGCGTCCTGCATCGACACTGTCTCGCGTATGCGTTCGGCGACCTGGAATTCGAGCTGGCTGTCGCGCTCCTGGTGCGCTCCGCGCAGCGCCATCAGCTCGAGGTGCAGCGCGACGCGCGCCTTCAACGCTTCGGCGCTGACCGGCCGCGCGATGACGTCGCTGGCGCCGCCGCGAAATGCGCGCTGTTCGGCGTCGCGGTCGCCCTCGGTGAGAAACACCACCGCGGTGCCTTCGTTGAGAAACTCGCCGCGCAACTCGCGCAGCACGTCGCGCGCATCCATGTCGGCCAGGTCGGCGTCAAGCAGGATCAGGTCGGGACGCGGCGCCAGCCTGGCCAGTTGCAGCGCCTCGGCGCCGGTGCGGGCAAGCTTGGCGTGATAGCGCCCCTGCAATTGATCTTTCATCAGCACCAAATGGTCGGGCGACGCGTCGACAATCAGAACGGTTGCCTTGAACTTAATTTCCATCCCCGCGCGACTCCTGTAATAACGGCCTCATCTATGATACCGCGCCGGCCCGCGTTTTACGTTGCCGATAGCCGGATTGTTTCAGCTTTTTTACAATTCGCGCTAACAATTGCCACTAGGCTAGCATTAGAATACTTATCCCAAATTTAATTAAAAAGTCAGGGTAAAGATGATACGTTTGCCGCTTAGCTTGGCAGCCTTGTGCCTCACCGTGTCCGCATTTGCGGCTGAACCGTTCGACGACAAGTTCCGCCAGCTCGACGAATTGTTACCGACGCCAAGCACGATCCGCACCGCGTCGGGCGCGCCAGGACACGCTTACTGGCAGCAGCGCGCCGACTACACGATCCGCGCCACGCTCGACGAAGCGAACCGCGCCATCAGCGCCAGCGGCTCCATCACGTATCACAACAACTCCCCCGACACCCTGAACTACCTGTGGCTGCAGCTGGACCAGAACCTGTTCACCCCGGGCTCGGACAACCGCACCAGCGCCACCGTGCCGTCGCGCGAGGCGTGGTCCAAGGGCCGCAGCGCCGAAGACGGCATGCGCTTCGACGCCATGCGTTCGATCCTCGAGAGCCGCACCTTCGACGGCGGCTTCAAGATCGCCTCGGTCAAGGCCGACGGCCAGCCGCTCAAGTTCGTCATCAACAAGACGATGATGCGGATCGACCTGCCGCGTGGCCTGAAACCTGGCGCCAAGTACGTCTTCAGCATCGACTGGAACTACAAGATCAACGACGCCAAGGTACTCGGCGGGCGTGCCGGCTACGAGCGCTTCGACGACGCCGACAAGAACGACCTGTTCGAGATCGCCCAGTGGTTCCCGCGCCTGGCCGCCTACTACGACGTCTATGGCTGGCAGCACAAGCAGTTCCTCGGCAACGGCGAATTTACGCTCGAATTCGGCGACTACGACATCTCGCTGACGGTGCCGGCGGACCATATCGTCGCCAGTACCGGCGAACTGCAAAACCCGGACTCGGTGCTGACAGCCGCCCAGCGCGACCGCCTGCGCCAGGCGCGCACCGCCACCAAGCCGGTGATCATCGTCACCCAGGCGGAAGCCGAACTGGCCGAGAAATCGCGCAGCAGCACCAGCAAGACGTGGCACTTCAAGGCCAAGAACGTGCGCGACTTCGCATGGGCGTCGAGCCGCAAGTTCATCTGGGACGCACAGGGTTACAAGAAGGACGGCACCGACACGATGGCGATGTCGTTCTATCCGAAGGAAGGCAATCCACTGTGGGAGAAGTACTCGACCCAGGCGATCGTCCACACCATCGAACAGTACAACAAGTACTCGCTGGACTACCCGTACCCGACCGCCATCTCGGTCAACGGTCCGGTCGGCGGCATGGAATACCCGATGATCTCGTTTAACGGCCCGCGTCCGATCAAGGACAAGAAGACCGGCGAGATCACCTATTCGAAGCAGTCGAAGTATGGCCTGATCGGCGTCATCATCCACGAAGTGGGCCACAACTACTTCCCGATGATCGTCAATTCCGACGAGCGCCAGTGGACCTGGATGGACGAGGGCCTCAACAGCTTCGTGCAGTATCTGGCCGAGCAGGCGTGGGAAGAGAACTATCCGCAGTCGCGCGGAGAACCGCGCGCGATCGTCGACTACATGCGCAGCAAGAACCAGGTGCCGATCATGACGAACTCGGAGTCGCTGTTGCAGTTCGGCGCCAACGCCTACGCCAAGCCGACCACCGCCTTGATCGTGCTGCGCGAGACCGTGCTCGGTCGCGAGCTGTTCGATTTTGCGTTCCGCGAGTATTCGCAGCGCTGGAAGTTCAAGCGCCCGACGCCGTCGGACTTCTTCCGCACCATGGAAGACGCTTCGGGCACCGACCTTGACTGGTTCTGGCGCGGCTGGTTCTATACCACCGACGCGGTCGACGTCAGCGTCGACGGCATCAGCGAGTATGGCGTCAGCAGCAAGAACCCGGAAATCGAGAAGGCATGGCGCAAGGCGCAGAAGGACGCCGAGCCGGTGTCGCTGACCAACCAGCGCAACAAGGGCATGGCGCGCCGGGTCGAGGCGCATCCGGAACTGAAGGACTTCTACAACGAGAACGGCGACTTCACCGTCACCAACAAGGACCGCAACAAGTACAACGAGACGATCGAAACGCTGGAACCCTGGGAAAAGGCGCTGCTTGCGCAGGGCAAGCACCTGTACCTGGTCGACTTCTCGAACATCGGCGGGCTGGTGACGCCGCTGGTGCTGGAGATTGAACTCAAGGGCGGCAAGAAGTACATCGAGCGCATCCCGGCCGAAGTGTGGCGCTATTCGTCGAAGAAGATCACCAAGCTGATCGTCACCGACGAGCCGATGGTCAGCCTGGTGCAGGACCCGTACTGGGAAACGGCCGACACCGACGTCAGCAACAACGCCTGGCCGCGCAAGATCACGCCGTCGCGCGTGGAGCTGTTCAAGACCGAACGCGGCGCCAACGACCTGATGAAGGATTTCAGGACGCCGCTCAAGTCGAAGGACGCCAAAGACAAAGAAGCCAAGCAAGAGAAGAAAGCGGAGTAAGCCCGACCACATTGAAAGCATGCCGGCAGCCGCGCAATTTGCGCCGCTGCCGGTTCTCGTTCCAGACCAGTCTATTCGCCATGACCCTCAAACACCTCCACGCCGCCATCGCCACCCTGCTCCTGTCGTTCTCCGCGCTTGCGGCCGATCCGTTCGACGACAAGTTCCGCCAGCTCGACGAGCTGCTGCCGACGCCAGGCGCAATCCGCACCGCTTCCGGCGCGCCGGGGAACGCCTACTGGCAGCAGCGCGCCGACTACAAGCTGCGCGCCACGCTGGACGAAGCGGCGCGTTCGATCAGCGGCGCCGGAACCGTCACGTACCACAACAATTCGCCCGACACGCTGTCCTACCTTTGGGTGCAGCTGGACCAGAACATGTTCCGCGCCGATTCGGACAACCGCAAGATCGCCACCGTGCCTTCGCGCGAAGCATGGGCGAGCACGCGCGAAGCGGACGGCCTGAAGTTCGAGGCGATGCGCTTCAATCTCGAAAGCCGCGGCTTCGACGGCGGCTTCAACATCAAGTCGGTCAAGACCGGGGATGGCCAGCCGCTGCGCCACGTGATCAACAAGACGATGATGCGGATCGATCTGCCGCAACCGATGAAGCCGGGCGCGCGCTTTTCATTCAGCATGGAGTGGAGCTTCAAGGTGGCCGAACTGAACGTGCTTGGACGGCGCAGCGGCTTCGAGCGCTTCAACGAGCAAGACAAGAACGACCTGTTCGAAATCGCCCAGTGGTATCCCCGCATGGCGGCCTACTACGACGCCGCCGGCTGGCAGAACAAGCAGTATCTCGGCGACGGCGAATTCACCCTCGAATTCGGCGACTACGACATCGAACTGACGGTACCGGCCGATCACATCGTCGCCAGCACCGGCGAACTGCAAAACCCGGGCTCGGTGCTCTCCGCCGCCCAGCGCGAGCGCCTGATTCAGGCGCGCAGCGCCAGCAAGCCGGTCATCATCGTCACCCAGGCCGAGGCCGAACTGGCCGAGAAATCGCGCAGCACCGCTACCAGGACGTGGCACTTCAAGGCCAAGAACGTGCGCGACTTCGCATGGGCGTCGAGCCGCAAGTTCATCTGGGATGCGCAGGGCTACAAGAACGGCGCCACCGACGTGATGGCGATGTCGTACTACCCGAAGGAAGGCAATCCGCTGTGGGAGAAGTATTCGACCCAGGCGATCGTCCACACCATCGACCAGTACAACAAGTATTCGTTCGACTATCCCTACCCGACGGCCATCTCGGTCAACGGCCCGGTCGGCGGCATGGAATACCCGATGATCTCGTTTAACGGCCCGCGCCCGACCAAGGACAAGAAGACCGGCGAAATCACCTACTCGAAGCAGACCAAGTATGGCCTGATCAGCGTGATCATTCACGAGGTGGGCCACAACTACTTCCCGATGATCGTCAATTCCGACGAACGCCAGTGGACCTGGATGGACGAAGGCATCAACAGCTTCGTGCAGTATCTCGCCGAGCAGGCGTGGGAAGAAGAGTATCCGCGCTCGCGCAGCGAGCCGCGCGCCATCGTCGACTACATGCGCAGCAAGAACCAGGTGCCGATCATGACGAACTCGGAGTCGGTGCTCCAGCGCGGCAACAATGCCTACGCCAAGCCGGCCACCGCGCTCAACATCCTGCGCGAGACCGTGCTCGGTCGCGAGCTGTTCGACTTCGCCTTCCGCGAATACGCACAGCGCTGGAAATTCAAGCGCCCGACGCCGTCGGACTTCTTCCGCACCATGGAAGACGCTTCGGGCACCGACCTTGACTGGTTCTGGCGCGGCTGGTTCTATACCACCGACGCGGTCGACGTCAGCGTCGACGGCATCAGCGAGTATGGCGTCAGCAGCAAGAACCCGGAAATCGAGAAGGCATGGCGCAAGGCGCAGAAGGACGCCGAGCCGGTGTCGCTGACCAACCAGCGCAACAAGGGCATGGCGCGCCGGGTCGAGGCGCATCCGGAACTGAAGGACTTCTACAACGAGAACGGCGACTTCACCGTCACCAACAAGGACCGCAACAAGTACAACGAGACGATCGAAACGCTGGAACCCTGGGAAAAGGCGCTGCTCGCGCAGGGCAAGCACCTGTACCTGGTCGACTTCTCGAACATCGGCGGGCTGGTGACGCCGCTGGTGCTGGAGATTGAACTCAAGAGCGGCAAGAAGTACATCGAGCGCATCCCGGCCGAAGTGTGGCGCTACTCGTCGAAGAAGATCACCAAGCTGATCGTCACCGACGAGCCGATGGTCGGCCTGGTGCAGGACCCGTACTGGGAAACGGCCGACACCGACGTCAGCAACAACGCCTGGCCGCGCAAGATCACGCCGTCGCGCGTGGAGCTGTTCAAGACCGAGCGCGGCACCAACGACCTGATGAAGGATTTCAGGACGCCGTTGAAGGGCAAGAACGAGAAGAAGGACGCGACGCCGGCGCCGAAGGCGGCGCAGTGATGGCGCGCCGTGTCCGCGCGCTGCTGGCCGCGGCAATCGCCTGCTGCTGTATGGCGGCGCAGGCACACCTGTTCCATGTCGGGATCACCGACGTCTCCTTCAACCAGAAAACCGGCAGCACGGAGTTCGTCCACACGTACACGACGCACGACGTCGAAGCTCTGCTGGCGAACCTGTATCAGCGCCAGTTCGACCTGTCGCAGCCGGAAGACGAGGAGATCTTTCGCAAGTACGTCGAGAAGAAGTTCTGGGTCGAGGCCGCCGACAAGGCGCGCCTGCCGCTGCGCTGGGTGGGGCTGTCGGTCGATGCGCAAAAGGTCGTGATCTACCAGGAGATCGAGAACACGCCGCTGTCGAAAGCGGTGTCGATCCACGACGAAGTGCTGATCGACTTCATCGCCGAGCAATCGAACACACTCAACGTCCAGGACAAGGGTATGATCCGTTCACTAATATTCGACCGAAAGAAGACCGACCAGGCCGTGCGCTGATTCCGCGGACATCCTGCTTGCCCTCCATGCTGCGATTGAGTCCCATTCCGTGCGCGCTGGCCGCGCTGCTGCTCCCTCTCCCTTGCCAGGCCGATGACGAAGTGCCGCAGCGCGTGCTCGTCACCGGCTCGCGCGCCAGCCAGCTTGGCGTTGCCGATTCGGCCAATGCCGGCACCGTCAGCCAGAAGCAGCTCGAGATGCGCACCGTGTACCGGCCCGGCGAACTGCTGGAAGCGACGCCCGGACTGATCGTCAGCCAGCATAGCGGCGAGGGCAAGGCCAACCAGTTCTACCTGCGCGGCTTCAACCTCGATCATGGCACCGACCTGCGCACCACGATCGACGACATGCCGGTCAACCAGCGCAGCCATGCGCACGGCCAGGGCTGGACCGACCTCAATTTCGTGATCCCCGAACTGACCGCGCGGCTCGACTACAAGAAGGGGCCCTACTCCGCGCTGGACGGCGACTTCGCCTCCGCCGGCAGCGCTGCCATGACGTATTCGAGCCGGCTGGCGCAGGGCGTCGCCACCGCCTCCGTCGGCGGCCACGGCTACGCGCGCACGATGGTGGCGGCGTCGCCTGAAGTGGGCAAGGGGCACCTGCTGTATGCGCTCGAAGCGCTGCACAGCGACGGCCCGTTCGTCCATCCCGAGGACTACCAGAAACTCAACGGCGTGCTGCGCTACAGCCAGGGCTTCGACAACAACGGCTTTTCGGTCACGGCGATGGCCTACCGCGGCAAATGGAACTCGACCGACCAGATCCCGCTGCGCGCGGTGGCCGACGGCTCGCTCGGCCGCTTCGACACGATCGATCCAACCGACGGCGGCAACGCGCGACGCTTCAGCCTGTCGGGAGTGTGGCGCAAGAGCGCCACCGACGCCTCGTCGAAGGTCAGCGCCTACGTGATCCGCAACCAGCTCGACCTGTATTCGAACTTCACCTACTTCCTCGACGATCCGGTCAACGGCGACCAGTTCAGCCAGCCGGACCGGCGCGTCACCAGCGGCGTCAATGCCAGCCACACGTGGCATGCACATGCGAGCGGCGTCAGCTCGGACCTGACGGTTGGCGTGCAACTGCAAAACGATAACGCGTTCAACGGCTTGTATAACACCCGTGCGCGGCAGCGCCTGGCCACCACGCGCGAAGACCATGTCGTCGAAACCAGCGCCGGCGTGTTTGCCGAACACCACGCGCGCTGGAGCGAGACGTTTCGCACCGTGGCGGGCCTGCGCAGCGACAGCTATCGCTTCAAGGTGCGCAGCGACCTGGCGGCCAATTCAGGCAACTCGCGCGACCAGCAGCTGAGCCCTTCGCTGGGCGCGGCGTTCGGCCCGTGGCGCCAGACCGAGTTGTACGTCAACCTGGGCAGCGGCTTTCACAGCAACGACGCGCGCGGCACGCTGACGACGATCGATCCGCGCACCGGCGAAGCGACCGAGAAAGTGCCGGGACTGGTGCGCTCGCGCGGGATGGAGCTGGGCGTACGCAGCGAAATCATCCCGCAGCTGCAAACCTCGCTGTCGCTGTACCGCCTCGACTTCGAGTCCGAGCTCACTTTCGTCGGCGACGCCGGCACGACCGAGGCGGGCCGCCCGAGCCGGCGCCACGGCATCGAGTTCTCGAACTACTACAAGCCGCTCAAGTGGCTGTCGGTCGACTTCGACCTGGCTTTCGCGCGTGCCCGTTCGCGCGATTTCGCGCCCGAGGGCAACCGCATTCCGGGCGCAGTGGAAGGCGTGGGCCAGCTCGCCCTCACGGTCGACCAGCTCGGTCCGTGGTCGGGCGCGCTACGGCTGCGCTACTTCGGTCCGCGCCCGCTGATCGAAGACAACAGCGTGCGATCCTCGCCGAGCGTGACCATCAACGGGCGTATTGCCTACCGCATCAACAAGACCATGAAGGTCGAGCTGGAGGGATTCAACTTGGCCAACCGGCGCGCTCCGGCGATCGAATACCTGTATGCCTCGCGCCTGCAAGGCGAAGCAGAGGGAAGCGACGACATCCACTTCCATCCGATCGAATCGCGCTCGGCGCGCCTCACCTTGGTAAAGAACTTCTAGCGCCGGGACCTGGTCTTACGCGGGCCGGGCAAAAATGCTACGCTAGCGCGATGAACACTGCGCACCCTTTGCCCCCCTTTACCGACCCGGCCCAGCTGGCCGATGACCTGCGCACTGCCGGCTACGCGCTGCTGCGGCCTGCCGATGTAGCCGCGCTGGCAGGCTGCAGCATCGATGAGCTCAGCGCGCTGGCGCCGAGCTGGGACCATCTGGCGCTCGACAACTACCTGAAGGACCGCGGCAACTACCGGCGCCGGCGCCACTCCTGCTTCCTCGACGATGGCGCCACGCTGGCGCTGACGGCGCACCGCGCGCACTGGCAGCCGGTCGAATACAACGCGCTGCACGGCGGCATGCACCGGCTGTTCGAACCGATCGAGCCGGCCACCATCGCGCAGCCGGCGTGGACGGCGCTGCTGCACGCGCTCGGCCAGGCCTGCTCGCAGGTGAAGAAGGTGCCGGTGTGGCACGTCGAAGCGCACCAGTTCCGCATCGATACGCTTGGCGGCATCGGCCGGCCGACGCCGGAAGGCGCGCACCGCGACGGCGTCGACTTCGTCGCCGTGCTGCTGGTCGGGCGCCATCGCATCAAGGGCGGCGAGACGCGCATCTTCGAGGCGGCCGGCAGCGGCGGCAAGCGCTTCACGATGGAACAGCCGTGGACGCTGCTGCTGCTCGACGACGCGTCGGTGATCCACGAATCGACGCCGATCCAGCCGACCGGCGAAAACGGCTACCGCGACACGCTGGTGCTGACCTGGCGCGCCGGCGCTTTCCAGGGCGAGGACAGCTAGCGCCTGGCGCCACATCCAACCAGTCACCCCGAGGGCACAACGTGGAACAAGCACACGAAATACAAGCGGAACAATTCGAAGTCCTGATCGTCGAGGACAGCCCGACCCAGGCCGAACGGCTGCGCCGCCTGATCCAGTCGGCCGGCTACCGCGTGCGCGTGGCCTCGAACGGCCAGCGCGCGCTGAACCTGATCCGCGAGCGGCTGCCGCAGCTGATCGTGTCCGATATCGTCATGCCGGAAATGAACGGCTATGACCTGTGCCGCGCGCTGAAGGCCGATGCGGCACTGGCCGCTATTCCCGTCATTCTGGTGACGGCGCTGAACGACGCCAAGGACATCATTCGCGGCATCGAGAGCGGCGCCGACAACTTCATCCGCAAGCCCTACTCGGAAGACTACCTGCTGAACCGCATCGGCCAGGTGCTGCAGAACCAGCGCCTGCGCCAGGATGCTGGGCCCGAGACCGGCATCGGCGTCTACCTCGGCGAGCAGAAGCACTTCATCACCGCCAGCCGCCAGCAGATGCTCGACCTGCTGATCTCCACCTACGAGCAGGCGGTGCAGGTCAACGCCGAGCTGCAGGCGCGCGAGCGCCAGGTGGTCGAACTGAATATACGGCTGTCGCATCACGCGGCCGAGCTGGAAGAGCAGAACCGCGAGATCGCCAAGAAGAATCTGGAGCTGGCCGAAGCGAGCCGCATGAAGTCGGCGTTCATCGCCAACATGTCGCACGAACTGCGCACGCCGCTCAACGCGATCATCGGCTTTACCGGCACCTTGCTGATGAAGCTACCCGGTCCGCTGACGGTGGACCAGGACAAGCAGCTGACGACGATCCGCACCAGCGCGCGCCACCTGCTGTCGCTGATCAACGACCTGCTCGACATGGCCAAGATCGAGGCGGGCAAAGTCACGCTGTCGCTGGCGCCCGTGCAGTGCCAGTCGCTGCTGGTCGAAACGGTCGATTCGCTGCGCCCGCTGGCGGCGCAAAAGGGTCTGGCGCTGACGGTGGAGATGCCGGCCGAGCAGATCGTCGTCAACTCCGACCAGCGCGCGCTGACGCAGATCGTCATCAACCTGGTCAACAACGCCATCAAGTTTACCGATCAGGGCGCGGTGCGGGTGACGCTGGGCCAGCGCGTGATCGACGGCGCGACGGTGACGGAATTTAGCGTCGCCGACAGTGGCGCCGGCATCCGGGCGGAAGACCAGTCGAAGCTGTTCGAGGCGTTTTCACAGCTCGACTCGACTTCGACGCGCCACGCCGAGGGCGCCGGGCTGGGGCTCTACCTGTGCCGCAACCTGGCCGGCCTGATGGGCGGCAGCCTGGTGTTTTCGAGCCAATTCGGCGTCGGCAGCACGTTCACGCTGCGGCTGCCGGCAGCTTCCAACTAGCAGCGCACGCGCCGGAAAAAAAACGCCCGCAACCTTGCGGTGGCGGGCGGCAATCCAATTTTGCTGGAAAATTGGAGGAGACAATTCCAATATAATCCGTTTTATGGTGCAGTGCAATACCGTAAAACTACTAGGCTAGCCTGTTATAATCTGGAAACCCGCGCTGCGCTGCGGCATGGCCGGGAAGATTTGCGCCAGCTGGCGGTCCGACAGGCGCAAATGGCGCTCGGCCACCTGCGCCAGCACTGAGCGGAAATCGGTCGTCACCGGCAGGTCGCGCCCTTCGTTGAGCGCGCTGTCGGCCACGCCTTGCCAGTCGCCGTACACCTTGCCGCCGGCCACCGCGCCGCCCATCACCCACATCACGTTACCGTGGCCGTGGTCGGTGCCGCCGTTGCCGTTCTCGCGCGCGGTGCGGCCAAATTCGGACATGACGATGACGGTGGTGTCCTCGAACATCGGGCCGAGGCGCTGCGCCAGCACTGCCAGGCCCTGCCCAAGCGGCGCCAGCCGATTGGCCAGCTGGCCGCGGCCGGCACCCTGGTTGGCGTGGGTATCCCAGCCGCCCAGCGCGACGAACGCCAGCTGCAGCTTGGAGTTATTGCGCATCAGCGTCGCCAGGCGCGCGGCGTCGTCCGGAAAGCCATTCGGCAGCGGCGCGCCGCCATCGGCCATGTTCATTTCGCCGGCCATCGACGCATCCATCACTTCCTTGTGCGCATCCTTGCCGTCCTTGTAGGCGCGGCCGAAGCGTTCGTGGCCGGCGTACAGCTGGTCGAACGCGGCGCCGATTGCCGGCCGGTCGAGGATGTTGGCGCGCGTGGCGGCCGCGCCGTTGGGCAGGTTGACCGCCGCCGCAGGACCCGACAGGATGCGCGGCATGACCGGCCCGATCGAGAGCGCGCGGCTCGGCGTCGAGGCGCCCGGCAGCGTGGCCACCAGGCGGTTCATCCAGCCGTCCGGCGTGTTCTTGCGGCCCGGCGTGGCCGACTCCATGTAGTCCTGCGCATCGAAGTGCGAGCGGGTGCTGTCGGGCGAGCCGCTGGCGTGCACGAAGGCGAGCTTCTTCTGCTGCCACAAGGGCTGCAGCATGGCCAGCGTCGGGTGCAGGCCGAAGTAGCCGTCCAGGTCGAGCGCGCCGCCGTCCAGGCCAGGTGCCGACAGCCCGATGGTCGGGCGCAGGCGCAGGTAGTTTTCGTCGCCGACCGGCGCCACCACGTTAAGGCCATCGACTGCGCCGCGCAGCATGATCACCACCAGCTTTTGTTTGGTCGGGTTGGCACTGGTGGCGGCCCAGGCGCCGCGGCCGACCGGCACCACCATGCTGGCGCCAAGCGCCATCGAATTGAGGAAGTCTCTGCGTTTCATTGTTGTTCTCCGCGTTTTAGCGTTGCATGAAGTCGGGGCTGCCAAGCAGCATGGCCGCGCGCAGCGGCGCGGCGCTGGAGGCGACCGTCGCCAGCGTGCGGCTGGAAATGCCGCCGCCCAGCGTCGCCTGCAGTTGCAGCGGATCGAGCGCCGGCGCGGCGGCAGCCGGCGCCGTGACCGCAGCCGGCGCCGCGGCGACCATGGCGCCATCCATCGCGCCGTCCATCGCACCGCTCATTGCGCCGTCCTTCGAGCCGTTCATCTGACGCAGCGGAACCGGCCGCTTCGGCACACTCGCCAGCGGCAGGCGGCCGCCCGCCAGCGCGGTGGCGAACGTGATGCGGCGCGACAGCGCGTCCGGATTCAGCCAGGCGTCCTGGGTATTCTTGTAGCCGTCCGGGGTCTGGCAGCCGTACAGCGGCATGCCGAGCTGGCCCATCGTCGCCACCAGCGGGGCGATATTGACCATCGGCGCGGCACTGGCGCGCGCCGCCGAAATGACGAACTGATATGGCGTCTTGAACTTGGCGCCTTGCGCCGCCGGCGCCATGAATTCGGCGCTGGCAAACAGCGTGCGCAGCACCGAGCGGATGTCGCCCTTCGAATCGAGGAAGGTCTTCGCCATGCGCTCGACCAGCACGGGCGGCGGGTTGTCCTGCACGAAGTACTGCGCCAGCTTGAAGCTGACATTGCGCGCGGTCGCCGGATGCGCCGCCAGCACGTCGAGCGCCATCTCGCCTTCGAGCTGGCCCTGCGGCGCCACTTCGCGCCCCAACCACAGCTTGACGCCCTGGTCGTGGCGCTTGTCATCGAAGCGGAAGGTCTGGTTGTCGCGTATCAGCGCGCGCTGATCGTAGGTCCAGCCGGTCAGCATGCGCGCCAGCTCGGTGACGTCCTTCTGGGTGTAGCCGCCGTCGACGCCGAGCGTGTGCAGTTCCATCAGCTCGCGCGCGTAGTTTTCGTTCAGGCCGCGCGCCTTGGCGGCGGGGCCGCGCCGCGGTCCAGGCGTGTAGCCGGCGGCGGTGGAAAGGTAGTTGTCGAGGTAGTACAGCATCGCCGGATGCTTCGCGGTGGCGCCGAGCATGGCGCGGAAGGAGCCCATCACGTGCGGGCGAATGGCGTCGCGCTCGTAGCTGGCCACCAGCGCGCGGTCGACGCCCTTGCCCTCAAAAACGTTGAAGTGGTTGTACCAGAAGTCGACCAGCACTTCCTCGAGCTGGCGCGGGCTGTCGATGGCGCGCAGCACGCGCGCCTCGGCCGTCTGCAGCGCGATGGCGCCAATGCCGGCGCGGCGGCGCTGCCTGGCGCCCTCTTCTTCGTCGCGCACTTCCTTCCTAAGTTCGGTAAACTCGGCGACGACGTCACCGGCACTGCGGTTGATGCTGTCGAGCGAGGCGAGGCGCTCGCTGAGCGCCTCGGGATATGCAATCGATGACGGTTCGAGCTGGCTGTCGATGTAGCGCTTCACGCCCATTTGCGTGACGCGCCCGATGTCGCCCGGTTTCGGACCGAAGGCGATGCGGTTCAGGACGTGCACCGCCTGCTGCTCGGCGCCAGGTGCGCTGGCATCGGCGGCGCGTGCCGGGGAAACCGCCAGCAGCAGGACAGCGATGACGGCGAAGGATAGTGTTTTTTTCATGGTCGGCCCAATCGAGGCAGCCGGTCAATCCCGGCTGTACCAAGATATCCTAATTGTCATCGTCGTTAAAGGTTTCCGTGTTTCAATCGTAAGCAGATGTAACGGCACATCAAACAATCGATTTAGTTATATCGGCCGTTTCATTTTTGTGGTGTAATC
The DNA here is from genome assembly GCF_002760655.1 of Massilia eurypsychrophila. GTDB lineage: Bacteria > Pseudomonadota > Gammaproteobacteria > Burkholderiales > Burkholderiaceae_D > JAFCUW01. The sequence continues at coordinate 197,927 of NZ_PDOC01000007.1, read as the reverse complement.
CGTCAATGGAAGAATCCGGCACCAACACCCACGACGAAGGCCGCAAGACCCGGTCGGACGGCGCGCAGTCGCGCCAGCGCTTGCTGCTGGCAGCGATGCGCCTGTTCGCCGCACAGGGCTTCGCCAAGACCTCGACGCGCGAAATCGCGCTCGCCGCCGGCACCAACATCGCCTCGATCAGCTACTACTTCGGCGACAAGGCCGGCCTGTACCGCGCCGCGTTCGGCGAAATCAATGCGTGCACCGCCTCGGACACGGACGTCTTTGCCAATCCGCAGGCCTCGCTGCGCGAGTCGCTCCACGGCTTCTACGTCATGCTGCTCGAGCCGCTCAAGCAGGGCGACCTGGCGCGCCTTTGCATGCGCATGTGGTTCCGCGAAATGGTCGAGCCGACCGGCATGTGGCTGGCCGAGATCGACAACGGCATCAAGCCGGCCCACGCCGCCCTGGTGCGGGTGCTGGCGCGCCACATGGGAATCGCCGAAACCGGCGATGACGTGGCGCGGCTGGCGTTTTGCGTGGTTGGCCTGGCCACCCAGGTGATGATCACGCGCGACGTCATCGACCAGATCTCCCCGCAGCTGTTAGCCAGCGACACGGCCCTCGACAGCTGGGTGGCGCGCATGGTCGACTATGCAGAGGCGATGGTCAACGCCGACCAGGCGCGCCTGGCCGCCGCCGCAACGACACCAACATCACCGCCACGAAAGAAGAACGCATGACGATATTTCGCAATCTGATGACGGCTGCCGCTCCGCTCGCGCTGTGCGCCTGCGCGCTGTCGCCGCCGCCGCAAAGGGTCGCCGCGCCGGTGCCACCGCAATGGTTCGCCTCGCCCGCGCACAACGGCAGCCTGACCGACCTGGCCAGCTGGTGGCAGCGCCAGGGCGATCCACTGCTGGTGCAGCTGATCGATGCGGCGCAGGGCGCCAGCCCGAACGTGTCGACGGCGCGCGCGCGCATCGCGCAGTCGCGCGCCGAACGCGTGGCGGCCGGCGCGGCCCTGCTGCCGTCGGTCGACGCCGGCGCCAGCATCATCCGCAGCAACCAGCAAAGCGCCCTGCCGATGGGTACCACCAGCCAGGCGGCGTTCCAGGCGGCGTGGGAGATCGATTTGTTTGGCGGGCGCCGCGCCGAGCGGCGCGCCGCCGACGAGCGCTTCGTCGGCGCGCAGGCCGGCTGGCACGAGGCGCGCGTTTCGGTCGCCGCCGAGGTGGCCAACCAGTACTACGCGCTGCGCGCCTGCGGCATGCTGCTGGCGGTGGCCGACCAGGATGCGGCCTCGCGCGCCGACAGCGCGCGCCTGACCCAGCTGACCACCGACGCCGGCTTCCAGTCGCCGGCCAACGCCGCGCTGGCGCGCGCCAGCGCGGCCGAAGGCAAGGCCCGCGCCACCTTGCAGCGCGCGCTGTGCGACCTCGACGTCAAGGCGCTGGTGGCGCTGACGGCGCTGCCGGAACCGGAACTGCGCCAGAAGCTGATAAGTGCGGTGGCAACGCCGGCGGCGCCGATCGAGATCAGCGCGCTGCCGGCCGACACGCTGGCGCAGCGTCCCGACGTGTTCAACGCCGAACGCGAAGTGGCCGCGGCCAGCTTCGACGTCGGCAGCGCCCAGTCGCAGCGCTATCCGCGCCTGACGTTGCAAGGATCGGTCGGCGCCGGCAACTTGCGCAGCGGCGGCGTCAACACCACCATCGACACCTGGAGCATCGGCCCGCTGGCGCTGACGGTACCGGTGTTCGACGCCGGCGCGCGAGCCGCCAACGTCGACGCGGCCAGTGCGCGCTACGACAACGCCGTCGTCACCTATCGCGCGGTGGCGCGCCAGGCAGTGCGCGAAGTGGAGGATGCTCTGGTCACCCTGCACAGCACGGCCGGCCGCAGCGGCGACGCCCAGGTGGCGCTGGAAGGCTACCGCTATTCGTTCCGCGCCACCGAAGACCTGTACAAGAACGGCCTGGCCAGCCTGCTGCAGCTGGAAGACGCGCGCCGCACTTACCTGGCCGCCGAAATCGCGCTGGTAAACCTGCAGCGCGAACGCAACGGCGCGTGGATCGCGCTGTACCGCGCCGCCGGCGGCGGCTGGAACGCCGCAGCCGCTAACTAAGATCCCGATATCAACATGATGCGCCTCGAACCCGGAAACAAGACCATGAAAAACCTGTTACTCAACCCTGCATCGGCCCTCGTCCTCGGCGTCGTTGCCGCTTGCGCCGCCGCCACGCTGCTCGTGTCGCCAAGCTCGATCGCGGCCGACGACAAGAAGCCCGGCGCGGCCAAGCCGGCGCTGACCGTCACCACCGTGCGCGCGTCGCCGGCGCGCCTGCCGATCAAGCTTGCCGCCAATGGCAACGTGGTGGCGTGGCAGGAAGCGATCATCGGCAGTGAGACCGGCGGCTTTCGCCTGACCGAAGTGCGCGTCAACGTCGGCGACATCGTCAAGAAGGGCCAGGTGCTGGCCGTGTTCTCCGCCGACAGCGTCAACGCCGACGTGGCGCAGGCGCGCGCGGCGCTGCAGGAAACGCGCGCAAACGCTGCCGAAGCGGCGGCCAATGCGGCGCGCGCACGCACCCTGCAGTCGTCGGGCGCGCTCAGCGGACAGCAGATCAGCCAGTACATGACGGCCGAGCAGACCGCCAATGCCCGCATCGCCGCCTCGCAAGCGACACTGTCGGCGCAGCAGCTGCGCCTGAAGTACACGCAGGTGGTGGCGCCCGACAGCGGCGTCATCTCGGCACGCACCGCCACCGTCGGCTCGGTGGTGGGCGTCGGCACCGAGTTGTTCCGCATGATCCGCCAGGGCCGCCTCGAGTGGCGCGCCGAAGTGACGGCGTCCGAACTGTCGCGCGTCAAGCCGGGCACCAGCGCGCTGGTGAAGGCGGCCAATGGGTCCGAGCTGACGGGGCGCGTGCGCATGATTGCGCCGACCATCGATCCGCAGACCCGTTCCGCGCTGGTATATGTGGACCTGCCGCCGATGCTGGGCGCGAGCGCGCCGTTCAAGGCCGGCATGTTCGCCAGCGGCCAGTTCGAACTGGGCATATCGGACGCGATGACGGTGCCGCAGCAGTCGGTGGTGGTGCGCGACGGCTTCAGCTACGTGTTCCGCCTCAATGCCGACCAGCGCGTCAGCCAGCTCAAGGTGCAGACCGGGCGCCGCGTGGCTGACCGCATCGAAGTGGTCAGCGGCCTCACGCCCGAGACGCTGGTGGTGGTCGGCGGCGCCGGCTTCCTCAACGACGGCGACCTGGTACGCAACGTGCCCGCTCCAGCATCGGCGCCGGCCGCCGCCGTCGCCGCGAAATAAGGACTGGCCATGAATTTTTCCGCACTATCGATCAAGAACCCGGTCCCGGCGATCATGCTGTTCATCCTGCTGTCGCTGGCGGGCCTGCTCGCCTACAAGGCCAACAAGGTCCAGGACTTCCCCGACATCGAGCTGCCGATCGTCACCGTCACGGCGGTGCTCGACGGCGCTGCCCCGGCGCAGCTGGAAACCGAAGTGGCGCGCAAGATCGAGGATTCGGTCGCCACCTTGCAGGGCGTGAAGAACATCTACTCGAAGGTGCTCGACGGCGTGGCCACGGTCACGGTCGAATTCATCCTAGAGAAAAATATCGCCGAAGGCGTCAACGACGTGCGCGACGCGGTGGCGCGCGTCAAGGCTGACTTGCCGGCCGAGATGCGCGACCCGACCGTCACCAAGGCGTCCACCGCCGGGCGCGTGGTGCTGACGTTCGTGGCGCAGGCGGCCGCAGGGCGCGGTAACGCCGGGCTGGACGACCAGGAAGTGAGCTGGTTCGTCGACAACACGGTGGCCAAGCGGCTGCTCAGCGTTCCCGGCGTGGGCGCCGTCAAGCGGGTCGGCGGCGTCACGCGCGAGGTGCGGGTTGAACTCGACGACGCGCGCATGGCCGGCTTGCAGGTCGCCGCGGTCGACGTCTCGCGCCAGCTGCGCAATGTCCAGCGCGAAGCGCCGGGCGGGCGCGGCGACGTCAGCGGCGCCGAGCAATCGGTGCGCACGATCGCCACCGTCAAGAGCGCGGCCGAACTGGCGGCGCTCGACATTCCACTGGCCGACGGGCGCCGCGTGCGCCTCGACCAGGTCGCCAAGGTCACCGACACGGTGTCCGAGCCGCGCTCTTTCGCCGAGCACGATGGCAAGCGGGTGGTCGGCTTTGAAGTATTCCGCACCAAGGGCGCCAGCGAAGTCGAAGTGGCGGCCGGCGCGCGCGAAGCGATCAAGTTGCTGCAGACGGAGCACGCCAACGTCGTGCTCAAGGAAGTGATCGACAACGCCAAGCCGGTCGAAGAGAATTTCGTCGGCTCGATGGAGCTGCTGTATGAAGGCGCACTGCTGGCGATCCTGGTGGTGTGGTGGTTCCTGCGCGACTGGCGCGCCACGCTGGTGGCGGCCGCCGCCTTGCCGCTGTCGGTGATTCCGGCCTTCCTCGGCCAGTACCTGTTCGGCTACACGCTCAACACCGTCACCTTGCTGTCGCTCGCGCTGGTGGTCGGTGTGCTGGTGGACGACGCGATCGTCGAGATCGAGAACATCTCGCGCCACCTGCGGATGGGGAAAACGCCGATGCAGGCGGCGCTGGAAGCGGCCGACGAAATCGGCATGGCGGTGATCGCCACGACGTTCGCGCTGGTGGCGGTGTTTTTGCCGACCGCTTTCATGGGCGGCATCCCGGGCCTGTTCTTCAAGCAGTTCGGCTGGACCGCGGTGCTGGCGATTCTCGCCTCCCTGGTGGTGGCGCGACTGCTGACGCCGATGATGGCGGCCTACATCATGAAGCCGACCGCGCACCGCGAGGAAAAGGACGGCTGGATCATGCAGCGCTACATGCGCGCCATGAAGTGGTGCCTGAACCACCGCCTGATCACGGCGATTGCGTCGGGCCTGTTCTTCATCGGCTCGATTGCGCTGGTGCCGCTGCTGCCGACCGGCTTCGTGCCGCCGGCCGACCGCGGCCAGACGCAGATCAACCTCGAACTGCCGCCCGGCTCCACGCTGGCGGAAACGCGGGTCGTCGCCGAGCAGGCGCGCCTGGCGGCGATGCAGGTGAAAGGCATCACCGGCGTATTCAGCTCGATCGGCGGCGGCTCCAGCGGCGACGCATTCGCCCCTGGCGCGGCGGCCGAAGCACGGCGCGCTGTGCTGACCCTGACCACGCTGCACCGCACCGACCGCAAGGAATCGATGGACGCGCTGGAGCGCCAGATCCGCGCCAGGCTCGACCAGATTCCGGGCGCGCGCTTTAACGTCGGCCCGCCGGACACCGGCGTCAAGATGCAGCTGGTGCTGCGCAGCGAAGACCCGGTGGCCCTGACCGCATCGGCGCAGCAGGTCGAACGCGAGCTGCGCACCTTGAAGGGCGTCGGCAACGTCAGCTCGAGCGCGTCGCTGGTGCGCCCCGAAATCATCGTGCGGCCGAATTTCGCCAGGGCCGCGGACCTGGGCGTGACGGCGTCGGCGATCGGCGAGACCGTTCGCGTGGCAACCGCCGGCGACTACGACACCGCGCTGACCAAGCTCAATCTGTCGGAGCGCCAGGTGCCGATCCGCGTCAAGCTGCCCGACGCGGTACGCGCCGACCTGGCCGCCATTGGACGCCTGACGGTGCCCGGCAAGAACGGCCCGGTCATGCTGGCCAACGTCGCCGACATCACGATGGAAAGCGGACCGGCGCAGATCGACCGGCTCAATCGCAGCCGCAACGTCACGCTCGAAGTGGAACTGTCGGGACGCTCGCTGGGCGAAGTCAACGCCGAGGCGCGCGCGCTGCCGGCGATGGCGAACCTGCCGGCATCGGTGAAAATCGCCGAACTGGGCGACGCGCAGGAGATGGCGGCGCTGTTTGCCAGCTTCGGCGTCGCCATGCTGATCGGCGTGCTGTGCATCTACGGCGTGCTGGTGCTGCTGTTCAAGGACTTCATGCAGCCGATCACGATCCTGGCCGCGCTGCCGCTGTCGATCGGCGGCGCCTTCGTGGCGCTCTTGATCACCGGGCAGGCGCTGTCGATGCCGTCGATGATCGGCCTGATCATGCTGATGGGGATCGTGACGAAGAACTCGATTCTGCTGGTCGACTACGCGATCCTGGCGCGCCAGGCCGGCATGAACCGGTTCGACGCGCTGGTCGACGCTTGCCACAAGCGTAGCCGGCCGATCATCATGACCACCATTGCGATGGGCGCCGGCATGATGCCGCTGGCGCTGGGCTGGGGCGCCGACCCGAGCTTCCGTTCGCCGATGGCGATTGCGGTCATCGGCGGCCTGATCACGTCGACCCTGCTGAGCCTTCTGGTGGTGCCGGCCGTGTTCACCGTCGTCGACGACTTCGAACACTTCCTCGGCCGGACGATGCGCCGCATGCGCGGCAATCCGCCGGTGGTCGTCAAGACGGAACCGGTTGTGGACATGATGAAGTAAGCAGTTCTTCCAAACCGCGCGGCGCCAGCATCACTGGCGCCGCGTTTTTTCAGCGCCGGCATCAGTCCTTTTCGGGACGATCCCGGTCGCGCTTTTCTCCCCTCTTCTCATTGCCGCGGCCATTCTGGCCGGCTTGCTGCTGCGCCTGTTCGGCACGCGGCTGTTCCGGCTTTGGCGGCTCGGGCGGACGCGGGGCAACCGGCGCGGCAGCTGGCGCCGCAACCGGGGGCGCCGGCGGAGGCGCGGCTGGCGCCGGCCGTTCCTGGCGCTGCTGTTCGCGCGCCTGGCGGATTTCATCGCGCCGCGAGGCCCGGTCGTTCGGCGCAATTGGAGCCGCGGCCGGCGGCGGCGCCGGTGGAGTCGGTGCGTTCGCCAGTGGCGGCGGCGCAGGTGGACGCGCCTCGCGCCGTTCCTCGCGGCGGTTGCCTCGCTCGTTTGCTTGGGCCAGCGGGGTAGCTGCAACAGCCGGAACGGCAGGCGTGGCCGGGATCGCGGGCGTTACTGGCGTGGGCGCGCGGGGCAGCGGCGGCGGTGAAGGCGGATGCGCATCGCGGCCGTTGCGGTCATTGCGGTCATTGCGGTCATTGCGGTCTTCGCGGCCACTACGGTCATTGCGCCCGCTGCGGTCAACGCGATCATCCCGGCCATCGCGATTATCGCGCCCATTGCGTTCATCGCGCGCCTCGCGCCTGTCCTGGCGCCGCGCGGCACGCTCGGTCGGCGCGTCCGGCGCCACGGCGACCGGCGGCGGTACCGGAGTCGGAGCACGCCGCAATGCCGCCGGAGGCGGCGCCGCGCTGGCTTGCGCCTGCCGTGCGATCACCGCTTGCGGTGGCGGGCGGCCAGCTTCGCCGCGGCCGCGCGCGCCGCGTTCCGGCGCTGCCGGCCCGGCGTTGGCGATGGCGGCGCCGGCCAGCGCCGCCACCGGCAGCGCGATGGCCGCACGCGACACCGGCTGCTCGCGCATGAATGCGGTCCGCGGCACCGCCGTCACTGCGCCGCCCACCCGGCGGTTGGCGTAGTCGACACGCTGACCGTCGCGCGGCACCTGGTTGCGCGCAAAGGTGGTGTTGGTGATGTTGATGTTGGTGACGTAGGCCGGGCTGGCACGGTACGACGGCCGGTAGGCTTCGCGCGGCGCCAGCGGGAACCAGGCGACCGGACGCTCGCGCTGCGAATACGCGCCGCCGCCGATGCTGATGAAGGCAACCAGCGCCGGCGCGTACACCGGCGTTGCCGCGCGCGGGCCGGGCACCCAGCCCCACCCTCGCGGAAAGCGCGCCCAGCGCCCGTAGTGCGACACGGCGAAGCCCCACGGCGCCTTGTCGACCCAGGTCCAGCCCCATGGCTGCACGTACGACCAGTGGCCGTCGCGGTACGGCGCCCAGTCGCGGCCGACGTTCGACGGCATCCACACATTGCCGTAAGTGGGCACGCTGCGCCAGGTGCCCTGCTCGTCGAGGTCTTCGTAGCCGACCAGGTTCGGCGAGACGTAGCGCGCCGCGCGCGACTGCTCGAGGCGGCGATCGCGCGACGTCGACCAGCGGTCGAATTCGTCGATGTCGGCACGCGCGTACTGCGCGCCGCGCAGGTCGGAGCCGCCAAAGCGGTAGGCCTGGCCGCTGGCCAGGCGGTGCGCATTGCCGTCGCCGAAGACGTCGGCCTGGCCGCGCCGCACCGCCACCATGGTGGCGTTACCGACCGGGTCGACTTCAACGCGGTACTCGCCCGGCTGCCGGATCGACAATGCCAGGTTGGGCGTATCGATTTCAACCACTTCGTTGGGACGCAGCGAGCGCACGCGCACGTTGATGCGGCCCTGCGCCATTTGCAGACGCGTCATCCGGTCGGCCAGCTGCGCCAGCGTCACCAGCGTGCCGCCGCCCATGCGCAGCGCGGCGCCGCCGATCTGCACCTCGTCGCGCGCACCGTTTTCCACCCACAGGCAGTCGCCCGGGATCAGGGTGGTGTTCAGGGCAGCGTTTTCCCAGTCGTTTTCGCCGGCCGGCGCAAAGCTGACCGGGCCGCTGATGTATGCCAGGCGCGCGATGCGGCTCGGTGGATCGGCCAGCGCCGGGGCGCCGGCAGCGAGCAGGACGGCGCCAATGCCGGCAAAGGCGATGCGCTTGAAGGTCGGATTATTTTTCATATCGCCTCGATTGAAGAATTGGGCGGCAGGAACGCATCGTCATCGTGCGGCCAGCTTGAGAAAATTCGGTTCGACAGCGAACGCTGCCATGTCACCATTTAACGTTTAAAACAGCCGGGCGCGCACCGCATCTCGTTATAAAATGTAACGCGTAAAACTTTTCTTTTAGTTAACTAATTCACCACCAGGAGTCATCCATGCCGTTTGCGCGAACACTGCTTGCCAGCGCCTTGATGTGCGTCGCGCTCGGCGCCAGCGCCCAGCAGTTTGGTCACGAACGCGACGCCGGTGAACCGGGGCGCTTCGACCATTACGCGGTGGCGCTGAGCTGGTCGCCGTCGTACTGCGCCACGCACGACGATGCGAACCAGTGCTCGACCGGGCGGCAACTCGGCTTCGTGCTGCACGGTCTGTGGCCGCAGTATGAAAAAGGGTATCCGCAGAAATGCTCGACGGAGCGGCTGCCGGAGCGCGACAAGCAGAGATATGCGCCGCTGTTTCCGTCGCCGAAAATGATCGGACACCAGTGGAGCAAGCACGGCACCTGCTCCGGGCTCAATCCGGCGGCTTACTTCGAGCTGTCGGAAAAGCTGCAAAAACAGCTGGCGATTCCGGCGCCCTACCAGCGTCCGGCGCAGCCGGTGCGCGCCAGCTACGGCGAATTCGTGCAGGCGTTTCGCGCCGCCAATCCGCGCCTCGCGGACAAGTCTGTGCTGCCGTTCTGCGCCGACGGCGGCAGGTTCCTGCGTGAAATTCACGTCTGCTACGACAAGCGCGGCGCCTCGGCCAGCTGCAGCGACGGCGAAATCCGCCGGTCGATGAACACCTGCCGCCAGCCGACGTTCGTCATGCAAAACGTGCGCTGAGATGATCGCCCGGTCAGTGGCCTGCGCCGTGCTCGCCGCCCTGTACGTGGCCGGCGCGGCGCGCGCGCAGCCGGCCGTGCATTCGCGCGCCGAACTGACCATGCTGATGGCGTCCGGTCCGACCGCGCTCGACGCGTTGACGCCGCACGGCAAACAGGTATTTCTCGACAGCCTGAAGTGGGGCGAACGCGATCTATCCGGTTTTTCCCCGACGCCGTTGGTGCGTGAACTGACCGCCGCGCAGATTGCCGGTGTGCTGCGCTTGCTCGATTCGGCAAGCTACGCCGACATGTTGGTCCGCATGCTGAACGACGGCGCGCCGCTGCGCTTTGCGGCGCCGTCCACCACGCTCGAAGCGGCCGGCAAGGCTTTCAAACAATATTATGAGGACAACGAAAAGAGACGCTGGGCCAGCGTCGACGCGGGCACCGCGCTCGGTACTGACGACCTGGCGCGCTACTACCACGCTGCGTTCGCTGCCTACCTGCAAGCGCAAACGCTGAGCAGTCGCCAGCACGCCGACCTGCTGCTGCTGTTCGATGTGGCCAGCCAGGTCGTCTTGAGCAGCGGCGACGCGCAGGCGCTCGGCCAGATGCGTGCGATCTACGCAGAATTCGGGCGCCGCGGCATCGATACCCGGCGCACGCTGGACGATTCGATGGTGCGCGCCTTGCTGGCCGGGCGCCGTTTCGGCGAGGCGCGTGCCGTGGCAGACGCGCATCCACGCCGAGGGCGCGAAGCGATTCCCGGCGAAATCGATTCCCTCGGCGCGTCCTTCCGCGGTCGCAGCCTGTACCGCTTCGATGCCGCGGCCAACACGTTGGAACGGCACGCGGTAGCGCCCATGTACGGCACTCAGGTGGTGCTGGTAGTCGATGCCGGCTGCAAATTTTCCGAGGAAGCATTGAAGGCGATCGGTAGCGATCGCGCCCTGCACGAGCGGCTGGGCGGCGCGGGCCTGCTGGTGATGACGTTGCCACGCACGCCGGTGCCGACGCGATTCATGGCCGACTGGAACGCAAAATACCCGCAACTTGCGTTGCGGGCACCGTTTAATGCGGAGGAATGGGCCGATGTCGATGTCGTCGGCGTGCCGGCCTTTTTTATTCTCGAAAACGGCCGGGTGCGGAAAACGATCTCCGGATGGCCCGGGCAGGAACAGAAAACCGTCCTACTGCGGGCACTGGACGGGCTAAGCCCTTAGAACTCTTCCCACTCGTCGGCCTTGGCGGTCGCGGCCGCGCTGGCTTTGGCCGGGGCGATGCGCGCCGGAGCGGCTGCCTTGACCGGACGCGGCGGCGCGCTGACGGCGCGCTTGGCCGGCGGCGGTGCGATGCGCGCGGCAGCCACTTTCGAATTGTCGAGCTGGAACACGCTGACCACCAGCGCCAGCTTGGCGGCCTGCTCCTGCATCGCTTCCGACGCAGCCGAGGCCTCTTCCACCAGCGCTGCATTCTGCTGGGTGACCTGGTCCATCTGGGAAATGGCCATGTTGATCTGGTCGATGCCGGACGTCTGCTCCTGGCTGGCCGAGGTGATCTCGCCCATGATGTCGGTCACGCGGCGCACGCTGTCGACGATGTCGGTCATGGTGGTGCCCGCCTCGTTGACGAGCTTGCTGCCAGCATCGACGCGCTCGACCGAGTTGCCGATCAGCGTCTTGATTTCCTTGGCGGCGGCGGCCGAGCGCTGTGCCAGGTTGCGCACTTCGGTGGCGACCACGGCGAAGCCGCGGCCCTGTTCGCCGGCGCGTGCCGCTTCGACCGCCGCATTCAGCGCGAGGATGTTGGTCTGGAACGCGATGCCGTCGATCACCGAGATGATGTCGACAATCTTGCGCGCCGAATCGTTGATCTCGTCCATCGTCGACACCACCTGGCCGATCACCTGGCCGCCCTTTGACGCCACCGCCGATGCCGATTCGGCCAGCACGTTGGCCTGGCGCGCGTTGTCGGCATTCTGCTTGACGGTGGAGGTCAGTTCTTCCATCGACGAGGCGGTTTCTTCGAGCGAACTGGCCTGCTCCTCGGTACGGCTCGACAGGTCCTGGTTGCCGGCGGCGATCTGGCCTGACGCGGTGGCAATCATGTCGGTGCCGCTGCGCACTTCGGACACGATGTCGACCAGGCCCTGGTTCATCTTGCCCAGCGCGGCGAGCAGCTGGCCGATTTCGTCGTTCCTGTCGATGCGGATCTCTTCGGTCAGGTTGCCGGCGGCGACGCTATTGGCCACACGCAGTGCTTCGGCCAGCGAGCCGGTAATGCCGCTGATGAGGAAGTAGCCGATCGACAGGCCGGCCAGCACGCTGGCGCCGATCAGGCCGATCGAGACGATCTTGGCCGTTTCGTAACGCGCAACCGCGGCGATGTACTCGCTCTTGCCGACATCGAGCTGCAATTTGATCAGCGCCTTCATGCTTGCCCGCACCGGTGGAAACGTGGTCACCATGGCGCCTTGGATCAGCGCTACCGCAGCGGGCACGTCGTTGGCACGCAGCGCGGCGATGGTCGGCTTGATGCCGTCTTCCATATTTTTCTTGCGCGTTTCGGCAAATGTCGATGCGAGTGTCTTTTCCTCGGGCGTCCGGGACGTTGCCATGTACTGGTCCCAGACGGCGGCGATGGCCTGCGAGCGCCGTTCGACGTCGTCGATCGCCGCGGCGAATTTCTCCGGATCGCCGCTGACGGCGCGCGCCAGCGTGGTCTGGTTCTGCTGGACCAATGTCAGCGTCTCGTCAAGTTGGCCAACGGCCAACAGGCGATCGGTGTAGACCGTTTCGAGCGCATCGTTGGTCTGGGACAGGCCGCGCAGGCCGAACAGGCCGATGGCCAGCGAAATAAGGCACAGCAGGCCGATGACGAAGGCAAGCCGGGTTTTGATGGTCAGGTTCTTGAACATGGTGAATTCTCACTAAATAACGCAACGCCGCAGATAAAGGGGGCAGAAAAGTGCTGACGCCGGCCATGCCATGGCGGACGCTTCGACGACGAATGGAGCAAGATTGGGCGACCGGATAGGTCGCTTGCAGGCAATGTTCAGCGGCAGCGGCTTTTAGGCCGCGGAACATGGATGTCGTCATCGCGGGCTGGATAGGCCGTGGATGCTGCGTGAAAATCAGGATACCCATTTATCTGCGGAAACAAAATATCCTCTTGGCAATTGCCTCGCAAATTTTCAATGAAGTCGCAAAAGTGTCGTTTTTTGTCGGAATGCCGGCACCTGCGAAAAAATGGCTATGTCACCGTTAGGTGGGGGATTTTGAACTAACGCTCAACCGTTGAGGTCTGAACCAAACTTATCGCGTTGGGAGACCTGGTGGAGTCGCGCAAGTTCAGGCAGTTTATCGAGCAGGCCGCTACGCTGACGCTGCGTCAGCGAACCGACCTTGCTGCTTGCTTGAACAGTACGTCGCTGCGCGAGCAGACTTGCGCGTTGATCGAAACGACTTGGCGCCAAGCGTGTCCCCATTGTGGCTCCAGGCGCCTGCAACGCCACGGCCAGGCGCACGGGCTGCAACGCCACCGCTGCGTCGCCTGCGCCCGCAGCTGCAACGCATTGACCGGCACGCCGCTGGCCAGACTGCGCCACCGCGGCAAATGGCTGACCTACCTGGACAGCATGCTGCACTCCAACACCGTACGCCGCGCCGCGGCGCTAGCCGGTGTCCACAAGAACACCAGTTTTCGCTGGCGCCACCGCTTCCTGATGCAAGCCAGGCACGACCGCGTTGGCCCCCTGTCTGGCATCACCGAAGCCGACGAGACGTACCTGCTCGAGTCGCAAAAGGAATCGCGCAACATGGACCGGCAGCCGCGCCGGCGTGGCGGATCGGCCCGGCGTCGCGGCATCTCGCGTGAGCACGACTGCATCCTGGTGGCGCGTGACCGCAGCGGCAGAACGGTCGACTTCGTCACCGGCCGGGCCCCGCTCCGGCACGCCCAATTGCAGCGTTGCCTGCGACCGGCGGTGGACAGCGCTATCCTGCTGGTGACCGACGGCCATGCTGCCTACCGGGTGTTTGCCAGGGTGAGCGGTATCGCTCACCACGCGCTCAACCCTGTCGGCAGGGGTGCGGGTGGACGGCGAGCTGCACGTGCAAAACGTCAACGCCTATCACAGCCGGTTCAAGCAATGGCTGCGTGGAGCGGAAACGCGTGGACGATGCCGGAGTGATCTGGCGCGACCGCCGCGGCCTGCTGCGCATCGAACGGCTCGATGCGCTGATCGCCGAGTTGTCGGTACGCGGCCTGGGTGACTTAACGGTCGCCGCCTGTCTCGACTGTTCGGTGTCGTCGGCGCGAAATTATCTGCTCGAGCTGCGCGATGCCGGCGTTGTCGTGCCAATCCGGATGGCCCGGGCAGGAACAGAAAGCGGTCCTGCTGCGGGCGCTGGACGGGCCAAGCCCTTAGAACTCTTCCCACTCGTCCGCCTTGACGGTGGCGGCCACGCGCGCTTTCGCCGGGGCGATGCGCGCCAACGCCGCAGCCCTGGCCGGACGCGGCGGCGCGCTGACGGCGCGCCTGGCCGGACGCGGCGCGATGCGCGCGGCAGTCATCGTCGAATTGTCGAGCTGGAACACGCTGACCACCAGCGCCAGCTTGGCGGCCTGCTCCTGCATCGCTTCCGACGCAGCCGAGGCCTGTTCCACCAGCGCTGCATTCTGCTGGGTGACCTGGTCCATCTGCGAAATCGCCACGTTGATCTGGTCGATGCCGGCGGTCTGCTCCTGGCTGGCCGAGGTGATCTCACCCATGATGTCGGTGACGCGGCGCACGCTGTCGACGATATCGGTCATGGTCGCGCCGGCTTCGTTGACAAGTTTGCTCCCGGCATCGACGCGCTCGACCGAATTGCCGATCAGCGTCTTGATTTCTTTCGCCGCGGCCGCCGAGCGTTGTGCCAGGCTGCGCACTTCTGTGGCCACCACCGCGAAACCGCGGCCCTGTTCGCCGGCGCGCGCCGCTTCGACCGCCGCGTTCAGCGCCAGGATGTTGGTCTGAAACGCGATGCCGTCGATCACCGAAATGATATCGACGATCTTGCGCGCCGAATCGTTGATTTCCTCCATCGTCGCCACCACCTGACCGATCACTTCGCCGCCTTTCGAGGCCACTGCCGACGCCGATTCGGCCAGCACGTTGGCCTGGCGCGCGTTGTCGGCATTCTGCTTGACGGTGGAGGTCAGTTCTTCCATCGACGCGGCGGTCTCTTCGAGCGAACTGGCCTGTTGCTCGGTACGGCTCGACAGATCCTGGTTGCCGGCGGCGATCTCGCCTGACGCGGTGGCGATCATGTCGGTGCCGCTGCGCACTTCGGAGACGATAGACACCAGCCCGTCGTTCATCTTGGCCAGCGCGGCGAGCAGATGGCCGATTTCGTCATTCGATTCGATGCGGATCTGTTCAGTCAGATTGCCAGCGGCAACGTTTTCGGCGATGCGCAGCGCTTCGCCCAGCGAGCGGGTAATGCCGCTGATGAGGAAGTAACCGACCGACATGCCGGCGAGCAGGCCGACACCGATCAGGCCCGCCACGACCATCTTCGCGCTTCGGTAGCGCGCACCAGCGGCGTCGTACTCGCTCTTGCCGACATCGAGTTGCAGCTGCATCAACGCTTTCATGCTCGTTTGCACCGGCTGAAACGACGTTGTCATGGCGCCGTGCATCGACGCCACAACGGTCGGTACATCTTTGGCGCGCAATGCGGCGATCACCGGTTTGAGGCCGTCGTCGAGATACTTCATGCGCCTGTCGCTGAACGCCAATGCCAGTACTTTCTCTTCGGGCGTGAGGAAAGTTGCCATGTACTGCTGCCAGACTATGGTGGCGGCCTTCGAGCGCTGCTCCACATCATCGATTGTCGCAGCGAATTGCTCCGGATCGCCTCCGACGGCAAGCGCCAGCACGGTCTGGTTGTGCTGGATCAGCGTTAACGCTTCGCTCAGTTGCCCCATGGCCACCAGGCGATCGTTGTAGACCGTTTCTAGCGCATCTTTGGTTTGGCCGAGTCCGCGCAGACCCAGCAGTCCGATCGACAGTGAAACAAGGCACAATAGTCCGATGACGAAGGCGAGCCGGGTTTTAATGGTCAGGTCGTTAAACATTGTGGATTGTTCTTTCATTGGTTGACGCTGTGCCGCGAACGGAGGGGCATAGGGGGGCGACCCGTCCAATGATGGGGGACGTGGCAGAGGAAGAAGGGAGAACTGGGCGAACCGATTGTTCGCAGGGAAGGTGATGCTCACTCGCAGCGGCGTTTAGGCTGGAAAGTGGGATCTGGGCCATCGAAGGCGGTCACCTTCAACGCTACCGAAATGATCTTATACATTTACCAAAGGAAACAAAAGGGTTATTGGCGAAATGCCTATGAATATATTGACGAAGTGGTAAATATGTGGCTTTCCCGCACCCAGCGGCACGGCGCCTGCATGTTCGCGCGAAGGCGGGGTTAAAAAAAAACGCCAGCATGATGCTGGCGTTTTTTATTGCAACCGATCGGCTTACACCATCGGCGGATCGGTCTCGCGGCCGAACGAACGGTGCCCTGCCAGCGCGTCCTTGAACGCGGCCAGCGCGTTTGGCAAGGTCTCGCTGTGGGTGCCGATCAGCGCCGGATCTTCCGAGCCGTCCGGCAAGGTGGCCGGCACGCCGGCTGCCTGCAACAGCCCGGCGCCGGCGCCCACCACCATGATCGGCTTGCAGTGGCGATGCTGCTGGCGCACGAAGTCGAGCGCGTTGGCGTCACGGCTCAGCGCGCTCACGCTATCCTCGCCGTCAGGCACCACCACCGCGTCGTACAGCACCGCCGGGCCGGCTTCGAGCGTGATCTCGATGTCGAGGGCGCCATTGTCGGACGTCTTCACCTTGCCGAGCTGGCTGCTGACCACCCGTGGCACCGCACCGTCGGCCAGCAACGACGCGTAAATCGTGCGCACGCTAGCGCCGTCGACGCCGGCGGCGACCAGAATGGCCACCTTGCGCGTCTTGATGCCGGTCTCGCCCGGCCGGCTCAGCAGCGACAGCGCCGGCGACGGATCGTACTCCGGCAGCGGCCGGTCGGTGGCCATCGGCAACGCCGGCGGCACTTCCATGCCAAGCCCGTGCGCGACCGCGGCGGCCAGCACAGGGTCGACATTGACCAGGTTCGCCAGCACGCGTTCGCGCACCGCCGGCGTCTGCACGCGCGTCAGCTCGAAGCGGTAGGCGGCGGCAATGTGCGACTGCTCGACCGGCGTCTGGCTGTTGTAGAACAGGCGCGCCTGCGAATAGTGATCGGCGAACAGTTCCGGCTTGCCGCGCACCTTGTCTTCGGCCACCGGCTCACGGAAACTGGTGAAGCCGCGTGAACCGACCTGGGCCGGATAGCCGCCGCCGAGCGAGTTCGGCTCGTAGTTGACGCGGCCGCGGTTGATGGCTTGGCGGTGCATGCCGTCGCGCTGGTTGTTCTGTACCTGGACAACCGGTGCATTGATCGGAATTTCATGGAAATTCGGTCCGCCAAGGCGGCTGATCTGCGTGTCCACGTACGAGTGGATGCGTCCCTGCAGCAACGGATCGTTGGAGAAGTCGAGCCCCGGCACGATGTGCGCGGTGCAGAAGGCCACCTGCTCGGTCTCGGCGAAGAAATTGTCCGGATTACGGTTCAGCACCATCTTGCCCACTGCGACCAGCGGCACCATTTCCTCGGGGATAATCTTGGTCGGATCGAGCACGTCGAATTCAAACGCGGCGGCCTGATCCTCGGTGAACACTTGCAGCTGCAGTTCCCATTCCGGAAACGCGCCCGCCTCGATCGCTTCCCACAGGTCACGGCGGTGGAAGTCGGGATCGGCGCCGGTGATCTTGGCGGCCTCGTCCCACACCAACGAGTGGGTACCTTGCACCGGGTTCCAGTGGAACTTGACGAAGCGCGATTCACCCGCGGCGTTGAGCATGCGGAAGGTGTGCACGCCGAAACCTTGCATCGTGCGGTAGCTGCGCGGAATGGCCCGGTCAGACATTACCCACATCAGCATGTGGGTCGATTCGGGCATCAGCGAGACGAAGTCCCAGAACGTGTCGTGCGCGCTGGACGCCTGCGGCATCTGGTGGTGCGGCTCCGGCTTGACCGAGTGCACCAGGTCGGGGAACTTCATTGCGTCCTGGATGAAGAAGACCGGCATGTTGTTGCCGACCAGGTCCCAGTTGCCTTCGTCGGTATAGAACTTGACGGCAAAGCCGCGCACGTCGCGCACAGTGTCGGCCGAGCCGCGCTCGCCGGCGACGGTGGAAAAACGGGTGAACACCGGTGTGCGTTTGCCCGCCTCGCTAAACAGCGAAGCGCGGGTCAGCTCGCTGAGGTCCTTGTACGCCTCGAAGTAGCCGTGCGCGGCTGAACCGCGCGCATGCACCACGCGCTCGGGAATGCGCTCGTGGTCGAAGTGGGTGATTTTTTCACGCAGGATGAAGTCTTCCAGCGCGGTCGGGCCGCGCAGGCCGATCTTCAGCGAATGCTGGTTGTCGGCAACTGGCACGCCCTGGTTGGTGGTCAGCCCCTGTCCGGCGCCGTCGACGCGTACGCGGTCGAGCGGTTCGTTGGTCGGGTTGGCGCCGGCCGGCGGCACGCCGCTGCCGACCTTGGCCGAGGGAATCGTCTCGGTATTGGTGCTGCCGGTGGCAGCCGGCGTCGCCGGCGTGTGCGTGTCACCCGGCTGCGGGTTGCGCGACGCCTCGCCATATTCACCTGGCTTGGTCGGATTGAACGGCATTTCGGCCGACAGCTCCTGGCCGGCGACGGTCTTGACCCGCAACAGCTCGGCCACCGGGTTCTTCGAACCCATGCTCGTCGGCGGCTGCGCGGTCGACGGACCGGACACCGTGCTCAGAATTGATCCAGCGCCGTCGACCGACGTGCCGTTTTTCTTACGTGTAACCATTAAACACCTCGGATATTGATTTCAACATTGAGACACCTGGCAATCAGGTGAACAGGGCGATCACACGCCACGACACACCTGAACGCAACTCGCGCGCATGGTTGACGGCGCGCGGATCGATGTCTGAAGTGGCCAATTGAGCTTGCATTGTGGTTCGTCGTGGATCTACGTTCGTGCGTTGTTGCGGGCAAACGCTCCCGGCCGGTCTGTCCGACCGGGAGCGTACTGCGTCAGGCGGGACTATTTAACGGCGGCCGCCGAAGATCTTCGACAGCAGGTAGCCGACGCCGGCAGCCACGGCCAGCGACGTCATCGGGCTGGTGCGCACGTATTCGCGGCCGCTGTCGGTCAGGCGTTGGGCGGCCTCGGTCAGCTGGCGCGATTTTTCGTCCATCGTGGCGCCGGCACCGGACAGCGCACCGGTGAGCTTGTCGACGCCGGCGTGGGCCGAAGTGGCGAGGCGGTCAACCACTGGCTGGGCAGCATTGGCCGCCTTGTCGATCGACTTGTGCATGTCGGCGCTGGTCGGCATGTCCTTGGTGGCGTCGCGCGCCATGTCCTTGGCCTTGTCGATGACACTGGCGCCGCTGGTCGCGCCGACGGTGCTGCCGCCCGTGCCGCCGGTGCTGCGTGGCAGGCCGGAATCCTTGCCCATGTCTTTGCTCATGTCCTTGCCCATGCTGCTGCCTGCGCCTTCGCGGCCGGTGTCGCGCGCGCTACCGTCGTTGTTTTTTTGGTTATCCATGATGTATTCCCTTTTATAAAATTAACCTGCACGGCGTGGAGCGAAAACTGACCCCTCACTACTTTCTCTTTCCCTGATTGCGCACGCTTCTCGCGGACGCCTAAGGTACTTATCCCATTTCTTTGCATCGAACCTAAAAAATAACGGATTTGCAATGTTGTCACCGTGCGGTAGCTAACAGATCGGAAAATAGCGCTAACGTCGGCTTTCTAGCAGGAAAGTACAAATTCCTGTTACACACGGTCCGAATATTTTCTAAATTAAATGCCTATTGCCATGTAGACATCAGTTGCTGAATTGCATAAACTACAAGCACCACGCGATCATTCGGGGGGAACGTGAAAACAGAGCCGTACGCCGCCAACCACAGCGGCTGTGCTATCGAAGCACTCGGCACCGACGACTTTAGCGAATTCGTCACGTACCTGAACGACCACCTGGCCGACAACGGCGGCGAGGCCGGCTACTTTCAGCCATTGCCGCAGCGCGCATCGTCGATGCCGCCCGAACGGGCGCGCGCCTTTCGCGATGGACTCGATATTGCCGTCGGCAGCCGCGGCTGGCGCCGCGCCTGGGTGGCGCGCTCGCCGCGGGGCCGCATCATCGGCCATATCGATTTGCGTTCGC
The DNA here is from genome assembly GCF_002760655.1 of Massilia eurypsychrophila. Lineage (GTDB taxonomy): Bacteria > Pseudomonadota > Gammaproteobacteria > Burkholderiales > Burkholderiaceae_D > JAFCUW01. Next base: position 178,186 of record NZ_PDOC01000007.1, on the reverse strand, counting down.
ACGCGGATGGCTTGACCAGTCACCGCTGCCTGCTGGGCATCGGGGTCGACCGCGGCAGCCGCCGCGCCGGACTGGGCGCCGCGCTGATCGGCCATGCGCGCCATTGGGCGGCCGAGGAAGCGCGGCTCGCCTGGATCGACCTGCAAGTGATCAGCGAGAACCGGGCCGCGCTGGCGCTGTACCGGCGGGCCGGCTTCATCACGGCCGGCGAGATCGCCGACATGTATAGAATAGATGGCAACTCCTTTTCTTATACCACCATGAGTTTGCGGCTCGATGTGCACGCTTGAGTGTGGCTACGATGACCAATCGATCTGATCGTTCGCAATTTCCACTGGAAACCGAGTGGAATAATCGCCATACTGTTGCAGCTAAGAGGAAATCAGCCATGACGTTTCACTATTCCAGAGTCGCCACGCCACCCGATCAGGGCAAGGGCGGCTCACGCCAGTTCGGTACGCTGGGACGATTCTTGTCGCCAGGCATGCCGCATACGGGCCGCTGGATTAAAAGCGACGACGCCAACCGCGACCGTATCTTCTGGGCCAATATCGCGCGCGTCACGCCGATCGAACCGAACGGCCTGGACGCGTCGAACAAACCGCAAGACTCCTACATCCTGCAAAAGGATCCGGACGGCAGCTGGTTCCTCGATCAGTGGAAAAGCAATTCCGCCGGCAATGTGCGGCCGTTTTCCATGCCGGCGGTAAAACGCGACGGACCGTGGAAAATGTCGAGCGAAAACGCCGACACCTACTTCATCATCGAAATCAGCTGATCGCCAAGCCGAAATGGGCGCGGCGGCACCGACGCCGTGGCGCTCGGATATAATTCCTGCGACAAGCCTTTTCCGCCGCTGAACGCGATGTCCGCCAGGCCGGGTCGTTTCGGCGTTGTCCTCCTCGTTCGTTACGAACTGAACCATGCAAAGTGCCGTGTCCCCATTTCCTTTCGCAGCGACCCAGGCGGTGTTGACGCTTGCCGTCCAGAGCGAATTCGACGTCATCGCCAGTCGCCAGCGGGCGCGCCAGATTGCCTCGCTGTGCGGCTTTACCGCGCTCGACCAGGCACGCATCGCCACCGTCGTGTCGGAACTGGCGCGCAATATCTTCAATTATGCGGTGATCGGCACGGTGACGTTTTCGGTGACGCAGGACAATGGCCGTCAGCACCTGATGATGGCGGTGGAAGACCGCGGGCCCGGCATCGGCAATATCGACGAGATCCTCGGCGGGCGCTACCGGTCGACGACCGGCATGGGACTGGGCATCCTGGCGGCGCGGCGCCTGATGGACCGCTTCGACATCCGCACCGGCGAGGACATCGGCACGGCCATTTTCATGTGCAAGACGATGCCGGCCGGCACGGCGCGGATGACGTCGGCGGCGATCGACAAGCTGCTGTCCCAGCTCGACGTACTGCCGAGTAATGTCGCGCTGTCGGAAGCGAACCAGCAGAACCGCGAGCTGACCGAAGCCCTCAATGCCCTGCAGGCCAGGCAGGACGAATTGCTGATCGTCACCGCCCGGCTGGAAGAGACCAACCGCCGCATCGAGGCGCTCAACGTGCAGCTCGACCAGAAGGCCGACGCACTGTTGCGCGCCGACCGCAGCAAGGACGAGTTCCTCGCCATCCTCAGCCACGAACTGCGCGGGCCGCTGTCGGCCGCCAGCATGGCCGCGCAATTATTGCAGGCCGGACCGGACGAGCCGGACAAGACAGCCAAGATGAGCCAGGTGATCAGCCGCCAGGTGGGCCACATGAGCCGGCTGGTGGAAGACTTGCTGGACGTCTCGCGCGTCAGCCGTGGCCTGGTCGTCATCGACAAGGCGCCGCTCGACATCGCCGAAGTGATCAGCGGTGCGGTCGAACAGGTCGCCACCGCCGCTGCCGGCAAGGGGCACGCCCTCGGTGTGTCGCTGCCGGACGGGCCCGTCATCGTCCACGGCGACCGCACGCGCATGCTGCAGGTGGTCAGCAACCTGCTGACCAACGCGATCCGCTACACGCCGGACGGCGGCCGCATCCACGTGACGCTGGAAGTGAACGTCGGCGCAATGGCGATCAGGGTCGTCGACAACGGCATCGGCGTGCACGCAGACCTGATGCCGAACCTGTTCGACCTGTACGTGCAGGCCGAGCGGACGTCCGACCGTCAGGGCGGCGGCCTCGGGCTCGGCCTGGCGCTGGTGAAAAACCTGGTCGAAGCGCATGACGGCACCGTCACCGCCGAGAGCGAAGGCAGGAACCGCGGCAGCACCTTTACCGTCCGCATGCCGGTGATCGAGCCGGCCTGCTCCCAGCCGGCTTAAGCGGCGGCGGCGCCGTCGCGGCAGCCGAACGGCATCATGGCGCCGCCCGCAGTTCTTTCAGGATCTGCGCCAGCGTGTAGGGCTTGGCAATCAGCGGGAACTCGTCGACGGCGGACTTCTCGTCGCCGGCGGCGTCCGACGCATAGCCGGACGCCAGGATGATCTTCAGCGACGGCGCCAGCAGGCGCGCCTGGCGCGCCAGGCTGATGCCGCTCATTCCCGGCATCACGACGTCGGAAAACAGCACGTCGATCTGCCTGTCGTTTTTCAGCGCCTCGAGTGCTTCGATGCCGTTCCTGGCCGAGATCACGTGATAGCCGAGGGTGCCGAACAGCGCCACCGCCATCTCGCGCACGTCATCCTGGTCGTCGACCACCAAGGCTTTTTCGGCCGTTGACGCCACCGCGGTGGCCGGCTGGCCGTCGCCCAGCGCCGGCAGATAGAACGCCACCTGGGTGCCCTCGCCGACGACCGAGCGCAGCACCAGGTCGCCCTTCGATTGCTGGGCCAGTCCATACGCCTGGCTCAGGCCCAGGCCGGTTCCCTTGCCGACCGGCTTGGTGGTGAAGAACGGCTCGACTGCCCTGGCCAGCGTCTCGCTGCTCATCCCTTCGCCGCTGTCGGCCACTTCGACGATTACGTAGCGCCCGGCCGGCAGGGTGCTCACTTCGCCGGCGGCCAGGTCGGCCACCGCGGTGCGCAGGCAGATGGTGCCGCCGTCGGCGGTGGCGTCGCGCGCGTTGACGATCAGGTTCAGCAGCGACGCTTCGAGCTGGGCGGCGTCGATCCTGACCGCCGGCAACTGGGCCGCCAGGTCCAGCGTGAAATCGACCGACGTCTTGCCGGCGCGCCGCAGCACTTCCTCGAACGAGCCGATCACCTCGTTCAGGTCCAGGTTCTCCTGCTTGAGCGGCTGGCGCCGCGCGAACGCCAGCAACTGCTGCGTCAACGTGGCGCCGCGCGCGGCCGCGCGCGTCATGGCGTCGAGGATGCGCACGTCTTCCGGCTCGACCAAGCGGCGCTGCAGGATGCCGAGGCCGTTGACGACCACGCTGAGCAAGTTGTTGAAGTCGTGCGCCACGCCGCCGGTCAGCTTGCCGATCGCTTCGAGCTTTTGCGACTGGAACAGCGCCAGATTGGCCCGCTCCAGTTCCTGCGCCGCCTGGCGCCGCTCGGTAATGTCGCGCGTGACCTTGGCAAAGCCCAGCAGCGTGCCGAGCTCGTCGTGGATGGGGTCGATGACGACGTGGGCCCAGAAGCGCGAGCCGTCCTTGCGCACGCGCAGCCCCTCGCTTTCATAGCGCCCTTCCGCCACCGCCCGCTTGAGCGCCGTCATCGGCGCGCCGGCGGCCACATCCTCGTCGACATAGAAGCGCGAGAAATGGGTGTCGAGCACCTCCGCTTCCTCGTAACCCTTGATGCGCCTGGCGCCGGCGTTCCAGTTGGTGACCAGGCCTTCCGGCGACAGCATGTAGATGGCGTAGTCGGTGACGCCCTGCACGAGCAGGCGGAAGCGCTCCTCGCTGGCGTGTAACGCTTCGGCGGCGCGCTTGCGGGCGGTGATATCGCGGGTGATCTTGGCAAAACCGAGCAGCGCGCCGCCGCCGTCGTAGATCGGATCGATCACGACGCTGGCCCAGAACGACGTGCCGTCCTTGCGCACGCGCCATCCCTCGTCTTCGAACTTGCCCTGCGAGCAGGCCGTCTCCAGCGCTCGTGCCGGCAGGCCGGTCGCCAGGTCTTTCTCGGTGTAGAACCGGGAAAAGTGCTGGCCGATGATTTCGTCCGGCGCATAACCCTTGAAGCGCTGGGCGCCGGCATTCCAGCTGCTGACGATGCCTTCCGGCGAGAGCATGTAGATGGCGTAATCGGTCACGCCGTCGACAAACAGGCGGAACCGGTCGGTGGCGACGTGAAAGGGAGTGGCAGAAGTGCTTGGCATGTTGGTAGGGGTCAGGCTTGGGGACGCTCCGCTCGTATTGGAAGGCTCAACCATATACTAGTTTGACATAAGTGGTGCCTCGGACAACTGTCAATTGAATTGCCCGACGTTAATATCCGTCGTTTTTGACCAGGCACAGTGTGACGTGATATTACACCTCGCGCGCGCCCACCAGGAACGGCAACGCTTCGTCGAGCAGCTGCTGTGGCGCCTCTTCCGGAATATAGTGGCCGCACGGCAGCGCCTTGCCGCTGACCTTGCGCGCGATTTTGCCAAACTCCTTGAGTGGATCGGAGCATTTGGCGATGGTGCCGTCGGCGCCCCACAAGACCAGCAGCTCGCACTCGATCTTCCTGCCGGCGGCAATATCGTCGCGCTCGTGCGCCAGGTCGATGCCGGCGCTGGCGCGGTAGTCCTCGCAGATGCCGTGCACGGTGGCCGGATCGCGGATGCAGCGCAGATACTCGGCCAGCGCCGCTTCGGTAAACGGCGCCAGGCCAGCGTTGCGCGAGCCCATGTGATACTTCAGGTAAGCGTCCGGGCTGGCATTGATCAACGTTTCGGGAAACGGCGCCGGGCGGATCAGGAAGAACCAGTGGTAATACGCGGTCGCGAATTGAAGCGTGGTGTTCTCGTACATCGCCAGGGTGGGGGCAATGTCGAGCGTGACAAGCCTGGTCACGCGCTGCGGATGGTCCAGCGCCATCCGGTACGCCACCCGCGCGCCGCGGTCGTGCGCCATCACGGCAAAGCGCTCGAAGCCGAGCTGGGCCATCAGGCCGACCTGGTCGTTGGCCATCACGCGTTTTGCGTAGTTGCCATGGTCGTCCAGTCCGGCCGGCTTGTCGCTGTCGCCGTAGCCGCGCAGGTCGGCGGCCACCACGGTGAAGTGGCGCGCCAGCTGCGCGCTCACCTTGTGCCAGATGACATGGGTTTGCGGATGCCCGTGCAGCAGCAGCAGTGGCGGGCCGGAGCCGCCCCTGACATAGCGGATGGCGATGCCATCGACGATTGCCGTGCCACTGTCGAAACCATCGAACATGTATTCCCCTGTCGTCAACGCCGAACAACCGCAGCGCCCCAATGGCGTGCCGGTGTCGACATCATACTGCCGCGGCCGTCAAGCCGCGGCAGCAGCAGCGCATCAGGACCGCATCAGGAAGTAACGCGGTCCCAACCGTGACGTACGGCGGACTTCATTTTATCCCAGGTCGAGCCGGGGTTGCGGGTTTCCCAGTCGCTGCGCAGGTTCGGCTCCACCTCGTCCCACGAGCGGCCGCGGTACTGGCTGCTGGCCATCGTCGAGCCGTAGCCATAGGCCGGCGCGTAATCCTCGTAGCGTCCGCCCCCAGTGGCGTAATTGGTGTCGAAGTGGTTGCGGTAGTAGAGGTCGTTCTCCTGCCCGCCGAGCTGCTGGACGTCGACCTCGGTGTGGCGCACCGTGTCGGAGACCTGCTCCTGGTGGCTGGTCACTTCCTTGCCGATCACCACTTCCTCGACGATGCGGGCCGACTTTTGGACGACCACCTCCTCGGCCGTTTCGCGCAGCTCGATCGATTTTTCCTGGAACCCGGCCAGGTCGGCGCTGCTGGCCGGCTGGTCTACCGGACGGCGCTCGACGTGGACATGCTCTTCGCGCAGGTTGACCGTTTCGCTAACGGGCGTCTCGACCATGCGCTGGAACACCCGCACGCCGCCGCGCTGCACTTCGCGCTTGCCGACCTGCAGCTCTTCCTGGATGATCGGGATCGCGGCGCTCTCGCCGGTGGCGAGCTGCTGCGAACCCTGCTGCATCGTCTGCTGCGTGCCTTGCTGCATGCCTTGCGTATTTTGCGCCGACAACAGCGCCGACTGCTGGGCGCCGGCGCCGGAGTACTGTGCCTGGCCGGTGGACGCCGCGCCACCCCACTGCGAGGCCTTCTCGTCGATGTCGACCGGGCCGAAGCGCTCGATCAGGTCGGCCGCGCGCTCGACTTCCGGCTCGCTGGCGGTGACCACGGTCAGCACATGGCTGCCGCGGGTGACCGCTTCGGAGTACTTGTTGGCCGGCGTATCGTCGTCGGAACCGAACAGGTCGCTGAAGAAGTGCTTGATGCTGCCGGTGAACGAACCGTCGTCGCTCGACGCCGTGCTGCCGGTGGTGCCGGTAGTACCGAGCGTGTCGGTGGTGCCGGTGGTGCCGGCGGTGGTGCCTTCGCTCAGGCGCACTTCCTGGCGCGAAAAGCCAGATGCCAGCAACTCATCCATCGCAGACTGGGCATCGGTACGGTTATCAAAAACGGCTACGAGAGTGTGTTGCATGGTAAGCCTCCAATGGTTCATTCAAAGTGATCAGGTGTCAGATGCGTCGTCGAACCGCTCGACGCGCACTTGTTCCGCTTTCAAAAACACGGTTTCGGTATGCCGGTCTTCGCGCTTGACCTTGGTAATGTGAACTTCTTCCTTGATGCGCAAGCGCCGTTCCACCACCAGCACCTCTTCGATGATCGGGATGATGTAGGTGTCGCCCTCGTAGCGCGGCGCCGGCACGTCGGTGCCGGTGACGAACTGGCCGACCGCGACATGGCTGATCTCGACGTCGTCGTGATGCAAGGTTTCATCGACTTCGAACGGGTGCTCGCTCACCGATGTCGTGACACGCACACCGCGGCCGGTATCGACAGTACGAATGGAAACGTCGACCTGTTCCTGATGCAATGGAATTGTCAGGTCGCCTTCCACCGCGGGCTGCTTTGCGTCACTGGTCATTCAATTGATCCTCGGGAAAAACTGATAAATCGACACGCAAGCGTAGCCCAAAATCCAGGCTGACCCCACACTGTTGAATCCATTCAATTGATATGAACGGAAGAGAGAATTTTCGATTTCCGCGCTACATTGAAATGCGGAAATCAAGTTTCCAATGGACTTTTTTGAGCCAAGCTCAGGCTACAACGAATCCGCGTCCCGGCATCAGCTCAGCGGTCTGGTGATGCGAGATGACGGCGCCCTTGAACACTCCGGGGTCGAACACTCCGGGGTCCACACTCCGGGGTCAGTGCCGACATCCGGACACGGCCTCTGCTGTAGGTGCGTCGTGAAGGATGGGCTTGTGTCCGAATGTCGGCACTGACCCCACCCGACTCTGACCCGACTGATGGCCGCGCTGAACCTGCCGAAGCCAAAGCTGATCGACATCGCCGTGCCGGCCAACCGCAACCTCGGGCTCCGGCACCGCGCTCAGGCCGGAAATGGCGAAGCCGCCCTTGAGGCGGCTTCGCTGTGCTACTGCGTCGCTCAAGCGAGCGAGCCAGACCGAGGTCAGCGCGTCGTCACGCTGACGCTGGCGGTGCGGGAATTGCCGGCGCGATCGGTCGCAACAGCCTGGATCGAGTGCGCGCCGGAACTGGCCTTGCGCGAGTTCCAGTTGTACGACAGGGTGCCGCCGCTGCCTTTGGCAACCAGCTTGCCGTCGATGTACGGCATCTGGGTGATGCCGGCTGCGCCGCCATTGTCCGAAGCGCTGACGCTGATCGACACGGTGCCGGAGACAGCGCCGCCGACCGGGTTATTGATCGTTACCACCGGCGCGATCGTATCGCCCCCCCTACCGGCACGACGGCGTTGGCGACGTTGACGGCGACCGTGGCCGACTGGCCCTTGTTGCCGGCGGCGTCATACGCCACTGCCACCAGGTAGGCCATGCCGTTTGCCACGCCGGCCGAATTCCAGCTGAAGTCATAAGGCGCGTTGGCATTGCTGGCACCGTGGTGCCGTTGACCGCCAGGTCGCCCCGCGCCACGCCGCCATTGTCGACCGCGCTGGCCTGGACGGCGACCAGGCCGGACACCGAGCTGCTGCCCAGCGGCGCGTTGATCGCTACCGATGGCGCCCGGGTATCGGCCACCACCACCATGGCGGCGGCGGCGAGCACGGCGGCGCCGGCATCGACGCAGCCAAAGCCGAACACGGGATCGGGGCCGGCGGCGCCGAGGTCGACCGAGGTCGAATACAGCAGATGCTCGATCCTGGCGCCGTCGAGCGCCGGGTTGGCCGCCATCATCACGGCGGCAACGCCGGCGGCCAGCGGGCTCGAAAACGAGGTGCCGTTCCAGGCCTGGTAAGCACCGCCGCGCGATGTGGTCCAGATGCCGGCGCCCGGCGCCGACAGGTGGACGAAAGCGCCGAAGCTGAGAAACCGGCCTTGGCATCGTACGAATCGGTGGCGGAGACGACGATCATCAAGTTCGTCACGGAGGCGGCTTGATCGGTGCCGGAGTTACCGGCCGAAACGAACACCAGGCCGCCCTTCGATTTCAGGTAGTCAGAATGCGGCCGCAGGCATACTGATGTTTCCGCACATATTTAAGAGCTTCTCTTGATAACCGTTATATTAATCATCGCCAACATCGTCTGGCATCCTACAAACGTTTATAGGCAAAACGATATTTTCGGAGAACGCGATTTCCGTTCTTTCCAGGTTTCCCCTTATCGTGATATTAACAATGAACAATAATAGGCAGCCGCAACCGGGGTAATGCGATAACCGAGACTGACCACCCCTAACAAATTGTTACTAATGCCGTCATCTAAGACGACGGGGATTTAACAAACAACACGTACATGCATTGTTTTCAGTGAACATTTTCTCTTGTATCGGTGCGGGTAATATGCACAATTGGCAACCAAAGTACCGTTCCATTGAGCTTGCCGCGCGCGACGCCCACGTTATCGGCTGCGTTGACGTTTGATCGCGATCGCGACCGCGACCGCGACCGCGTCAACACGGTGTTGCTGCCGCCAAAGTGCGCATGACCTGAACTATTTTTAAAATTTTTTAGTTTCCGATACTGACTGGCTATTGATTATACAAACAGAATAGCGGACAGCTAATAGCTAGCCAGATCGTCAATATATTTAAGAATAAAGAAACCTTTCTTGTATCCAATTCCGGTAGAAATTAAGTTAATAAAGGCGAAGTTTGTTGTTGCGCGGCATCTCGTTGCGAACAATGTGCCGAAAATCGCAAACATTCTTGTCGATTCAATTGTTTCTAGGAATATTTCGCGTTAGCATTGCATCCAAGCAATCTGTAAAACGCAAAGCCTGCGAAAGCAGGCGACGCAAAGTCATCGGTCTAACGGGCCCATCGGCCCCACGACGGCAGGACTGCCAGAATCGCAACCTGAGCGCACATCGCCGCGTGACGGAGCATGGAATTTTGTCACCAAACGGATGAGCATCCTCCATCAAGGTGCCTCCTCATGCAGCGTCCTCCAGTCGTCCTGTTCCGAAACTCATTCGAACTAAGGACTCACCATGCACCACTTCTTCCGTTTCTCCCCAGCACGCCTCGCCCTGGCCACCGCCTTTGCCGCCACCGCCGCTTCCATGGTTCCAGCGACGGCCCATGCCGCAAAGCCTGAGCGCTTCGCCGCCGGCCGCATCCTGGTGGCGCCGCGCGCGGGCCTGCCGGTTGCCGAGTTCAACAAGATCATCAAGACTCACGGCGCCCAGGGCGCGCGCAAGATGAGGGGTGTGAATATGTATCTCGTCGACGTGCCTGCCGGCCGCGAGACGGCCTTGCTGCAGGCGCTTGAGCGCAATCCGCACATCAAGTTCGTCGAACTCGACGGCGAACTGCCGCCGCAAATGACGCCTTCTGACACCTATTACGCCAGCGCTTGGCACCTGCCGAAAATCGGCGCATCGGTGGCATGGGACACCGCCACCGGCGCGGGTATCACCATCGCCATTCTGGACGGTGGTGTCGACAGCACCCATCCCGACCTGGCTGCACGCATGGTCCCGGGCTGGAACTTCTTCGACAACAATAACAACACCACCGACATCAACGGCCACGGCACTAAGGTTGCGGGCGTGGCGGCAGCAATCGGCAACAACGCGGCCGGTGTAACCGGCGGCGCGTGGAACGCCAAAATCATGCCACTACGTATTGCCAACGCGTCGGGCGGCATTTCGTACTACAGCACCGTTACCAACGCCATCACCTTCGCCGCCGACAACGGCGCGCGCGTTGCCAACATCAGCTATATCGTTTCCAACGTGGCAGCGGTGCATACTGCAGCGCAGTACATGCGCAGCAGGGGCGGCCTGGTAGTCGCTTCAGCCGGCAACACCGGCGCCTACGACGGCAGTGCCAACACCTTGGACATCATCACCGTCGCAGCGACCAACTCCGCCGACGGGCGTCCAAGCTGGTCGGCGTACGGCCCGGCCGTCGACGTTGCGGCACCTGGCGAGGGCATCTATACCACCACCGCCGGCGGTGGCTACGGCGCCGTCAACGGCACTTCGTTCTCCAGCCCGCTGACGGCAAGCGTGGTGGCCCTGATGCTGTCCGCCAATCCTGCACTGCAACCTTCACAAGTCGACAGCATCCTTGCCTCGAGCGCCGACGACATCGGCGTGGCCGGCCGCGACGATTACTCCGGCGCCGGCCGCATCAACGCGGCGCGCGCCGTGGCCGCTGCGCGTGGCAGCGTAACGACCGATTTCCAGGCGCCGACCGTGTCGGTCAGCGCACCGGGCAGCACCGTCAAGGGCATTGTGGTCGTGAACGCCAGCGCCGCTGACAACGTGGGCGTGACCCGCGTCGAACTGTACGCCGGCGGCGCCCTGGTGGGCACCGAACCCGCCTCGCCTTATAGCTTCAGCTGGGACACCACCTCGCGTGCCGATGGCGTAACCTCGCTGGTCGCCAAGGCGTACGACGCAGCCGGCAACTCGTCGTCGAGCACGGTCAATGTCACAGTGGCTAACACGGTCACCGCCGATACCGTCGCTCCCTCCGTCACTATCGCTAATCCTGCAGCAGGTGCAACCGTGAACGGCAACGTCGGCATCAGCGTCAGCGCCAGCGATAACGTCGCGGTCACCTCGGTCCGCCTGTACATCGACGGCGCCCTGGTTGCGACCGGCAATGCTTCGCTATCCTACAACTGGAATGCGCGCAAGGCTTCGCGTGGCACGCATACGATCCAGGCGGTCGCAAGCGACGCGGCAGGCAACGCATCGGGCAAGACCGTCCAGGTCAATCGCTAAAACGGTTCGCCGAAAAAAATGCCGGTCAGCTCACAAGCTGACCGGCATTTTTAATGCATGCCTGAGTTATTTCTGGCGCCGCCGGCGCAGTGCCGCAGCAGCTCCCAGGATGCCGATGCTAAACAGCGCGACGTTGCCTGGTTCCGGCACTTCCTGCGGGTCGCAGTTGACCGTGCATGGAATTTCCCCAGGACGCTGAGCAATCGTGAAGTGTGAAACATCCTTTGGATTTCTCACGTCGAACGGTGGATTCGTAAACGGCGTCGACCATACGCCGCTCGTGAACAGCTCGTTGAAAAGGAATGCAACCAGGTTGGTGTCCTGGCCATCCTTAAAAACAATAATGTAATCGTTCAGGGCAAAATTGGCTGTTGTAATTGCCCACGTCCCTAACTCACCGTTGGTGGGCTCGACCTGAAGATTCCCCGTATTCAGGGTCCAGTTAGTAGAACCGAAGAAGCCAGCTGCATTGATGTTGGAAATCGATGCCACGTTACTAGGATCCGCTGGGGTGAGATATTGACAAGCACTCGCCGCCGTGTTGGTTCCGGCCGCATTTTCGACCTTGGCCGTCGCGTCCGTGACAAATGAAGCTGGACAGTTCATCAGGGCTGCATGCGCAGACCCGAATCCGAATACGGTCGCCAACACGACGGCGATCGTTAATGATTTGGTTTTTGTGTTGGTATGGTGCATCCCTAGTTGTTTCATCATCTTCCCTTTCAAGAAAGTTTCGATTTTTCCATGCCGTCTTTTTCGTCCATGGTGTATTTATCCAAGCATTAATTGTGCCATTGCATGCAACGCTATGATTTTTTTCAATGTTTATTTTTCGAAAAAGGTTTCAGACGACATTCTGTAAAATTTATCGACAAGGATTAATATTTGGCATGTTTGTCGACCTATGGTAAGTGCCCCGTTTTATCGGTTTATCTTGTTAGGCACGATGTATGCTTGAAAACTGTCATCAAACCAAACACGGGAAAAATAATGAAACTGAAACATGGCCTTATTACCATGATTGCCGGTGAAGCTCTGGCACATTCAACGGCCATGACAGGTCAAGTCAGCATTAACTTTTCGGACGCCAGATTTTTTCAACGGCACGCTAACGCCGACCACGTCAGCTTCGAACGTGTGCGCAACCGTACTGTTTGAAGATTGCGGCGTTAATTCGGTCAATCCGACCGTCAGCGGTGCGTTGCACGGCGCTTCCGCCTATGTTGGCCATGGTATTCAACGCTCAAAACGTGCCGTTGCTGGCGTTTTTCAACGTCACCGCACCGGCTGAAAACGGCATCTCCTACGGCAGCAACAGTTCACAGGTAAACGGCGCCTGCCGGGCGTTCCGCCAGGCGCTTTTTCGCGTCGATGCTTTACTGCCGCGCCCCGCCGAACAGGGCGGCCACCAGCGGATCGCGCATCGGCATGGCGCAGGGGCCGCCGCGCGCGCGCGCCAGCACCACCTTGAACCCGTCGACCAGCAAATGGTCGCCGGAGAGGCGATAGACGGTCTTGTCGGCGCACTCCGGCGCGCTTCCCGGAACTGGCACGACAACGCCGGCATCGCGCAGCTCGAGCAGGTAGTTGCGCGCCGAAGAGGCCGAACAGTCTAGAAAATCGACGACTGCGAAGTTACCCAGGCCGCGTACCGACAGTTCGGCGATCAGCGCATCGAGCCGTTCGATGCGCAGCAGTGAAGACGGTCTCATGATCGCTCCGACCGTTCACGCGCTGGCCGGCTTTGCCGCCCGCGGGTGCATCAGCCAGATCCACACCAGTGCGATGAAGTAGGTGGCCGGGATCATCGTAAACAGCAGCGTGTAGTTGTTGTCGCTGCGGGTCAGCACGAAGCCGACGATCTGCGTCATGAACATGCCGCCGATGGCCGAACAGGTGCCGCCGATACCGAACATCGACGCCACCGCGTTCTTCGGCGCCATGTCCATCGCCAGGCTCCAGATGTTGGCCGTCCACGCCTGGTGCGCGGCGATCGCCACCGAGATGTAGGCTACCGCCATCCACAGCCCCTTGGCCGACGAGACGAACATGATCGGCGCGATGCACAGGCCGCACAGCAGCATCGTCACCAGCCGCGCCGGGATGGCGCGCATGCCGCGTACGATCAGCCAGGAGGACAAGCCGCCGCCGGCGATGCTGCCGATATCGGCCATCAGGTAGATGACGATCAGCGGCGCGCCAAGCTGGGTGATGCTGATGCCGAGCTGGTACTGCTGGTTCAGGTAAGGCGGCAGCCAGTACAGGTAAAACCAGAACACCGGCGCCGTCAGCATGTGGCCGATCGCGAAGGTCCAGGTTGCGCGCATGCGGATCACGTCGCGAAACGCGATCTTCTCGCCGGCCGGTTCGGCCGCGCCCTGGATGTGCGCCAGCTCGGCCTTGCTGACAGTTGGATGCTGGTCCGGATCGTGGTAGTTGCGCCACCAGAAAAACAGCCACACCGCGCCGGCGCCGCCGATCACCCAGAACACCTGCTGCCAGCCCCACACCGCCAGCACAAACGGCACCAGCATCGGCGTGACCATGGCGCCTACGTTGGTGCCGGCGTTGAAGATGCCGACCGCGACGCCGCGCTCGCCGACCGGGAACCACAGGCGCGTGGTCTTGATGCAGGCCGGGTAGTTGCCGGCCTCGGACAATCCGAGCATGAAGCGGCAGATCATGAAGCCGAACACGCTAGATGCAAAGCCGTGCGCCGCGGCGGCGATGCTCCACACCAGCACCGCCAGCGCGAAGCCGCGCTTGACGCCGACGGCGTCCATGAAGCGGCCCTGCGCGACATAGCCGATCGCGTAGCCGACCTGGAACCAGAAATTGATGTTGGCGTAGTCCTGCGCCGTCCACTGCATCGTCTTGGCCAGCACCGGCTGCAAGATGCCGAGCGCGGCGCGGTCGATGTAGTTGAGGGTGGTGGCGAAGAACACCAGCGCCAGCATGCCCCAGCGTACCCTGCCCCTGCCGGTGTTTGCGCCCAGCAGCGCGCTGGCCGGGTTACTCGATAAATTCATGTTGTCTCCACTATTATTATGGCGCCCGCCCGGGTTATCCCGGTGCCGGCGAATTTTGCGGCTATGAAGACATCTGCACTGCGCGCGCCGGCGCGCGGATCTGCAGGCTGCGCCGCAGCACCTGGTCGGTCACCCACTTGGCCGAGCGGCGCGCGCGCAGCGCCACCAGCTCCGGCGCCATTTGCAGGAAGTCGTCGTTGAACACCTCGAAGCTGTAATCGCCGCGGTAGCCGGCGCGGTCGATCGAGCGCACCAGCGCCGACAGCTCGGCCGAATGTTCGCCTTCGCCGGGAAATACGCGCAGGTGGCGCGCCGTCTCGATGCGCTCCTCCGACGAACGGATCTCGCGCCACATGAAGTCCGACAGCTGCACCATGGCGATTTTACTGCCGGGGATCTGCCCGAGGCTATCGAGTTCGGCGCCGTTGGCCAGCATGTGGAACGAATCGATCACGATGCCGAGGTTGGAATGGTCGGCCATTTCGACCACTTCCCACGCCTGCTGGTATTCGCTGATGTTACGCCCCCACGACAGCGCCTCGAAGCCGACCTTGACGTTCAGCGGCACGCCCAGCGTAGCCAGCTTGGCCAGGTCGCGCGCGATTTTTGCCGGCTCGCCGCTGGCGTGCTTGGACGTGGACGAACACACCATCAGCAAGGGCGAGCCGACCGCGCGGCAAATTTCCATCATGCTCTTGGCGACATCGACCTTGTAGTCGTGCAGGGTGCCGGACAGGCCTTCATAGTCGCGCATCACCTGGATGCCGGTGACGCGCACGCCGCTGCGGCGCACCAGCTGCACCGCCGCATCGAGGCCGCCCGGATAATTGACCAGGTCCTTGGCCCACAACATCAGCTGCGAAAAGCCGGCCACGCGCGAGGCGTCGAGTTTCGCTTCCAGCGTGCCGGCCAGGGTGACGGTGTCCATCCCGAAGTTTGACAGGTTCATGGCGCCCTTCCTGTCAGTTCAAGGCCGGACTGGCCACCAGCTCGAAGTTCACGCTGCCGCGGAACATCTGCGTCAGCGCGCCCTTCTCGCTCGGCTGCACCGGCGGGCGGTCGACGAACGTCACGCCGCGCTCGGCCAGCAGCGCCATCGCCGACGCCACGTCCGGCGTGCCGAAGCCGACCCGGATCAGTTCTTCGTCCCAGTGGACGTCGTCGGTGCCTTCCGGCGGCTCGACCAGCTGCAGGCAGAATTTGCCGCACGGGCTGGCCAGCATGGTCCCGCGCGGCAGGATGCCGAAGCCGGTGCCGCTTGGCAGCGGCTGGAAATTCATCAGCTGTTGATAGAAATCGATCCACTCGGCGCTGCGGTCGCGCCGGATCGCCTGCACCACGCCGAAAAAGTGCAGACCGGCCAGCGCCGGCGGATGCGCGCGCGCCGCGTCGGCCAGCTTGAAATCGACGTCGTAGATCGAGAAGTCCGGATAGCGCTCGACGAAGTAGATTACCGAGTCGCCGGCGCCGTGCACGCCGGGGATGTTGAGCTCCATCGCGCCGGCGCGGGTCGGAATCGCCCAGGCGCCGCGGTCGAGCGCGTGCTGGTAGGCCTCGCCGGCATTGCGCACCCGCAGCGCGATCGCCGTCAGCGAGGTGGCGCCATGTTCGGCGTCCGTGCTCGACCACGAATCGGCATCGGCATTGACCACCACGTTCATGTCGCCCTGGCGATACAGCACCACCTCGCGCGAGCGGTGCCGCCCGACCTGAACGAAGCCCATCGTCTCGAGCACGGCGCCCAGCGCCAGCGGCTCGGCCGTCGCGTACTCGATGAATTCGACGCCGTCGATGCCCAGCGGGTTGCTCGGCTCGGGATGGTTTTCCTGTGTTTTCATGCCTTCTCCTCCTCGATGCGGGCCGCTTGCAGCGCGGCGAAATGGGCCAGCATGCGCGCGCTGTCGGGCGCCACGCCGGTAAACAGTTCGAAGGCGTGGACCGCCTGAAATACCGCCATGCCGCCGCCGTTCATCGTGCGGCAGCCGATCGCGTCGGCCGCCTGCAGAAGCGCCGTCTGCAGCGGGAAATAGACAATCTCCGACACCCACATCGAAGGACGCAGCAGTTCGGCCGGCAGCGGCAGGCCGGGATGCTTGGCCATGCCGGTCGGCGTGGCGTGGATCAGGCCATCGGCGCGCGCCATCGCCGCGGCGAGGTCGGTGCCGGCGCTCGCGCGCCCAGCGCCGAAGCGCGCGCACAAGGCCGCGGCCAGGTCTGCGGCTCTAGCCTGGTCGACGTCGAACACGCTCAACTCTTCGACCCCCATCGCCAGCGCCGCGTGCGCGGTGGCCGCGCCGGCACCGCCGGCGCCCAGCTGCACAACGCGGCCCAGCGCCACGCCGGGAAGGCTGCGGCGGAACGCCTCGGCAAAGCCGGACCAGTCGGTGTTGTGGCCAATCCGTTTGCCGTCCCTGAACACCACGGTGTTGACGGCGTCGATGGCGCGCGCCTCGTCGCTGACGTCATCTAACAGCGGGATGATTTTCTGCTTGGCCGGATAGGTGATGTTCAGCCCCGAGAACCCCATTGCCTCGGCCGCGTCGAGCAGCGCCGGAACGTCGTCGGCAGTCTTGCCGAGCACGTCGAGGTCGATGATCTGGTACAGGCAGCGCAGGCCGTTGGCGTCGCCCTCCTGCTCGTGCATCGGCGGTGTGAGGGAACGACCGATGCCGGCGCCGATCAGGCCCAGCAGGATGCGTTGTCGAGGTGTCGTCATGGTGAACCGATCAGGTCATGGGTGCTGCAGTGAAAGGAGAATCCCTTGCAAATCATTCTAGACTAACTATTTAGTTAAACGCAAGCCAAATCGGTGCCGCCGGCGCGCTTTGCGATTCAAGCCGGCGTCAGGGCGCGCGCACGAAGCGCAAGATCATGTCGACGACCGAATCGCGGCGCGCCGAGTGCACTGCCGGCGCCGTCAGGTCGCGGCCGAAGATGAAGCTGAAGGTATGCTGGTTCGACACGTTGTAGAACGACAGCGCGCTGATCGACATGTGCAGGTCGACCGGATCGAGGTCGCTGCGAAACACCCCTTCGGCGATGCCGCGCTTGCACAGCCGGTCAAGCAGCGCGATGGCCGGCCGGTTGATCTGCTGCAGCTCGGCGATCTTGCGCACGTACTCGCCGTTATTGATGTTCTCGGTCATCACCATGCGGATGAACTCGGGATGCTGGGCGTGGTAGTCGAAGGTCGAGGCGACGATGGTGCGCAACGCCGGCACCGGCGGCAAGTCGTCGAGGTGGAACTCGCTCTCGACGCGGCGAAAGCGGCGGTAGCTCTCCTCCAGCGCGGCCACGTACAGGCCTTCCTTGCCGCCGAAGTAGTAATAGATCATGCCCTTGTTCGCGCCGGTTTCGGCGGCGATCGTGTCGATGCGCGCCCCCGACAGGCCATGGCGCGAAAACTCCTGGATGGCGACGTTGAGGATGGTGGCGCGGGTGCCGTCTTCCTCGGCGGCCTCGGCGCGCGGCGCCTTGGCTTTTTTCACCGGTGTTTTCTTTGCAGCGGTCGTGGTCTTAGCATTCATACACAGGATTTTACTCGACAAGTGTGCCGCGCGGCACTGCCGGCGGCGGGTAAAAACAGCATCGTCACCTTAACGTCCCAGGTGCTTGTCGTAGAACTTCGCGGCAATCTCGTACAGCTCGCGCGACTCCGGATAATCCGGATTGGTCATGAAGCCGTGGCCGAGGCCATCGAAGATCAGCAGGTCCGACGCCACGCCGGAGCGCAGCATGCGGCGGTGGCCGTAGGCAGCGGCGCTCATGGCAAAGTCGCGCGTGCCCGTGGCGAACAAGGTTGGCGGAAACTTCTCCAGCACCTTCAGGTCGACCGACGGGTTGACCGCCGGATCGTCCGGGTTAGTGTTGGCTAGGTAAGCCGGCCCCGGCGGCATGGCGACGGCCACGCCGTTCGCCAGCGCGGCAAACGCGGCCGAGTCGCCGGCCATGAACTTGGCGTCGGCGCCGGCGCAGTAGATGCCGAGCACGCCCGGGCGCGGCAAGCCGGCCTGCTGGAAGTGCGCGACGCTTTGCGCCACCAGCGAGCCGCCCGCCGAACAGCCGACCAGGCCGATGTTGGGCGCCTTGTAGCGCTTGAGCATCGCCTTGTAGACGGTGGTGAAGTCCTCGGTCGCCGCCGGGAACCGGTGTTCCGGGCCCTGGCGGTACAGCAGGGTCACGACCCGGAACTGGCCGACCGCCGCCACCGGAATGCTGATCAACAGGCCGTTGGCGCGGATGCCGGTGCGAAAGCCGCCGCCGGGCGCATTGATCATCAGCCGGTTCTGGTTGCGCGTCGGCACCCCGCCCTTCGGCGTGACGATCGCCACCGAGATGCCGTCGATGGTGGTTTCCTCGACGTCGACCGGGAACAGCTCGCGCATGTGCTTGACGTTCGGCTGCAGCGTCTCGTTCATGCGGCGGCGCAACTCGGCCATGTCTTCCAGCTTTGGCTGCGGCGCCGCGCCCGGCCCTTCGGTTGGGCGCGCGCGCCGCACGATCGCCTTTGACTCGTCGCTCAGGATGGCCGACAGGGGAATCGCGCCGCCCTGGATACGGGCGGTGCCGTCGGCGTCGACCGTGACCGTGTTCTGCGCGAGCGCCCCGGCGGCGGCCAGTGCCAGCACAGCCGCCAGGACGCTTTTTTCAACGTTAATCATCATCAGAACTTGGTGCGCACGCCAACGTAGTAGGAGCGGCCAACGATGTCGTAGGTCGACGGAATCGTCAGGTTCTGGTTGCCCGGCACCAAAGCCGGATCCCGGTTGAACAGGTTCGTGACGCCGGCGCGCAGGTCGACGTTCTTGTTCAGCGCGTAACGCACGCCCAGATCGACAATGTCGTACTTCTCGACTCCGGCGGCCGGGCTGGCCGGACGCGTCACGGACGTGATGTCCTTCATCGCCGGAATATGGCGCCAGCGCAGGTTCACCGACGCGGCGCCGATTTCATGGCGGAACGTCGTGGTCGACTGCCAGGTCGGACGGATCACGGTGCCGACGGTGCCCTTGAATTCCTGGATGGCGTCGCCCGGCAGCGCCTGCGACTGGTACGAATTGACGAAGCTGACGGCGCTGTTGACGCCGAAGGTGCCCCACGCATCGGACAGGCCGATGGCGCCTAACTTGAAGCGCCAGTCGACCTGCACGTCGACACCGGACGTCTTCAGCTGGCCCAGGTTCAGGTACGGCGCCGCCACTTGCGTCAGCAGGCCGTTGGAGTCGCGCGACACCAGCAGGCAGAACGGATTGGTGGCCGAATAGGTCGGGTTGCTGCCGTCGAGGTTGTAGCACTTGTTCAGTGCGGATGCGGCCGGCACCGCCGAGATCGTGTCTTCGATCTTGATCTTGTAGAAGTCCACCGAGGCGAACACCTGCGAGAACAGCGGCGAGGCGAACTGCGGCGTCCACACCACGCCCAGCGTCTGGGTGTCGGCCGCTTCCGGCGTCAGGTTCGGGTTGCCGCTGCTCAGGGTCGACGTGGCCACCGTCGGGAAGGTGTATGAATCGACGACCGATGCCGGCACGCCGGTGGCGATGCACAGCGCGCGCAGCTGGGCGCCGCCGGCGCCGAGGCGTGCCGCGGTGCGCGAATCGCATGGCTCGCCGCCGTTCGGCGGGCTGCCGAACTGGACCTGATTGCCGCTCGCCGCGCTGAACAGCTCGCCGATATTTGGCGCGCGGATCGAATGCTGCACGCCGCCGCGCACCATCACGCTCTGGATCGGCGACCATTCGGCGTCGACCTTCCAGGTCTTGGCGATGCCGGAGATGTCGTAGTCGGAAATGCGCGCGCCCGGCGACACCGCCAGCGTCTTGGCAAACGGCGCGTCGCGCAGCAGCGGGATGCGCAACTCGAGCGCGGCTTCCTTGACCGAGGTGGCGCCGGACGAGCGCTGCGAGGCGATCACGGCCTGGATGTTCTGCGCCGCCAGTTGCGAATCGGGAAGGTAGGAGTAGGTATTCTTGCGGTAATTGACCGAGGCCGAGAACTGCAGCTCGCCGGCCGGCAGGTCGAACAGCGCGCCCTGCACGCTCGCTTCGGCCACGCGCTGGGTCAGGTCTTCCGTGCTGGCCGCGGTGGTGGTCATGTAGTTGCGGCAGGCTTCCGAAATGCGCGTGTTGTTGCCGATGCCGAAAGGATTGTAGCCGCCCGCGCACAGGCCCGTGCCGCCGCCTGGCGCGTTAAGCAACTCCTGCACGCGCGAACTGAGGATGGCGTTGTGCAGGATCTGGTCGTGCACCGAGCGGTCGGCCGACACGTAGGCATCCCAGGTCCAGTCCTTGTACGGGATGTTGCCGCGCAGGCCCACCAGCAGCTGGTCGGTGTTGTAGCCTTCGTTAAACACGCGGTTTGGGATGCCGACAAAGCGGGTGTTCCACAGGAACGGCGCGCCGGCATCCGGGCGCGAGGCGAGGATGGTGCGCAGGTCGGCCGGAATGAAGGGATTGCTCAAGGGGACCGTGGTGTTGCCGCCCAGGCCGAACTGGGTCAAGGTCGCGCCGGTGTTGGTCTTGGTCACCGAATGGGTGTGCAGCACCTGCGCGTAGCCGGTCAGGTTAGGGGTGAAGCGATATTCGACCTTGTTGAAAAAATTCTCGCGGCGCATGCCGTTAATCAGGTCGCTCTGGACGCTGACCGGCATGCGCACGTTGCCGCCGACGATGGCGTACGACTGGTTGACCGGCCCGAGATAGTTCAGCGCGCCCGTCTGGCTGAACAGGGTGCCGTTGTCGTTGAAGCCGAGGTTGTTGGTGCGCGGCACCGTTGACGTCACGCCGTAGCGCGAGAATACGCTGTTGAGCGTTGCCTGCGTCGGCAGGTTCGACGCGTTCGGCAGATAGGTGCTGGTGCCGATGAATCCGGACGGCACGCCGAGGTTGAAGAACGAGCGCTGGGCGCCGGTGAGGCGCTCGCGCTCGTCGTAGCTGACCGAGAACAGCGCGTAGCCCTTGCCTTCTGCAAACTCGGTGCCGGCCGTGATCGACGGGCTCAGGCGGCGCGCATCGTTCTTCTGCGAATTGCCGTACTGGACGTCAAGGACGACGCCCTTCAGTTTGCGCAGGCTTTTGAAGTTGACCACGCCCGACATCGCGTCCGAGCCGTACACGGCGGAGGCGCCGCCGCTGATCGTTTCGATGCCGTCGACGATCGCCTGCGGCACGGTGTTGATGTCGACCTGGCCGAAGGCCGACGACAGCGGCAGGCGCCGGCCGTCGAGCAGGATCAGGTTGCGGTTGTCGCCCAGGCCGCGCAGGTCGAGCGTGGCGCGTGCGCCGAGTCCCTGGCCGCCGGTCGAGGCGGTGCCCGATGGCGTGAACTGCGGCATCTGGTTCAGGGTCGCTTCGAGCGTGATGTTGCCGCTTTCCTGCAGCACTTCCTTGGCGGTGGTGACGATCGGGCTAGGCGACGAATAGTCGCGCCGCGCGATTTTCGAGCCGGTGACGACGACGGTGGCCACTTTCGCCTCGACGTCTGCCGGCGCCGGATCAGGCGCGGTCTGCGCATGGGCGCTGAGGATGGAGAAGCCGACGGCGCTGCCGTAAGCGAGCGGTTTCGACAGATTGATCCATACATTGCTACGGGGCTTGCGCTTCATTTTGTCTCCTGAGGAAGGGGTACTTCGCTTGTTATTTTGAGTAAATATACACTAACCAGATAGTTAACAACAATATTTAAATAGGCATTTTTGTTGTTTTAATTAAACGGTCACGGCCCCGTGTTTCATTCGCTGCGGCGCAATAAGGCACCGCCTGCGCCAGCGTCCGGTTGACCTTAACTAAATAGTTAATGTATTCTTCAACGACCCCACCTCCGACAGGACAACACCATGCCAACGAGACATCATCGCGCGATCAAAAAATTGGGGTCAGACCCGTTTTTTCGTCGGCCGGACCGCACTATTAGCAAACAAAATTTTGGTCTTACCCTATTTTTTTCGTTTGTTTGCCGGCCTCATCGCCTTTTTATTAAACAAAATCGGGGTCTGACCCCGTTGTTTTGGCGCGTTCTGGCGCTGGCGGCCGTGTTTGGCGCCGGCGCCGCCGCGGCGCAAAACGTCACTGTCGACAGCGGCAGGCTCGAAGGCGTCCGGCTCGCCAACGGCGTCAACGCCTGGTACGGCATCCCGTACGCGGCCGCGCCGGTGCGCGAACTGCGCTGGCGCGAAACGCAGCCGGCCGCGCCATGGAGCGGCGTGCTGCACGCCGACCGCAAGGGCCCGGAATGCATCCAGCTTCTGCGCCGCAAGGACATCAATCACTACTTCGGCGAAGAAGCGACCAGCGAAGACTGCCTCTTCATGAACGTCTGGGCGCCCGCCGCTGCCAGAGCAAAGGCGAAAAAGCTGCCGGTGATTGTTTTCATTCACGGTGGCGGCTTCACGGTCGGCTCGAGCGGCATGGCGCTGTACGGCGGGCCGAACGTGGCCGCGCGCGGCGCCGTGTTCGTCAACTTCAATTACCGGCTCGGCATCCTCGGCTTCATGGCCCATCCGGAGCTGACGGCCGAATCGCCGCATCGCGCATCGGGCAACTACGGTTTCCTCGACCAGGTGCAGACGCTGCGCTGGGTCCAGCGCAACATCGCCCGCTTCGGCGGCGACCCGGCCAACGTCACCATCGCCGGCCAGTCCGCCGGCGGCGCGTCGGTCGTGTCGCTGGTGGCCAGCCCGCTGGCGCGCGGCCTGTTCCAGCGCGCCTTCGTGCAAAGCGGCCCTGCCATCGGCGGCGCCTCCCCTACCTTGGCCGAGTCGGAGCAGACCGGGCTCGATGTGCAGAAAGCGGTCGGCGCCACGTCGCTCGCGGCGATGCGCCAGCTGCCGGCAGACCGCGTGTTCGTCGTGCAGCGCGACTTCCAGTTCGGCGACTCCGGCTCGGTCAACGTGCGTCCCAACATCGACGGATACTTCCTGCCCGACTCGATCGCCAATATCTTCGCCGCCGGCCGCCAGAACGATGTGCCGACCCTTGCCGGTTTTACGCGCGACGATATCAGTCCGAGCCCGTTGCGGCTGGCGAAAACAGCCGCGGACTACGCCGACAAGGCGCGCCAGGTCTACGGCGCCAACGCCGAACGCTTCATGGCGCTGTATCCGGTGTCGGCCGACGCCGACGCGCCGGCGATGGGCAAGCTGGCGGCGCGCCACGCGATGATGGAAAAAGGCACACGCAAGCTGGCGCAGGCCCAAACGGCGAGCGGCAAGGCGCCCGTCTATGTCTACATGTTCTCGCGCGTGCACCCGTTCAATCCGGCCGCGCCGCTGTTCGACGCTCCGCAGGGCGCGTATCACACCTCCGACGTGCCTTACTGGTTCCAGACCCAGGACGCGCTCAACATGTTCAAGCCGACGCGCCTGTGGGGCCAGCAGGACCGCGCCCTGTCGGCGCGCATGATGGACAGCATGCTGGCGTTCGCCCGCAGCGGCAATCCGGCCACGCCGGCGATACCGTGGCCGGCCTGGCGCCGAGGCGACGAACAGATCATCGACTTTGGCGACAAGGTGGAAGTCGCGCGCCAGAACGCCGCGCAGCTGGACTTCCACGACGTGCCGGCGCAGTTTGTGCCGGCCGGCGCCGTAGTGCCTCGCCTGACCCGGGACTGACATGCCGACGCACCCGAAACCGCTCGACTTTGGCGGACGCCTCCTCGGCGGCCATGGCCGCGCGCTGATCTGCACGCCGCTGGTGGGCCGCACCACTGCCGCGCTGAAGGCAGAATTGACGGCCATCCTGCCGCAGGCGCCCGACCTGGTCGAATGGCGCGTCGATTTTTTCGATGCGATTGCCAACCAGCGCGAGGTGCTGGCCGCCGCGGCGGAACTGCGCACGCTGGCCGGCGGCGTGCCGATCTTGTTCACGCGGCGCGCCGCGCATGAAGGGGGCGAGCAGATCGCCATCGACGAAGACGCGGTCGTGGCGCTGTACGGCGCGCTGTGCGCCAGCGGCGCCATCGACGTCGTCGACTATGAGTTGAGCCAGCTGGAGCACCACCGCCGCAAGGTGCGCGCGGTGTCGCAGGCGCATGGCGTGGCGCTGGTCGTGTCGTGCCATGACTTCCATGCCACGCCTGGCAGCGCCGAGATGGTCGCCACACTGCTGCGCGCCGAACGCGAAGGCGCCGACATCGCCAAGCTCGCGGTGATGCCACGCGCGCCTAGCGACGTGCTGCACCTGCTCGACGCAACCTTGCAAGCTGGCGCCGCGCTGCGCATCCCGCTGATCACGATGTCGATGGGCGCGCTCGGCGCGATCACCCGAATCTGCGGCTGGCAGTACGGATCAAGCGTCACCTTCGCGGTCGGCCAGCGCGTATCGGCGCCAGGGCAGATCCCGATCAAGGAACTGCGCGCAGCAATGGCGGCGCTGGGCGCGTCCCGGCCAACTCAGAACGCGCCGACGTAATTCTCCGCCAGGGCCGTAGCCATCGCGCGCGAGCTGACGACGTTCTCCAGTTCCGCGCGCTGGATCTCGCGCTGAAACGGCGTAGCGTCGGCAAACGTATGCAAGAGGCTCGTCATCCACCACGAGAAATACTCGGCGCGCCACACGCGTTTGAGCGCATCGGCCGAATAGCTGTTCAGCCGATCCTCGCTGCCGTCGCGGTAAAACTGTTCGAACGCCCGCGCCAGCAACTTGACATCGCCGATCGCCAGGTTCATCCCCTTGGCGCCGGTCGGCGGCACGATATGCGCGGCGTCGCCGGCGAGCATCAGGCGGCCCGACTGCATCGGCGCCGACACGAAACTGCGCATGCCGATGATATTTTTCTGGAAGATCTTCCCTTCGTTCAGGCGCCAGCCGTCATTGTTCTCCAGCCGGCTGTGCAGTTCGTTCCAGATGCGGTCGTCGGACCAGTTGTCGACATGGTCGCTCGGGTCGCACTGAAAATACAGCCGCTGCACGGTCGGCGAACGCGTGCTGACCAGCGCGAAGCCGCGCTCGTGGTGCGCGTAGATCAGCTCTTCCGACGACGGCGCCGATTCGACCAGGATGCCGAACCAGCCGAATGGATAGGTACGCTGGTAGTCCTGGCGTACGCTGGCCGGAATCGCCGCGCGCGAAACCCCGTGAAAGCCATCGCAGCCGATGACGAAGTCGGCCTCGATAATCTGCTCGGCGCCGGCGTGCGAGAACCGCACCGACGGCTTGTCCGTGTCGACGCCATGCAGCGCCACGTCGCTGACCTCGAACAGCAAGGGGCCGCCGGCGTCAATGCGCGCGGCCACCAGGTCCTTGATCACCTCGTGCTGCGGGTAGACGGTGATCGCCTTACCCGTCAATTCGGTCAGGTCGATGCGGTGGCGGCGGCCGCCGAACGCCAGTTCGATACCGTGATGAAGCGCGCCTTCCGCGCGCATCCGCTCGCCCACGCCCGCTTCGGTCAGCAGGTCCATGGTGCCTTGCTCGAGCACGCCGGCGCGGATGGTCGCCTCGATCTCCGGCCGGCTGCGCGACTCGAGCACGATCGATTCGATGCCCTGCAGGTGCAGCAAGTGGGATAGCAGCAAGCCGGCCGGGCCGGCGCCGATGATGGCGATCTGGGTGCGCATGAAGTCTCCTGATGTTATTCGTGTGCCGCTATGCTAGCGCCGCAAGGCCCCGAATAAAATGGAGAAAACCGCAAATAACTTGTACTATTTGTACGCCCGCAACCGTTGCTGCCCTCACCTTTCCATGCCGACCACCGCACCAGCCCTGCCGCCGGAAGTTCCCCAGTTTGCGCTTTACGGCGAAGCCGCCAGAGCGGAAAACGCCGAGTTCGTCCATATCGAACTGATCGAGACGCGCAGCCGGCTGCACGACTGGCACATTTCCAATCACACCCATCGCGGCCTGTTTCAGGTACTTTTTCTCTACGCCGGCCATGTGCGCGCCAGCGTCGACGGCGCGCTGTGGGAGCGCGAGGGGCCCACAGCGATCACGATCCATCCGTCGCTGGTGCACGGTTTCGCGTTCTCGCAGGAGGCGCAAGGCTACGTGCTGACGCTCGACGAGCAGGTCGTGTTTGCCGCCGGCGGCAGCGACGGCGACATCTTTTCGGCGCTGTTCGTGCAGCCGCTGGCGATTGATCTGGCGCCGGTGCCGCAAGCGCGCGAACGCATCGAGGGACTGCTGAAGAACCTGATCGCCGAGGCCTCGTGGCCGCACTACGGCCACACCCTGATGCTCGAATGGCTGGCGCGCAGCGCCTTGCTGCTGCTGCTGCGGGTGCACGCGGAGCACCGCTTTGCCGGCCAGTCGGGGCACGGCGAGTTCGAGCTGTTCACGCGCTTTCGCGCCGAAGTGGAGCGCAACTTCAGGCAGCAGTGGCAGGTGGGCCAGTATGCCGACGCGCTGCGGGTGACGCCGACGCGCCTGAACCGCCTGTGCCTCAAACTGGCCGGTAAATCGGCATTCGACATCGGCCAGGACCGCCTGATGCTGGAAGCATGCCGCAAGCTCACGTATGCGCCGTCGTCGATCGCCAGCGTCGCCTACGAGCTGGGGTTCCAGGATCCGGCGTACTTCAGCCGCCTGTTCAAGAAGCGCGTCGGCGTCACGCCCAAGCAGTTCCGCGGCCAGGCATCCTAGAGCAAGGCGCTCATCTCGACCTGGATCTTGAGCAGCGCCGGAAGGCAGCGTTCGACCATGCTGTCGGCGGCGATGCGCGCGGCGTGCACGCTGACGTTGATGGCGGCGACCGTCTCGCCACGAAAATTACGCAGCGGGACGGCGATGGTGCGCAGGCCCAGTTCAAGCTCCTGGTCCACCAGCGCGTAGCCCTGCGCACGGGCGCGTCCGATCTCCAGCGCCAGGCGCTCCTTGTCGACGATCGTGTGCCCGGTCATCTGCTCCGGACGCGCGCGTTCGAGGAAGCGCTCGACTTCGTCCTGCGGCAAGCTGGCCAGCAGCACGCGGCCGTTCGCGGTGCAGTATGCCGGCACCCGCGTGCCCGGCTGCAGCGTGGCCGACACCAGGCGCCCGGCGCTGACCGCCGCGACGCACACCAGGTCATCGTGATCGAGCACGCCGGCCGACGCCGCCTCTTCCAGCGAGTACGCCAGCCGGTACAGCAGCGGCTGCACGATGCGCGGCAGGCGCGCCGAATGCAGGTACGACTGGCCCAGGCGCAGCACCATCGGCGTCAGCGAGAACAGCTTGTTCTCGTGCCGCATATAGCCCAGGTGCACCAGCGTGATCAGGTAGCGCCGCGCCGCCGCGCGCGTCAGGCCGGTGCGCTGCGCCACCTCGGCAATCGTCAGCCGCGCGCGTTCCTGGTCGAACGCCTCGATTACCTGCAGCCCTTTCTCAAGGCCGGCGATGAGGTCGCGCGTGGCAGGCGCGTCGGCTGTACTGTCGATAGAGGCCGGCATAATCGCAATCATTCGGTGGTTTGGGCGATTGTCGCACAATCTGTGCGATCTGCGAATGCCGCGCATCGCTACCATCTTGTTGAGGGTGGACGATTTGCCTACCATGACCTGGCTCCCCCCTCAGTCCAACGTCACCTGCCAGGAGACCTGCTTTGAAATTCGATGCTATCGAACCGGGCGTCTATCCCGAACTGATCTACCCGCCTTACAAGTCGACCATGAAGCGCGGACCTGCCCAGCCGCTGCTGCGCATCGAAGCGCCGCGCCCGGTCAGCGACAATGTCCGGCCGGCGCCGCGCATCCTGCTGCCCCACGATATGGACCTGACGGCGCAGGGCGACAGCGAGCCGCTCGGCGAAAAAATCGTCGTCACCGGCCGCGTCCTCGATGAAGACGGCAAGCCGGTGCGCGATTCGCTGCTCGAAGTCTGGCAGTGCAACGCGGCGGGCCGCTACCGCCACAAGCGCGACCAGCACAACGCGCCGCTCGATCCGAACTTCAACGGCTGGGGAAAAATGCTGACCGACGAAGACGGCCGCTATCGCTTCGTCACCATCAAGCCCGGTCCTTACCCGTGGGGCAACCACGAAAAGGCATGGCGCCCGGCGCACATCCACTTCTCCATGTTCGGCAACGTCTACGCGCAGCGCCTGGTCACGCAGATGTATTTTCCGAGCGACCCGCTGTTCGACTACGACCCGATCTTCCAGAGCATCCCGGACCTGGCCGCGCGCCAGCGCTTGATTTCGCGCTTCAGCATGGAACAGACGGTCGGCAGCGAAATGCTCGGCTACGAATTCGACATCGTGCTGCGCGGCCGCGACGCCACGCCGATGGGCATCTAAGGAGAATGACATGAGCACCATCACGACTTCGCAAACCATCGGGCCGTTCTCGCATGAAGCCTTCCAGTGGGCGGCCGACATGACGGCCGCAACTGACGCCGACGCACCCGCTGTCCTTATCCGCGGCGCCATCTACGACGGCGCCGGCGTTCCCATCGACGACGCCCAGCTCGAGGCATGGCTACCCGACGCCGCTGCCGCCGAGGCGCAGCAGCCGATGCCCGGATTTCGCCGCGTGCCAAGTGGCGCCGACGGCAGCTTCACCTTTCATGCGCCGCTGCCGGCGGCTTCCATCGGCGAGCCGCTGATGTACGTCACCGTGTTCGCGCGCGGCCTGGTCAAGCACCAGTTCACCGCCGTCTTCCTGGAAGATGACAGCGCCCTGGCAGAATCGGCTATCCTTGGCCAGGTCGCGGCGCCACGCCGCGCCACGCTGGTTGCGCGTAAGGTGGGCGAGCGCGAATACCAATGGGATATCTGGATGCAGGGCGACAAAGAGACGGTCTTTTTCGACTACGTATAAATAACGGGAGCGGCATTGAGCGTTTCGATTTTCGACAGTTTTCTCACCACGTCCGACATGATCGCGGTGTTCGACGACGCAGCGATCGTGCAGGCCATGTTCCACTTCGAGCAGGCGCTGTCAAAGGCGCAGGCCGATGAAGGACTGCTGCCGGCGGCCGCCGCGCGC
This sequence comes from Massilia eurypsychrophila, assembly GCF_002760655.1. GTDB lineage: Bacteria > Pseudomonadota > Gammaproteobacteria > Burkholderiales > Burkholderiaceae_D > JAFCUW01. The sequence goes on along the minus strand of NZ_PDOC01000007.1, from coordinate 148,969 downwards.
GCCATCGGCGCCGTCTGCAAGGCGCAGCTGTACGACATCGGCGCCATCGTCAGTGCCGGCCGCCGCGCCGGCAGCCTGGCAATCCCGCTGGTGAAGGAACTGACACGCACTGTCGCGCTGTACGACGCCGAAGCCGCAACCCACGTCCACTGGGGCAGCACCAGCCAGGACGTGATCGACACCGCCATGGTGCTGGCCACGCGCGAGGCGCTGCAACTGCTCGACGATGGCCTGCATGATTTCTGCGGCCACCTGCTCGCGCTGGCCGAACGCCACCTTTGCACGCCGGTACTGGCGCGCACGCTGATGCAGCCCGCCCAGGTAACCAGCTTCGGCTTCAAATTGGTCGGCTGGCTGGCGCCGCTGGTGCGCGCGCGCGCACGCTTGCGCGAATGCGCCGAACGGGCCTTGCAGCTGCAGCTCGGCGGCGCGGTCGGCACGCTCGCCGTCATGGGCGAGCGCGGCCCCGCGGTGGCGGCGCGCATGGCGGCCGACCTGAAACTCAGGCTTGCCGACGCCGCCTGGCACACGCAGCGCGACGAGTGGGTCCGCCTCGGCCTCGAAGTGGCCGTCCTCACCGGCAGCCTGGGCAAGGTGGCGACCGACCTCAGTCTGATGGCGCAAGGCGAAATCGCCGAACTGGCCGAACCGTCCGGCAATGGCCGCGGCGGCTCGTCCGCCATGCCGCACAAGCGCAATCCGGTGTCGGCCATGATCGCGCTGGCCGCCGCCACCCGCACGCCGCAGCATGCGGCGGCGCTGTTGGCGAGCATGGGCCAGCAGCACGAGCGGGGCCTGGGCAACTGGCAGGCTGAATTGGCGGAATGGCCGGCACTTTTTCTCAGCGCGCACGGCGCCCTGAACGCACTCAACGACGCCTTTGCGGCGCTGGTCGTCGACCCTGCCCGCATGCTGCGCAATATCGATGCGCTGCAAGGCCTGGTGTTCGCCGAAGCGGCGTCGATCTACCTGGCCGGCGCGATTGGCCGGCCGCAGGCGCACGCGCTGCTCGAGCAGCTGACGCAGCAAGCGCTGGCCAGCAGCCGGCCGCTGGCCGAGGTGCTGCGCGACGCCGTTCAGGCCGATGCCGCCTTGCGCGCACACATCGACCTCTCGCAGCTCGATGCGCTGTTCGACCCGGTCGCCGCCACTGCGCCCGCACGGCGCCTGGCAGAACGCCAGTTGCAGGCGCTGCGCACCAGCAGCGCCGCCCTTGATTCCGTCCACCCTTTTACAAAGTGATGCCAGCATGAGCTACGATCCTTTCGACCATGAATTCGCACGCGGCATGCACAACCGCCGCACCGTGCTGGGCGACGCCTGGGTCGACAAGTCGATCGCCAACGCCAACAGCTTCACCGCCGAATTCCAGGACATGATCACTCGCAATGCGTGGAACGACATCTGGGGTCGCCCGGGACTCGACCACAAGACGCGCCGCACCATCGTCCTGGCGATCACCACGGCGCTGGGCTGCTGGGAAGAGTTCGAGCTGCACGTGCGGGCGGCGCTGCTGGCGCCCGACGACAGCCGGCTGGGGCCCGACGACATCAAGGAAGTGCTGATGCAGTCGGCCATCTACGCCGGCGTCCCCGCCGCCAACACCGCCTTCAGCCATGCGCAGAAAATCCTGCGCGAGCTTGCGCCGCAAATCGGCTACGCGCTCGAGCCGATGTCGCCGGCGTCAGTCTGCCATCCCGGCATCGGCCACGAAGGCCGCACCACCAGCCTGCCGGCGCTGCACTACAGCGTGCGCGCGCCGCGCAGCGGCAAGGCGCCGCGCCACACCGTGGTGCTGAGCCACGCGCTCGGCTGCGACCTGACCATGTGGGATCAGCTGGCCAACGAGCTGGCCGCCGACTGCCGCGTCATCGCCTACGACCATCGCGGCCACGGCAGCTCGGACACGCTGCCCGGCATGGCGACGATGGCCGATCTGGCGGACGACGCCGCGCGCCTGCTGCGCGAACTCGATTCCGGTCCGGTAGTGTGGATCGGCCTGTCGATGGGCGGCATGGCCGGCCAGGAACTGGCGCTGCGCCATCCGTCGCTGGTGCGCGCGCTGGTGCTGGCCAATACCACCTCGGGCTATCCGGAAGCGGTGCGCGCGGTATGGGAGCAGCGCATTGCGACAGTGGGCGAACAAGGGATGGACGTGATTGGCGACGCCGTGATGGGGCGCTATTTCCATGACGCTTTCCGCGCCGAGCACGCACCGATCGTCGCGCGTTTTCGCCGGCGCCTGGTGACGACTGACGCGCCAGGCTACATCGCCTGCTGCAATGCGGTCGGCAGCGTCGACACCACCGCGCGGCTCGGCGCCATCGCGGCGCCGACGCTGGTCATCGTCGGTGAACTCGACCAGGGCACGCCGGTGTCGATGGCGCAGCAGCTGGCCGACGGCATCCCCGGTGCGCAGCTGCAGGTGCTGGCCAACGCGTCGCACCTGAGCGCGATCGAGCAGCCGCAGGCATTTGCCGCAGCCATAGTCCGCTTCCTCGCTACCATCTAGCGCGATAGATATCGTTAACGTACAAACCGTCGTGCCCGCCATTTGACGGGCGCGACGGTTTATGGGTCAACGCAGTGACTACACGCCCGGATCGCGCACCTTCTCGACCTTGTCGAATTCGACGTTGAACATCGCGCCGCCAACCATCTCGCCGCGGCGGATATAGACGTTCTGGATGATGTCGCGCGTGTTGGCGTCGATCGACACCGGGCCGCGCACGCTGGTCCACGCCATGCCCTTCATCGCCGCGATCAGCTTTTCGCCATCGCTGTCGCCGCCGGTCTTGATCAACGCCTGGTACAGCAGGTGCATGCCGTCGTACGCGCCAACCGAGTGGAAGTTCGGCCGCATGCCCTTGTTCGCCTTCATGAACGCGTCGACGTACGCCTTGTTCTCCGGCGACGGATGCGCGGCCGAATAGTGGTGGCTGCTGACGACGCCGTTGGCGGCGCTGCCGATGGAGGTCAACAGGTCGTCGTCAAGCACGTCGCCGGTGCAGATCAGGCGGATACCGGCAGCGGCCAGGCCGCGGTCGGTGAACTGCTTGAGCACCGCGGCGCCTTCGCCGGACGGCACGAACACGAACAGCGCATCGGGCTTGGCGTCCTTGACGCGTGCCAGGAACGGCGCGTAGTCCGGATTGCGCAGCGGCGCGCGCAGCGATTCGACCACCTTGCCGCCGCCTTCGGAGAAGCGGCTGATGAACACTTTCTCGGCGTCGATGCCGGGACCGTAGTCGCTGACGAAGGTCGCTACCGTCTTGATCTTGTTCTTCGCCGCCCACTCCGCCATTGGCGCGGTGACCTGCGCCAGCGTGAAGCCGGTGCGCACGATGAACGGCGAGCGCTGAGGAATCACCGACGTCGCGGCGGCCATCACGATCATCGGCACCTTCGCCTGCGTGGCAACCGGCGCCGCGGCGAACGCCAGCGGAGTTAGGCCGAAGCCGGCCAGCACTTCGACCTTGTCACGCGAAACCAGTTCCTGCGCCAGGCGCTTGGTGGTGTCGGGTGCGACGCCGCCGTCGTCCTTCAGCAGGATCTCGATCTGGCGGCCGGCAACGGTGGAGCCGTGCTTCTGGATGTACAGCTTGACGGCGGCTTCGATCTGGCGGCCGGTGGAGGCGAACGGGCCGGACATCGGCACGATCAGGCCGACCTTCAGTGGTCCGGCAGTGGCGCCGAACGCGAGCGACGGCAGCAGGCCGGCCGACAGCGCGGCGGTCGCCGTGCCGAGCATCAGGTGGCGGCGTTGTTTGTTGATTGGTTCAGTCATGTTGTCTCCATTATCGTTTTTGGATGGCGGGGGATTTACAGGTCAAGCGACAGCACTGCGCTTTTCGAGCGTGAACAGCAAGGGGTAAACTGGTCGTTGGCGGCACGTTCCTCGTCCGTCAGGTAGACGTCGCGGTGGTCCGGCACGCCGCCCGTCACGCGCGTCAGGCAGGTGCCGCAGACGCCCTGCTCGCACGACACCGGAATGTCGATGCCGTGTTCGGCGAGTACCTCGACCACAGTGCGGCCCGGTGGAATCGTGAACACCTGGCCGCTGGAGGCGAGCTTGACGTCGAACGCGGTGTCGCCGGCTTCGTCCACCGGTGCTGCGCTGAAGTACTCGCGGTGCACTTGCGCGGCCGGCCAGCCGAGCGCTTTGGCCGCGCCCAGCACATGGTCGATGTAGCCGCCCGGTCCGCACACGTAGATATGCGTGTCGGCGCGCGGCGCGCCGAGCACCGCGGCGCAATCGAGTTTTTGCGCGGCGTCGCCGCTGTCGTAGTGCACGTGCACGCACGCGGCATATGGCGCCGCGGCGATGCGCTGCAGGAAGGCGGCGCGTTCCGGCGTACGCGCGCTGTAGTGCATCTCGAAATCGGCGCCGGCGCCGGCCAATGCTTCGGCCATCGCCAGGATCGGCGTGACGCCGATACCGCCGGCGAACAGCAGGCTGCGGGCAGCCGGCTCCAGCGGGAAGTGGTTTTTCGGCGCGCTGATGGTGATCAGGTGGCCCGCTTCGATCTCGTCGTGCATCGCGGTCGAGCCGCCGCGCGAGGATGGATCGCGCAGCACCGCGATCAGGTAGCGATGCCGCTCCTGCGGCGGATTGCACAGCGAGTACTGGCGCAGCAGGCCGTCGCGCAGGTGCACGTCGATGTGCGCGCCGGCCTCGAACGCCGGCAGCTGCGCGCCATCGGCGGCCACCAGCTCAAAGCTGCTGATGCCGTCCGCCTCGCTGACCTTGCGCGCGACGCGCACCTGCAGCGTGCTCACGACAGCTGCTCCCTGGCCAGCCACTTGTCGAGCACCTTGCGCGACTGCACACCGCCGGCGTCGATATTGAGCGCCAGCAGTTTGCGGTCCGGGTACTTCAGGTGATTGGCCTGCTGCAGTTCGAGCATCTGGCGGTCTTCGCTGAAGATCTGGTGCTGGCCGTTGCGAATCGTGTCCGTCAGCGCGGCGTCGTCGGCCTTGAAGTTACGGGCCATGCCCCAGAAGTACCAGTGCGACGTTTCGGTTTCCGGCGTAATGAAGTCGACCACGATGGACGACGCCTTGACCGCGGCCGGCGCATCGTAGCCGCCGTTGCCGGCGTGGGCCACGCCGACTTCGATCATCACGTGCGACGGCGGCGAAAAGCGGCACACCTGCCAGCGGTCGACCGGCACGTCGTCGGCCAGGCCATTGCCGCGCAGGGCGGCGCGCCAGAACGGCGGCGCGCTGATGTTTTCCATGTAGCGGCTGGTGATCACCTGCTCGCCTTCGACGCGGGTGGCCACCGGCGACTCGTCGATTTCCTTCTGACCGATGGAAGACGCATGCACGTACGTTTCGTGCGTCAGGTCCATCAGGTTGTCGATCATCAGGCGGTAGTCGCAGTTGATGTGAAACAGTCCGCCGCCGTAGGCCCACTCGGGATTGTCGGCCCACTCGAGGTGATGGATCTGCGCCGAGTCGGCCAGCTCCTTTTCGCCCGGCCAGACCCAGATGAAGCCATAGCGCTCAACGACTGAGTAGCTGCGGATGCATGGGAAGCCGCGCACGCGCTGGCCCGGCATGCTGACGGTCTTGCCGTCGCAGCCCATCTCGAGGCCGTGATAGCCGCATACCAGCTTGCCGTCGCGGACAAAGCCGAGCGACAGCGGCGCGCCGCGGTGCGGGCAGAAGTCCTCGACCGCGGCCACCTTGCCTTCGGCGCCGCGGTAGAACACGATCTTTTCGCCGCATACCTGGCGCCCGAGCGGCTTGTCGGCGATTTCGTCCGGGGTGCACGCCACGTACCATGCGTTTTTAGGGAACATGCTGGTCTCCTCCTTCATATTTATTCGAATATTCAGTACACTGAATATGAAGCCAAGTATACTGCGTTGACCGGCGAAGTAAACGCCCGATTCGAACTTTCCATGTTGCGACGCACAGGACCATGACCAGCAAGCTTCCTACCGACGACACCGACCTGACCCGGCTTGATGAGCACCCGGGTCACCTGCTGCGCCGCGCCCAGCAGATCTCGGTCTCCATGTTCCACGACGAAGTCGGCGGCGAGCTGACGCCGGTGCAATTCGCCATGCTGCGCTGCCTGGCCGACCACCCCGGCATCGACCAGGTGTCGCTGGCCGGCATCGCCGCGATCGACACCTCGACCGGCGCCACTGTGTGCGCGCGGCTCGAGGAAAAGGGCCTGCTCGAGCGTAAGGTAATTCCGCACAACCGGCGCCAGCGAGCGCTGACCATTACGGCCGAAGGCGAGCAGCTGCTGGCCAGCCTGGTGCCGGCCACGCGGCGCGTTCGTGACCGCTTGCTGGCGCCGCTGACGGCGGGCGAGCAGCAGCTGTTCATGGAGCTGCTCGACCGGCTGGTAAGCGACAACAACGAGCAAAGCCGCGCGCCGCTGGCCAGGCGCGATCGGTAGGGCTGTCGACCGAGGGGTCCGACCCGATTTTTCTGTTGGGGTCTGACCCCGGTGTCGCCGGCGCCTGCGAATCCGGGGTCAGCCCCTAAGAGAAGCAACGGGTCAGGCCCCTGCTGCTGCTGCTGTTATGCCACCGAGACCAGGCGATCGAGTTTGTCGCCGTCGGCTAGCAAGCTGGCGCTGTCGGAGTCGTGTACGATGCGGCCGCGGTCGAGCACAATGGCGCGCTCGGTCAGCGACAGCGCCAGGCGCGCGTGCTGCTCGACCACGATGACCGACATGCCTTCGTCCTTCACCAGGCGCCGCACCACGCGCACCAGCTCCTGCACGATGATCGGCGCCAGGCCCTCCATCGGCTCGTCGAGCAGCAGGATGCGCGGGTTCGTCATCAACGCGCGCGCGATCGCCAGCATTTGCTGCTCGCCGCCGGAGAGTTCGTTGCCCATGTTCTGGCGCCGCTCCAGCAAACGCGGGAAAACTTCGTAGACCTTCTGCAGCGTCCACGGACCGGGACGCGCCACCACCGTCAGGTGCTCTTCCACCGTCAAGGTCGGGAACATGTGGCGCTCCTGCGGCACCCAGCCCAGGCCCGCGCGCGAGCGCTTCCAGGTCGGCACCTTGGCCAGGTCGCCGCCGTCCCAGCGGATCGCGCCGCGGTGCAGGCGCGTAATGCCCATCAGCGTCACCAGCAGGCTGGTTTTGCCGACGCCGTTTCGGCCCAGCAGCGCCAGGCTGTCGCCCTCGTTCATCGCGAACGACACGTCTTCGAGCACGATCGATTCGCCATAGCCGGCGCTGACCTTCTCCACTGCCAGCAACTCACGCATGTTCGGCCTCCCCCAGATAGACTTCCTTGACGCGCGGATCGGCCGAGATTTCGGCAGGCGTCCCCTCGGTCAGCACTTTGCCGCCCACCATGACCGTGATGCGGTCGGCGAATCGGAACACCAGTCCCATGTCGTGTTCGATGAACACCACCGTGACGTCGCGCGGCAGCTGGGCGATCACCTCGAACAGCTCCTTGCTTTCGGCCGACGGGATGCCGGCGGCCGGCTCGTCGAGCAGCAGGATCGACGGTTGGGTCGCCAGCGCCAGCGCGATTTCCACCAGCCGCTGCTTACCGTACGCCATGCTGCGCGTGACGGTGTTAGCTTCCGCCGTCAGCTTCAGCGTCGCCAGCAGCGCCATCGCCTCGTCGACCACGTCCTGGTGGCTGGCCACGGTCTTGTACCAGACGCCCTGCAGGCCGCGCCGCTCGCTTACCGCCAGCACCACCGACTCGAGCACCGTCATGCCGGCGAACAGGGTGTTGATCTGGAAGGTGCGCGTCATGCCCAGCTTGACGCGTTCGTGCTGCGCCAGGTGGGTGATGTCGGTGTCGCCCATCCAGACCTTGCCGGCGGTCGGCGCCAGGCCGCCCGTCAGCAGGTTGATGAAGGTGGTCTTGCCGGCGCCGTTCGGACCGATCAGCGCATGGCGCGCACCCGGCTGGAACGCCAGGCTGACGTCGCTGTTGGCGGCGAAGCTGCCGAAGCTTTTCGACAGCGCCTCGGTGCGCAGCGTCTGCGCGCCCGGATTGGAGGCGGGATTCATGCTTTCTCCTTGACGAACAACTGCTTGAGGCGATCGAGGCCGCCAAGGACGCCGCCGCGCGCGAACAGCACGATCAGCACCAGCAGCAGGCCGATGTAGAACTGCCAGTAGGCGGGATTGAGGCCGGCGATATAATCCTGCGCCACCATGAAAACGATTGCGCCGATCAGCGCGCCGTACAGGCGGCCGGTGCCGCCCAGGACCAGGATGATCAGCAGTTCGGCCGAGCGCGGAAAGCTCAGCACATCGAGCCCGACGAACTGGGTGGTCTGCGCCAGCAAGGCGCCGGCCACGCCGGCGACCGCCGCGCTGACGGTAAATATCGCGCGCAGCCGGCGGTTGACGTCGACGCCGATGGCCGGCATGCGCCGTCCACCTTCGCGGATGCCGACCAGACTGAGGCCAAACGGCGACTGCACCAGGCGCCGGATGACGACGAACAGCAGGAACAGGACAACGAAGCTGTACACGTACGCCGTCTTGCCTTCCAGGTCGAACTCGAACACGCCGAACAGCTTGCCGACCATCATGCCGGACAGGCCGTCGACGCCGCCGGTGATGAAGGCGGCCTTGTTGGCCGCTTCGAACAGCATCAGACCGATGCCGAGCGTGACCATCAGGCGCGTCAGGTCCTGGCCGCGCACCACCAGGAAGCCGGTGATATAGCCGAACAGCGCGGCCACCGCCGCAGCCGCCAGCAGGCCGCTGATCGGCTCGCCCCAGCCGTGCACCGCCAGCAGGCCGGCGGTGTAGGCGCCGAGGCCGAAGAACGCGGCGTGGCCGAGCGAGACGATGCCGGCGTAGCCGAGAATCAGGTCGAGCGACAGCGCGAACAGCGCGACGATCATGATCTGGCTGATCAAAACCAGGTAGCCGGTAAAGGCAAAGTACGCCGCGACGGGCAGCAGCCAGAAGGCGATTTCGAGTGCCGACCAGCGGCCGTTGGCCAGCCGCGGTACAGGCGCGGCCAACTTCGCCGACACCGGTGCTTCATTCATGATGCTCATGCTTTCCTCCGGATCAGGCCAGCGGGGAAGGCGATCAGCAGCACGACCATCAGGCCGTAGATGACGAAGGCGCCAACCTGCGGCACGTAGTATTTGCCGGCCACGTCGAACACGCCGAGGATGATCGCGGCGAGCAGCGGGCCCTTGATGGTACCGGCGCCGCCGACGGCCACCACCAGCAGGAAGTACACCATGTACTTGACCGGGAAGGTCGGGTCGAGCCCCAGCACGTCGATGCCGAGGCCGCCGCCAAGGCCGGCGAGGCCGGAGCCGAGCGCGAACGTCAGGCTGAACACGCGGCTGACGTTGATGCCAAGGCCGGCGGCGGCGGTCTGGTTGTCGACCGACGCGCGGATCTGCGCGCCGAAGCGGGTGCGCTCGATCAGCAGGCCGAGTGCGATTGTCACCAGCACGACGACGCCGATCAGGAACAGGCGGTAGGCGCCGACGTCCATGCCGAACAGCGGCACCTGGCCGCGCAGCCAGTCTGGCAGCACCACCGGTTGCTGGGTCGGGCCGAAGAAGAAGGTAGCGCCCGCGACCGCCATGAAGGTCAGGCCAATCGAGAACAGCACCTGGTCGAGATGGCTGGCCTTGTACAGGCGCCGGTACAGCAGGCGCTCGAGCACGAAGCCGACCAGCGCGGCGGCGATGAACGCCAGCGGCAGCGTGGCGATGAACGGCACGCCAAGGCGCGACAGCAGCATGACGCTGACGTAGCCGCCCAACATGGCGAAGGCGCCGTGCGCCAGGTTGATGAAGTTCATCATGCCCATCGTGACCGACAGGCCCACGCTGATGAGGAACAGCAGGCTGCCGTAGGCGATGCCGTCGAACAGCACGCCGATGAAGTTACCTAGCATGGCCGGGCCCTCCCCTTGCGCGTGACGCGAGTGTGATTGTCATTGCTGTCTCCTTCTCTTCTTTTGTATGTCTATTATTTCCGCCAGCGGCGGATCAAACGCGTTCGATGACGATGGCGATGCCCTGCCCCACGCCGATGCACATCGTGCACAGGGCGTAGCGGCCGCCGCTGCGATGCAGCTGGTACATCGCCGTGGTGACCAGCCGCGCGCCGCTCATTCCGAGCGGGTGGCCCAGCGCGATCGCGCCGCCGTTCGGGTTGACGCGGGCGTCGTCGTCGCGCAGGCCGAGCATGCGCATCACCGCCAGGCCCTGCGAGGCAAACGCTTCGTTCAGTTCGATCACGTCCATCTGGTCGAGCGTCATGCCGAGACGCGCCAGCAGCTTCTGGGTGGCCGGCGCCGGGCCGATGCCCATCACGCGCGGCGCCACGCCGGTGGTGGCCATGCCGACGATGCGCGCCTTAGGCGTCAGGCCGTGGCGATCGGCCGCGGCGGCGCTGGCCAGCAGCAAGGCGCAGGCGCCATCGTTGACGCCCGACGCATTGGCCGCGGTGACGCTGCCGTCAGGGCGCACGACGCCTTTGAGCTTGGCCAGCGCTTCCATGGCGGACAGGCGCGGATGCTCGTCGTGTTCGAAAATGATCGGGTCGCCCTTCTTCTGGGCCAGCTGCACCGCGACAATCTCCTGCGCCAGGATGCCGTCCTTCTGCGCGCGCGCGGCCTTGGTCTGGCTGTTGAACGCGAACAGGTCCTGGTCGGCGCGGCTGATGGAAAACTCCTCGGCGACGTTTTCGGCCGTCTCCGGCATCGCGTCGGTGCCGTACATCTTCTTCATCAGCGGGTTGACAAAGCGCCAGCCGATGGTGGTGTCGTAGATGGCAGCCTGGCGCGAAAATGCCGTGTCGGCCTTGCCCATGACGAAAGGCGCGCGCGTCATCGACTCGACGCCGCCGGCGATCATCAGGTCGCAGTCGCCGGCGCGGATTGCGCGCGCCGCCGAACCAACAGCGTCCATGCCGGAGCCGCACAGGCGGTTGACGGTCGACCCGGGCACATCCTGCGGCAGGCCGGCCAGCAGCGCCGACATGCGCGCGACGTTGCGGTTGTCTTCGCCGGCCTGGTTGGCGCAGCCGTAAATGACGTCGTCGATGGCGCTCCAGTCGACGCCAGGATTGCGGCGCATCAGTTCGCGCAGCGGCAGCGCGCCCAGGTCGTCGGCGCGGATGTCTTTCAGCGCACCGCCGTAGCGGCCGATCGGGGTGCGGATGGCGTCGCAGATAAAGGCGTCGTTCATGGCTGTGCTCCAGGTGCTTGTTTGATTAATGTGGCGCCGGTGCGCGACTGCAGTTCGGCGAAGTCGAGGCCGGGCGCCATTTCACGCACCGCCAGGCCGGCCGGCGTGATGTCGAGCACGGCCAGGTCGGTGTAGATGCGGCTGACGCAGGCAACGGCCGTCAGCGGATAGCTGCACTGGTCGACGATCTTGCTTTCGCCCGTCTTGGTCTGGTGGTCCATCATCACGAACACCTGGCGCGCGCCGAGGGCCAGGTCCATGGCGCCGCCGACGGCGGGAATGGCGTCCGGCGCGCCGGTGTGCCAGTTGGCCAGGTCGCCGTTGGCGGAGACCTGAAAGGCGCCGAGCACGCAGATGTCGAGGTGCCCGCCGCGCATCATCGCGAACGCGTCGGCGTGGTGGAAGTAGGCGCCGCCGGTGAGCAGGGTGACCGGCTGCTTGCCGGCGTTGATCAGGTCTTCGTCTTCTTCGCCGGGCGCCGGCGCAGGGCCCATGCCGAGCAGGCCGTTTTCGCTGTGCAGGAAGATCTCGCGGTCGGCCGGCAGGTAGTTGGCGACCTTGGTCGGCAGGCCGATGCCGAGGTTGACGTAGGCGCCTTCGGGGATATCTTGCGCCACGCGGGCGGCGATCTGGTCACGCGTAAAAGGAACGATCACACAGCCTCCCGGACGACACGTTGAACGAAAATTCCGGGCGTGACGATCGCTTCCGGATCGAGTTCGCCCAACGCCACTACTTCGCGCACCTGCGCGACGGTGATTTTTGCGGCGGCCGCCATGATGGGGCCGAAATTGCGCGCCGTCTTGCGGTACACCAGGTTGCCCCAGCGGTCGCCGCGGTGCGCCTTGATCAGCGCGAAGTCGGCGTGGATGGGAGACTCGAGCACGTAGTGGCGGCCGTCGATGAGGCGCGTCTCCTTGCCTTCGGCGAGCAGGGTGCCGTAGCCGGTCGGCGTGAAGAAGCCGCCGATGCCGGCGCCGGCGGCGCGAATGCGCTCGGCCAGGTTGCCCTGTGGGGTCAGTTCGAGTTCGATCTCGCCGGCGCGGTACAGCGCATCGAACACCTGCGAATCGGCCTGGCGCGGGAACGAGCAGATGATCTTGCGCACGCGCCTGGCCTTGAGCAGCGCGGCCAGGCCGGTCTCGCCATTGCCGGCGTTGTTGTTGACGATGGTGAGGTCGCGCGCGCCCTGCGCGATGAGCGCGTCGATCAGCGCGGACGGCATGCCGGCGTTGCCGAAGCCGCCGATCATGACGGTGGCGCCGTCGGGCACGTCGGCCACGGCGCGCTCAAGGGATTCATAGGTCTTGTCGATCACGAGTTGTCTCTTCTATTAAGTGTTCGCTTGTAAATCGTCGAAATGTGTTCGATAATCGAACTAATGTTTTACTACCGCACAAATGAAGTGTAGCGAACCGCCCCCGCCGCGGTCAAGCGAAACATGCGATGAACACAAACGGCGGCCACTCGACTAGAATCACGCCCACTGGCGCGGCAAGGCGGCGCCCGCAAGGACTCTGACAAGCACATGGCCAAGACAACCCCCAAACCAGCAGCGGCCACACCGGCGACGGTGGCCGATGCGCCCGAGCGCAGCATCGCCGAAGAGATCGATGCGCTGACCGATCCGAGCTTCATGACGTCGCTGGCGCGCGGCCTGGCGGTGCTGCGCGCGTTCAGCGATTCGCGGCGCGCGCTGACGATCGCCCAGATCAGCCAGAAGACCGGCATCCCGCGCGCGGCCGTGCGGCGCTGCCTGCACACGCTCAAGCAGCTCGGTTACGCCGAGGCGGAGATGAACAATTTTTCGCTGCGCCCAAAAGTGCTCACGCTCGGCTACTCGTATCTGTCGTCTACGCCGCTGGCGGTGTCGTCGCAGCCTTACCTGAATAACGTCAGCCGCGCGCTCAACGAATCGTGTTCGCTGGCGGTGCTCGACGACAGCGAGGTGCTGTACATCGCCCGCTCGGCGACGTCGCGCGTGATGTCGGTGGCGCTCAATGCCGGCAGCCGGCTGCCGGCCTACTGCACTTCGTTAGGGCGCGTGATGCTGGCCCATCTCGAGCCCGATGAACTGGACGCCTACTTCGCCCGCACCAAGCTGCGGCCGATGACCGAGCGCACGGTGGTGTCGCAAAAACGCCTGCGCGAGATTCTCGCCGGCGTGCGGCAGCAGGGTTACGCGATCAATGACGAGGAGCTGGAACTGGGACTGCGCTCGATCGCGGTGCCGGTGCGCGGCGCGTCGGGCAAGGTGCTGGCGGCACTGAACGTTGGCGCGCAGGCGGCGCGCGTGAGCACAACGCAGATGGAGACGGAGTTTTTGCCGGTGCTGCAGCGTGGGGCGCAGGAGCTGTCGATACTGCTGCCCTAAGGTTGGCCGATAGTTGTTCCAACGACCATTATTCGGGACGCTGCTTTAGCGTAGTAAAGCCCAGCTAGATGAAAGGGTTCACCGATGTCATCAGAGATCCACCCAATGGCCAGTTTCCTCGCGCACGGCCTACTGCTAGTTTTAGCACTGGGCGCGTTTGCGTTAGGTGCAGCCTTGTATTTTTCCGGGTCGGCTGTCACCACCTGGCAGTGGGTGCTGATTGCCTGCGTAGGCACATTTTCATTTCTGTCCGCTTGTTTTGAGTCGTCAACAGGTGCGGTGGCCAGCGTTCTGATGTTCTTCCGTCCTTAAGCTTGCAGCGCAAGGATTCAACCCAATCACTCTACCGGCAGTGAATCCCGCTGGTGTGTTGCTAGAAGTACGACAGTTGCCCCGCGGCCCTTATGAAATGACGGTGAGCTTTACCTGGCACGCATGAATTTCTAGTACATCACCCGATTGCATCTCGATTTCGTACTGCCCAGCCTTTGGTTGGCACGCCGAGTTGATTGACTGGGATCGTCCCCATGGGTAAGTGCGCGGCAACGTGACCCTCGAGACACCCGAGAACGTCAGCATGCAGTCTGATAACTGACTGTGCCTGACCGTCAGGATGCATGTGCCATCTACCCATACGAAGTGAACCGAAACTAACGTGGCGTCGTGCAGGCCGAAGTCTTCAATCATACTTACCTGCTTATGAAAATAAGAATGGGGCAACATGAAATAGTCATGTAACGCATCTGTCACCCTTAGCTTGCACCCTTCTGCATGAACACCGAAAGCGGATCCTCCGGATAATCTCCAAACGGCCCGCGGCACTGGTAACCCAGGCGCTCATACAGGATGAGCGCTTCACGCATCGTCGGGCCCGTCTCCAGCATGAAAGTGCGGCATCCTTGCTGCTCTGCTTTCGCTTCCAGGCTTTCGATCAGCCTGCGCGCGACTCCCTTGCCACGTGCCGTCGGGCGCACATACATCCGTTTGATTTCGCCATATTCCGGCTTGATGACGATGGCGCCACAGCCTATCGGCGCGCCGTCGGTAGTGCGAACTACCGCAAACAGGACACTAGGATCGAGCAGCGATGCCATGTCCAGCGCGTAGACGTTTTCGGGCGGATAAAGCGAATACAAGTATGCATCCAGTTCACCGATCAATTCGTGTACATCAGGTTGATCTGGGGTTTCGAATGCAATCTGCATGAGCCGCTTCCGCTATCGTTGTGGGGGATTGAAACAGTTTATCACTGCCTTGCCCAGGCGCCGGCAACCGGCGGGGCGGCCGCTCGATACCTGACGATGCCAGACCAAAAAAAAGCGGCCGAAGCCGCCTTTTTTTTCATCAACGCTTAGAACATGTGGCGCAAGCCGCCCATCAAGCCATTTTGCGTCTTGCCCGCACCAACCGTGCCGCCGGCATCCAGCGCCACTGCCGACGTACCCTTGTTCTTCATCTGGCCAATCGCAGCGTACACTGCGGTGCGACGGGAGAAGTTGTAGGTCGCGCGCGCGGCCATGAAGGTGACGTCGTTCGGGCTGTCCTTGGTGTCGCGCTTTGCGACCTGGGCGTCGATCACCACCGCCGGCGTCAGCGGGTGGCTCACGCCGAAGTAATACAGGTTCGAATCGGAGGGACCGGTGACGGCATTGAGCTCGCGCGCGATGATGCCGGCGCCGAGCTTGGTGGCGCCCAGCATGGCGTAACCGTTCAGCGTGGTGCGCTTGTCGGTGTTGGCGCTGCTGGAGAGCCCGCCTGCTGCACCGGTGTTGCCGTACAAAACGTCGTACGAGGCGCTGACGCCGAATGCCTTGGTGTCGTAAGCGAGCATGCCGGTGACCTGGCGGCAGGCTTTCGAGTTGCCGGCCACTTCGCCGGCGCAGTTGGTGGCGGCAGGTCCGCCGGCGGCGGAAGTATCGCGGCCGGTGCTGTAGGTGGCGCCCACGGTCACGCCCGAAAATACGCCGAGGTAGCCGATGGCGTTGTCGCTGCGCGAGTTCGGCAGGTAGCCGTCGATGCTGCCGATGGCGAACAGGTTCGGTCCGAGCACGTCGGCCTTCTGCGGCGCCAGGTAGGTCATGTTGTTCTGGCGGCCCAGCGTGAAGGTGCCGAAGGCGCCTTTCAGGCCGACGTTGGCCTGGCGGCCGAACAGGCGGTTGCCCTGGCCGATGGCGCCGCTGTCGAGGCCGAAGCCGTTTTCCAGCACGAAGAACGCCTGCAGGCCGTTGCCCAGGTCTTCGGTGCCGCGAAAGCCGATGCGCGACGGGAACGAGCTGGTCAGCGAAGGCATCTTGAGGATATTGTCGCCCGCCGCGTTGATGTTGGTGGTGTAGACCAGGCCGCTGTCGACGATGCCGTATACGGTCACCGAACTCTGGGCCATGGCCGCACTTGCGCACAGGCCGCAAAGCAAGGCGCAAGCGCTGCGAATCGTGTTATTCATTGTGTTGTCTCCTCCGGGTTGTAGAACTGGGCCCTGCTGAAGCAGGATATTAGTTACCAAATTGTTTGTGCGGTAATCGAACAATCGGTTGTTTATCGAACGCTGATTGGATACTATTGTTACCGCGACGCATTGTCAAGAACACAGTTCCGTTAGTTCATGAGACAGTGTCGTCCGCGCGCGACAATGCATGCCGGTTTCGATTGGCAGGCGCCGCGCGCCCCAAATCAAACACACCGGAGACAGAAATGACAATCAAAAACACCGCGGCACTGGCAGCGCTGGCTGCAGCGACGATGCTCGGCGCGCCGCTGGCGCAGGCGCAGGACACCATCAAGGTCGGCTTGATCGCGCCGTTCTCCGGCCCGTTCGCCGACTACGGCAAGCAGATGGAAGGCGGCATCAAGGCGTACATGGCGTTGCATGGCGACACCGTCGGCGGCAAGAAGATCCAGATCATCATGAAGGACACCACCGGCCCGGCGCCGGAAGTGGCCAAGCGCCTGGCGCAGGAACTGGTGGTGCGCGAGAAGGTCGATTTCCTGGCCGGCTTCGGCCTGACGCCGGAAGCGATGGCGGTCGCGCCGATTGCCGAGCAGTCGAAGACGCCGATGATCATCATGAATGCGGCGACGTCGGTCATCACCACCAAGTCGAACTACATCGCGCGCTTCTCGATGACGCTGCCGCAAATTTCGGCGCCGATGGGCACCTGGGCGAGCAAGAACAACATCCGCAAAGTGGTCACGCTGGTGGCCGACTACGGTCCCGGCATCGATGCCGAAACCGCGTTCAAGGAGACGCTGGTAAAAGGCGGCGGCACCGTGACCGAGGCGATCCGCGTACCGCTGAAGAATCCCGATTTCTCGCCGTTCATCCAGCGCATCAAGGATGCCAAGCCGGATGCGGTGTTCGTGTTCGTGCCGGCCGGCGAGCAGAGCATCGCGTTCATGAAGGGCTACCGCGAGCGCGGCCTGGCCGAAGCCGGCATCAAGGTCATCGGCACCGGCGACCTGACGGACGATCACGTGCTGCCGGCGATGGGCCCGGCAACCCTGGGCGTGATCACCACGTTCCACTATTCGGCGGCGCACAAATCGCCTGAGAATGCGGCGTTCCTGAAGAGCTTCGCCAGCGCCAACCCAAGCGGCGGGCGGCCGAACTTCATGGCCGTCGGCGCGTACGACGGCATGGCGGCGATCTACGAAGTAGCGCGCAAGCTGAACGGCAATATCGACGGCGACAAGGCGATGGCAGTGCTGAAGGGGATGAAGCTGAACAGCCCGCGCGGCCCGATCATGATCGATCCGGCCACCCGCGACGTCGTGCAGACGGTGTATGTGCGCAAGGTCGAGCAGGTCGGCGGCGAACTCTACAACGTCGAGTTCGACAAGTTCACCGACGTCAAAGATCCGGGCAAGTAAACGCAAAACCGGGGTCAGACCAACTGGTCTGACCCCGGTGCAGGCCGATGCCGTAGCGTTCGACGCTTTTACGTTACGGCATGGGCGAAGGCGAGTGGCAGCAGCACGTCGCTGCCGCCGTTACATCAAGCGACGTTGGCGCCACGCGCGGCCAACGCCGCGCGCACGCCGGCGCCGTATGCCGGGTCGGCCTTGTCGAAGTGGCCCAGTTGGCGCTGCAAAATGTCCGCGTCGACCTGGCTCAGCGGTCCGGCCAGGTTGTTGCACAAGCTCAGCTTTTCCGACGCCGTCATCAAGCGGAACAAGTTGCCCGCCTGGGTGAAGTCGTCTTCCTTGCCGCGGCCATCGTAGCGTCCGGCAGGCCCGCTCAAGGCGAGTGGCGGTTCGCCATTGCCCATGCCGCTGTCAGGCAAGCCGGCCGCCACGACGGTGGCGTAGTTGCGCGCTGCGCCGCCATTGCCGACCACCATCTCGCCATCGCGCTGCTGGTTGTAGACCGGGCAGCGCGCCGCGTTGACCGGCAGATGCTGGTGGTTGGTGCCAACCCGGTACAGCGCCGCATCGTGATAGCCGAACAGGCGACCCTGCAGCATCTTGTCGGGCGAGTAGCCCAGGCCCGGCACCGCATTGGCCGGCGAAAAAGCCACCTGCTCGACGTCAGCGTGATAGTTGTCGGGATTGCGGTTCAGTTCGAACACGCCGACCAGGCGCAGCGGGAAGTCGCCGTGCGGCCAGACCTTGGTCACGTCGAACGGGTTCCAGCCGGTGCGCGCTTCCCAGTCGACCAGTTGCTGCTCGGTCGCTACCTGCAGCTTGACGTCCCACTGCGGGAAGTTGCCGGCTGCAATGGCGTTGAACAGGTCGCGCTGCGCGTAGTCCGGATCGCTGCCCGCCAGGCGCCCGGCCTCGTCCGCGCTGAGGTTCTTGACGCCCTGGCGCGTCTTGATGTGCCACTTCACGTACACGCGCTCGCCGGCGGCGTTGACCATGCTGTAGGTGTGGCTGCCGAAGCCGTGCATGTGGCGGTAGCCGTCCGGCGTGCCGCGCTCGGAAAACAGGATCGTCACCTGGTGCAGGCTTTCGGGCGCCTTGCTCCAGAAATCGAACATCATGTTGGGCGACTTCAGGTTCGATTGCGGATCGCGTTTCTGGGTGTGGATGAAGTCGGGGAACTTGATGGCGTCCTTGATGAAGAACACCGGGGTGTTGTTGCCGACCAGGTCCCAGTTGCCTTCTTCCGTATAAAAGCGCATCGCGAAACCGCGTGGATCGCGCTCGGTGTCGGCGCTGCCGCGCTCGCCGCCCACGGTGGAGAAGCGCAGGAACGTCTCGGTTTTCTTGCCGATCTCGGAAAACAGCTTCGCCTTGGTCAGCGCGGTGATGTCTTCGGTGACGGTGAAGGTGCCGAACGCGCCGGAGCCTTTTGCGTGCACCACGCGCTCGGGAATGCGCTCGCGGTTAAAGCGCTGCAGCTTTTCGATCAGGTGAAAGTCCTGCAACAGCAGCGGGCCGCGCGGGCCGGCGCTGAGCGAATTCTGGTTGTCGTCGACCGGGATGCCGGAGGCGGTGGTGAGGATAGGCTCGTTCACGATGATTCCTTTGGGTGCGTTTCAGTCTGGCAATAGTAACGCACGCAGGCAATAGTCGCTGGCAATTATGTGTATTGGACTAATAGCCACAGGCTAAGAAGAGTTAAATGCCATCAAGGCTCATCGCCCGCACCGCGGCGCGCAGCTGCGCATGCAGGCGCGCGCGCTCGTCGTCCTTCATGTCGGGAAACATGACCATCTCCACCGCCCTCACTTTGGCGTCGCACTCGCGCAGGATCGCCTGGCCCCGTTCGGTCAGGCTGATCTGGATGATGCGGCCGTGCGTCGGATCGGGATTACGTTCGATCCAGCCCTGCACTTCCATCGTCTTGACCATTTCGTTGGCCGACTGCGGTGAAATCATCGTGCGTACCGCCAGCTGCGCATTCGACAGCGCACCCTGGGCGCGAAACACCGACAGCGCCGTGTACTGCGACACCGACAGGCCGAACGGCGCCAGGCAATCGCGCAGGCGCTTGTTGAGCACGTGATCGAGCCGGCCAACCAGGTAAGCCAGGCCGAGCGGCTTGACGCCGTCGTCATGCGATGGGGATAAATTTGCGGGGACCATAAAATTCAACTTGTAAAGCGGGACAGGTGCGTATAGTATAAGTTGCATATCAGGTAGCCTGATAACAAACTTACTCAAGAGGAGACATTGTATGTCCAAATATGCAGCGCGCTGGCAAACCGTGAAGGTCGATGTCGAGAACGGCATCGGCTGGATTACCCTGAACCGGCCCGAGAAACGCAACGCGATGAGCCCTACGCTCAACCGCGAAATGATTGACGTGCTCGAAACACTGGAACTCGACGACGAGGCACAGGTTATCGTGCTGACCGGCGCCGGCGATGCCTGGACCGCCGGCATGGACCTGAAGGAATACTTCCGCGAGACCGACGGCAAGCCGGAAATCATGCAGGAACGCATGCGCCGCGACTGCTCGCAGTGGCAGTGGAAACTGCTGCGCATGTACAGCAAGGCCACCATCGCGATGGTCAACGGCTGGTGCTTCGGCGGCGCCTTCTCGCCGCTGGTCGCCTGCGACCTGGCCATTGCCGCCGATGACGCCGTGTTCGGCCTGTCGGAAATCAACTGGGGCATCCCGCCGGGCAACCTGGTCAGCAAGGCGGTCGCCGACACCATGGGCCACCGCGAAGCGCTGTACTACATCATGACGGGCGAGACTTTCACCGGCGTGCAGGCGGCGCAAATGGGCCTGATCAACAAGAGCGTGCCGAAAGACCAGCTGCGCGAGAGCGTCATCGCGCTGGCCGAAAAGCTGCTGGCAAAGAACCCGGTCGTGTTGCGCTATGCTAAGCAGGGCTTCAAGCGCGCGCGCGAACTGACGTGGGAACAAGGCGAAGACTACCTGTACGCCAAGACCGACCAGTCGAATTACCGCGACCCGGAAAAGGGCCGCAAGGAAGGCCTCAAGCAGTTCCTCGACGACAAGACGATCAAGCCGGGCCTGCAGACGTACAAGCGCAGCTGAAGCACGCAATCCAACGATAGAAGCGGCAGCCGCCCCGGCGGCATGCCAATCATCCAATTAACAGAGGAGACCTCTGATGTTCAATACCGATCTGCTGAGCGGCGGCGAGTCGCATGCCGCCACCAATGAAGCCGTATTCGAGCGGCGCAATCCCGCCACCGGCGAGGTCGCCACGCGCGCGGCCGCCGCGCAACTGGCCGACGTCGACCGCGCCATCGATGCCGCCCAGCGGGCCTTTCCGGCGTGGGCGGCGATGCTGCCTGGCGCGCGCCGCGCGCTGCTGCAAAAAGCGGCCGACGTGATGGAGAGCCACCGCGCCGACTTCGTCGCGCGCGGCGTCGCCGAAGCCGGCGGCGCGCCGGTCTGGTATCAGTTCAACGCGACGCTGGCGGCCAACATGCTGCGCGAAGCGGCATCGATGACGACCCAGATCAGCGGCGAAGTCATTCCGTCCGACCTGCCAGGCTCGCTGGCGATGGGCGTGCGCCAGCCTTGCGGCGTGGTGGTCGGCATCGCGCCGTGGAATGCGCCGGTCATCCTCGGCACGCGCGCACTGGCCATGCCGCTCGCGTGCGGCAATACCGTCATCCTGAAAGCGTCGGAGATCTGCCCGGCGCTGCACCGCCTGATCGGCGCCGTGTTCGACGAAGCCGGCTTCCCGCCGGGCGTCGTCAACGTCATCACCAACGCGCCGCAGGACGCGGCGGCCGTCGTCGAGCGCCTGATCGCGCATCCGGCCGTGCGCCGCGTGAACTTCACCGGCTCGACCCACGTCGGCCGCATCATCGCCCAGCAATGCGCGCTGCACCTGAAACCCGTGCTGCTCGAATTGGGCGGCAAGAACCCGGTCGTGGTGCTCGACGACGCCGACCTCGACGCCGCCGTCGAAGCGGCCGCCTTCAGCGCGTTCTTCAACCAGGGCCAGATCTGCATGTCGGCCGACCGCATCCTGGTCGACCGCAAGATCGCGCCGGTCTTCCTCGAAAAATTCGCCGCCAAGACGGCCACCTTGCGCGCCGCCGCGTCCGACGCGCCGCTGGCCGGCATGGTCGATCCGGCGGCGGCAACCCGCGTCGCCGCGCTGGTCAACGACGCGAGCGAGCGCGGCGCCACGGTGATGCAGTCCAGCGCCGGCGTGGTCGGCAACATCATGCAGCCGGCGATAGTCGACGGCGTCACGCCCGACATGGCGATCTACCAGCAGGAGTCGTTCGGCCCGATCGTGTCGATCCTGCGCTTCGACACCGACGAGGAAGCGATCCGCCTCGCCAACGACAGCGAATACGGCCTGTCGTCGGCGGTCTTCAGCCGCGACATCGGCCGCGCGATGGCGGTGGCGCAGCGCATCGAGTCGGGCATCTGCCACATCAACGGCCCTACCGTGCACGATGAAGCGCAGATGCCGTTCGGCGGCGTCAAGGGCAGTGGCTACGGCCGGTTCGGCGGCAAGGCGGCGATCGCCGAATTCACCGACCTGCGCTGGATCACCATCCAGACCACGCCGCGCCACTACCCGATCTGACGGAGGGGGACGATGAACCAACCCGTCAAGCGCCGGCCCGTCAGGCTCGGCGAGCCGGAGATCGCCGCCTGGCAGGCCGACGGCGTCTGGCATGTCGACGCCGTAACGCCGCTGGGCGACTTTCCGGCGCGCTTTACCGACCGCCTGGTGCAGGGCGCCGCGGCCCATCCGGAGCGCACGCTGGTCGCGCGCCGCGGCGCCGACGGCGAATGGATCCGCCTGTCGTATGCCGACGTGCTGTCTCGCGCGCGCCGCATCGGCCAGGCGCTGCTCGATCGCGGCCTGTCGGCCGAGCGGCCGCTGGTGATCTTGTCCGGTAACGACGTGCAGCACTTCCAGCTGGCGCTCGGCGCGATGTATGCCGGCGTGCCGTACGCGCCGTTGTCGCCGTCTTACTCGCTGGTGGCGACCGACTACGGCAAGCTGGCCGAACTGATCGCCCAGCTCACGCCCGGCGCGGTGTACGCCACCGATGGCGCCGCGTTCGGGCGCGCGCTGTCGGCCGTGCTGCCGTCCGACGCCGAACTCATTCTCGACGAAGGCGACTTTTCCGGCCGCGAGGTCACGCGCTTTGCCAGCCTGCTCGGCGCCAGCACGGGCAGCGTCGACCAGGCCAACGCCGCCATCAGGCCCGACACCATCGCCAAGTTCCTCTTCACCTCCGGCTCGACCAAAAAGCCGAAGGCGGTGATCACGACGCACGGCATGTTGTGCAGTAACCAGCAGATGCTGCTGCAGACGTTCCCGTTCATGGCCGACGAAGCGCCGGTGCTGCTCGACTGGCTGCCATGGAACCACACCTTCGGCGGCAGCCACAATGTCGGCATCGTTCTGTATAACGGCGGCACGCTGTACCTCGACGACGGCAAGCCGATGCCGCGCGACTTTCCCGTCACGCTGCGCAACCTGACCGAGATCGCGCCGACCATCTACTTCAACATCCCGAAAGGCTGGGAGATGCTGACCGAAGCGCTGGAACGCGACGCGGCGCTGCGCGAGACGTTCTTCTCGCGCGTGAAGCTGTTCTTCTGCGCCGGCGCCGGCCTGTCGCAGGCGGCGTGGGATCGGCTCGACGCCATCGCCGTGGCCCATTGCGGCGAATCGATCCGCATTATGACCGGGCTTGGCATGACCGAGACGTCGCCGTCCTGCACCTTCGGCACCGGCGCCATCGTCAAGGCAGGCTACGTCGGCGTTCCCGCGCCTGGCTGCAAGGTCAAGCTGGTGCCGGTCGGCGCCAAGATGGAAGCGCGTTTCCACGGCCCCCATGTAACGCCCGGCTACTGGCGCGCGCCTGGCCTGACCGCTGAAGCGTTCGACGACGACGGCTTTTACCGCACCGGCGACGCGCTGCGCTTCGCCGACGACCAGCACCCGGAGCTCGGCTTCATGTTCGACGGCCGCATCGCCGAAGACTTCAAGCTCAGCACCGGAACATTCGTCAGCGTCGGGCCGCTGCGGGCGCGCGTCATCAGCCAGGGCGCGCCGTACGTGATGGAGGCGGTGGTCACCGGCATCGACCGCGACGCCATCGGTCTGCTGATTTTTCCGCGGCAGGAGAACTGCCACGCGTTGTCAGGCCTGCCGGCCGGCGCAAGCGCTTCCGACGTGCTGGCAAGCGCGCCGGTGCGCGCATTTTTCCAGCAGCTGGTCGACGCCCTCAACGCCGACGCCAGTGGATCGGCTACGCGGGTCGACCGCCTGCTGCTGCTGGCGGAGCCGCCGTCGATCGACCAGCGCGAGCTGACCGACAAGGGGTCGGTCAACCAGGCTGCCGTGCTGACACGGCGCGCGGCGCTGATCGAATCGATGTACGAAGGAACCGAAGCTCAGACGATATTCGCAGCAAAGCTGGCATGACCAGCATAACTATAAAAGGAGACGATATGAAAATGAAAACCCTCGCCTGCGTCGTGCTGGCTGCCCTGCCGTTTGCCAGTAACCTGGCGCACGCCCAGGATACGATCAAGATCGGCGTCATCGCCGCGCTCACCGGTCCCTTTGCCAATACCGGCAAGCCGTTCGAAGACGGCATCAAGACCTTCCTGCAGCAAAACGGCGACAAGGTGGCCGGCAAGAAGATCGAGATCATCTACCGCGACGACGGCGGCACCAACGCCGAACTGTCGAAGCGCGCCGCGCAGGAGCTGGTCTCGCGCGACAAGGTCAGCTTCCTGGTCGGCTTTTCGCTGACGCCAAGCGCGCTGGCGGTGGCGCCAATCGCTACCCAGGCCAAGATGCCGATGATCGTCATGAACGCGGTCACCACCGGCATTACGTCGAAGTCGCCGTACATGCTGCGCACCGCGATGACGATGCAGCAGATGACCGAGCCGTTCGGCACCTGGACCGCAAAAAACAAGGTCGGCAAGGTCTACACACTGGTCAGCGACTACAGCACCGGCATCGACGCCGAGGCGCGCTTCACCAAGGGCTTTACCGCCGGCGGCGGCAAGATCGTCGGCTCGTCGCGGGTGCCGCTGGCAAATCCCGACTACTCGCCGTTCATCCAGCGCGTCAAGGATGAAAAGCCGGACGCGCTGTTCTTCTTCGCCCCTGGCGCAGAAGACGGCATCGGCGTACTGAAGGCGTTCAGCGACAAGGGGCTCGACAAGGCGGGCGTCAAGTTCCTCGGCGTCGGCGACATGACGAGCGACTCCCCTACCCTCGAGTCGCTGGGCGAGCGGGCGCTTGGCGCCATCACGGTGCTGAACTACTCGACCGCGCTCGACAACGAAGCCAACAAGACCTTCCTGAAGGCCTACGCCGTCGCCAATCCGAACCGTCCGCCGGCGACCTTCGTCACCGTCGCCGCATACGACACGATGGGCATGATCTACGAAACGATCCGCAAGCTCAATGGCAACGTCACCGGCGACGCGGCGATGCAGGTGCTGTCGAACATGAAGTGGGAGAGCCCGCGCGGCCCGATCAGCATCGACCCGGCCACCCGCGACATCATCCAGAACATGTACATCCGCGAAGTCAAGAAGGTCAACGGCAAGCTGATTAACCAGCCGGTCGGCGTCCTCAAGGACGTCATGCCGAATTGATCTTCCTGCAGCAAGTTCTGCCTGCTTATAGGTCTGTAGCTCCGGCTGCGGCCAGAATTCCACGCAAACAAACCAGATACCGACGCAGCGACAGAACGCTGCGCGAACCATCACGCCCGCAACGTCGCGCTATGCCGGTTTGTACGACGGCTTCCTGGTCGGTAATCCAGGCTCGCGCCACGCTGGCGAGCACGCCGGGGCGACTCTGGCGTTGTGGCGCTGATTGCGATCTGCTGGGACGCTGCGACATCAAACCCATCCAGCCATTCTGTGATATCCATGACGTACCTCTGGCGGCGGACCCGAGTTCGCTCGCCGTTGGGGTGGCGTCAGAAACCGCGCGAGACGCCGATGAAAGCCGATAGCGTGCCGTCCGTGTCCTTCTCTATCAGCGGACTGTTGGAGATCTGACCCGGCAGTTTCTTGTATGAGACGTTACCGATGAACGCCCAGCGGTCAGCGAAGGGGTGCATGACATCGACGCCGATGCGCGGCACCGTCGCGCTGCCAGGCTTGTAGTCGATCACACCGCGCGCCACTTCTTCAGGCAGCGTACCGTAGTAGTAGTTGGCCAGCTTTTTCGACAGATGGGCCATGCCGATATGCGGGGACACACGCGTGCTACCCCATTGGTAGGGATAAGCGTACTTCACGCCCGCTTCGTACCCCTCGCTGGTGCCGCTTGCATCGCCCCTGACCTCCAACTCCAGCTGTCCCAACGCTCCGCGCCAAGTGGCCGCGACGCCCAGGTCCAGTCCGCGTTTGCGATCCTGGAGCCGTGCCCGGTCGATGCCGCGCGCGGCCAGTTCTGCCGCGCCGAAATCGTCTCGATCGATGCCGTCCATGCGTGCGGCGATGATAACGTCGACTGTAAGGCTGCCGCTCCTTAGCAAGTGGGCGCCACCGCTAATGCCACGCCAGAAAAAGCGCTCGCCCTGATAGCTCACCAAAGGCAGCGGGATAACGCGCGTGTCTTCGCCTGCGTACACGCTGCTCGACACGGCTGTGCCGATGCCCAGCGCCCAGCGTGCGCCTTGCCCCTGCGATGGACCGGCAGCGTCAGTGGGAGCGCCGGACTGCTGGGCACTGGCGACACCGGCCGCCGCCAGCAGAGCGACGAACGAGAATAAGAAGCGCTTCATTGATTTACCTAGTCTGGAGAGATTCGTGATGTAGAGAATACAACAGGTTTCGTTTTGTCGTCGCCCGGCTGTCCAGGACATCAGAATGACCCGGCTGCACCGTTCCACGCGGCAGCCGCAATCACTCCGCGTGCAGCGCCGCTACGGCGCGAATCTGGTCAAGCGTGATCGCCGGCCAGCTGGTCGAGCGCTTCGGCGCCGCGTTGCGCGGCCATCCGCGCCGTCGTCAGGCCGATACCACTGGCTGCGCCCGTAATCACCAGACCCGCTCGTTGAGTTTCTTGAGTTGGATCTTCGTGATTTGCCGTTCCGGTAAATTTGCCGCATTGTCTGCAAGACAACGATCGGCGCGGTGGCTACGCAATGGCCAGTGTGGCAAGCCGCCCAGCGCATCCATCCCTGGCTCTGGTCGGATGCGGTCAAAGTTTGATCGCGCTCAAAGCGCCACCGGAGCGCAATCGTGCCCGTTTCTCCCGCCGCTATAGTCGCCGTTCACCCTTCCACCAGTCGCGCGGAGAGACACATGAGTTCGATTCCAGGCTCCAGCGAGCACGGCTTTGTCCGCAGCGACGCACATGCCGACGTCCATGCCACGACCACCCGCACGGCTGGCGGCTGACGTTCTTCCCGATGCACTTCCTCGGCCTGGCCGGCATGCCGCGCCGCTATGCCGACTACCCGACGCAATTTACCGACTTCCATGCGTTCACGTCCGTTGGCGCCTTCCTGTTCGGCCTGGCGCAGGCGTACTTCCTGTTTTTCATCGTGCTGCCCAACATTCGCGGCGGCGCCAGGGCCGCCGCCAAACCGTGGGACGGCGCCGAGGGGCTGGAGTGGACAGTGCCCAGCCCTGCCGCGTTCCACACCTTCGAAACGCCGCCGGTGGTCAAGTAGGCCTCAGCGAGCCATGAAGCGCGAATGGCACCTGAAGCGCAACTGTTCCATGTCGCCGCGCCAGTCGGCGCTCGCGTACGGCTCGCTGTGTGCCGGCGTGCTCGGCGTGAGCCTGGTGTTCGCGCTGTACGGGCTGTGGTTCATGCTTGTCTTCGCCGTGCTCGAGACAGCGGGCGTGGGGTTCGCCCTGCTGCACTATGCCCGCCACGCCACCGATCATGAGTATATCGCCCTCGGCGACGGCTGCCTGCTGGTCGAACGGGTGCAGGCCGGCCAGGTGCAGCGCATCCACCTCGATCCGTGCTGGACCAGGATCGCCGTGCCGACGCGGCGCCGCCAGCTGATCCACCTCGAGTCGCGCGGCGTGAGAGTCGAGATCGGCGCCTTCGTGTCGGAAAAACTGCGCCAGCAGGTCGCCACGGAACTGAAGCAGGAACTGCGCGGCAGCTCCTACCTTGCCTGACGGCGCAGCGGTCGACCCCGGCGTGCCGCCAGCTGCGGTGCGCGCCGTGTCATATGCCGGTCTTGCACGGCGACCATACTGGACGTTTCAATCAAGATACGGTCATCATGTTCACTCGCAGCCCATGCCATTTGCTGTCCTTCGTACTCACGGCCTGCGTGCTGACGGCGTGCGGCGGCGAGGATGCTCCCGCCGCGCCCACGCCGGTATCGCTGGCGCTGAAAAAAATTGGCGCCTACGATGGCGCCGTGCTGGGCGCCGCTGAAATTTCCGCTTACGACGCTGGCAGCAAGCGCCCTTTTCGTCGTCAACGGCGCCAACGGCACGGTCGACGTGCTGGACCTGGCCAATCCTGCCACGCCGAAGCTGATCGGCACCATCAACGTGTCCGCGTTTGGCGGCGGCATCAACAGCGTCGCAGTGCATGACGGCCTGGTCGCCCTGGCGGTCGAAGCGAAGGTGAAAACGTCAGCCGGCGCGGTCGCCTTCTACAACGCGGCCGACCTGAAGCTGCTCAATACCGCCACCGTCGGCGCCCTGCCCGACATGGTGACCTTCACCGCCGACGGCAAAACCCTGCTGGTGGCCAACGAAGGCGAGCCGAACCGCTACGGCCTGACCGATTCGGTCGACCCGGAAGGCTCGGTCAGCGTCATCACGGTCAATCGCGGCGCCACGCCGCCTGTCGCCACCGCCGACTTCAAACAGTTCATCGGCCAGGAAGCAGCGCTGCGCACTGCCGGCATTCGCATTGCCAGTCCCGGCGCCAACGCCGCCCAGGATCTCGAGCCGGAATACATCGCCGTTAGCGACGACGGCAAAACGGCGTATGTCACACTGCAGGAAAACAATGCGATCGCCGTCGTCGATATCGCCGCCGCCAAGGTCAGCTCCCTCAAGCCGCTCGGCATCAAGAACCACAACGTGGTCCACTTCGGACCTGACCCCAGCGACGAAGACGGCGGCGTCAATACCAACACCGGCACGCCGGCGATCAAGATTGGTCCGCAGCCGTTGAAAGGCATGTACCTGCCCGACTTGGTATTATTTGGCCTGACCATATTGTAGATTGGTCAGGCCACAATGGCCACTGCGGTGACGCCTTTACATTGATGACGTTGCCAGTCGGCGCTATGCCACGACCGGAGGCGACGCTCGCCATTTCCTTGCTGATCAGCTCTTCAAGCAGCCCATTGTTCTCATCCGCGGCGCTTTGCCGCAACTTCATCAATTCGACTAACGAGCTGGGCAGGCCTGGCGGCAACGTCGAGCTCGGACCATTCTCATCGAGCGACGCGTAGTAGGCGGCATTGGGACTGGAGCTCCAGCTGGCAGCCGGTGACTTGCGGTGGGCATGCATGTGTTGTATCCAGGCAGTGCCTGATTTACTGACGGTGAGCGCATTCATACATGTCCTTTCGATTAATTTAAGAGCGAAGACCGCATGGCTTGATGCCAAACCTTGCGAACTTGACCTTGCAAAGTATGCATCGAACGGTCCAGACTCCAGGCGAGGCTGCACGGCATTAACCGCGCAGTTTGGCCAATTGAGGCGCTTCGAAACTCCACCAGGGAAAATCGACGCTGTTCCCGGATCAACCGACAACGGACAAGCCGATCACAGCCAGCCGGATTTCCTGAAGCGATAGTACAGATAGCCGCAGGTGGTCACGACAACCGACACCGCAACGAGATAGCCGTACTTCCATTTCAGTTCGGGCATATGTTCGAAATTCATGCCCCACACTCCGACCAGGCCAGTTGCGACAGCGAAGATGGCTGCCCATGCAGCCAGGCGCTTGTTGATGTTGTTGTCCTCCAGGCTGATCATCGACAGGTTCACCTGGATTGCGGTACTGATCGTATCGCGGATCGAATCGATGGCGGTGTTGATCCGATGCAGGTGGTCATGGACGTCCCGGAAATACTCGGTCGTGTTGGCCACCACCCGCGGCACACGCCCACCATCGAGTTTGCCGACGGTTTCCATCAGCGGCGCCACCGCGTTTTTGAACAGCACCACCTTGCGCTTGAGCTGATAGAGCTGTTCAAGCGTGGACCGGTGCGCGGGCGAGGAGAATATCTTTTCCTCGATTGTCCACAATTCCGCTTCGAGCGCGTCGACGACAGGAAAATACCGGTCGACGATCGCGTCCATCAGGGCGTACAGGACGAACGCCGGGCCTAGTTCCAGGTGCTTGGTCTCGCGTTCGCAGCGCGCACGGACATCGGCAAACCCCTGGTCGTAGTTATTCCGGTTCGACAGGACATAGGTGTCGCCGACAAAAATATCGACCTCGCCAATACGCAGTTCGCCGCCGGTCAGCTCGACCGAGTGGACGACGACGAACAGCGATTCGCCGTACTCCTCGATCTTGGGACGTTGATGTCCTGAGCGCGCATCTTCAACCGCCAGCTCGTGCAAGCCGAACTCGTGCTGCATTTCCGCCAGTTCGGCCGGCTCGGCATTTTTAAGCGCAACCCACACAAAGGCGTTCGGCAAAATGATGAATTCGCTGATATCCACGACCGGGATATCGGATAGTTTTTTGCCGTCCTGGTAGGCGACGCAATTGATGAGCATTGATATCCTTGCAGTAAAAAGTAAGTCTGATGATAGCCGTGCAGTTTACACGCAGGGGGCATGGCGGGTGCTTTCACGGGTCGGCGCGCAAACCCTCGCGCTCGTCACGCTACGGTAACGAACGCTTGTTAGGCTTCTCAGCGTATGCAAACTTTCTAATCGCTGAACGGAGCCACCATGAATAACGCCCTACTCGCCCAGTCTTCGTCCCATCCCACGCTCACCAGCCTTGCGGCCGTCCTCGCCTCCGTGCTGCTGAGCGCCTGCGGCGGCGAGCCGGTCGACCTGCAAAACCCGGGCGCGGCCTGGCCGCCGTCGCAGGCCGTCACCGCGCACCGCGGTGCGTCCGCGCTGCGTCCGGAGCACACCCTGGCCGCTTACCTCAAGGCCATCGAAGACGGCGCCGATATCATCGAGCCCGACCTGGTTGCGACCAGGGACGGGGTGCTGGTCGCGCGCCACGAGAACGATATTACCGGCACCACCAACGTGTCCACCGCCAGCCAGTTCGCCGCGCGCAAAACGACCAAGAACATCGACGGCATCCCTGTCACCGGCTGGTTTACCGAAGACTTCACGCTGGCCGAACTCAAGACGCTGAGGGCGAAGGAACGCATTCCCGCCAACCGGCCCGCGAACGCCGCCTACGACGGCCAGTTCGACGTGCCGACCCTGCAGGAAGTGATCGACCTGGTGAAGAAGGAAAGCGTTGCGCGCGGCAAGGTCATCGGGATATATCCGGAGACGAAGCACCCCACTTACTTCAAGTCGATCGGCCTGCCGCTGGAAAAGCGCCTGGTCGACCAGCTCGTTGCGAGCGGCTACCGCGGCAAGGCGGCGGCGGTTTTCCTCCAGTCGTTCGAGGTGGCCAACCTGAAGGAATTGCGCAGCCTGACCGACATGCGCATCGTGCAGCTGATCGACAATCCGAAGAATCCGCCGGCGCCAAACGGCGCGCCGCGCAATGCGCCTTACGACTTCGTGGCGTCGGGCAGCACGCGCACGTACGCCGACCTGGTGACCCCGGCCGGCTTGCGGGAAATCGCCTTGTATGCCGACGTGGTGTCGCCGTACAAGGAAGTGATCATTGCGCGCACCGCCAACAATGAACTGGGCGCGGCGACCAGCTTCGTGGCCGATGCCCGGGCAGCCGGCTTGAAAGTGCACACCTGGACATTGCGGCCGGAAAATCCGTTCCTGCCGGTGAGCATGCGCCGGCCTGACGTGGCATCCCTGTCGCAACGCGGCGATGCGGCGGCGGAGATCAACGCTTACCTGAAGGCCGGCATCGATGGCTTTTTCACCGACGATCCAGCGGTGGGCCGCGCCGCCGTGGCTGCCTACAAGTAGAGGTCCTGGACCGAGCGCAGCATGTCATTGGGCGGTCACGGCCGACTGGGCCGGCGCGAGTAGGGCGCCTGGTGGTGCTGCGACTGCCGCCGCGGCGCACCGCAACGGATCGGCGGCTACGTTTCGACTGTGTGAAAAAAGTAGATTCGTGTAGGGTTCCAAATTTGCGCGCGCAGATTCGGCGCGACACAGACACCATCGTCGACTACTGCTACTCCCTCGACGGGAACCTTCAGCACGGCGGCGACGGCGGCCTCGCGGACTCGGCCGACCAGACCCGGCCACGATATGAGCGCCTCCTCGGCATAGACGTAACGGCCAAGCGGTCAGTGCCCACCTTCCGACGCGAAACTGATCGCCCCCCATCTTCTTCGTTGCCGCCCCCGGCTGCAGCTTCCCCAATTCGATAAACGAGCTAGCCAAGTTGGTCGGCTTAGCGGGCTTGCCCCCTTTAAGCGTTCGCAGCCCTTAAACGGCTCTCGCAGCTTCGGTCATCAAATCTGGCGAGTCGCTCACTGGTCAATGTGTATCGCCCCACTGTCCTGTTTTCTACGGCCAGGGGAATCATTTTCCCGCTGCTACCGAATGCCTTGAAAGCGGCAACCTGTACAGATCAGAAGCTCAAATTAACCAGACTTGCGGAAACCGGTGTGATGTCTGAAAGAATACCTTTATTCTCTATATTAATTTAATCGTAACAGCGCGAGCTAGCCATACTATTTGGTCATGCCACGTGAGTGCGTATCTTGCAAAGTGGATGTGCGCTTTTTGGGGAGAATTGCCATTCCACGCGATGATGACTCCGTACCGATCCGCCACGAAGTGCTCCGAGCGCGCGGCCAGCGCCACATCAGCACTATTGTGCTGCCGTGCCCTAGGCTAGCCAAGCGGGCCGCCTTGTCCGCCGCTGTTACGCTGGCCACGCTTGCTCTTGTCCTCGGCTGCTGCGAATACACCCGCAAGGTGCATGTGACAGGTACGGTCGAACCGAGTGCGGGCGCTATCCGCGTGGTTGCGCCGCAACTTGGCCGGATCGTCGCCCAGCATGTGCGTAATGGCGAAGCCGTCAAGGCTGGTCAGGTAATGTTTGAGGTCAGCGGTGAACGCTCGGTCGATGCGCGCATCACCGCCGCGCTGGCCGCGCGCCGCGGCGAACTGCGGCAACGGCTCGACTTGCATCTTGCGCAGCTTACCGAACGCGGTGGGGCGCTCGCCACACAGCAGCGAATAGTCGAAGCAGACACTGTCACCCACAGCGGCAGCATCACGATCCAGAACGACCAGATCCGCAGCGCCAGGGCCAACCTCCAGCGCTACGAGAAGCTGCGTCGCCAAGGGTTCATCGCGGCTGCGCAGCTCGAACAGATCAAAAACAACCTGAACGCCGAACTGGTCAAGCGCGACGCCATGACCATGAATTTGTCTGCCGCCACGCGCGCCTTGGCCCAGTTGCGGCAGGACGCTGCAGCCAACGCCGGCCAGCTCAAGCTGGCTGGCAATGAATCGCGCCAGGCACTCGCCGAGTTGGAACAGCAAATCGCCGAACATGACGGCCGCCTCACCATGCGCGTCACCTCCCCCGTTATCGGCACCAGCACCTCGATCGCCTACAAGCCGGGACAGTCGGTGGCGGCCGGAGCGCCGCTGGCCACCGTCCTGCCTGCGGGCAGCAAGATGGAGGCGGTGCTGCTAGTGCCTTCGCGGGCGCTGGCTCAGATCGCGCCGGGCCAGCAGGTGTGGCTGCGGATAGACGCCTTCCCCTATCAAAAATGCGGCCTTCAAGCCGGTACGGTGGCGCAGGTGGACCGCAGCCCGGCCACCGATGTTGCGCCGGGTACCGACCCGATGTACCGGGTGACGGTCACGCTCGCGGCGCAGACCGTCCACATGGACGGTAAGACAAGACCAGTAGAAGCGGGAATGCGGCTGGACGCCGCCATCCTCCAGGATCGCAGGAGGCTGTTTGAATGGCTGTTTGAGCCACTGATCGGCGCCGCGAAGGGGCGGGCACTCTGATAGCGCCCGCTATTTTTTCGATGTGAGAGCAAGGAGTTCTGCATGAAGACAATTCGTACTGGTATCACCCGGCTCACAACCGGCCAGTGTTCGCGCATTGCTGGCGGCGACCCGGGCATGGTGCTGGCCGCCGGCGGCAATGGGGGCGGGTTCTCCGGCGGCGACATGGCAATGGCCTCTGCGGGGATCGGGTATGCGGGCGGGCCGATGGTCACTGTGACGATCGGGCTGCCAGGCAATGCCCCTCTCAGCGGCTTTGATAACTTCCTTATCGGCATGGCAGGCACCGCTGTCGGTGGTTTCACCATGGCAGCTGTAGGTCTCGGATTGGCTAGTACAGGTGTGGGCACGGGCATTGCTATCCCAGTTGCGGGCTTGGCTGGTGGAGCGGCTGGCGCGCTGGCCATCGACGGCACCACCAAGCTACTTCAATACGCTGCCAACGAACAAAGGTATGGCGGTCGGGTGCGGCGGGCCGTCCCTTAATGCTGTCAATCACCCGGCGTTGCGGCGAACGACATGGCGCCGGGTGATCCTTCTTGAGGAAATCTAGACATGGACAAAACTACGTTTATTGGCGTTACCGTTTCACAAGTCCACCACGCGCACGCCCGGCGGCTTTATTTTTTGCCATTCCAGACGTGGCGCGCTCTGCGGTCGGCGCTCGTCTGGCAGGCATTCGGAATCGCGATAATTGGTGCGGTCAAATATTCGCTCGCGCCGGCGAATATGCTGGTAGTGATGATCGGCGGGGCCTTCAGTGGCCTGCTTTGCAGCGCCTATGCGGGGCTGCCGGCGCGTTTAACGCTGTCCACCCGCAGCGAGGCGCGCCATCACCTCGCCGACCTGCAGGCCCTGCTAGTCAAAAACAGCTTTGTGGCGAGTGACCAGCCGGTTCTGCACGGCAGCTATCTTTACCGCGGCAAGCTGCCACGCTGGCTGATCTGTTACTCGCAGGATAACCTTAAACTTGAGGTGCGCGACCATGAGATTGTGCTGACTGCACCGATCCTCATACTGCATTTGCTCCGCGCGCAATTGCTGCGGCGCGACGACTACGCCTTCCTCAAGGCATAGGGACGCCTTTGCCATGCAACAGACCACTCTTCCAGGCATGAGCATTTCGGAACTTGAGCGCACACACGCCTGGTGGCGATACCTCTGGCCGTTCCGGTCGCGGCGTACCCAGTTGCAAACACTCGCCCTGCTGGCGGCAGAAGTGTGCATCATGCTCGCGGCCGTCTATGCCCTCAATCCATCGCCGTCGCTGGCGCCGGTTCTCCTCGCTGCTCCCTTAATCCTCCTTAGCGGCGCTCAATTTCTTCTGCCGGCCCGACTAGTAATGGCTACGCAAGACGACGCGTGCCATGCCGTCACTGACCTGCAAGCGCGACTGCTCAAGTTAGGTTATGTGCGGAGCGAGCAGCCGATGCCGCAAGGAAGCTTTCGTTACCGTCATAAGTATCCCCGGTGGTTGCAATGGGGCGAACAGGACGTCGAACTGCTGGTGCACGGCCATGAACTGGTATTGGATGGGCCAATGGCCGTACTGTACGGGCTGCGTGCCGAAATGCTGCTGCCCGACGAGCGCAACCGCAAGGCGTGACGGGTTCGTTTCGCACTACGTGCCGGCACGATCTACGGCGCGCCATCTCGGGAGCAAGCAACGATGAAATCAACCTCCAGCGCCGCCGACTGGCGCGAAAGCTACACCGACTTGCTCCATCTCGGCGGCACCAGGCGCTTGCCGCTGATACTCCAGAACGAGGTTGCCGAGTGCGGCCTGGCTTGCCTTGCCATGGTCGCTTCCTACCACGGCCACCGTACCGACTTGGCGGCACTGCGCGGCCGGTTTTCTCTTTCGCTTAATGGCGCCAACTTCACCACCCTGATGGAGTTCGCCGCCCGCCTCAAGCTCAGTAGCCAGCCCGTCCACATTGACGACCTGGACAACCTGACTGAACTGCAAATGCCGTGCATCCTGCATTGGGGCATGCACCACTTCGTCGTGCTGTACAAGGCCGACGACAAGGGCGCGGTCATCCACGATCCGGCGTTGGGTGTGCGCCACCTGACACGCGATGAAATCAGCCGCGAATTCACCGGTAACGTGCTTGAACTCGAACCGATGCCCGAGTTCCAGTCTGTCGACGAGCGCCGCCATGTGTCGCTCGGCGCGCTGATCGGCAAAGTCACCGGCTGGCGCAAGAACCTGGCGATCATCTTCGGCATCGCGGCAGCACTCGAAGCGCTGGCTTTGGCCATGCCGATCGTCAACCAGCATATGTTCGACGAGGTCATCGTCTCGGGCGACCGCGCAATGCTCAACGCGCTCGTTTTCGGTTTGCTGCTGCTGATCGGCGTTCAGACCTTGCTCTCGCAAGCGCGCGGCTGGATCATCACGCGCCTGTCCGCACACCTGAGCCTGCACTGGGTCGGCAACGTACTGAACCACATGCTGCACTTGCCGATGAGCTGGTTCGAGAAACGCCAGCTTGGTGATGTCTTGTCGCGGTTCGGCTCGGTCGGGCAGATCCAGAACATGCTGACCACAAGCGCCATCAGCGGCGTGCTGGACGGCATCATGGCTCTCGCCACCTGCGCCATGATGATGACCTACAACGTCGTGCTGGGCACCATCGTCATTGCCACGGTGGCGCTGTACGGGCTGGTGCGGGCGGTGTCGTACCGGCCGCTGCGCGAAGCGAGCCAGGAAGCGCTGGTCCTCGACGCGCGCGAGCAGTCGTGTTTTCTGGAGACGATCCGGGCCATCGGGCCGATCAAGCTGTTCGGGTGCGAGCTTGACAGGCGTGCACGCTGGATGAGCATGCGCACCGACTCCATCAACCGCGGCATGCGCACGCAACTCATGGGCCTGTGGTTTGGCAACATTAACCAGTTGATCGGTGCCGTGTCTGGCGCGCTGGTGCTCTGGCTCGGAATCGGCATGGTGCTCGATGGCGCGTTCACGGTCGGAATGCTGCTCGCCTTCACCGCATACAGCGGCCAGTTTGGCGCGCGCGCCTCGTCGCTGATCGGTCTTTGGATCGAGTACCGGATGCTGTCGCTTCACACTGAGCGCTTGGCCGACATCGTGTTGGCGCCGGCCGAACCGGAAGCGGCCGCCGTGCGCGACATCGGCGCGCTGGAAGCGCGCATTGAGTTAGTCGACGTCGGCTTTCGGTACAGCGACGCCGAGCCGTTCGTGCTGCGCCATGTGAACCTGACTATCGAACCAGGCGAATCGGTGGCCGTCACCGGACCTTCCGGGTGCGGGAAGACCACTCTGGTCAAGCTAATCCTGGGCACCCTGATCCCTACTGAAGGCCGCATCTTTTACGGCGGTGTGCCGCTCGACCAACTGGGGCTGCGCACTTACCGAACCATGCTCGCAGCGGTGATGCAGGACGACGTCCTTCTCTCTGGTTCGATGGCCGAGAACATCACCTTTTTTCAGCATCAGCCAGACCCGCAATGGCGCGACCGCTGCGCCCGACTGGCGATGGTGCATGACGCCATCACTGCCATGCCGATGGGCTATGAAACGCTGGTAGGCGACATGGGCAACAGCTTGTCGGGCGGTCAAAAG
The DNA here is from genome assembly GCF_002760655.1 of Massilia eurypsychrophila. Taxonomy (GTDB): domain Bacteria; phylum Pseudomonadota; class Gammaproteobacteria; order Burkholderiales; family Burkholderiaceae_D; genus JAFCUW01. Next base: position 111,852 of record NZ_PDOC01000007.1, on the reverse strand, counting down.
CAGCGCGTGCTGCTGGCCCGCGCGCTGTACAAGCGCCCCAAGGTGCTGGTCATGGACGAAGCGACCAGCGCGCTCGACGTCGCGCTGGAGCAAGCCGTCAACGCCAACGTCGCCGCACTAGGCACCACGCGCATCATCGTGGCGCACCGGCCCGAAACTATTGCCAGTGCCGCGCGGGTAGTTACTCTGCGCAGTGGACAGCTGGTCAGTGATGCGGCGCCGCTCACTGCACCCAAGCACTTGTGACCAGGGCCGAGGTGGTCGACTACGACAACCTGCGTGCCGGTCCGGGCAACACCGGCTCGGTAGTGTCGGGAGCCATCGTCTACCAGCCATAAAGGAAAAGAAGCGGCAGGCCGGACCCAATCGGGCCCGGTTCAGCACAATGTCAAGCGCCCTGTGCGGCAGCGACGCGCGCCGCCACGGATCTGCTATTCGACGATCTCACGGAGAACTGTCGGCATCGAGGTAAAGCTGGTCGGCGGAGACCGCACGCAATTGGGCCGCTGCCTGTTCCGGCGTCAGGTCGCGCTGGCTTTCGGCGAGCATCTCGAACCCGACCATGAACTTGCGCACCGACGCTGAGCGCAGCAGCGGCGGAAAAAAATGCGCGTGCAGTTGCCACGGCACGGCGTCCGCGGACAAATAAGGGGCGCCGTGCCAACCCATCGAATACGGGAACGAGGTCTGGAACAGGTTGTCGTAGCGCGTGGTGAGGCGCTTGAGCGCGAGCGCCAGATCAAGGCGTTGCGCATCGTCCAGGTCTTCGAGGCGCCGCACCGGGAATTTCGGCAGCAGCAATGTCTCGAATGGCCAGCTGGCCCAGTACGGCACCACGGCGAGCCAGTATTCGGTGTCGACGACGACGCGTTCCCGCGCCGCCGCCTCGCGCTCTACCACGTCGAGCAGCAAAGCTCGCCCATACTCGGCAAAATAAGCGCGCTGTTGCACGTCTTCGGTGCCAGGCAGGTCGGGCACGAAGCTCGAGGCCCAGATCTGCCCGTGCGGATGGGGGTTCGAACATCCCATCACGGCGCCCTTGTTCTCGAACACCTGGACCCAGCGATAGGTCGCGCCCAGCTCGGCCGATTGTTCGCACCAGGTATCGATCACCTGCCTGATGGCCGGCAGTGCAAGTTGCGGCAGCGACTTGCTGTGATCCGGCGAGAAGCAGATAACGCGGCTGACGCCGCGCGCGCTCATGCTCTGGAACAGCGGATCGCTGGCTGGCGCCGCCTCGGGGGTGTCGGGCAGCAGCGCGGCGAAGTCGTTCGAGAACACATACGTGCCGTCATACTGCGGGTTGCGTTCGCCGTTGACGCGCGTGTTGCCGGCGCACAGATAGCAAGCTGGATCGTGCGCCGGCCTGAGCGCGTGGTCGACCGCTTCCTGCTGGCCTTGCCAGGGACGCTTGGCGCGGTGTGGCGACACGAGCACCCAGTCGCCGGTGAGCGGGTTGCGGCGGCGGTGGGGATGATCTGAAGGATTGAACATGGCAGTTGTCTCCGGTTTCGCGAACCGGTAAATGCTACCACCAAGGTGCTGTCCGTTCTCCTGAACATTACAATGCAGACGCAGTGACACTGCAAGCGTGGCGGCGCGACCCGCCGTCGAAGGCCATGCATGATCGTCGATCCGCTTTTTTACGCAGCCGCGATTCCCGCCGTTCTGTTGACGGGCATTTCCAAGGGTGGATTCGGCAGCGCTCTGGGCGGCATCGGGGTGCCGCTGATGGCACTAACGATCTCGCCGGTGCACGCCGCGGCGATCCTGTTGCCGGTGTTGTGTTTCATGGACCTGGTGGGCGTGCGGGTTTACTACGGCAAGTGGGACAAGGAAAACCTCAAGATCATGATTCCAGGCGCCCTGCTCGGTATCGCGCTCGGCACATTGACCTTTGGCGTCCTGTCCGAAAATGCGATCCGCATCCTGATCGGCTGCATTGCGGTGGCCTTCCCCTTGAATGCCTGGTTCGGCTTCAGTGCTCAGCAACAGCCGGCCACCAGGTCCGCCCTCAAGGGCACTTTCTGGTCCGCCGTATCGGGCCTGACCAGCTTTCTCGCGCATGCCGGCGGCCCGCCGGTGATGGTGTACCTGTTGCCGCAACGGCTCGACAAGACCAGTTACGTCGCAACCATCAGCGTGTTCTTCATGGTCGTCAACGCGGTCAAGCTTGTGCCGTACGCCTGGCTCGGCCAGTTTTCCGCCGCCAACCTCATCACTTCGCTGGTGCTGGCGCCACTGGTGCCGATCGGCGTCTGGATGGGGTTATGGCTGCAGGACCGGATCAATACGGTGTGGTTCTATCGCATCGCCCAAGGCGGCCTTTTGGTCACCGGCGCGCAGCTCATTTATCAGAGCATCGGCGTCTGAGACGCAGCATTTAGCGCCGACGTCGGGCAGAACGCCCACCGACTACCCGACCTTTGATCGGACAGCTCCCCGCAATTTACGGCCATCGCGGCATTGACATCCTAAATGAGAATGATTATCATTTCGGTTATCAAACCTCGTCACTGGCGAATTTGCCCACATTCCTGTGGTCGGCAAATCGCGCCCGTTCGCCCCAATTTTTGCGATGGAAAATTCATGAACCTCTATGCCCACCCCCGCCGTCACCTTCGCCTCGACCGCCTGGCCGTTTGCGTCGCCCTCACCTTGCCCTGCGCAGCATCGCTCGCCGCTGAAGCCGACATTGCCGAGCCGAAGCCGCAAGTGCTGCCAAAGGTCGAGATCAGCGGCCACCGACTTGGCGAGACCACCGACGGCACCGGTTCGTACACCAGCGGGCGGGCGCGCACCGCCACGCCGCTGTCGATGTCGCTGCGCGACACGCCGCAATCGGTTTCAGTCATCACCCAGCAACGCATCGAGGACCAGGCGCTGCTGTCGGTCACCGACGTCGTCAACAACGTCACCGGCGTGTCGGTCAACCAGTACGAAACCAACCGCGCCGGCTTTACTGCCCGCGGCTTCGACATCACCAATTTGCAGATCGACGGCATTGCCAGCACCTGGGACCAGGCCTGGAGCGCGGGCGAAGTGGCCGGCAGCCTGGCCATCTACGACCGCGTGGAAGTAGTGCGCGGCGCCACCGGCCTGATGACCGGCGCCGGCAATCCGTCGGCCGCCATCAACCTGATGCGAAAGCGCGCCAGCGCCAAGCAATTGACCGGTTCGGTCGAAGTATCGGTCGGCAGCTGGAACCAGCGCCGCGCCCTGATCGACCTATCAAGCCCGCTCAACCAGGCCGGCACGGTGCGCGGCCGCGTCACCGCCGAAGCCGACCGCAGCGACAGCTGGGTCGACCTGGCGTCGAACCGCAGCAAGACGTTCTACGCCACGATCGAAGCCGATCTGGGTGCGAGCACTTGGCTAGCGGCCGGCATCAGCCACCAGCAGACCAGCCCCACCGGGCCGATGTGGGGCGGCCTGCCCTACTGGTACACCGACGGCACCAAAACCAACTGGGACGCGTCGAAAACCAGCGCCGCCGGCTGGACCCGCTGGCCGACCGACTACGACAGCGCATTCGTCAATCTCGAACACCGGTTCGGCAATGGCTGGAAGCTGCGCGCCAACGCCAGCCATGGCGACCGCTCGTCCGATTCTTACCTGCTCTACCTGTCCGGCGTGCCTGACCGCTTAACCGGCGAGGGCATGTCCGCCTTCTCCGGCTCGTACGCCACCCGCACCAAACAAGACGATGTGGGCCTGCACGCCAGCGGCCCGTTCGCGCTGTTCGGACGCCAGCACGAGGCGGCGTTCGGCTACCTGAACATGAAGCAGGAATTCCGGTCCGACAGCCGAGCCGCCGATTTCGGCAGCCGCGATTCCGGCGTGGGTAATTTCAACACCTGGAACGGCAACGCCTATCCGCAGCCGGCGTGGGGCGCGCCGAGTTTTTATGAAAGCGCCGAAACGCGCCAGCAGGGCTGGTACGGCATGACGCGCCTGAGCGTGACCGACGCCCTCAAGGTGGTGCTTGGCGCGCGCGCGACCAGCTATGAAAAAGCCGGCCGCGGCCTGTACACGCCGGCCTACGCCATCGAGCACGAGGACGAACTGACGCCCTACGCCGGCATCGTCTACGACCTCGGCGACACCTATTCGGTGTATGCCAGCTACACCGACATCTTCCAGCCGCAAAATCTCAAGGACTTCGCCGGCAACCTGCTCGATCCGGTCAAGGGCAAGAGCTACGAGGCGGGCATCAAGGGCGAATACCTGGGCGGTCGCGTGAACACGTCGTTTGCACTGTTCCAGATCCGGCAGGACAAGCTGGGCCAGGAAGCCGGCCTGGTCGACCGCGACGGCGCCGGCGCGCTGCTGCCGGAGACGTACTACCGCGCCGCCGCCGGCGCCCGCAGCGAAGGCTTCGAGATGGAAGTGTCGGGCGCACTGGCGCGCGGCTGGAACGTCAGCGCCGGCTATTCGCAGTTCCGCGCCCGCGATGCCGCCGGCGCGGACGTCAACAGCGTCTACCCGCGCAAACTGCTGCGCACCTTCACGTCCTACCAGCTGCCGGGCGCTTGGAGCGCGCTCACTTTTGGGGCCGGCGTGAACTGGGAAGGCCGCACGTACACGCTCGATCCGCTGGCGCCGGCCGGCAGCAATGGCCTGATCGAGCAGGATTCGTTCGCGTTGGTCAACCTGATGGCGCGCTACGACATCAGCCGCCAGTTGTCGGCCCAGCTGAACATCAGCAATGCACTCGACAAGCGGCACTTCGGCATGTTCGCCGCCTACGGCGCGATCACCCATGCGGCGCCACGCAGCGCATCGCTGACCTTGAAATACCGTTTCTGAGGCCACCGTGCGCACATTCTGGACCTCGATCCACCGTTACGCGGGCCTCGTCACCGCCGCCTTCCTGTTCGTCAGCGGCGTGACCGGCGCCGTCATCTCCTGGGACCACGAGCTCGACGACCTGCTCAATGCGAAGCTGATGCAAGCGCCCGGCCGCGGCGCGGCGCAATCGCCGCTGGCGCTGTCGCAGCAGCTCGAGGCGAAGTATCCGCATCTGCGCGTCACCTACCTGCCGCTGCACGTGACGCCTGGCCGCTCGGTCGCCTTCGGCATCGGCGCAAAGATCGACGCCGTAACCGGCAAGCTGCACGAACCTGGCTTCAACCAGCTGTTCGTCGATCCGGTCACCGGGGCCGAACTGGGTCGGCGCGAGTGGGGCGCGGTGTGGCCGATCACCCGCGCCACCTTCGTCTCCTTCCTCTACAAGCTGCACTACACCTTGCATATCCCCGCGATGTGGGGCATCGACCGATGGGGCGTGTGGCTGATGGGCGCCATCGCGGTGATCTGGACGATCGACAGCTTCGTCGGCTTTTACCTGACCTTGCCGGTGCGCCGCAAGGGCGAGCCGCCGGCGCCATCGTCACCCGCCAGCGCCAGGCGCACCTGGTGGCAACGCTGGAAGCCGGCCTTCCTGGTGCGCTGGCGCGCCGGCGGCGCCAGGCTCAATTTCGATCTGCACCGCGCCTTCAGCCTGTGGACCTGGGGCCTGCTGTTGATCCTCGCCTTCACCGCGTTTTCGCTCAACCTGTACAGCGAAGTGTTTTACCCGCTGCTCAAGACCGTCTCCAAAGTCACGCCGTCGCCATTCGACACCATCGTGCCGAAGGATAGCCAGCACCCGATCGAGCCGCGCCTGTCGTATGCGCAGATCATCGGCGCCGCCAGTGCCGAATCGGGCCGGCGCGGCTGGAGCGAGCCGGCCGGCGGCGTGTTCTATTCGCCCGAATTCGGCGTCTACGGCATCAGCTTCTTCAAGCCGGGCGACGACCATGGCGCCGGCGGCGTCGGCCCGGCCTACCTGTATTACGATGGCGACGGCCGCGTGCTGGGCGAGCGCCGGCCGTGGAAGGGCACCGCCGCCGATATCTTCGTGCAGGCGCAGTTCCCGCTGCATTCGGGGCGCATCCTCGGCCTGCCGGGGCGCATCCTGATCTCATTCATGGGCATCATCGTCGCCATGCTCAGCGTGACCGGCGTGATCATCTGGTGGCGCAAGCGCGCCGCGCGCCTGGCGGTGCTGCGGCGCTATCGCGGCGCACCGCGGCGGATCTGCGGCTATGTTTCCTAATGTATCGACTGTGGCAAATCATGTACGTTCGTGTAAGGTTTGGTAAGGCCGCGCCTTGAATGCGGCCGGAGTGCGCTAGGCTTCGCGCCTGACATCCTGTTTTGCCAACCAGCGCGCCTTACCTGACCACTCGATCCATGCACAATTCGTTCCTGACCATCTGCCTTAGCGGCGCCGCCCTCCTTCACGCCGACGCCTTTGCGCAGGACGCCGCCACCGCGCCCGCCAAGGCGCCGGCGACCGCGCCGGCCCAGGTGCTGCCATCGGTGACGGTCGCCGGCGAGCGTCCCACCAACCGCATCGACCGCCAGGTCTACGACGTGCGCTCGGACGCCTCGAGCAGCAACGGCACCGCCGCCGACGCGCTGAACAATGTGCCGTCGGTGGCGGTCGATCCGGACGGCAGCGTCACGCTGCGCGGCAGCAGCAATGTGCAGATCCTGGTCGACGGCAAACCGTCGGCCATGCTGCAGGGCGATAACCGCGGCGCCGGCCTGCAGGCGATGGCGGCCGACGACATCGAGTCGGTCGAGGTGATCAACAATCCGGGCGCACAGTTCGGTAACGAAGGCGGCGGCGGGCCGATCCTCAACATGGTCATGCGGCGCAACCGCAAGCCGGGCGGCGCCGGCGTGGCCAACGCCAACCTCGGTTCGGCCGGCCGCTACAACAGCGCCGTCTCTGGCACCTACAACGAAGGCGCCTGGGGCTACCAGGGCGGCATCAACGTGCGCCACGACGGCCGCAACTCCACCGGCACGGCCAGCCGCGATCGCCTCGACCGCGTCAGCGGCGCCATGGTGCACAGCACCCAGCAATCGGTCGGCGCCGGCTTGAACGACTCGGTCGGCGTGAACGGCACCGTCAGCTATAACATCGGCGCCAACGACAGCGTCAGCACCACCGCCTCGTTCAACGGCCGCAGCAACGCCCAGCAAGGGCGCGACCGCTACATCTTCGACGGCATCGGCGGCGTGCCGCTGTCCGACTACGAGCGCGTCACCGCGCGCGAAGGCGACAGCCGCAACGCCAGCTGGGGCGCGCGCTACGACCACAAGGGAGCGCTGCCTGGCGAGACGCTCAAGTTCGACGTGCGCGTGTCGTCCGCGACCAACGTCGGCGACAGCGAGTACGCCAACACCTACGCCATCTTCGGCCCCGGCATGGTCAACACCCAGGCGCGCCAGCACAACGACATGAGCAACCGCATCGTCGATTTCACCGGCGACTACGACCGGCCGCTGGCCGGCGGCGCGGCCAAATTCGGCTACAAGCTGGCGCGTAACCGCAGCAGCAGCCAGACCGTCTACACCGACTTCATCGGAGGAGTGGGCATCGACAATCCGCGGCGCAGCAGCGAGTACGAACTGGAGGAAGACACCGCGGCGCTGTTCGGCTCCTGGCAGACCCGCATCAACGAGCGCTGGGGCGCCCAGGCCGGGCTGCGCGCCGAGTACACCGATCTCGATATTCACCAGCGCCTGGGCAGCGCCGCCGCCAGGAACAGCTACACCAATCTGATGCCGAGCTTTTTCGCTACCTACAAGGTCAGCGACGACAGCAACCTGCGCTTCAGCTACGCGCACCGCCTGCGCCGGCCCAGCGCCACCGACCTCAATCCGGCGGTGATCTACCGCGATGACCTTAACGTCTTTTCCGGCAATCCGAACCTCAAACCCACCCGGACCGATTCGTTCGAGCTTGGCTACGAGACGCGCATGGCCGGCCTCGAGACCAATCTGCGCGGGTACGTTCGGCGCGATACCGACGCCATCGTCGACTACCGCTACTTCCTCGACGATAACGTGCTGTTGACGACGCGCGCAAACGGCGCCGGCAGCCGCGCCGGCGGGCTCGAATTTACGGTCAGCGGCAAGGTGACGCCGACGTTGACCATCAACGCCAACGGCAACCTGGCGCGCAACGAGCTGACGTCGCAGGACAGCCTGGGCGTCCTGCGCACCCGCACAGCCAATTCGCTGAGCGCGCGCGCCCGTCTGAACTACCAGTACGACGCCGCCACGTCGCTCCAGCTGGCGCTGCAAATGCAGGGCAAGACGCTGTCGGGCCAGGGCTACCGTTCGCCCAGTTCGACCATGAACCTGTCGGTGCGCCACGTGCTGACACCGCAGCTGACGCTGGTGGCGAACGTCACCGACCTGTTCGACACCAACAAGATGGCAACCGTGGTCGACAGCGCGACGCTGCGCGAGATCAGCACGCGGCGCTTCGACGGCCGCATCCTGTATGTCGGCTTGTCGTACCGCTTCGGCGGACCGGCCGCGCGCGCGCCGGAGGAGAGCTCGCGCCAGCGTGGGCCTGGCCGCGGAGCGGGTGGCATGGGTCGCGGCATGGGGCCCGGTGGAGCGGGCGGACCGGGGCCGGACGGCGCCTGATGGGAAGCCAAGCGCTCCCCTCGCGAACGCTCATGATTGCAATCATGATCGGTGTGATGCAGACTTACATCACAGTTGATTCGAGGAGCGTGCATGAGAGGCGCAATCCGGGCAGCCGCAAGCTTTGGTTCTTTCAACTTACGGAATACCGTTCCCACTGATATAATTTCCGCATGGAAATGAGACGAATCACGCACCGCTTCGCCGCCTGGATCGCATGTTTTGCGATGCTGGTCGCCGCGCTTGCGCCGTCGGTTTCCCATGCCTTGTCGATGTCGCGGGGCGGAACCTGGTCCGAGATTTGCAGCGTTGGCGGCACGAAGTTCGTCAAGGTAAGCCTTGACCAGGGCGGAATTGCCGATCCGGCCACGCAGGATTCAATTCACCTCGAACATTGTCCGTTCTGTGCCACGCACGCCGGGTCGTTTGCCTTGCCGCCCAATGCAGGCTTCATCCTCCCGTTGATCGAAACGCAAGACACTCATCCCTTCCTTTTCTTCCAGGCGCCACATCCCCTCGCCATCTGGACTGTCGCGCAATCGCGCGCGCCGCCCGCATCCGTCTGATCCCGTCGCCGTTGGCTTGACCTGAAGCGCACTGCCCGGCGACGCGATCAGCCATGCTCTTTCGAGACCCACGTCGCCCACCTCGCTCCTGCAGTCCCCAATTAGATATTGTGGATGGCCCGACAAACGCCCGCCCAGCGGGCCGGTTCGGTCAGGCACGCGCGCGCTTTTTCAACTCGCTCGCCCAGGCTGCGGGTCGGCGCAGGAGCATCGGTCCATTTTCTATAGTTGATCTAAATCATTGAATCATGCATGGCAGGCGCACGACAATTGATTAAGAACTAATGAACAACAACATTCGATGTTCTCAAAGGTAATTATGAAACGTTCCCGCATCTCCCTCGCTATCCTCTTGGCATCTGGTAGTTCTGCCCCCGTGCTCGCCGAGCACAATACGCCCGCAGCCCCGATTCCTACCGTCGTCATCTCCGCGAAATTGCTCGAGAGCTACCCCTACCGCATGGAAGCGAGCAGCGACAGCGCGGGCCTGCTGTCGTCCACGCCCGGATTTACCGTCGCCGCGAGCGGCGGCGTGTCGGGACTGCCGATGGTCAACGGCCTGGGCGATGACCGGCTCAAGATTCGTATCGGCGCGATGGAAGTGACCTCCGCCTGCGCCAACCACATGAACCCGCCAAATGTCCTACATTGACCCGAAGCAAGTTCAGTCGATCGAACTGACCGCAGGGATCACGCCGGTCAGCAATGGCGGCGACAACATCGGCGGCACCATCAACATATCGACGGCGGCCCCGGTTTTTGCCAAGCCGGGCACCGGTTTGCGCACCGATGGCAGCGTTTCGCTCACCACCCGCAGCGTCAACCACACGGTATCGTTGGGCGCGAGCGGCTCGGTCGCAAGCGAGAATTTCAGCGTTTCCTTCGATGCGGCAAAAGCGAAAGCGCACAGCTACCGTGATGGCAACGGCAAGACCGTGTTGGCCAGCATGTACAGCAGCACCAACTTCGGCGCCACGCTGGGGTACCGCTTGAAAGAGCATCGGGTGACTCTGCGCGCCTGAACCCAGCATATTCCCTACCAGGCCTTTCCGAACCAGTACATGGACATGACGGACAACTCGGCCGAACATGCAACACTGACCTACCTTGGGCAGCTCGGTTGGGGCGAGCTCGACCTGTCGGCCTACTGGCAGCGAACGGGCCACGAGATGGGATTCTTCACGCCGGAGCGCAAGGGCACGATGCCGATGATTACCGAAGGGGAGAACGTTGGTTACACGGCGCGCGCCACCATTGCGCTGGACGACGACGCTCTGGTGCGAATCGGGCATGAATACCATGGTTTCGAGCTGCAGGATTATTGGCCTGCCGTTGCCGGCTCAATGATGATGGGGCCACAAACCTACGTCAACATCACGGACGGCCACCGCACCAGGCTGGCGTTCTACGGCGAGATTGTCCATCATCATGGCGCCGAATGGATTACCCTGTTGGGCGCGCGCCACGAGCGCGTGCGTTCCGATGCGGGACCGGTGCAGGCTTATTCGACCGGAATGATGAATGCCGCCGATGCGGCGGCGGCCACCGCTTTCAACGCGCGCGCAAGGCAGAAAAGCGATTCGAACCTCGACCTGACGGCGACCGCTCGCTATCAGCCTCACGCCGGTTTCGACGCTGAATTTGGATTCGGACGCAAGACCCGTTCGCCCAACTTGTACGAACGCTTCGCCTGGGGCCGTGGTGTAATGGCGATGACGATGACGAACTGGTTTGGCGATGGCAATGGGTATGTTGGCAACGTGGAATTGAAGCCGGAAGTTGCGGACAGTCTCAGCGCCACATTCCACTGGCACGGCATCGAACGCGACAGCTGGTTCGTCAAGATCGCTCCTTACTACAACCGCGTGCCTGACTACATCGACGTTGACGTGCTGGGCAGCTTTAATCCTTACATGGCAATGAAAGCCAAAGGTGCACTGCTGCAATTCGCCAACCACGATGCGCGTTTGTACGGCGCCAACCTGTCGTGGAAAGCGCCGCTTGCCAACCGGACGGCGGTGGGCGATCTGAGCTTCATCGGCAACACCTCGCTTACCCTTGGCAAGCGCGCCGACGGTGGATACCTTTACCGGATGATGCCGCCCAACATGACGCTCGCCATCGAACAGCGCAGCGCGCAATGGAACATTCAGGTGGAGCTCAAAGTCGTGGCGTGCAAGGATCGGGTCGATACTCGGCGGCTTGAGCCCGCGACGGCAGGCTATGCACTGCTGAACGCACGCGCCGCATATCAGGTGAAGAATGGTCTGCTGTTCACTACCGGGGTGAGCAACCTGCTGGACAGGCAGTACAGCGATCCGCTTGGCGGCGTCTACCTGAGCGGTCTCGCAGCGAACAGAGCCGGCACGCTGGAGACTTTGCCCGCGCCCGGACGTTCGCTCGACGTTGGCGTTTCATTTCGCTTTTAGCCAGGGCGACATGGGTAAAGAAGTCGACCAGCGGCGTCAGGGCTGGCGCCACTGGCTGATCGACGCATTTTGTCAAGAAAGTCGATGACGGACGCATCTACACACGGATAGGCTAGGTGCGCGACGAGGCAATGACGTGGGTATCCCGAGGCTCACGGCCAGGCAGGCCAGTCGCGCTTCCGTGCACGCGGACGGCGAAGGGCGGCGCCCTATCTGGGGACGTCCCGGAAAACGGAAAATACAGCACGTTAAGCCCATTGCAGACCCTCGATATTGACGAGTGCGTCGGGTTTTCCCTTGCATGAGTTGCTTCTCGTGGTAAGCTAGTAATCAATTACTACCTTATCAGGAGTGCTCGTGAACACCCATCCAAAGCATCTGCCGGCCGATGAACGCCGTGCCGTAACTGTCGAGTCCGTCGTGGCGCTTGCCGGTTCACAAAACCCAAGCGAAATAACCACTGCGGCTATCGCTAAACACATGAACTTGACCCAGGGTGCGCTGTTTCGGCACTTCCCGAACAAGGAAGCCATTTGGCAGGCGGTCATGGAGTGGGTTGCAGAGCACCTATTAGCCAAAATTGATCGGTCCGCACAAGGAATCGCGTCGCCCTTGGCAGCCATGGAGGCAATGTTCATGAGTCATATCGAATTCGTTACTGAGCACCCCGGCGTGCCAAGAATGATATTTGGTGAGCTTCAGCGTGCTGAATCAACGCCATCGAAGCGAATGGTGCATACCTTGATTCAGCGCTACGGCGAACGTTTGCATCGTCTCATCGAGAAAGGCAAGGCCAGCGGCGAGTTGCCTGCCTCGCTGGACAATGAGGCGGCGGCAACGCTGTTCATTGGCACAATCCAGGGCCTGGTGATGCAATCGCTGTTGGCGGGCGATGTGGGACGGATGCACCGCGATGCGCCGCGCGTCTTTGCAATTTATCGGCGTGGCATAAGGAGTGCGCAATGAAGAAGTTGCCCTTGCGAGGCCGCACCCTGGCGCTGCTTGCCGTCATCATCCCTTTGCTAGCGCTTTTTATTTATGTCGGCCTGCGATCAGGGCCGCTCGCCCCGGTCGCTGTGACGGTGGCAAGCGTGGAATCACGGGCTATCACACCGGCGCTGTTCGGCATCGGCACGGTGGCGGCGCGCTACACCTACAAGATCGGGCCGACGTTTGCCGGGCGCGTCAAACGCCTCGAGGTGCAGGTAGGCGACCAGGTCAAGGCCGGACAGGTGCTCGGCGAGATGGAGCCGGTCGACCTCGATGACCGGGTGCGCTCACAGGAGTCGGCACTCAAGCGTGCGCAAGCGGCTTTGCGCGAGGCACAAGCCCGGCAAGCCTACGCGCAAATCCAGGCGCGCCGCTACGAGCAATTGTTTGCGGTGCGCTCGACCAGCGAGGAAATCGTCACCACCAAGCGGCAGGAGTTGCAGATCGCCGATGCCGCCTTATCTGCCGCTCGGGAAGATATTGTCCGCGCACGCTCCGAGCGCGAAGGACTTGTCGCGCAGCGGGACAATCTGCGCCTGATCGCGCCGGTCGACGGTGTAGTGGCCGTGCGCGATGCCGATCCCGGCACGACCATCGTCGCGGGCCAGGCCGTGGTGGAAGTGATCGACCCCAAGAGTTTGTGGATCAATGCGCGCTTCGACCAGATCAGCGCATCGGGGCTCGCTGGCGGGTTGCCGAGTCTTATCGTCCTGCGTTCGCGCGGCGGCCAGAGCTTGAAAGGTCGCGTGCTGCGGGTGGAACCCAAGGCCGACGCGGTAACCGAGGAAACGCTCGCCAAGGTCACATTCGACAATAAACCAGAACCTATGCCACCGGTGGGTGAACTGGCCGAAGTCACGGTTGACTTGCCGGCGCTGCGGGCTGCTCCACTGATCCCCAACGCGGCCGTCCGCCGTGAGGGCGACAAAGTCGGTGTCTGGCAAATCGTCGATGGCGATCTGCATTTCGCCCCGGTCAAGCTCGGCACTTCCGACCTCAATGGTTACGTGCAGGTGCGCGAAGGGCTCAAGACTGGGGATCAGGTTGTGACCTATAGCGAAAAGGCACTGACGGCGCGCAGCCGCATCCATGTCGTCGACCATATCCCAGGAGTGGCACGATGATCAGCCTGGCCGGCCGCGACATTCTCCATTCCTGGGGAAAATTCGTCTTCACCGGCATCGGTCTCGGTCTGCTGATCGGCGTCACCCTGGTCATGGCTGGGGTGTACCGCGGCATGGTGGACGACGGCAAGGCCTTGCTCGACAACAGTGGCGCCGACCTTTGGGTGGTGCAAAAGGATACACTGGGTCCTTATGCGGAGTCGTCCAGCATCAACGATGATGTGTATCGCGCCATCCTCGCCATGCCTGGCGTCGCCCAGGCAGCGAACGCGACCTACCTGACCACGCAGGTACGCAAGGGCGAGAGTGATGTACGCGCCATGGTGGTGGGCATCGCGCCCGGCGAGTTGGGGGCTACACCCGGATGGCCTCCTTATCTCGTCGCTGGACGCCAGATCACGCGCGCTCACTACGAGGCAGTCGCAGACATCGCCAGTGGCTTCAAACTGGGGGATCGTCTTGCCATCCGACGCAATCATTACATCGTGGTGGGGCTGACGCGGCGCATGGTGTCGTCCAGTGGCGACCCGATGGTGTTCATTCCGCTCAAGGATGCCCAAGAGGCTCAGTTCCTCAAGGACAACGACGCCATTAGGCAAAGCCGGCGTCGCACTGAAGCTAACCCGGCTTTCAATCGACCTGGTGTTCCAGGTTTGCTGGATGCCGCAATTGCGTCACAGAGCACCAACGCGTTCGTCAATGCCGTGCTCGTCACGCTAAAGCCTGGTCATGGGCCGGACGAGGTGGCCGAATCCATCCGCCGCTGGAAGCGTTTGACGGTGCATACCCGGGCCCAGATGGAAGGCATCCTCGTCGGCAAGCTGATCGCCACCTCGGCCAGGCAAATCAGCATGTTCCTGGTGATTCTGGCCATCGTTAGCGCGGCCATCGTTGCCTTCATCATCTATTCGCTGACGATGGACAAAATCCGCGAAATAGCCGTGTTGAAGCTCATCGGCACACGCAACCGGACTATCGCCGCGATGATCATGCAGCAGGCGCTCGCCCTAGGCGTGATTGGCTTCGTGGTCGGCAAGATCACAGCCACTTTTTCAGCGCCCCTGTTCCCCAAGTACGTACTGCTGATCCCGTTCGACTCCATCACCGGTTTTTTCGCCGTACTCGGAATCTGCATGCTGGCCAGCATCGTCGCCATTCGAATGGCGCTCAAGGTCGATCCGGCCGAAGCTATTGGAGGTTGAGATGAATGGCAAAGGTATTCGCATCGAAGGATTGAGAAAACGTTATGGCGAGGGCGATACCGCCGTCGATGCCTTGAAAGGCGTGGACATGCAGGTGGCCCCTGGCGAAGTGGTGGGCCTGGTTGGCCCTTCCGGGTCGGGCAAGAGCACGCTGCTCAAATGTCTGGGCGCGGTGATTAATCCGACCGCCGGTCGCATGACCTTGGGCGAGGAAGTGATCTACGACAATGGCTGGAAAGTGCGTGACCTGCGTGCCTTGCGGCGCGACAAGATCGGTTTCGTCTTCCAGGCGCCGTATCTGATCCCGTTCCTCGACGTCACCGACAACGTGGCGCTGCTGCCGATGCTCGCAAGTATCCCGAATGGGCAATCGCGCGCCAGGGCACTGGAACTGCTGACGGCACTCGATGTGCAGCACCGGGCGCGCGCGATGCCGTCGCAACTGTCCGGTGGTGAGCAGCAACGGGTGGCGATCGCGCGCGGCCTGGTCAATCGTCCGCCGGTGATCCTGGCCGATGAGCCCACGGCTCCCCTCGATAGCGAACGCGCCATGGCGGTGATCCGCATCCTCAACGACATGGCCCGGAAGTACGAGACAGCCATCATCGTCGTCACCCATGATGAAAAGATCATCCCCACTTTCAAGCGCATCTACCACATCCGCGACGGCGTGACCCATGAGGAAGCCGGCGAAGGGCGCCAGTTCGAATGACACAACCGCTTCAATCACAGGAGAATTTCATGACCAACAGCAAAGCAGTTATCACCATCACCGTTGCAGCTTGCCTGATTTCAGGGGCTTTTCCGGGGCCTACCCAGGCCGGCGACGCCACCGGCGCGCAGCCGCTGGCGCTGCGCAAGATCATGCAGGAACTCGGTAGCAACATGCAGGCCACCACCGGTGCCATTTCGCGGGAGGATTGGGCGCAGGTAGTTCAGCTCGCCCCAAAAATTGCGGCACACCCGGCGCCACCCCTGACCGAAAAAATACGCATCTTTGCGTATCTCGGCGCTGACGCGGGCAGGTTCAGAAGCTTCGATGCGCAGACCCACGAGGCGGCGCTTGCCATGAAACAGGCTGCTGCGCGCAGCGACGGCAAGGCGGTGATCGAGTCCTTCGCCCGCGTGCAGGAAAGCTGCATGGGCTGCCATCAAGCTTTCCGCAAGCCTTTCGTGGAGCATTTTTATGGAGCACGCTAAAACATGCCAGCGCCTCATCAGCCTCGAAGGACGGATTGCGGCACCTTTCTGGGTAGCTGGTCTGGTCACCTTCAGTCTGGCCGGCTGCGCCGCCGGCCCTGATTTTCAGCGTCCCACCGTACCCGACGTGGCTCGCTACACCGCAACACCGATGGCTGATAGAACTGCCGCCGCTCCCACGCAGTTCGGCGAAACACAACGTCTAGTCGAAGCGCTTCCGATCCGAACGCAATGGTGGCAAAGCCTGGGTTCATCCGCACTCGACGGACTGATCAACGAAGCTTTCCATGTCAGCCCGACGCTGGCGAGCATCAGCGCCAATTTGCGACAGGCGCAGGAGCTTCTTGCCGCACAGGCGGGCTCGACGCAATATCCACAGGTCGAGGTCGCACTGGGTTCTCAGCGCCAGCAAATGAGTCCCAGTAGCCAAGGGTTGAGCGGAGACGCACGTCAATTCAGCCTCTACAACGCCAGCGTTGGCGTGCATTACAAGCTCGATCTGGCTGGCGGCAATCGACGCGCACTCGAAGCCCTGGCTGCTCGCGCCGACTACCGTCGCTTCGAACTGAATGCTGCGCGCCTGGCTCTTGCCGGCAACATGGCAACCGCTGCCATTACCCGAGCACGCCTCGCCGCGCAACTAGAAGCCACTACTGCCATTTTGCGCGGGCAGGATGAGCAGCTGCGCCTGGCCCATGAACGCGTGCGTATCGGTCAGGCCTCACCCGATGAAGCGTTAAGCCTCCAAGCTCAGACGGAGCAAACGCGGGCAGAACTGCCTGCGCTGCGTAAGCAACTGCAACAAACCGAACATCTACTGGCGGTGCTGGCCGGTCGTGCCCCTGGCAATGGTGGCATCCCGGCCTTCACTCTGGCCGGTTTCACTTTGCCCGCCGAGATGCCGCTCGTCGTGCCCTCGGAACTGGTGCGCCGCCGACCGGATATCCAGGCGTCAGAGGCGCTGTTGCAAGTGGCCAATGCAGACTATGGTGTGGCTGTCGCCAAGCTCTACCCACAAATCAACCTGAGCGCCAACCTTGGCTCTCAAGCGCTGACCACCGGTGCCCTGTTCGGTGCTGGCTCGGCAGTGTGGGGCCTCGTTGCGCAGCTCACCCAGCCTCTTTTTAATCCAGGGCTACCCGCGCAAAAAAGAGCGGCGCTCGCCGCTTTTGATGCCGCCGCAGCCAATTACCAGAGCGTCGTATTGGAGTCTTTGCGTAACGTCGCCGACACCCTGCGCGCGGTGGAAAGCGATGCACAGACTTTGACTGCCCTCGCTGCCGCCGATATGGCTGCACAGGCCTCCTTGCAGTCGGTCGAGCGGCAATACCGGCTGGGCGCGGCCAGCTACCTGCAACTGCTCATCGCGCAGCAACAGGAACAGTCGATCCGGGTCAAGATAGTTGCGGCCCAGGCACAACGCCTAGTCGATAGTGTTGCTTTGTATCAGGCCATGGGAGGTGGTGTCAGTTGAGGCTATACCCTAACCTGATGTCAGGCGACCACAACGCGGGCCATCCGAAATGCCGGAAGTACCCCGTCGCTGGCCGGAGCCGGGCCGGCGATTGGCGTGCTCGCCGATACTTCCGTGTGGATTGCCACTTTCGAAACCGCAATGAGGCGCTCATGATCCCGCTCAGCCAGGACATGGCGCTCGCGCATCTTATGGGTTTGGGCGAGATCGCATGCGGCACGCCTCCCTGCGCCGAGGTCACAAACGCTGGGTGATTTGGGCCTGCTCCGAATGATTCAGCCTGCGAGACTTCGCTGGCTAACTGCAAGGAGGGCCGCCTTGCGATGACGTTCCATACTGCCATCCTTCTTCATCGCGGTCAGCACTGCTGATACCGGCCGCACCAATTCGCGCTTCGATCGATGCACGTAACAATGCATGTCGACCGTTTCGACAATCGATAACCGCCGAATTCCAGCACGAACAAATTCCGGTTGTTTCAACACCCGATCGACCACGCTCTCGATGTCGACATACAAGTCAGTACGGCGCTGCGCAAGCCTGCGGATCCCGAGGGTTGCGTTATTCACGACGGATATTTGCGATGCGGGAAAGACAGTGGCGAGCATTTCCTCGCACCGTGCGACGCCGTTGCGGTAATCAACCTGCGGGTCGCCGAATTGCGACAGGCCCGTCCATCCTGGTCCAACCCGCACTGATGGGCGTCCATAAGCACAAAAACCAATGGAAAAATGTGGGGGATCGATACGGATCATCTGCGGATGCATCTCGCCGTAATTGCTGTAGCGGTTGATTTCGCCGTCCACCAGACCCGAGTCGGACATCGCCGACGCCCGCCTGGCCGGATACGACCGGAGCGTCATTTCATATCCCAGCCGTCCGTAGGCATCCGTATAAATCAATTTGAGCCATGCGCCAATAAACGAATCCTCGACGTCTTCCGCAGTCACCACAACTACCCTCGGCATGCGCGCGAGCAGGGGCGGGACGACCGCCATCAGGGCTACGGCGCCCAGCACTTGTATCCTGGAGCGTGATAGCGGACCGCCCAAAATTGCACCTCATGTCAGTTATTTGCGAACGCCCCGCCAGCACCGAGGTTCCGATAGAACCGCGTTACCGATACTTAACCTGGAACATTCAGGATACTGCGATCTGGCCGAACAAGCTCAGGCACACCGGGGCAATGACTACCGCAACCGTGGTCGCAGCGGCATCGCAGCGGTCCTGTCGGGCCGCACAACGTGGGTGCTGCCATGGGGCGCCATCGCCCGCGTGGCAAGCTTGAACGTGGCTACCACCGCTGACAACTCTTTGGCTTGCACCTGCATTGAATCGGCGGCTGCGGCGGCCTCTTCGACCAGTGCCGCGTTCTGCTGGGTCACCTGGTCCATCTGTGCAATAGCCTGATTCACCTGCGAGATTCCTGCACTTTGCTCCTGTCCGGCCAAGGCGATTTCGCCCATGATATCGGTCACGCGCTTCACGCTTGCAACCACTTCGGTCATGGTCGCACCGGCGGAATTGACCATACGGCTTCCAGCTTCCACCTTGCTGACCGAATCGCCGATCAGTTCCTTGATTTCCTTGGCGGCCGCGGCGCTGCGTTGCGCCAGGTTCCGCACTTCGGACGCGACGACGGCAAATCCGCGCCCCTGCTCGCCAGCGCGCGCCGCTTCGACCGCTGCATTCAGCGCCAAAATATTGGTCTGGAACGCGATTCCGTCGATCACCCCGATGATGTCGACAATTCGCTTGGCCGATGCATTGATCGATTCCATGGTGCCGACGACGTCCGCGACGGCATCACCGCCCTTGGTGGCAACTTCCGACGCCACATTGGCCAACTGGTTTGCCTGGCGCACGCTGTCGCCGTTCTGCTGCACCGTGGACGTCAGTTCTTCCATCGATGCCGCCGTTTCTTCCAGCGAGCTGGCTTGTTCTTCCGTGCGGGCCGACAGATCGAGGTTTCCTGCCGCGATTTCCCCCGACGCGATGGTAATCGTATCGGTGCCCGAGCGAACTTTCAATACCAGCGCAGCGAGGCTGTCCTGCATCGTGCGCATTGCAAACAGCAAGCTGGCAGAATTATGTTCATTATCGACTTCGATCTGACGCGTCAGGTCGCCCGCGGCAATCGAGGCGGCAATTGAGGCAGCATAATCCGGTTCGCCACCCAACTGCCGCATGACGTTGCGTGTGAGCCAGAACGCGACGCCCGCACCGCCGATAATGGCGCCAGCTGCCAATAGCAGGCTGTATGTCAATGCTGCCTGCGTACGTTTCGCAAGATCCACCTTCGCAACGACAACCGCAGCATTCTTGGATTTGATGAGTTCGAGCAGTTCTCCGCGAATCTGACGCCACAGCGGTGTCTCTTCGTTGTTCAGACTCTCGATAGCGGCGCCCTGGTTTTCCACGGCCAAGCCAACGATCTTTTTCTGCATTTCCGTTTGACGCTCCTGCAGCGCCTTCACCTTCTGCAGCGTCGCCGTCTTTTCCCGATCGTCCCGGGCCAGCGTCAACGCAGTCGACAATTCTTTCGAAAATGACTCGCGCGCGGCATCCAGATTCTTGTAACTAACTTGGTTCGTGGGCGACAGGATGACGTTGCGCAGCGCCTGGCCCATTTGCAGACCCTGGGCATAGAGATTGGTGCTGGCGGCGAGAAACGCCTGGTCGCGCTCGATAAACTTATCGAACTGCGTCGCTGCGTTTTGCATGCCAGAAATGGCAACGCCGAGCGCGATGGCAAAAAATGTGAAGACGACTGCCATGCAGGTCGCCATCTTGTTACGTAATTTCATTTGATCTTTCCGTCTTGAGAACTACGGGCCAATATCGCCGCGACAGTCCATTATGGATTGAAACCAAAAATTACGAGAAGCAATTGTGATATTGCGGACCACTCGATGACCCGATGAGGCACTAGCGCAACAGCGTTTTGCCGACATTTTTAACGAACGGTGCAATATCAACTACGTCCATCGTTCGTGTCGCCATATTTGCGCGTATCGGGTCGCCGTAATTATCAATTAACTGCCGGTTGGTCCGGACCAACCGGCATTTCTCGAGCGAGGCCGCGGCAAGCCGGTGGCTGGCATTGCGCTGGTTGCCTGGCAGAGTTGGCGGCAGCCGGCGAAACGCCGCGCGCACGTTTCTGGCTCATCGGCCGCCCGGGCGGAGGCCTGAGCGCGCTAGACGGCGGCCATCACTCTCTCGAGCCGCTGGCGCACCTCGCCGGCGAGCGAGGTAACGGCGGGCTTGTCCACCAGCTGCAGCACGGCATCGGTATCCATGAATTCGACACTGACGGCGCCATCGGCGAGCTGGCGAACCAGCACGTTGCACGGCAACAGCAATCCGATCGAAGGCTCCGCCTGGATCGCCCGCTGTGCCAGCGCCGGATTGCAAGCGCCCAATATCCGGTACGCAGGCATATCGGCGTTGAGCTTCTTTTTCAACGTGGCGGCGACATCGATGTCACTCAATATGCCGAATCCTTCGGTCTGCAGCGCGGCCGTGACCCGTTGGACAGCTTCATCGAACGGGCCAGCGACTGTCTTGCCGAATCCATATTTAATTGTCATTTTTCTCTCCTGAGATGTTGATTGATTCAGTTTCCGGCCGCAGTCTGCGCGCCAGCGTCCACAATGCCGCGGAACGCTTGCCCGAGCGGCAATACGCCACCGTCGGGGCCGGTAATTTGGCCAACAGCGCCGCGAATGCCGCACCGTCCTTCTCGCCGATCATCGACGCTACCACAGGCAGGGCGCGCGCCTGCATTCCCAAGTCGCGCGCAGCCTGCTCGATCTGTTCAAAGGTCGGCTGATTGGCGTCTTCGCCGTCTGGCCGATTGCAGATAATGCTGCGAAAGCCGGCATCACGCAGCAACCGCAGCTCTGACAGCTGGAGTTGCGGCGACGCCGACAGCGTCGCGGTTAGTGGTGTGAGTTGCATGAAATCTCCCGAAACGTGACCGACTTGGCCACATCAACATTATATTGACTTATATTTTGTTTTGGCATATTATATTTTCGTACAAGACGACGAAAGGAATTTGAATGAACCACCCAGTCCAGTTTGACCCGGACGCCATGCGTAGCGCTGCAACCCAGGCATGCGGTTTGCTGAAGGTGCTCGCCAACCCCGACCGCCTGTTGCTGCTGTGCCAACTCGCGCAAGGCCCGCTGTGCGTCAGCGAACTCGAAAGCATCGTCGGCATCCAGCAGCCGACGCTTTCCCAGCAGCTCGGCGTGCTGCGCGAAGAGGCGCTGGTGACGACACGGCGCGAAGGCAAACAGATTTTCTACAGCATCGCCAGCAGCGAGGCGATGGCAGTGATGCAAGTGCTTTACCAGCTGTACTGCGAAAAAACGAATGGAGCAACATCATGATGATCGATTGGGCAAGTTTCACGCCGTGGGCCTCGTTGGCTGGCGGCGCATTAATCGGCTTGGCCGCCGCCATGTTTGTGCTGTTCAACGGCCGCATCGCCGGCATCAGCGGCATTCTCGGCGGCCTGCTGCAATGGCCGAAGGGCGACGTCGCCTGGCGCGTCGCCTTCCTGCTCGGCCTGATTTCGGCCCCGGTTTTCTACGGCTTGTACGCGCCGCTGCCGCAAGTGCAGGTCGATGCCGGTACCGCCACCCTGGTCGCCGCCGGCCTGCTGGTCGGCATCGGCACGCGCTACGGCGCCGGCTGCACCAGCGGGCACGGCGTCTGCGGGCTGTCGCGCCTGTCGCCACGCTCGCTGGTGGCGACGGCCTGCTTCATGGCAGCCGGCTTCGCCACCGTTTTCATCGTTCGCCACCTCATTGGATAAGGAGCAAATCATGCACATCATCATGGCACTCGTTGTCGGGCTCGTCTTCGGCCTCGGCCTGATCGTCTCCGGCATGACCGATCCGTCCAAGGTCATCGGTTTCCTCGATCTTGCCGGTCGCTGGGACCCGTCGCTCGGCTTCGTCATGGGCGGCGCGATCCTGGTCGGACTGATCGCGTTTCGTTTCGCGGCCGGTCGCGACAAGTCGCTGCTCGGCGACGTGATGCGGCTGCCGAACGCCACCCACATCGACCGCCGGCTGGTCCTGGGCGGCATCGCCTTCGGCGCCGGCTGGGGGTTGGCCGGCTTTTGCCCCGGCCCGGCGCTGGCTTCGCTCGCCAGTGGCGGTAGCAAGCCGCTGATCTTTGTTGCGGCCATGATCGTCGGCATGCTGATCTTCGAAATGCTGGAACGCCTGCCGGCACGCCGCAAGCAGACAGCTTAAGGACAGCGCCATGTCGATCGTACTCGCACTCGGACTGGTGGTCGGCGTCATCCTCGCGCTGACCGGCGCCGGCGGCGGCATCCTGGCGGTGCCGCTGCTGGTGTTCGGCATCCAGATGAGCGTCGCCGAGGCCGGTCCGATCGGCCTGCTGGCCGTCGGCATGGCGGCGGCGCTCGGCGCCGTGCTCGGCTTGCGCGAGGGGATCGTGCGCTACCGCGCCGCACTGCTGATCGCCGGGTCCGGCATGCTGCTGTCGCCGCTCGGCCTGTGGCTGGCGCACCGCCTCGACAACCGCTGGCTCAGCGTCCTGTTCGCGATGATCCTGCTGCTGGTGGCGTTGCGGACGTTCCGCCAGGCGACGCAACCGGCCGCGGCCGCCAATGTCCATGCCGTCCATCCTTGCCAGCGCGACGGCGCGACTGGCCGCTTCATCTGGACCAGCAGTTGCGCGCGCGCGCTGGCGCTATCGGGCACCGCGGCAGGCCTGCTTTCCGGCCTGCTCGGTGTCGGCGGCGGTTTCGTCATGGTGCCGGCGCTGCAGCGCTACACCGATCTGGCGATGCGCTCGGTGGTGGCCACTTCGCTGGCGGTGATTGCGCTGGTTTCCGTCACCGGCGTGGTCGCCAGCGCCGCCACCGGCGGCGTCGTGTGGAGCGTGGCGCTGCCGTTTTCCGTCGGCGCCCTGGCCGGCATGCTGGCCGGGCGCCTGGTATCGGCGCGGCTGGCCGGCCCCCATTTGCAGATCGGCTTCGCCGCCGTGTCGGCGGCAGTCGCCGTCGGCATGATGTTGAAGGCGGCACTTTGAAACGTTGTACCCCTCATGTCATTGGAGAACCAAGATGAATACCAATCCTGTTCAGCTGTTCGATGTCGAATCATCGACCTTTACCTACATCCTGGTGGCCGACGACGACCGCTCTGCCGTCATCATCGACCCCGTCGAGCGCCATTGGGAGCGCGACCTGGCGCATCTGAAGCGCCTCGACCTGACGCTGGCCTATGTGCTGGAAACGCACGCGCATGCCGACCACGTCACGTCCGCCGGCAAGCTGCGCGAGGTGACCGGCGCCCAGGCCGCGGTGCCGTCGGGCTGCGGCATCACGCCGGCCGAGGTGCAGTTGGACGACGGCGACGTCATCTGCTTCGGCGCCGGCGAACGGATCGAAGTGCTGCACACGCCAGGCCACACGGCAGGCAGCGTCAGCTATCTCTGGCGCGGCAATGTGTTCACCGGCGACACCTTGCTGATCGACGGCTGCGGCCGCACCGACTTCCAGAGCGGCAGCTCGGCGGCGCTGTACGACAGCGTCATCGGCAAGCTGTTTGCGCTGCCTGATACCACACGCGTGTGGCCCGGCCATGACTACAAGGGCCAGTCGGTATCGACGATTGGATGGGAGAAGCGGCATAACGCTCGCCTGGCCAACCGTAGCAAGGCACAGTTTGCCAGCTTGATGGCGGCGCTCGACTTGCCGAAGCCGAAATTGATCGACATCGCGGTACCGGCGAACCAGAACCTCGGGCTGCCGCACGGGGCATGACTGCCCCGTTCGCCGGGGATGACGCCGGCTACGGCTTGATATACGCGTACCCCTCCTGCACCTGCAGGCGACTGACCTCGGCGACACCGGAGGGTACGATCGTCGCCTCTGGAATGAGGCGCTTGCGGTCGATCCTGCGCGTCTCGAGCGTGTTATTGCAGACGCGGAACTGGACTTGGCGATTGACCAGTTCCTGCACCACGGCGTCGTAGGGGTTGCCATTCTTGTCCATGGCGCCGTCGAGCAGGAAGTCGATCCCCGGGCCATGCGTGACCACCACGATCTTCGCCTTCGGACTGGCGTTCAGGTGATTGCGGATGTTGTTCAGCGCGGCCATCGGATTGGCCGCTTCGTTCATGTGATAGACGACCTTTTCCTCCCTGTCGGCTGCTACGGCGGTGACGCACGAGGCAAATGCGAGGACGAGTACGGCAAGCAGGGAACGAGCGATTTTCATGATGACTCCGTATGGGTGAGATGGCGGGGTGCTACTTTGCCTGCAAGCTCTCGCGCTCCATCAGCAGGTAGGTCTGGTAGGCATTGATCCGGTTTGCCTGGACAAAGGCCGGGTAGGAAGCGAACGCCTTCCAGTCGGTTTTCTGGTAGGCCTCTTCGAACGGCACCATGTCGGCCACCGCCTCGCCCATCGCGCGGCGCAGGTGCAGCAGGTACGAGCGGGTCAGCTCCAGGTCCTTCATCGGCTTGCGCGACACCTCGCCATGTCCGGGCACGACCACTGCCGGCGCGATCTTCAGCATGTCGTCGAGGGCGCCTAGCCAGACCCTGCTGTCGGCCTCTCCGACGAACGGAATCCGTCCGGTGAAAAACAGGTCGCCGGCAAACAGCACCTTGTCGTCGTCGACGGCGAGCATGATATCGTCGGGCGAATGGGCGGCCGACATGTCGAGCACACGGAAGCGTACGCCGCCGAGCGTGAACCGAATCGTCTTGTCCGCATCGAACCGCAGCCAGCGGTCGGCCGGCACCAGCCGCGTCTGATCGTTGACCCAGGGCTTGAGGTCGGCCTTGCGCTGCGCCAGGCGCGATGGCGCGGTATCCGAGGACAGATACTGGCGGCCGTGTTCATGGGCCCACACTTCGGCGCCGGCGGCCTTGAACGCCTGCAGTCCATAAAAATGGTCGGCATGGTAATGGCTGACGATGACACGCCGGACTGGCTGTTGCGTGACGGTCCGGATCGCGCGCAGCATCGCCTCGCCAAGTGCCGGCGTGCCGAGCGCATCGAATACCACCACGCCGTCGGGCGTGACGACAAAGCCGGCATTCGACATGAAGCCCTGGTTGACCGGATCGGCCATGCCGGTATGCCCGTGGAAATAATACACATGCGGGGAAATCTTCACCGGCGTCAGTGCCATCGGCTGGGCGAACGCCTGGACCGCGGCGAGCGCCAGCACCCCTGCTGCCATGCCGGAAAGCCAGCGGCGCCACAATTGCGGCGCGGTCCTTGAATGTTCGGTGTTGTAGAAGTTGTTCACGCGGGCTCTCGTCTGAAGGGGTTAAGGTTGAGGATCGATTTAGCGCGTCGGCGCGGCGGCGGCCAGCCTGGCGCGCGCGCCTTCGAGCGAGCGCTCGAGGTAGGCGCCGTACATGCCGGCGATGTCGCCGCCGAGCAGCGGGGGAACCAGCAACTGGCCGTCGCGGTCAAGCATGACGACCGCCGGCGCCACCTGCAAGCCGTAGCGCGCCGCCAGCATGCGGCCGCTGGTTTGCTCGCCGTTAAATCCCGCCAACGGCGCCGTGTCGGTCAATTCCAGTTCGCGCACGACGAGACGCTCCTGCTTGCCCGGCATGCGCGTCAGCGGCGCCAGGTAGTTGCGCCGCACCACGGCGCAATACTGGCACTGCGGCAGCGAGAACAATATCACCAGCGGGTTGCCGTGGATGGTGGCGAGCGCGCCATCGCTGCGCAGATCGCGCGGCGCCGCCAAGGCGGGCTGTGCCGCCTGGGCGCCGCCGGCGAACAGCGTCAGCGCAGCGAGCATGCGCAGCGCGTAGCGGCCGCGGGAGGCGATGCTCACCCCAGCATTCCGGGATTGCCTTGCATGCCGATCAGGCGCGGCGTATTGAGTACGCGCGGCGTGACGGTCTTGCGCGCTTTCAGCCACTGCGCCACCACGTCCCACACCGGCTCGCCCTGCGCCCCCTCGGCCACCGGCGCCCAGCCGGCCACCTTGTACGTCTTGCCGGCGTCGATCAATTTGCCGCCCAGGCGCATGTCGCTGATGCGCGAACCCATCGCCGCGTTCGGCTCGATGGCATACGTCATGCCGCCGACGCGCACCATGTCTCCGCCCTGCTGGTAGTACGGATCCTGGTTGAACAGGTTATCGGCGACGTCCTCCATCACGGTCTTGATCGTGCTGCCGCTCATCTCGGTCAGCGTGCTGTAGGAATACGTCGTCGCGGTCTGGTCCATCAGGTGCTCCATCAGGATCGGGCTGTTCGGCAGCAACGATGTGCCCCAGCGGAAGCCCGGCGAAAAGGCCATGTCGGCGCCCTTGACTTCCATCAGCGCATCGATGATCAACTGGTCGAACGTGCCGTTGAAGTTTCCGCGGCGATAAAGGGTGCCTTCGGTCATCGCCAGCTTCTCGCCAAGCTTCGCCTCGTAGGGGGCCCTGACCTTGTCGATCAGGTTTGCCATGTCCCGATCCGCCGGCAGCAGATTCGAGAACACCGGCAGCAAGCGATACTGGAACGCGCGTACATTTCCCTCGCGCACATCGAAGTCGAGCACGCCGAGAAACTTGCTGTTGCTGCCGGCGTTGGTCACCAGCGTCTTGCCGCCGCCGTTGCTGACGACGACAGGCACCGGCACGCCGTCATGCGTGTGGCCGCCCATGATGGCATCGATGCCGCGCACCCGCGACGCCATTTTCAGGTCCACATCCATGCCATTATGCGACAGCACCACCACCACCTTGGCGCCTTTGGCACGCGCCTCGTCGACCATCTTCTGCATGTTCTCTTCCTGGATGCCGAAGCTCCATTCGGGCGTCATGTAGCGCGGGTTGGCGATCGGCGTGTACGGGAATGCCTGGCCGATGATTGCCACCGACACACCGTTCATCTGCTTGATGACGTACGGCGCGAACACCTGGTCGCCGAAATCGGTGGTCTTGACATTCTGCGCCACAAAGTCGACTTTGCCCTTGAAGTCCTTGCCGATGATTTCCTGCACCCGCTTGTCGCCCAGCGTCATTTCCCAATGCGCCGTCATGACGTCCACGCCGAGTTGCAGGCAGGCGTCGACCATATCCTGTCCGTTGGTCCACAACGCAGTCCCGGAACCCTGCCAGGTGTCGCCGCCGTCAAGCAACAGGGCGCCGGGCCGGCCGGCACGCATTCGTTTGACCAGTGTCGCGAGGTGGGCAAAGCCACCGACCTTGCCATACGTTTGCGCTGCCTGTTCAAAATTGAGCGCGGTAAATGCATGCGCCTGCGGCGTGTTCGGCTTCAGGCCGACCTGCTTGAGCAAGCGTTCACCGACCAGGTGAGGAATGCGGCCGGCGGCCGCGCCGACACCGAGGTTCATGCTCGGCTCCCGGAAATACACCGGCTTCAGCTGCGCGTGGCAGTCGGTGAAATGCAGGAAGTGGACATTGCCGAAGCGCGGCATGTCATACAGGTTGCCTGCCGTCGCCGTGCCCGCCAGCGCCGTCTTCGCGTCAAGCAGCATGCCGCCGGCGGCGGCGATTCCCAGCAGTTGCGCAAACTCGCGCCGATTCATTCCCATTCTGTCTCCTTACTTGTTGACTGGCGATGCCGGATCCAGCAACAGCGCCATCACATCCTTGAGCTGCGCCTCGGTGAGCACGCCATTGTGGCCAAAACGCGGCATGTTCGAACAGGCCGTGTACGCCTGGGCATTGTAGATTTTGGCCCAGGTGTACTTGACGATCTCGTCGCTGGTGCCGCGCACCTTGCCGTACTGGTACAAGCTCGGACCGATGTTGCCAAACGAGATCTCCTGCTTGGTGATCTGGTGGCATGCATAGCAGTTGCCGCCATTCGCCGCGCCGAGCGCATCCGACGATTGCATGCCGCGGCCGTTCTGCGCCACCTTCTCGCCCTCTTCCCACTTGCCGATGTACTTGCCGTCGGCAGGGTACTTGATCGTCTTCAGCTGCGCGGCCTCGATCCTGGCATTGACTTCGCTGGGACGCTCGGTCGGCTGCTCGCTGCATGCCTGCTGCGCATCGTCGCGTGCGACGATGCGCTCAAGCGTGGCCGGGCCCTTCGACTTGAAGTCCTGCTTGAACATGGCCAGCGCGGCATCGCCGTAATCGGTGTCGGCTGCCACACTGGCGCAACCTGCCACGGTCAGCGCCGCCATGGCCAGGCCCAGTACTTTTCGGATCGGAGTCATCAGTTTTCCTTATCGTTTCAAGGCCGGGCCGGCGTAGACGCCGCCTTCGGCATTTTTTGCCAGGAACATCGTGATCGCGGTGATCGCTTCCGATGCGTACATCGGCTCGGGGAAGCGCTGCTGGCGGAAACAGTCGTTGAGCCGGTGCTGCATCGTGCGCACTTCGCCCTGCGAGACCCGATACGCGGGCCAGGTGGTGTAAGCGGCCTGCGCGTTGGCCTTGTTCAAGATGTTCGGCAACTCCTGCAGGCGGATGCGCTGGCCGTCGGCCGAGTGGCACGTAGCGCAGGCGAAGTCGTGCGAACCGCCGCGATAGTAGAACATTTGCTTGCCGGTTTCGTAGGCGCGCTTTTCCAGCGGGTGCGCGGTCGGCGTGGCCATTTTCATGCCGCGCGATTCGGACGTGATATAGGCCACCAGCGGCTCGATCGTCGATTGCTTTCCGGCCGCGCCGAACGGCGTCTTGACCGCTTCCTCGCGGCTGATGCCCTGCAGCGTCATGCGGCAGTACACAAGGCGCTGCTCCAGATCCATCACCTTGCCAGTGTCCTTGAAGAAGCGCGGCAATTCGACATAGGCGCCCTTGACGATGCCGGCGCCTTTGCCGAGGTCGCACCGCTCGAGCGATACCTTGCCCGGTCCCGCCTTGGTCTTCCATAGCTCTTCGCCGCGCATCTCCCACAGCTCCGCCGGGTTGCCGTCTGCCAGCATCTGCCGGTATTTGGCAATCTCGTCCGTCGAGGAAGTTTGTGCCAGTGCCGCCGTCAGCGCGCAAAGCAGCACCGCGCCAGCCACGCCTAAGCGCTTAGTGTTCATCTTGTCTCCTTCATGTCGTCGTCATGCGGTCTGCGCCGCATCGGATGGAACCTCGAACCGCTGTGTCAGCTGACCGTGCCTTCGTCGGTGCGGCTGTCGCCGGCGGTGTCGGTCCAGGTCACCGTCACTTTGTCGCCGGCGGCAGCGCCCTTGAACTTGAACGACAGGAAAGGGTCTTTCGACACCGACGGCCCGAAGTTGGCGTCGAACACCACTTTGTCCTTGTGCTTGGCCACCAGAGTCTTGATGTAGTGCGCGGGAATCACGGCGCCAGACGCATCCTTGCGCTGACCCGTCTCCATATCGTGCCGCATCAGGATCTTCACTTCCACCATGTCGCCAGCGATGCTGGCGCGAATACGCATTGGGTTACCCATCTTTATGTCCTTGTCCGTTGAAATGTTCGCAGTCGGCGCCGGCTTAACCGCCGCAGCCGCCCAGCGTGACCTTGATTTCCTTGGTGGCGACCAGCCACTTGCCGTTGGCCCGGACCAACGCATGCACGTTCGAAGTCGCCCCCATCTTCACCCGCGTCGTCACGGCCGGCTCGCTGCCGGCTGGAATGTTGAAGCTGGCCGACATGGCGTTCGGATTCTTGTCGACCAGGATCGCCATGAAATCGGTCCCCGGCGCCTTGCTGCTGATCGACACTGGCACCACGGCGCCGTTCTCGGCGATGTCCGGGCCGGTGATGGACACGTCCGCACTGACCTCGAACTTGTCGCCGCCCAGTGCCTTGACCGCATCGGCCAGGCTCTTCGCATCGAACGCCTTCTGGTTCCACTCCGCGGCGAAAACGTCCTTCGGGCTGAGTACGCCTGCCGCGAACGCCGCGCCAAGCACCGCTGTGATGCGCATTACATCGCGTCGACTCTGAATCATTACTACCTCCGTTTGTTGATTGAACGCTGCTGAGATGTCGCTGCTGCTTTATTTGACCTGCGCCATATACTTCGACAGCCGATCCTTGTTCACGACGAAACTTTTCGACAGGCTGTCGGCCTGCTTCTGCGCGTCCGCCAGGTTGACCGCCTTGCCGACCTGGATCACACCGGCCATCGCCATGACCTTGTGCGGATCGCAGACGTAGACGTAGACGCCCTCCTGGTTGAGCGTGACGCTCACTTCTTCGTCCGGCTTGCCTTTCCAGCCGGCGGCGCCGGCCGGCACAACTGCCGACGCGGTGTTGTGCGCCGCATCGATCTTGATGAATTTGACGGTGTCGCCCTTGGCAACCTGCAGGAAACCGGGTTCGAACACCATGGAACCGTCGGCGCCCGCATTCAGCATCTTTACCCGATGCTCAGCGGCAAAGCTGCCGCCGCAGGCGATCGACATTGCGACCGCAAACAAAACATTCTTCATTACTTCTCCATTAAAAACCCACTGCCTATTTGGCGCCGTCGAGCACCCACTTGATCAATACCTTGACGTCCTCATCCTTCACATGGCCTTGCGCCGGCATCGGGATGGCGCCCCATGTGCCGCTGCTGCCGTTTTTTACCTTATCGAACAGCATGCCGGCTGCCGAGGGATCGGCGCGGTACTTGTCGCCGATCTGGACGAAACTCGGCCCCATGACTTTCGTTGACACCCCATGGCAAGCGATGCAGGCGTTCTGCTGCATCAAGGCCAAGCCGGCACTGCGCTGCGCCGGCGCGGCCGCAGTCGCGGTCGCGGCGGCAATGCGCACGGCCTGTGGCGGCACACTTGTATCGACGCCGCGGACCGCACCGAAGGTGCGGTTCTGCAGCGCCAGGTTGCCGTGCGCGTTGCGCGCCGCTTCCGGCAGGGTCGAGCGCGGCTTCTCGTCGACGGCGCAGTTTTTCATGCAGGCGACGCTCTTGACGTCACCCTTGGCGCGTACGTCCCACATGCCGTGTCTGGTCGACATGCCGTTCCGGTTGGGCATGCGCTGCTGCGCCTGTGCGATGGTCTTGTCCGACAGCACGAAGTCGTCCGGCAATATTTCTCCCATATTCAGGATGTACGCCGTCACCGCATACACTTCGTCGGTGGTCAGCGACTTCGGCGCCGTCCACGGCATCGCGCGATTGATGTAGTCCCATAAGGTCGATACAGTGGCCACTTTCATCAGCGTGGTTTTTTGCGGCTGCTTGCCGTTGCTGAGCGATGCGACGCGGCCGGTTTTCAGGTCGTCGGGGCCGATGCCGCCGACAATCGGCGTGAAGACCTCGTTCGATTCGCCGAAGGTGCCGTGGCAGGATGCGCATTTGCCTTCCCATACCTTCATGCCGGCCGACACGCTACCCGAGCCTTTCGGCAAGCCCTTGAAATCGGGCCGCACATCGATATCCCAGGCCGCTACCTCCTTCGTCGTTGCCGCGCGCCCCAGGTTGGTCAGGGGCGCGCCGGCCTGCACGGCCGTCGCCACCAGCCAGAGCGCCAGTGCGGCTGCCGCAACCTTAATAGACCTGGACATTCGACACCTCCCCTGTTTGCGCAACCTGCCAGGATTGAATCGCATTGTTGTGATAAATCGAGCGCGTGCCCCTTACCGCGCGCAGTTCGTTGATCTTCGGTTGCACGTAGCCGGTGTCGTCGATGGCGCGCGATTGCAGTACCGCCGGGTTGCCGCTCCACTCCCAGTCGATGTTGAAGCGCGTCAGGCATTTCGACAGGACGGGCGTTTCGAGGCGCGCGGTGCGCCAGTTCTTGCCGCCGTCGACCGAAACATCGACGCGCTTTATCTTGCCGCGGCCCGACCACGCCAGTCCGGTGATGTTGTAGAAGCCGGTGTCGAGCAGCGCTTGTCCGGCCGACGGGCTGGTGATGACCGACTTGCACTCCTGAATCGAGGTGTACTGGCGGTAGCTGCCGTCCGGCATCGCGTCCATGTAATGGATCGCTTCATCCTTGCTGGCGTAGGGCTTGTCGCCCACTTCAATCCGGCGCAACCACTTGACCCACGAGACGCCTTGCACGCCTGGCACCACGAGGCGCAGCGGATAGCCGTTCTCGGGGCGCAGCATTTCGCCGTTCATCCCCCACGCAACGAGCACATCGTCAAGCGCACGGTCGATCGGGATCGTGCGCGTCATCGACGAACCGTCGGCGCCTTCGGCCAGCACAACCCTGGCATTGTGCTTGTCGAAGCCGCAGTCCTCGAGCAACACCGACAGCGGGACGCCGGTGAATTCGCTGCAGCTGAGCATGCCGTGGGAATATTGCACGGACGGCACCGCGACGTTTCCCCATTCCATCGCAGTATTCGCGCCGCACTCGATAAAGTGCATCCGCGACACGGAAGGCATGCGCATCAGGTCGTCCATGGTGTAGACCTTCTGGCGCTTGACCATTCCGTTGATCATCAGGCGATGCTTGCCAGGGTCGATATCGTGCCACCCTTGGTGATGGCGCTCGAAATGCAGGCCGGACGGCGTGATGATGCCGAACAGTCCCTGCAGGGGCGTGAACGCCACCGACGCCGCCGACACCCGTGTCAGGCCAGGCGACTCCCGGCGCAGCAGGTTTGTCTCGTGCGCAGATGGCACGCCGTAGGGATTGGCGGCGACCGGCTTGCCGAGCGTGCGCGAATGCTCGGGCAGCGCCAGGATGTTCGGGTCGCCGTCGGCGCCAATTGCGGCGGCGCTGCGCGCCAATGCCGTGCCCGCGGCCAGCGAGGCGCCGGCGGCAAGGAAACTTTTACGCAGGAAGCCGCGCCGGGTTTCATCGAGCTGCCCGCGCTGCATCTCGGCGATCAATTCGGGCTGCAGGAAGTTTTCCGGAGCCCGCAGGATGCGACCGTACTTTCGTATCAAATTTACCATCTCACCACGTCTCACTCTTGAAATTTTTCTTATTACCCAATGAGCATATGACTATACGCGCATAAACTTGGCGGCCAAGCGCCCGCCAGACGCTTCGACTACCCCTGCTTGACGACAAAACTATCGACGGGAGCCTGGGTCAACCGGCTGGTCTGCTGGATCACCTTCTCAACCATCTGGGCGCAAACGACGCGGCACAGCTGGATCGCATTCTCGTCTTCGATGCGGTAATAGACTTGCGCACCGTTTTTGCGGCGCTGCAGGATCTTGGCCTGGTAGAGCATGTTCAGCTGGCGCGACACATTCGCCTGATTAGCCTCGATCTGCTTGACGATGGTCCCGACCGGTTGCTCACCGTCGCACAGCGCGTACAGGATCTTCAGGCGAGTCGGTTCCGACAACAGAAAGAAGTAGTGCGAAACTTCTTCGAACACTTCTTTCATCTGTTCGCGGTTCAGGTCTTCGTTCATTTTGGCGGGCAAGCAATCATATGAGCATATACACATATAACCAAACGCAAAGGAAATATGCAAGCAAATTCGATGCTGCGGCGCGGCATATGAGACATTGATCGCGCGGTCAGAATTCGCCGGCCGCGCCTCGGTCGAGCATTTTCAGCAGGGTTCCGCGTACCCGGCCGACAGCGTCGCTGACGGCCGGTGGCATCGTGCGTCCCATCTTGATCAGCATATCCATATTCATCGTGTAGATCCACAGTCCGTCGGCTTGCTCGACGACGGTGATCCGGCACG
Organism: Massilia eurypsychrophila; assembly: GCF_002760655.1. GTDB lineage: Bacteria > Pseudomonadota > Gammaproteobacteria > Burkholderiales > Burkholderiaceae_D > JAFCUW01. Next base: position 77,808 of record NZ_PDOC01000007.1, on the reverse strand, counting down.
GAAGGAATGCCGCCATGGCGGGGCTGAAGTCGACCATCAAGCGCGCGGTTGCGGGGTCGCAATACGAATAGACTTTAAGGAATCGTTCGTTCTTGCCGGACCTGGCCGCCAACTCGCTGGAAACGGACAGTTCTCCGACCGGCCGCACGTTGTCCTCCACTGCCACGCCCGCAAACGCCTCTTCGATTTCGGTGATCGTCACGCCCGCCTTGACCTTGCGCGACCAGGACGCGGCGGCGGCGACGTCGCCGCCCGAATCGACCCAGCGCGAGAGCATCCGGCCGGCCTCTGCGCCCGCGCCCGCGGGGGTGTTGGCGACGACTGCAACGGTGGTGCAACCGGGCAGGCCGAGCATAAAAAGAACTGCCAGCCATGGGAGAAGAAGACGATGTCGGTACATGGGATTATCGAAGAAGAAGAAAGGACCGGGGCAGCCTTGGCCTACCGAGAATAGTCGAGTTCATGCACGGACGCAAGGCAGTGCTAATAGGCGCCGGTTTGGATGGAAAGCCAGAAGCCCTTTCGATAATTTCTTCCATCGAACTGGGTCACCGGCACCAGTTCCACGCCGGCCGCCTCAAGTCGCTCCGCATAGTCGCTGTAGCTGCGGCTTGCCGTCACGGCGCCGTCGCACAGCTGCCGCAGGCGCTGGCGCGTCGACGCCACGCCGAAGAGCGGCGCAACGCCGAAGTTGCACTGCGCGCCGCCCGCGCGAGACGGCCAGGAACGATGGCGCCGAGCGCCGTCGGCCGTCGCAACCAAAAAACTGAGAGCGTCCCTGGCTGTGCCACCTGACCATTAAAGAATCCTTTAATATCTTTTTTCTTATTAAAGAATGCTTTAATAAGATGCTGAAACATTAACGAAAGCTTGAAATGCCTCGTACCACCGGCACGTTTGTCAGCACCACCACGCGCAACGAAACGGTGCGCGCGTTTGTACCGCACCCGCTGCCGCCGGCTGCGCCGCCGCTATCGCCACTTTCCTACGAAACTCAAAACCGTGCGTTGCTGAATTGGCCCTGGCCCGTCTCTCGGCGGTGTCCGGCCTCGTTCCGTCATTCGAATGGCTGCTCTATAGCGCCGTGCGCAAAGAAGCCCTGCTGACCTCCCAAATCGAAGGCACGCAGGCGAGCCTGACCGACCTGTTCGACCAGGAAGCGGGCGTTGAGCTGAACAATCGCGACGATGTCGAAGAAGTCACGAATTTCATGCGTGCATTTCGCATGGTGCGCGACAATCTGCGCGATATCCACGGTCTGCCCCTGAGCGCACGCCTGATTTGTGACGCCCACCAGATACTGCTCCATGGCGCACGCGGCGCCGGCAAGCAACCAGGCGAACTGCGTCGTTCGCAAAACTGGATCGGCGGCAGCCGGCCCGGCAACGCCGTATTCGTCCCGCCGCCGCCCGAGCAAGTGCCGCAACTGCTGGCCGACCTCGAACGTTTCATTCACGCCGAGCCGACGCTGCTGCCGCCGCTAGTCACCATCGCGCTCGTCCATGCCCAGTTTGAGACGATACACCCGTTCCTAGATGGCAACGGTATTGGTTACCTGCTCATGCGGATGGCAAATTTCGAGTTTCATCATCGTGGTCGGCGCCCTTGCCTCGACGGGCCATCCGGGCGCGGTTCGGGCGGCAGAAATTCAAAGCGAGCGCGGGGCTGTCGAACAATGCGGCGCTCACTCGGAAGCCGGGATGCCGGAGTGCCTGGCAAAGATGTCCTACGAAAGCAGCACGGCATTGAAGCACGCCGAAGCGCAAGCCATTGCCGCCCTTTCCAAATGGGACGAGGACGCGAAATACGTCAACTTCGCGAAGGAAAAGCTCAAGGCATCCAGCAAGGCGTACGAACAATATCGCGACGCCCAGTGCGCTTTCGCTAGTTCGCTTGGCGGTGGCGCCATCGGTAACGCACTTGAAATGCGACGGCTGTCGTGCCTCGTTGGAATGAATGCGCGACGCATAAAGCAACTCGATGCTGATTCGTCGACACTGCCGGCGAGATGAGGCGCGAACTGCGCAGGTTCGAGGTCCATTCGGATCGTCCTTCTCAGCCCGCTTCGAGCCCATCAAAACCAGAATGTGCACGCAATTGCTATTTCAGCGCGGGGGGAAGTTTGGTTCTGGCCGCTGAGCTAGTTCTCTGAAGGCCGGGTCATGCCGACATTCGGACACGACGTGATCAGTTCCCATCAGGCGAAACCTAAAACAAAAATCCCGCATCACCTGTGAAGGAGTGCGGGTTTCTGGAACAGCGTACTGCTAATTTTGGTGCCGATGCCCGGAATCGAACTGGGGACCTTCACATTACGAATGTGCTGCTCTACCAACTGAGCTACATCGGCGACGACGCGTATTCTAGCAAGAATTGCCCCTAACTTGCTAGTGTGAATTTCGAATCGTGCAAATTATTGTCAATTAATCAGCATTGTTCGGCGTGATAGCTGGTCACCAACGCCACTTCGGCCTTCGATCCAAGGAACACCGGCACGCGCTGATGCAGCTTGTGCGGCGCGATGTCGAGGATGCGGGTGCGGCCGTCGGTGGCGGCGCCGCCGGCCTGCTCGACGATCATCGCCATCGGATTGGCTTCATACATCAGGCGCAGCTTGCCCGGCATCGACGTGTCGCGCGTGTCGGCCGGATACATGAAGATGCCGCCGCGGTTCAGGATGCGGTGCACGTCGGCCACCATCGAGGCGATCCAGCGCATGTTGAAGTCTTTCTCGCGCGGGCCGGTGGAGCCGGCCAACAGCTCGTTGACGTAGCGCTGCACCGGCGCGTGCCAGTGGCGCTGGTTCGACATGTTGATGGCGAACTCCTTGGTCGCCTCCGGAATCATCATGTGGCGCTGCGTCAGCACCCACGAGCCCATCTCGCGGTCCAGCGTGAAGCAGTTCACGCCGTTACCAGTAGTGAGCACTAACATCGTCTGCGGGCCGTACACTGCATAGCCGGCGGCAACCTGCATGCTGCCTGCCTGCATGAAGTCGGCCTCGGTCGGCGCGCCCATGCCTTCCGGCGCCTTCAGCACCGAGAAGATGGTGCCGATCGACACGTTGACGTCGATGTTCGACGAGCCGTCGAGCGGGTCGAACAGCAGCATGTATTCGCCCATCGGGTAGCGGTTCGGAATCGGATGGATCGATTCCATCTCTTCCGACGCCATCGCCGCCAGGTGGCCGCCCCACTCGTTCGCTTCCAGCAAAATCTCATTCGAAATCACGTCCAGCTTCTTTTGCACTTCGCCCTGGATGTTCTCGGTGTCGGCGCTGCCGAGGATATCGCCGAGCGCGCCCTTGCCGACCGAATGACTGATCGTCTTGCAGGCGCGCGCCACCACTTCGATCAGCAGCCGCAGTTCGGCGGGAATGGAATTGTGAAGCCGTTGTTCTTCAACCAGGTGCTGCGTGAGACTGACGCGTTTCATGAACTTCCTTATAAAAAGATTTGAATTGATCCGATTTAATTAGCGAGCGCCTTGCTGATCACTTCGCGCACGTCGTTCGACAGTTTTTTGCCGCCAGCTACCTTTTGCAGCGCCTTCTTCATCTGGCCCTGCAGCGCCGGCGCGTAACGGCGCCAGCGGTCCAGCGAGCGCGCCAGCCGGCTCGCCACTTGCGGATTGAGCGCATCGAGGGCGATCACCTGCTCGGCCCAGAACGCGTAGCCGCTACCGTCTGGCGCGTGAAACTGCGCCGGGTTGGCGCCGCAGAAGCTGAAGATCAGGCTGCGCGCGCGGTTCGGATTTTTCAGCGTGAAGGCGCGGTGCTTCATCAGCTCGCGCACCGCCTTCACGGTCGTGGCGGGCGCGGCGGCCTGCATCGCGAACCACTTGTCGACGACCAGCGCCTCTTTTTCGAAATCGGCATAGAACGCCTGCAAGGCCGGCGCGGCGCTGTCGGCGCCGGCGTGGATCAGCCCGATCAGCGCGGCAACCCGGTCGGTCATGTTACCGGCGTTGTCGAACTGCGCCTGCGCCAGCTCGATGGCGTCGGCGTCCGGCGCGGCTGCCAGGTACGACAGGGCCAGGTTCTTCAGGCCGCGGCGGCCGGCCGACAGCGCGTCCGGGCTGTATTCGCCTGGCGTCATGTTGGCCAGGTATTGCTGCATCAGCTCGGTGCGCAGTGTGGTGCCGATGGTGGCGCGCACGAATTGCCGTGCGGCGTTGATCGCCTGCGGATTGACCACGCTCATCTGCTCGGCCATCATCGTTTCCGATGGCAGCAGCAATGCCTGCTCGCGGAACGACGGGTCGAGCCCGTCATCGGTGAGGATCTTGCGCATCGCATCGATGAACGTGGCGTCGAGCTCGAGCTTGCCGCCGCTGGCCACCGCCGATGTCAGCCTCAACAGCCGCTGCATCGCCAGGCGCTGGCCGGCTTCCCAGCGGTTGACCGGGTCGCTGTCGTGGCTGAACAGGTGCAGCAGTTCCAGGTCGGTGTAGTCATACTCGAGCACCACCGGCGCGGAGAAGTCGCGCAGGATCGATGGCGTCGGCTGTTCGCCCACGCCGGTAAAGTTGAAGGTCTGCGTCTCTTCGGTCAGCTCCAGCACGGCGGTGCTGCCGTTGGCGCCATCCTGGCCGAGCGGCATGTCGCGCCCGTCGGCGCCGAGCAGGCCCACCGCGATCGGAATATGGAACGGCAGCTTCTTCGGCTGGCCGGGCGTTGCCGGGCAGCTTTGCGTAAAGGTGATCGAATACGTCTTCGCATCGGCGTCGTACTGCGTGCGCGCCTTGACGATCGGCGTGCCGGCCTGGCTGTACCAGCGCTCGAACAAGATCAGGTCGCGCTGGTTGGCGTCGGCCATGGCGTTGCGGAAATCGTCGCAGGTGACGGCCTGGCCGTCGTGGCGCTCGAAATACAGGTCCATGCCCTTGCGGAAACCGTCGCGGCCGACCAGCGTCTGCAGCATGCGCACGACTTCGGCGCCTTTTTCGTATACGGTGACGGTGTAGAAATTGTTGATCTCGACAAAGGAGTCCGGACGCACCGGATGCGCCATCGGCCCGGCGTCTTCCGGGAACTGCGCCTGGCGCAAGGTGCGCACCTGCTCGATGCGGGTGACGGCGCGGCCGCTGGCGGTGCCGATCATGTCGGCCGAGAATTCCTGGTCGCGGAACACGGTAAGGCCTTCCTTCAGCGACAGCTGGAACCAGTCGCGGCAGGTCACGCGGTTGCCGGTCCAGTTGTGGAAATATTCGTGGCCGACCACCGCCTCGATGCCGGCGTAGTCGACGTCGGTGGCGACGCGCGGATTGGCCAGCACGAACTTGGTATTGAAAATGTTCAGGCCCTTGTTTTCCATCGCGCCCATGTTGAAGTCGCCGACGGCGACGATCATGAAGCGGTCCAGGTCGAGCTCGAGGCCGAAGCGCTCCTCGTCCCAGCGGATGCTGTTCTTGAGCGACTGCATCGCGTAGTCGGTCTTGTCGAGGTTGCCCTCTTCGACCCACACCTGCAGCAGCGCGTCGCGGCCATCCTTCAGGCGGAACGTTTCTTCCTGGCAGACCAGCTGCGCCGCCACCAGCGCGAACAGGTAGGACGGCTTCTTGAACGGGTCTTCCCATTTGGCGAAATGGCGTCCGTCGTCGAGCTCGCCTTCTTCGATCAGGTTGCCGTTCGACAGCAGCACCGGATACTTCTGCTTGTCGGCGCGCAGCATCACGGTGAACTTCGCCATCACGTCGGGACGATCGGGGAAATAGGTGATGTTGCGGAAGCCTTCCGCTTCGCATTGCGTGAAGAAACTGCCGTTCGACACGTACAAGCCGTTCAACGTGGTGTTCTTCTCCGGCGCCGTGATCGTCTCGATTTCCAGCGTGACGTCCTGCGGCGGATTGGCGATGCGCAGCAAGTTGCCGTCGATGCGGTAGTCGCGCTTGCCGAGCGGCTTGCCGTTCATGCGCAGCGCGACCAGTTCGAGGTTCTCGCCGTACAGCTCGATCTCGGCGCGCTCGCTGTCGGGATTGCGCCGCATCGTCAACCGGCTGGCGACGATGGTGCGGGCCGGATCGAGATCGAAGCCTAGCTCGACGGTATCGACCAGGTAGGCCGGCGGCGTGTAATCGTTCCGATAAATCGTCTGGGAGGTGTCTGAGCGCATGGGATCGGTAAGGAACAATTGGACGAAGATCTATTTTACCAACACCGCCGACCCTGCGGCCCGTTCAATTCCATGTATCACTGTGTCGTGTGCGGTAACATTCTGTAAATCTTTTGTTATATTGCAGTGTGGGTCATACACTCAATGTGGGTAAACACGAATTGTTGGAGAAACAATGAAACGCATCGCAATGACAGTCCTCGCCGCGCTCACGCTGCTGCTCGGCGGCTGCGCCACCAGTATCCGCAGCGACGTCACCACGTTCCATGAGTGGCCGCAGCAGTTGCCCGACAAGAGCTATGCGTTCGAGGCGCCGGCGCCGCAGGACGACACGCTCGAATTGCGCAGCTACCAGAACCTGGTGCGCGCGCAGCTGGGCCGGCTTGGTTTCCGCGAAGCGAGCGGTGCGCCGGCGCTGAAGGTGTCGATGCGATTCATGACGACCGATGTGCCGGTGCGCGTGGTGCAGGCGGTCGACCCGTTCTTCTACCCGGGCCCGCGTTTCGGCCTGGCGAGCCGCTTCTACCGGCGCGGTTGGGGCAGCAGCTTCCACCACCCGTTCTACGATCCGTTTGGAAGCTTCCATCAATATGAGGTCGTCGAGCGGCACGTGTATCAGCGCGAAGTGCAGGTGGCGATCAAGTCGGCCAACGACGGCCGCCGGCTGTTCGACGTCACGGTGCGCAACCAGAGTAGCGAGGCGTCGACGCCGGCGCTGATGCCGGCGCTGGTGCAAAGCGCGTTCGAAGGCTTCCCTGGGCCGAACGGCGGCGCCCGCCGCATCGAGCTCAAGCAGAACGGCTAGCGGCCTAGGGGTCAGACCCCGGTTCTTCTTTTATAGGTCTGACCCCGGTTGAGTTAGCGGCTGAACACCGGGGTCAGACCCCCAACGGAAAAACCGGGGTCGGACCCCTACGGCAGCAGAATCGACGAGCCCGTCGTCTTGCGCGCTTCCAGGTCGATCGCCGCCTGCGCCGCGTCGGCCAGCTTGTAGCGCTGGTTGATGTCGATCTTGACCTTGCCGCTCGATACCATCTGGAACAGATCGGCGGCCATCGCCTCCAGGTCCTCGCGCTTGGCGGCGTACGCAAACAGCGACGGCCGCGTCACGAACAGCGAGCCGCGCGACGCCAGCTCGTTGAGCGAAAACGGCGGCACCGGACCCGACGCGCTGCCGAAACTGACCATCAGCCCCAGCGGCTGCAGGCAGTCGAGCGAGCCGATGAACGTATCCTTGCCGATCGAATCGTAGACCACCCCCACCTTCTTGCCGCCGGTAATTTCCAGCACGCGCTCGGTGAAGTTTTCGGTGTTGTAGTTGATCACGTGCGCCGCGCCGGCCGCCTTCGCCAGCGCCGCCTTCTCTTCAGAGCCGACCGTGCCGATCAGGTTCACGCCGATCGCCCGGGCCCACTGGCACGCAATCAAGCCGACGCCGCCGGCCGCCGCATGGAACAGGATCGTGTCGCCCGCCTTCAGCTTGTGCGTGCGGTTGAACAAGTACTGCACCGTCAGGCCCTGCAGCATCATCGCCGCGGCGGTGTCGAAGCCGATGTCGTCCGGCAAACGCAGCAGCACGGACGCATCGATATTGCGCGCCTCCGAGTATGCGCCCAGCGCGCCGCCGGCATACGCCACGCGGTCGCCCACTTTCACATGGGTCACGCCGTCGCCGACCGCCTCGACCACGCCGGCCGCTTCCTTGCCCAGCCAGCCAGGCAAGGGCTGCGGATACAGGCCGGTGCGGAAATACACGTCGATGAAATTGACGCCGATCGCCTCGTGCCGCACCCGCGCCTCGCCCGCACCCGGCGCGCCGAGTTCGACGTCGACGTATTCCAGCACCTCGGGACCGCCGGTGCGGCTCATGCGAATTGCTTTGACCATGGTTTTCTCCGTTATTGATTTTGTGAAACGAGCTTCAGTTGCGTCAGCACCAGCTGCGCGGTCGAGATGTTGGTGGCGCACGCCACGTTGTGGACGTCGCAGGCGCGCACCAGCGCGTTGATGTCGGGCTCGTGCGGCTGCGGCGTCATCGGGTCGCGCAGAAAGATGACGGCATCGATCTGGCCCTCGACCAGCGCGGCGCCGATCTGCAGGTCGCCGCCGAACGGGCCGGAGTGCTTGCGCTCGACAGTCAGCCCCAGTTCGTTGGCCAGGCGCGCGCCGGTGGTGCCGGTCGCCACCAGCGTGCAGCCGCGCAGGAAATCGAGATACTCGGCGGCCAGCATGACCATCTCGTCCTTCTTCTTGTCATGCGCGATCAGGGCGATTCTTGGTTTCATCGTGATCTCTATTTTTTCTTCGAAAGCAGGTAAATGCCGGCAAACACGAGGCCGGTGCCGCCCAGCTGGACCGCGGTGATCGGTTCGCCCAGGATCCAGGCGCCGAGAAACAGCGTCGACACCGGGCCGACCATGCCGGCCTGCGACGCCGTGGCCGCGCCGATGCGCTGCACCGCCGCCATCGTCATGAACACTGGCAAGATCGTACAGAATACTCCGTTCACCAGCGACAGGCCATACACCTCGACCGGCTGGATCAGCAGCGCGGCCGGGCGCAGCACGAAGAACTGGGCGATGCAGGCCACGCTGGAGACGCACATCGCGTACGACACCAGCCGCAGCGATCCGATCCGCCGCACCAGTTCGCCCGAGCCGAGCAGGTAGATCGCGTAGCAGACGGCCGAGCCGAGCACCAGCAGCGAGCCGGTGGCGGTGTCGCCCTGGCCTTCGCCGAGGTCGTGCACGAACACCAGCACGATGCCGCAGTACGACAGCGCCAGCGCCATCCACTCCCAGCGGCCGATGTGGCGCTTGAGGAACAGCGCGGTAATGAGCAACACGAACGTGGGCGTCAGGAACAGGATCAGGCGCTCGAGGCCGACCGTGATGTACTGCAGCCCGAGGAAATCGAGGAAGCTCGACACGTAGTAGCCGATCAGGCCCAGGCCCACCAGGCGCCAGCGGTCGGCCGCCGACAGCGGCGCCTCGGTGCGCATCTGCCAGAAGGCGACGGCGGCGAACACGGGCAGCGAAAACAGCATGCGAAAGGCGATCACGGTGACCGCGTCGAGCTGATAGCGGTACAGCAGCTTGGCGACGATCGCCTTGGTGGAAAACAGCACCGCGCCGGCGATGGCGATCGACAGCCCGGCGATGAAGGCCGGCCGGGCGATGGCGTGATGCGGCTCTGCCGCTGCGATTTTGCTCATCAGGCAATTGTAGATCGATTCGCCATTCTCGGCTGGCGCAGCCTCCGGGTTTGGGGTCTGACCCCGAGGGGCCGGACCCCGGTTTGCGCAGGTTGCCTGCATGCCCCTATGTTAAAATGTTGGCCAAACTCGCACACCGTCTAAGGAACATTCGACATGGCTGGACACAGCAAATGGGCCAACATCAAGCATAAAAAGGCCGCTACCGATGCCAAGCGCGGCAAAGTCTGGACCCGCCTGATCAAGGAAATCACGGTCGGCGCCCGCATGGGCGGTCCCGACATCGCGACCAACCCGCGCCTGCGCCTGGCGGTCGACAAGGCGGCCGACGCCAACATGCCGAAGGAAAACGTGACGCGTGCGATCCTGCGCGGCTCCGGCGGCCTCGAAGGCGTCAACTATGAAGAAGTGCGCTACGAAGGCTACGGCATCGGCGGCGCCGCCATCATCGTCGACTGCATGACCGACAACCGCGTGCGCACCGTGGCCGAAGTGCGCCACGCCTTCAACAAGCACGGCGGCAACATGGGCAACGAAGGCTCGGTCGCGTTCATGTTCAAGCATCTGGGCCAGTTGCTGTTCGCCCCCGGCGTCGACGAAGACAAGCTGATGGAAGCGGCGCTCGAAGCCGGCGCCGACGACGTGGTGCAAGATGAAGAAGGCGGCTTCGAAGTGCTGTGCGATCCGTTCGCCTTCCCGGCCGTGAAAGAGGCGCTGGAAAAGGCCGGCTTCAAGGCCGAAGTGGCCGAGATCATCATGAAGCCCGATGCCGAAACCGTCATGACGGGCGAAGACGCCATCAAGATGCAGAAGATCCTCGACGCGCTCGAAAACCTCGACGACGTCCAGGAAGTCTATACCAACGCCCTGATCGAAGAACAAGCATGAAAATCCTGGTAGTCGGCTCTGGTGGCCGCGAACACGCACTGGCCTGGAAACTCGCCCAATCCGAGCGCATACAAGTGGTGTACGTCGCCCCTGGCAATGGCGGCACCGCGCGCGACGGCCGGCTCGTCAACGTCGACATCAGCGATCCGGCGCAGCTGGCCGATTTCGTCCAAAGTGAAAACATCGCGCTGACGGTGGTCGGTCCCGAGACGCCGCTGGCGGCCGGCATCGTCAACCTGTTTCGCGCGCGCGGCCTGAAGATCTTCGGCCCCACCAAGGAAGCGGCGCAGCTGGAAAGCTCGAAGGATTTCGCCAAGTCGTTCATGCAGCGCCACGGCATCCCGACCGCCGCCTACCGCACCTTCTCCGAAGCGTGCGACGCGCACGCCTACATCGACGAACAAGGCGCGCCGATCGTCGTCAAGGCCGACGGCCTGGCTGCCGGCAAAGGCGTGGTGGTGGCGATGACGCTGGCCGAAGCGCACGACGCCGTCGACCTGATGCTGCTCGATAACCGCTTCGGCGACGCCGGCGCGCGCGTCGTCGTCGAGGAGTTCCTGGCTGGCGAAGAAGCGAGCTTCATCGTCATGTGCGACGGGAAGAACGTGCTGCCGCTGGCTACCAGCCAGGACCACAAGCGCCTGAAGGACCACGACGAAGGTCCGAACACGGGCGGCATGGGCGCCTATTCGCCGGCCCCGATCGTCACCCCGGCGATGCACGCGCGCGTGATGCGCGAGGTGATCAACCCGACCATTACCGGCATGGCCAAGGACGGCATCACCTTCACTGGCTTCCTGTACGCCGGCCTGATGATCGACGCCCAGGGCAATCCGAAGACGCTCGAATTCAACTGCCGCATGGGCGACCCTGAAACGCAGCCGATCATGGCGCGCCTCAAGAGCGACCTGGTAGGCGTGATGGAGCACGCCGTCAACGGCACGCTCGACACGGTGGAACTGGAGTGGGACCGCCGCACCGCGGTTGGCGTGGTGATGGCGGCGGCCGGCTATCCGGACGATCCGCGCAAGGGCGACGTCATCGAAGGCATCCCGGCCGAGACGGCCGAATGCGTCACCTTCCATGCCGGCACCACGATAGCGGACGGCGCCTTGCGCACCAACGGCGGGCGCGTGCTGTGCGTGGTCGGCCTGGGCGACAGCGTCAAGATGGCGCAGAAGCGGGCCTACGAAACGGTCGACCAGATCCGCTTCGCCGGCGCCCAGTTCCGCCGCGACATCGGCTGGCGCGGCCTGAAGCACTAGACATCAAAACTGGGGTCAGGTCTGACATTCGGACATTGAACGATCAAAGCTGGGGTCAGGTCTGACATTCGGACATTTCGTCTTTGAAATGTCCGAATGTCAGACCTGACCCCAGCGCTATATCATAAAACCCCCGCCCAGTGTACAATTCGTCCTCACTTTTTTATTCCCCGAACCTCTCCTGATGTCATCGCCCACCCCTCACGCCGTCAAGGCCTGGCTGCTCGAGCTGCAAGAACGAATCGTCACGGCCCTCGAAGCGGTCGACGGCAAGCCGTTCGCGCGCGACGCGTGGCAGCGGCCCGAAGGCGGCGGCGGCATCTCGCGCCTGGTCGAGGAAGGCAACGTGTTCGAACGCGGCGGCGTCAATTTTTCGCACGTCACCGGCGCCAGCCTGCCGCCGTCGGCAGCGGCCGCGCGGCCCGAACTGGCCGGCCGCGCGTGGGAAGCGATGGGCGTCTCGCTGGTGCTCCATCCGCGCAACCCGTACGCCCCCACCGTCCACATGAACGTGCGCTTTTTCGAAGCGACCGCCGTTGGCCAGGACCCGGTCTGGTGGTTCGGCGGCGGCATGGACCTGACGCCCTACTACGGCTTCGCCGACGACGCGCGCCACTTCCACCAGTCGTGCCACGACGCGCTCGCCCCTTACGGCGACACGCTGCACCCGCTGTTCAAGGCCTGGTGCGACAAGTACTTCTACCTGAAGCACCGCCAGGAGCCGCGCGGCGTCGGCGGCATCTTCTTCGACGACTTCAACGAAGTGCCGTTCGACGACGCCTTTGCGTTGACGCAAAGCGTCGGCGACAGCTTCCTGGCGGCCTACCTGCCGATCCTCGAGCGCCGCATCGGCATGCCGTACGGCGAGCGCGAACGCGACTTCCAGGCGTACCGGCGCGGGCGCTACGTCGAGTTCAACCTGGTGTGGGACCGCGGCACGCTGTTCGGCCTGCAGTCGGGCGGACGCACCGAGGCGATCCTGATGTCGATGCCGCCGATCGTCAAATGGCGCTACGACTGGCATCCGGAACCGGGCACGCCGGAAGCGGCGCTGGCCACCGACTTCCTGGTCCATAAAGACTGGCTCCAGACGTGACGACATGCGTCGCACTGCTGGGAGGCAGTTTCGACCCGGTCCATCATGCTCATGTGGCGCTGGCCGCACTGTTCGCACAACTGCTCCGGCCCGACCAGCTGCGCATCGTCCCCGCCGGTAACCCATGGCAGAAGAACGCGCTCAACGCCAGCGCCGACGAGCGCGTGGCGATGATCGAACTGGCGTTTCGCGCAGCGGCGGTCACTGTCACCATCGACCGCCGCGAAATCGCGCGCGGCGCGCCGACCTACACCGTCGACACGCTGCGCGAGGTGCGCGCCGAACTCGGACCCGACGCGTCGATCGTGTTCCTCATTGGCGCCGACCAGCTGCAGCAGTTGGACAGCTGGCGCGACTGGAAATCGCTGTTCGACTACGCCCACATCGGCGTCGCCGCGCGGCCCGGATATGCGCTCGACGCAGCGGCTTTGCCGAGCGCCGTGGCACGAGAAATTGAAACACGCCAGGGGAGCCTGGAACAGCTTCGTACTACACCGTCCGGCAGGATATTCCTGGCCGAGACGCTGGCCGTGGACATCTCAGCCACCCAGATTCGTGCTGCATTACAACGGGGGGAACAGGCAAACTCGCTTATCCCCGAGGTAGTGCTAGACTACATTCAACAACATAATTTATACAAAATCTAATGGATATCAAAAAACTGCAAACCCTCGTCATTGACGCACTCGAGGACGTCAAGGGCCAGGACATCACCGTGTTCGACACGGTCCACCTCACCAGCCTGTTCGACCGTATCGCGGTCGTCTCGGGCACCTCGAACCGCCAGACCAAGGCGCTGGCCGCCTCGGTCCGCGACAAGGTCAAGGACGCCGGCGGCGACGTCATCGGCATCGAAGGCGAAGACACCGGCGAATGGGTGCTGGTCGACCTCGGCGACATGATCGTCCACATCATGCAGCCGGCGATTCGCCAGTACTACCGCCTCGAAGAAATCTGGGGCGACAAGCCGGTCAAGCTCGGCGCCGCCAAGCGCAAGGGCACCACCGAAGCGGCAGACGTCAAGGAAGCGGCCGCCAAGCCACGCTCGAAGCACCTGGCGTCGACCCAGGCAGCGCCGGAAGTCAAGCCGGTCAACGAGCGCAAGCCAGCGGCCAAGAAAGCGGCCGCCAAGACCGCCACCACCGCGGCCAAGAAGCCGGCGGCGAAAAAGGCCACCAAGGCGGTCGGCAAGGTCGTCAAGATCGCGCCGACCAAGACCGAAGTGGCAGCCGTCAAGGCGCTCAAGGCGCAGCCAGCCAAGCGCGTCGCCGCCGTCAAGGTGGCCAAGCCGGCCGCCGACGCGGTGCCGGAAAAGAAGGTCATCAAGCGCGTCGCCAAAAAAGCCGCCGCCGAGTAAGGGCCGCGTCGCATGCAGCTCATCATCGCTGCGGTCGGCCACAAGATGCCGGCCTGGATCGAGACCGGCTTCACCGAATACACGAAGCGCATGCCGCCCGAGCTGCGCATCGTGCTCAAGGAAGTCAAGCCGGTCGAGCGTTCCGGCAGCAAGACCGCCGCCACCGCGATGGCGCTCGAGCGCGACCGCATCGAAGCGGTGCTGCCGAAGAACGTGCGCATCATCGCCCTCGATGAACGCGGCAAGGATCTTACCAGCGTCGGCCTGTCGCAGCAGCTGATGGCCTGGCAGCAGGAAGGCCGCGACACCGCCTTCCTGATCGGCGGCGCCGACGGCCTCGATCCTGAACTGAAAGCGAAGGCCGAAGGCCTCATCAGGATCTCCAGCATGACCCTCCCGCACGGCATGGTGCGTGTTATGCTGGCGGAGCAGTTGTATAGGGCGTGGTCGATCACGCAGAACCACCCCTATCACCGCGTCTGACCAATCCGATAACGCCGCTGATGAAACCGATCGACCGAAAAATCTACCTGGCCTCCAAGAGCCCCCGCCGTCGAGAATTATTGCGCCAGATCGGCGTCGAATTCGAATTACTCATGCTTCGCAACGAAAGCGCGCGCGGCCCGGACGTGTCCGAATCGGTCAATCCGGGCGAAGCGCCGGCCGACTACGTCGCCCGCGTCGCCAACGAAAAAGCCGCCTTCGCCTGGAACATCGTGCTGTGGCGCCGCATGCCGGCGCGCCCGGTGCTGGCGGCCGACACCACCGTCACCATCGACGGCGGGATCCTCGGCAAGCCAGCCAATCCGGACGAAGCGGCGCGCATGCTAGAGCGCCTGTCCGGCCGCACCCACCAGGTCCTCACTTCCGTCGCGGTCCACCACACCAACATGGCCGAGCAGATCACGCAGGTGTCCGACGTGCGCTTCGCCACCCTCAGCGCGGCCACCATCAAGGCCTACTGCACCAGCGCCGAACCGTACGACAAGGCCGGCGGCTACGGCATCCAGGGCATCGCCGCGCTGTTCATCGAGCATATCGAAGGCAGCCACTCCGGCATCATGGGCCTGCCGCTGTACGAAACGGCGCGCCTGCTGCGCCAGGCCGGCGTGCCGCTCGCGTAGTGCGGCTTCATGCGGGCCGCATAGCCCGCATGCTGTCCTGTTCAGCCCCACGCCGCGGGCCTGCGCGTGTATCATCGCAGCTATGAACGAAGACATCCTCATCAACATCACACCGCAGGAGACGCGGGTCGCGCTGATCCTGCAAGGCGCCGTGCAGGAACTGCACATCGAACGCACCCTCACGCGCGGCCTGGCCGGCAACGTCTACCTCGGCAAAGTGGTGCGCGTGCTGCCGGGGATGCAGTCCGCCTTCATCGACATTGGCCTCGAGCGCGCCGCCTTCCTGCACGTGGCCGACATCTGGGAAGCGCGCACCCACGACGGCCCGGCGGTGGCGCCGACCGCGATCGAAAAAATCCTGTTCGACGGCCAGGTGCTGACGGTGCAGGTCATCAAGGACCCGATCGGCACCAAGGGCGCGCGCCTGTCGACGCAGATCTCGATCGCCGGGCGCATGCTGGTGTACCTGCCGCAGGACAGCCATATCGGCATCTCGCAGAAAATCGAAAAGGAATCGGACCGCGACCTGCTGCGCAGCCGGCTGCAAAGCCTGCTGCCGGCCGACGAAAAAGGCGGCTACATCGTGCGCACGATGGCCGAGGAAGCGTCCGACACCGACCTGGCGGCCGACGTCGACTACCTGCGCAAGACGTGGGCGGCGATCGTCCACGGCGCCCGCAACCGCCCCGCCACCAGCCTGCTGTACCAGGACCTGAACCTGGCGCAGCGCGTGCTGCGCGACTTCGTGCACGACGAGACGGCTAGCATCCAGGTCGACTCGCGCGAGAACTACGTCAAGCTGGTCGAATTCGCCCAGGCCTACACGCCGACCGAGCTGCCGCGGCTGCAGCACTACACCGGCGAGCGCCCGCTGTTTGATTTGTACGGCGTCGAAGAAGAGATCCTGCGCGCGCTCGGCCGGCGCGTCGACCTCAAGTCCGGCGGCTACCTGATCGTCGACCAGACCGAGGCGATGACGACCATCGACGTCAACACCGGCGGCTTCGTCGGCGGGCGCAATTTTGCCGACACCATCTTCAAGACCAACCTGGAAGCGGCGCATGCGATCGCGCGCCAGCTGCGGCTGCGCAACCTGGGCGGCATCATCATCCTCGACTTCATCGACATGGACAACGCCGAGCATCGCAATGCGGTGCTGCAGGAGTTGAAGAAGACCTTGTCGCGCGACCGCACCAAGGTGTCGGTCAGCAGTTTCTCGGCGCTCGGCCTGGTGGAGATGACGAGGAAGCGCACCCGCGAATCGCTGGCCCACATCCTGTGCGAGCCATGTCCGGCCTGCGCCGGCAAGGGCCAGGTCAAGACCAGCCGAACGATCTGCTACGAGATCCTGCGCGAACTGCTGCGCGAGGCGAAGCAGTTCAATCCGCGCGAGTTCCGCATCCTGGCGTCGCAGGAAGTGGTCGACCTGTTCCTCGAAGAAGAATCGCAGCACCTGGCCATGCTGGGCGACTTCATCGGCAAGCGCATTTCGCTGCAGGTAGAGAGCGCCTATCACCAGGAGCAGTACGACGTCATCTTGATGTAGGCATGCGCGCGGCTGCCTTCGTTGGCGCCGCGGTATTCCAGCGCGGCGCAGGTTTCGCCCCGATCGGCGTAAGCTGCGTGCATTCACCTGGAGAAGAAAATGAACATCCTGATGGTACTGACCTCGCACGACCGCCTCGGCAACACCGGCAACAAGACCGGCTTCTGGCTGGAAGAATTCGCCGCGCCCTATTACATCTTCAAGGATGCGGGCGCCACCGTCACGCTGGCTTCGCCCAAAGGCGGCCAGCCGCCGCTCGATCCGAAAAGCGACGAGCCCGATTCGCAGACCGACGCCACCCGCCGCTTCAAGGACGACCCGGCAGCGCAGCAGGCGCTGGCCAATACGGTTGCGCTCAGCACCGTGGCCGGCAAGGATTTCGACACGGTGTTTTACCCGGGCGGGCATGGTCCTCTATGGGACCTGGCCGAGGACAAGGACTCGATCGCACTGATCGAATCGATGCACGCGGCCGGAAAACTGGTGACGGCGGTGTGCCACGCGCCGGGCGTCTTCAAGAACGCGCGCGCGGCAGACGGTTCGCCGCTGGTCAACGGCAAGCAAGTTACCGGCTTTACCAACACCGAGGAAGAAGCGGTTCAGCTGACGAAGGTGGTGCCTTTCCTGGTCGAGGATATGCTCAAGGCGCATGGCGGCGCCTACAGCAAGGGCGACGACTGGGCGCCGTACGTCGTCACCGACGGCAACCTGATCACCGGACAGAATCCGGCATCGTCGGCGCCGGCGGCCGAAGCGGCGCTGCAGTACCTGACGGCGAAGCGGTAAACCGGCGCGCGCCTACTTTGCCGCGCGGCGGCTCAGCGCGTAGATGTCGGGGCTCTCGAGCACGCGCTTCTGTGCGCCGTTGCGCACCAACGCCAGCATCGCCTGGCCGACCTGCGGCGTGCTGAGGATCTGCTCCGGCAGCATTTTGCGCATCAGCGGCATGATCGGCTTGGCCAGGTTATAGAACCAGCGGTAGGCGGTCGTCTTCGACTTCACGCCGACCGGCTCGATCATCCCGGGCCGGAAGATGTACACGCCCCGGAAGGGCAGCTTGAGCAGCGCGTTCTCGGTCTTGCCGCGCACCCGCTGCCACATCACGCGGCTCGTCTCGCTGCTGTCGGCGCCCACGCCCGACACGTACACGAACACCATCTGCGGATTGAGCCGCGCCAGCGTGGTTGCCACCGCCAGCGTCAGGTCGTACGTCAGGTGGGTGTAGGCCTGCTCGGTCATGCCCGACGAGGTGACGCCGATGCAGAAGAAGCAGGCGTCGTAGCCGGTCAGCTCAGCTTCTACGCCACTGTAGTCCCACATCTCGGCGTGCACCAGCTCCTGCAGCTTGGCGTGCTGCAGGCCGGTCGGCGTGCGCCCGACCGTCAGCACCTTCTCCACATCGGCGGCGGCCAGGCTTTCGCGCAGCGCGCCCTGCCCCACCATGCCGGTGGCGCCAAAGATAAGTACGTTCACGAGTGTCCTTGCGGTGATGTCCAGAATCGCCCATCTTACCGCGCGCGCCGCCGGTACGCTACCCGGCGGCGGCCAGCAGCTGCGGCTCGAACTCGAGCCGCTCATGGCCAGTGAGCAGCAGGAAGTGCTTGCCGGAGCAGCGCGACAGCAGCGACATGCCGACCCGTTCGGCCACCATGTGCCCCATCTGCGTGGTGCCCGAGCGCGACAGCAGGAACGGGATGCCCATCTGCGCGCCCTTCATCACCATCTCCGACGTCAGGCGCCCGGTGGTATAGAACACCTTGTCGCCGCCGGCGACGTCGTCGAGCCACATGCGGCCGGCAATCGCATCGACGGCGTTGTGGCGGCCGACGTCCTCAAAGAAGTACAGCAGCTCGCCCTGGCTGGTAAACAGCGCGCAGCCGTGCACCGAGCCGGCCTGCTTGTAGATTGAATGTTGCGTGCGGATGATGTCGACGATCTTGTAGACCACCGACTGGCGCAGGCGCGCCTCTGGCGGCAGCGCGATCTGGTCGATCTCGTCCATCAGGCCGCCGAACACCGAGCCCTGGCCGCAGCCGGTGGTGACGACCTTCTTCGAGGTGCGCTCCTCGACATCGGCGATGCCGTTGCGGGTCACTACCGCCACCGAATCGACCGACCAGTCGACCTGCACCGATTCGATCTCGGCGATCGACTTGACCAGCCGCTGGTTGCGCAGGTAGCCCAGGATCAGGGCCTCGGGCGCGCCGCCGAGCGTCATCAGGGTGACCAGCTCGCGCTTGTCGACGTACACCGTCAACGGCCGCTCGGCCGGGATGGCAATGACCGAGCGGCGTCCGCGTTCGTCGATGACTTCGACGTCGTGCGTCAGGGGGGCGCTTGCCTCGGAAAGCTGCGGGCGAAGTGGGGAAATAGGCATCATGATCGGCATTGTGCCATACCGATCCAGCGCGTACGGGTCCGCAACCTTCGCCCATTTCGCAGAGCACCTCAAGTTCTGGTGTCAGGTCTGACATTCGGACATTTTCTCCTAGAAATGTCCGAATGTCAGACCTGACACCATCGTTTGCCGTTTTCCCTAGAAATGTCCGAATGTCAGACCTGACACCATCGTTTGCCGTAGCAACATCCGGCCCTTGCACTGAGACACCTCGGACGCGCTCGGCAGAATCCGGGGTGTGGCCTGATAGCGGACACGACCCCGGACAGATCGCCACGATGAGATTTTGAACTGATCGGTAGCCGTGGGGTCGAATGGTGCCACAACTAACCGCGTATCAATTATGGGCAGACCACTTCGTATTGAATTTGCCGGCGCCATCTATCACATTACGTCGCGAGGCGACCGCCGGGAGCCAATCTTTTTGAATGATGGCGACCGCTACGCATGGCAGCAGATCCTCGCTTCCGTCTGCGGCAGATTCCATTGGAGGATCCACGCGTTCTGCCAGATGGGCAATCACTACCATATGATCGCCGAGACTGTCGCCGCAACGCTGACGCGCGGGATGCGGCAGCTGAACGGCGAATATACAAGACGATTCAACTTCCGGAACGCGACAGTCGGACACCTGTTTCAGGGACGCTATCACGCAATCCTGGTGCAGCGGCAAAGCTATCTCCTGGCATTGAGCCGCTATGTCGTGCTCAATCCAGTTCGCGCAGGAATGGTCAGCGGGCCAGAGGCGTGGGCCTGGAGCAGCTACAGTATGACGTGCAGCGATGTGCCGCCACCCGCATGGCTCGAAACTGACTGGCTCCTGAGCCAGTTTGGGGTCGAGCGCGACGTTGCAGTCCACTCGTACCGCGCGTTCGTCGCCGCCGGGCGCGGCGTCAAAACTCCAATGACCAACCTTCGCAACCAGCTGTTTCTGGGTGACGACAAGTTTTTGAAGCAAATCAGCGCTGCAAAAAACGTGCCGTCGGGTGCGGAAATCTCGCGCTCCCAAAAAATGTTGCTCTTGCCCGAACTTCACGAGTATGACGTCGGCAAGGCCAACCGCCAGGTGGCGATGGCGCGCGCGTATATTCACGGCCGCTTCACAATGGCAGAGATTGCTGCGCATTTCTCGGTGCACTACAAGACAGTAAGTCGCGCTGTGCGCAGCTACGAGATCGCACAAAGCGCCATTCTCCGGCCTTCAACCAGCAAAATGTACGATCGTCAGACCTGACACCAGTGTGTCGCTGTACAAGACAGTCAGTCGCGTGGTGCGGTGCTAGCAGGCTGCCCAACGCGCCATTCTCACGCCTGCTGACAGGGAAATGTCCGATTGTCAGACCTGACACCAGTGTTTCGCTGTGCAAACTGCCGTTTCGAAAAACAGTTGACACGCGGGCCGCTGCGCGGCAAACTGAACCGATTATATGAGCATGGGCAGGCGATGGACGCGGAAATCGAAGTGTTTGGCGACGACGACAGCAAGGACCGGCAGTTCGTCAACGCGCTCGCCCGCGGCCTCGAAGTGCTGCGCTGCTTTCGCCCCGGCGAGCAGTTCCTCGCCAACGCCGAACTGGCTCGCCGCACCGCCATCCCGAAGCCGACCATCTCGCGCCTGACCTATACCCTGACCAAGCTGGGCTACCTGGCCTACTCCGAACAGCAGGGCAAATACCAGCTCGGCGCCGGCGTGCTGGCGCTTGGCTACCGCATGCTGTCGAACTACGACGTGCGCAAGATGGCGCGCGCGCCGATGCAGGAGCTGGCCGAATACGCGCAGGCGTCGGTGTCGCTCGGCACGCGCGACCGCCTCAGCATGGTCTACATCGAAACGTGCCGCAGCAGCGCCAACGTCACCTTGCGGCTCGACGTCGGCTCGCGCATCCCGATCGGCACCACGGCGATGGGCAAGGCGCTGCTGTGCGTGCTGCCGCAGGCCGAGCGCGACTACCTGCTCGACCATGTGCGCCAGCACGAAGGCGAGCGCTGGCCGGCGATCAAGGCCGGCATCGAGCAGGGCTTCAAGGATTATCAGGACCTCGGCTTTTGCATCGCCGCCGGCGAGTGGCAGAACGACGTGCACGCGGTCGGCGTGCCGACCTTCGGCGCCGACGGCGAGCAGCTGATGGCGTTTAACTGCGGCGGCCCGGCCTACTTGCTGTCGCGTGAAAAGCTGGTCGGCGACCTCGGTCCCCGCCTGGTGCAGCTGGTCAAAAACATTGAAACCAACCTTGGACGCGGCTAGCGCGAACGACACATGATCCGTGACGAAGAAACCCTCAACATCCTCCTCGACAGCATTTCCCGCTTCGTGCGCGAAGTGCTGGTGCCGAACGAGCAGCTGGTCGCCGAGACCGACGAGATACCGCCCGCCATCGTCGCGCAGATGCGCGAGCTGGGTTTGTTCGGCCTGTCGATCCCGGAGCAGTACGGCGGCCTGCAGCTGACGATGGAAGAGGAAGTGCGGGTTGCGTTCGAGATCGCCCACACGTCGCCGGCCTTTCGCTCGCTGATCGGCACCAACAACGGCATCGGCTCGCAAGGCATCGTCATCGACGGCACCGCGGAACAGAAAGAGTACTACCTGCCGAAGCTGGCCGCCGGCGACAT
This sequence comes from Massilia eurypsychrophila, assembly GCF_002760655.1. Classification (GTDB taxonomy): domain Bacteria; phylum Pseudomonadota; class Gammaproteobacteria; order Burkholderiales; family Burkholderiaceae_D; genus JAFCUW01. The sequence continues at coordinate 56,197 of NZ_PDOC01000007.1, read as the reverse complement.
CATCGGCGCCTTCGCGCTGACCGAACCGGGTTCGGGCTCGGACGCGGCGTCGCTGCGCACCAGCGCCGTGCGCGACGGCGATTTCTACATCCTCAACGGCACCAAGCGCTACATCACCAATGCGCCCGAGGCCAGCATCTTCACCGTGATGGCGCGCACCGATCCGGTCAAGCGCGGCGCCGGCGCCATCTCCGCCTTCATCGTCGAGAAGGATACACCCGGCCTCTCGCTCGGCAAGATCGACAAGAAGATGGGCCAGCGCGGCGCCCACACCTGCGACGTGGTGTTCGAAAACTGCCGCGTGCCGGCGGCGAACGTCATCGGCGGCAAGGAAGGCGTCGGCTTCAAGACGGCCATGAAAGTGCTCGACAAGGGCCGCCTGCACATCGCCGCGGTGTGCGTCGGCGCCGCCGAACGCATGCTGGACGACGCGCTGCGCTACGCGATGGAGCGCCAGCAGTTCGGCCAGCCGATCGCCGAATTCCAGCTGATCCAGGCGATGCTGGCCGACAGCAAGGCCGAGATCTACGCCGCGCGCAGCATGGTGCTCGACGCCGCCCGCATGCGCGACAACGGCAACGACGTCTCGACCGAAGCGTCGTGCTGCAAGCTGTTCGCCTCCGAGATGTGCGGCCGCGTGGCCGACCGTTCGGTGCAGATCCACGGCGGCGCCGGCTACATTGCCGAATACGCGGCCGAACGCTTCTACCGCGACGTGCGCCTGTTCCGCATCTACGAGGGCACCTCGCAGATCCAGCAGATCGTCATCGCCCGTAACATGATCAAGGCGGCGCAGAAGTAAATGGATACCACCGCGCTGCTCGCCGCCCTGCCGTCGCGCATCAGCGCGATTGCGCGCCAGCGCGCGGCAAGTTCACCCGATGCGCCGGGGTTGCACGAGGACGGCCGCATCTGGACCTACGCGCAGCTGGCCCTAGAGGTCGACGCGCACGCCGCCCTGCTGCGCCAGCTCGGCGTGCGCGCCGGCGACCGCGTGATGGTGGTCGGCGAAAACTGCATGGCGCAGGTGGCATTAATCTTCGCCGCCGCCGAACTCGATGCCTGGATCGTCAATGTCAACGCGCGCCTGTCCGCCGCCGAAATTGCCACCATCCGCGCGCACAGCGGCGCGCGCCGCGTGCTCTACACCGTGGCTGCATCGGCCGAAGCGCGCCAGCATGCCGCCGGCGACAACGCGACAACGCATGGCGCGCTGATGACCGGCCCGCTCAACGAAGCGTGTACGCCGGAGCCGGTCGACCCAGGCAACCAGCAGGTCGCCGCGCTGATCTACACCACCGGCACTACCGGCCATCCAAAAGCGGTGATGCTCACGCACCGCAACCTGCTGTTCATCGCCGCCGTATCGAGCACCTTGCGCGGCCTGACGACGCAAGACCGCGCCTGCGGCGTGCTGCCGATCTCGCACGTGTACGGCCTGGCGTCGGTGATGCTCGGCACCCTGTACGCCGGCGCATGCCTGTACCTGGCGCCGCGCTTTTCTGCGGCCGCCATGCTGCGCGCGATCACGGACGACCGGCTCACCATCCTGCAGGGCGTGCCGGCCATGTACGCGCGCCTGCTCGAACTGAACGCCGCGCCGCTGGCGTCATCGCTGCGCTTCATCTACGCCGGCGGCTCGCCGCTCGACCCAAGCCTGAAGCGCCAGGTCGAGCACGTCTTCGGCCTGCCGCTGCACAACGGCTACGGCATGACCGAAAGTTCGCCCACCATCAGCCAGACGCGCCTCGACGCGCCGCGCACCGACACCTCGGTCGGCAGCACCATCCCCGGTGTCGACGTGCGCATCGTCGACGAAGCCGGCGCCGACGTGGCGGCCGGCGTGGCGGGCGAACTGTGGGTGCGCGGACCGAATGTCATGAAGGGCTACTACCTTGAACCGGCGCTGACCGCGGCGGCCATGCGCGACGGCGGCTGGCTCAATACCGGCGACATGGCGCGCCAGGACCTTGATGGCGCGCTGTTCATTGTCGGCCGCACCAAGGAGCTGATCATCCGCTCCGGCTTTAACGTCTACCCGCTGGAAGTGGAGACAGTGCTGAACGCCCACCCTGGCGTCGCGCAGTCGGCGGTGGTCGGGCGCACTGTCGCCGCTGGCAACGAGGAGGTGGTGGCGTTCGTCGAGGCAAATCCCCAGCAGCCACCAGGCGAACAGGAACTGCGCGACTATCTGGCCGAGCGGCTCTCGGCCTACAAGTGCCCGAGCCAGATCGTCATCATGGCGGCTCTGCCGGCCGCGGCGACCGGAAAAATTTTGAAGGGCCAGTTGAAAGCACTGGCACAGGACATGTCCGCAACAAAAGCATAAGCGGACAAAAAGCGCCGGCGCCGCCACCGCGGCCCGGGGATTTATCACCGGAGGAGACAAGTAGATGAAGACGACTTTTAAACGTATCGGGTTGGCAGCCCTGGTTTCGGCTGCATTCATGAGCGCGGCCAGCGCGGAAGAATTCAAGGTGGGCGCGGAACTGCCGCTGACCGGCAGCCTGGCGCGCGTTGGCGCCGGCATGCAGGAAGGGATCATGGTCGCCGCCGAAGTGTTCAACAAGACCAACGGCAAGCACAAGATCAAGATCGTCACCATCGACGACGAATCGGCACCGGCCAAGGCCATCGCCGCCGTCGAGAAGCTTGCCAGCGAAGGCGTCGTCGCCATCACCGGCGGCTACGGCAGCAACAACATCTCGCCGGCCTCGGACGCGGCCAACAAGCTCGGCCTGGTGTACATCACCTCGGGCGGCGTCGACGACAGCCTGGTCAACGCCGGGCGCAAGAATTTTTTCCGCATCAATAACTCGGCCGGCTACGAAAAGGCGATGATCGGCATGCTGCACGACGTCGGCGCCAAATCGGTCTCGATCGTCTACTCGACCAAGGACGCCACCTCGGGCCTGGCCAAGGATGTCGAAGCCTCGCTCAAGGCCAAGGGCATCGCCGTGGTAATGCACTCGTTCGATCCGGCCATCACCGACTTCAAGCCGATCATCAACAAGGTCAAGCTGCAGGACAAGTCCGAAGTGATCGCGATGGTCGGCTATGAAAACGACTACGTCGGCATCCTGCGCGCCGCGCGCGTGCTCAAACCGGCCGTCAAGGCGATGGTCGGCGTGTGGTCGCTCGCAACGCCGAAGATGGCCGCCGACTTCCCCGACCTGATGCCGAACGTGTTCGGCACCGCGCTGCTGCCGTTCCCGGCCGAATTCAAGACCGCCGACGGCAAGAACTTCGCCGACACCTACAAGGCGATCTACAAGAAGGAGCCGGACTACCTCGGCCAGTTTGGCTACGTGCAGTCGATGCTGCTGTTCGAAGCGATCGCGCGCGCCGCCGACAAGGGCACGATACAAAAAGGCGGCATCGCCGACGAGATGCGCAAGACCGACCGCGAAACGCTGATCGGCCGCGTGCAGTTCGGCGCCAACGGCGACAACACGAACTTCGTGCACCGCATGGGACAGCACCAGGACAAGAAGATCGTCATCGTCTGGCCGAAGGAAAGCGCCACCGGCAAGCTGGCCTACCCTGCCCTGCCTTGGTAACACGCCATGACTGATCTGATACTGCAGGCGCTGTATTCGGGCCTGTTGCAGGGCGGCTCGTACGCCCTCATCGCGCTCGGCCTGGCACTGGTGTTCGGCACCATGAAGGTGATTAACCTGGCCCACGGCGAGCTGGTACTGCTCGCCGCGTATGTCGCCTATACGGTCGAATCGAAGCTCGGCTTCGGGCCGGTGCTGGCGATTCCGATTGCATTGGTGGTCGTGTGCATCGCCGCGGTATCGGTCTACCTCATCGTCAGCCGCATCAAGTCGGACCGCGAAATCAATTCGCTGATCCTCACGTACGGCATCGGCGTCATCCTCACCAACGCCATCCTGCTGATCTGGAGCGCCGACGTGCGCTCCACCAGCTCGACCTGGCTGCAGGAAGCATTCGTCGTCGGTCCGCTGTACAGCATGCGCAGCGAGCTGCTGTTCTTCGGCGTGGCCATCGTGCTGATGGGCGCGTTGTGGTGGTGGCTGGCGCGCAGCTGGTACGGCCGCGCCGTGCGCGCGGTGTCCTCCAACCGCGACGCCGCCAAGCTGATGGGCATCGATCCGGGCCGTACCGAACTGGTGTCGTTCATCGTCGCCGGCATCCTCGCCGCGTTCGCCGGCGTCGCGCTGTTCAGCTACGGCGTGATCCAGCCGGCCTACGGCGGCGCCCTCACCGTCAAGGCTTTCATCATCACCGTGCTGGCCGGGATCGGCTCGATACCGGGCGTGCTGCTCGGCGCCGTGCTGCTCGGCGTGGCCGAGGCGCTGACCGTCACCCTGGCCAGCTCCGCGCTGCAGGAACTGGCCGGCATGACGCTGTTTTTGCTGGTGTTGTTCATAATGCCGAACGGCCTGTTTGGCGCGGCAGGGAGAAGAGGATGAAAGGCGCTATCAAGATCAACAAGCTGCTGGTGGCGGCGCTGGTGACCGGCTACGCCGTGGTGCCGTTCGCGCTCGGCGGCAACGCCTACGTCATGAGCATGATCGTCGCCGCGCTGGTCATCGGCGGGGTGGCGCTGTCGTGGGCCCTGCTGGGCAACCTGGGCGGCATGGTCAGCTTCGGCCACTCGGCGTTCTTCGGTGTCGGCGCGTACGTGTCGGCGATCACCACCGTCAAGCTCGGCCTGCCGGTAGCGCTGGCGGTGCCGCTGGGCGGCATCGGCGCGGTAGTCGCCTCGATCGTCATGATGCCGGTGCTGCGCCTGCGCGGCCCCTACTTCGCGCTGGCGATCCTGGCCTACGCGCACATCTTCAAGATCCTCGCCACCGAATGGTCGTCCGTCACCGGCGGCTCCGGCGGCGTGTCGGGCATCCCGAGCTTTCCGACCGTGTTCGGCTTCGACTTCGGCACCAAGATGGGCGCCTACCTGATCGCCCTCACGCTGGTGCTGCTGTTCGCTTTTGCCTACCACCGCATCCGCGCCAGCTACTACGGCATCGCGCTGCGCGCCATGCACGACAGCGAAGACGCCACCCGCGTCGTCGGCGTCAACAGCACCGTCCTCAAGGGCGCGATGCTGATGGTGTCGGCGTTCATGGCCGGCGTGTTCGGCGCCGTCAACGCGCACTACATCAACTTCCTCGAGCCGGACTACGCGTTCAGCGCGCTGTGGGTGACGGTGCCGATCGTGGCGGCCATTTTCGGCGGCTACCGCACCATTTCCGGGCCGGTCATCGGCGCCCTGGTGGTCTACCTGGCCGACCAGTTCATTTTCAAGTCGATCATGCCGACCGGGCACCAGCTGGTGCTCGGCGTGCTGCTGGTGGCGATGATCGTGTTCAGTCCTTCCGGCCTGATGCCGCTGCTGAAGAAAAAGAAGGTGGCCCATGCTTGAACTTGAAAACGTCTCGGTGCGCTTCGGCGGCCTGACCGCCGTCAACGACGTCACCCTGAAGATCGGCAGCCATGACGTCATCGGCCTGGTGGGCTCGAACGGCGCCGGCAAGACAACGCTGTTCAACGCCATTTCCGGGCTGGTACGCCCGACCGCGGGCCGCATCCGCTTTAACGGCCAGGACGTGCTCGCCGCGCCGATGTACCGCCGCGCGCGGCTCGGCATCGGCCGCACTTTCCAGGTGCCGCAGCCGATGCACGAACTGACGGTGCGCGAAAACCTGCTGGTGGCGCAGCGCTTCGGCACCGGCCGCGTCGACCATGCCAAGATCGACGAGATTCTCGATTTCACCAGCCTGTCCGCCAAGGCCGAACGGCACGCCGCCACGGAACTTGCGCTGACCGAACTGAAGGCGCTGGAAGTGGCAAAGGCGCTGGCGACGGACCCGCAGCTGCTGCTGCTCGACGAGGTGCTGGCCGGGTTGGAGACGACCGGCAAGCGCCGCTTCATGGGCATGCTGCGCGACCTGCACACCAAGTTCGGCGTCGGCATCGTCATGATCGAACACGATATCGAGACCATCACGTCGCTGTGCCCGCGCGTGGCAGTGCTCAATTTCGGCCAGCTGATCGCCGACGGCACGCCCGAAGCGGTGTTCCGCGATCCGGCCGTCATCAAAAGCTATACAGGAGCCTAGGATGCTAGAACTTACGCAGGTGCGGGCCGGCTATGGCGCCATCAACGTGCTGTGGGACGTGTCGGTCGCCGCGGCGGCCGGCAAGCTGACCACCATCATCGGCCCGAACGGCGCCGGCAAGACGACCCTGCTGCGCGCCATCATGGGACTGCTGCCGGTGACGCAGGGCCAGATGACACTGAACGGCGCGCCGCTCAAGGGCATCCCGACCTGGGGCATGGCAGACCTCGGCGTGGCGATGATTCCCGAGGGGCGCATGGTGTTTCGCGACATGAGCGTGGAAGAAAACCTGATCATGGGCGGCTTTCCGAAAGCGCACCGCGCGCAGGTGAACGCCCGGCTCGATGAGGCGTACACGATGTTCCCGCGGCTGCGCGAGCGGCGCCGCCAGATGGCCGGTTCGCTGTCGGGCGGCGAGGCGCAGATGCTGGCGATGGGCCGCGGCCTGATGTCGGACCCGAAGCTGCTGATCGTCGACGAGCCGTCGCTGGGCCTGGCGCCGCTGGTCGTCAACGAGCTGTTCGAGATCCTCGCGCGGCTGAAGGACGGCAAGCGCACGATCATTCTGGTCGAACAGAATACGCAGCGCGCGGTCGGCGTGGCCGACCATGTGTACCTGATGCAGAGCGGGAAGGTGGTGCTGTCGCAGGCCGCGGCGGAGGTGGATTTGGCCAACCTGGAGGAGCTGTATTTTGCGCGGTAATGCCGACGTAGCGTTCGGGGTCTGACCTATGGTCAGACCTCAATAATCGGCCGAAGTTCGGCCCAGACAAGGTCCGCGCCCATTTTGTTCATGCAGTTGTGGTGGCCGAGCGGACATTCGCGCTGCTTGCACGGCGAGCACTCGAGTCGCAGGGACATCGACCTGGCGATGTCGGAAAACGGCGGTGCGTGATCGGGATCGGTCGGCCCGTACAGGGCGACGACGGGGCGGTTCAGGGCCGATGCGATGTGCAGCAGGCCCGAATCGTTCGCCACGACCGCGTCGGCGCGCGCGATCAGCGCGATCGCTTCGTCCAGCTTCGTCGCGCCGGCCAGGTTGAACATGCCGGCGCCGCCACTGCCGGCGACGACTTCGTCGCAAGCTTCGCGGTCCTTCGGGGAGCCGAGCAGCGCGACCTGCGCCAGCGGATCGGCGGAGAGAATCGCCTGCGCCAGCTGGGCGAAATGGGCGGCCGGCCAGCGCTTGGCGGCGCCAAACTCGGCGCCGGGCGCAAACACCACCAGCTGTCGCTCCAGCGCGATGCCGGTTTTGGCGCACACCGCGGCGACCTTGTCGGCGCCGACCTGCATGCGCGGGCGCGGCACTTTCGCCAGCGGCAGCGCCGGATCCTGCGCCAGCGCCGCGTAGAACGGCACCATCGCGCGCGCCGGCTTGTCGTCGTGGTGCATCACGTTGAGCAGGCCGTAGCGCATTTCGCCCTTGTAGCCGACCCGCGTGGCAATGCCGGCCAGCCAGGGAATCAGCGCGTACTTGAGCGTGTTGGGCAGCACATAGGCGGCGGCGTAGCCGCGCTGGCGCAGCCGGCGAGCGTAGGCCCAGCGTTCCTTGAGCTGCAGCGCGCGGTGGCGGAACGGCGTTTCGAGCACGCTGTCGACTTCTATCATCGCGCGCCACACCGGCGCCACCGACGGCGGCGCCAGCACGTCGATCGGGCGATCGGGGTGCTGCTGCTTGAGCCGCTGCAGCAGCGGCTGCGCCATCACGGCGTCGCCGATCCAGTTGGGCGAAATGACAAGCGTGCGCGTCACGCCGCCTCCGTCGAGAACTGCAGGCGGTACAGGTTGGCGTACACGCCGCCCTTGGCCAGCAACTGGTCGTGGCGGCCCGCTTCGATCACCCTGCCGGCGTCCATGACGACAATGCGGTCGGCCCGCTCGACGGTCGACAGGCGGTGCGCGATGACCAGGGTGGTGCGCCCGGCCATCAGCGCATCGAGCGCGCCCTGCACCGCGCGCTCCGATTCGTTGTCGAGCGCCGACGTCGCTTCGTCGAGAATCAGGATCGGCGCGTCCTTGTAGATGGCGCGGGCAATCGCCACGCGCTGGCGCTGGCCGCCCGACAAGCGCATGCCGTTTTCGCCGATCATGGTGTCGACGCCGTCCGGCAGCGCCGCGACGACGTCGGCCAGGTGCGCCGCCTGGATGGCGGCGGCGAGGCGCGCGCTGTCGACCTGCTCGGCGCCGTAGGCGATGTTGGCGCCGAGGGTGTCGTCGAACAGCACCACGTTCTGGCTGACCATCGCCAGCTGGGCGCGCAGGCTGGTCAGGGCGATGTCGTCGTACGGCACGCCGTCGAGCAGCAGGCGGCCCGATTGCGGCGTGTAGAAGCGCGTGACGAGGTTGACGAACGTGGACTTGCCGCCGCCGGAGACGCCCACCAGCGCCACCGTCTGGCCGGGAAAGATGTCGAGCGAGACGTCGGTCAGTGCGTTGGGGTTGTTGTCGCCATAGCGAAACGAGACGCGCTCGAGCTGCAGGTGGCCGCGCGCTTTGCCCAGCACCGTCGCGCCGGTGTCGTGTTCGACCGGCGCGTCGATCATCGCGAACACGGTTTCGGCGGCGGCCATGCCGCGCTGCATCGGGCCGTTCACCTCGACCAAGGCTTTCAGCGGCTGCAGCAGCATCAGCATCAGGGTGATGAAGTTGGTGAATTCGCCGACGCTCATGCCGGAGCGGATGGCGACCATGATCACCACCGACACCGCCATCGCGGTGGCGATCTGGGTGATCGGGACGGTGGCGGCGGCGGCCACCGTCATGCGCTGCGAGAAGCCGCGCAGCGCCTCGCTGCGCATCTCGAAGCGGCGCCGCTCGTAGCGTTCGCCGGCGAACACGCGGATCACCTGGTGGCCGCGCGCGGCCTCTTCGACCACCTGGGTCATCTCGCCGGTGACGCGCTGGTTGTCGCGGTTCAGGCGGCGCAGGCGGCCGGTGGTGGTGCGCACGATGACGGCCGTTAGCGGCACCACCACCAGCGCGATGATGGTCAGCTTCCAGTTCAGCATCATCAGCCCGATCAGCAGGCCGATGACGACCAGCGAATCGCGCACGAAGGCGAGGAAGACCGAGTTGATCATGTCGACGACCTGGCGCACGTCGCCGATGACGGTGTTGATGATCTTGCCGGTCGACTCTTCGTGGAAGCGCGCCACCGGCAGGCGCAGCAGGCGCTCGAAGACCATGCCGCGCAGGTCGTTGAGGACGCGGCTCATGACCCAGTTGTTCAGGTAGGCGGTGGAAAAGGTGAACACGCCGCGCATGACGAACAGCGAGACGAGCACCGCCGGCACCAGCCACAGGTTGAAGTCGACCTTGTTGGCGAAGCCTTTATCGAGCAGCAGTTCGAGCGCCTTGCCCAGCAGCGGCTGGGTCGCAGCGGTGCCGGCCATGGCCACCAGCGCCAGCAGCGCGCGCGCGCGATAGGGGCGGACCAGCGCAAACAGGCGCCGGGCGATGCTGCTACTATTTTTCATTGTTCGGTCTTTCGAGTTCGGCCATCAGATGCGGTTCCCCGGACTTTACATCAAACCGGGCAGTAGCGGGCAGCATCGCCGTAGCCCCGGCAGCGCTGCGGTAGAATACCGCACGATATGTACAGGGACGAGCGCCACAAAACGATGAAGAACGCCACACAACCTGCCCTGACGCGGACCGAATCGACGGTGCGCACCTTGTTCTTGCTGGCGCTGTTTTCGGTGTCGTTTTCCACCGCCCTGACCAACCTGTTCGTCGGCCTGGCGTATATCGGCTTCGTGTTCGCGCTGTTTACCAGCGCGCCGCTGCGGCGCGTGCTGCGTTCGCCTCCGGGCCTGCTGGCGCTGGCGCTGCTGGCGCTGTTCATCATCGGCACCAGCTGGTCGATCGCGCCGCGCGAAGAGACGCTGATGGCGCTGAAAAAATACTCGCGGCTGATGATCCTGCCGATCGGCATCGCCCTCAGCTGGCGCGATCCGGCGCTGTCGTCGCGCGCGCTGCGCTGGTTCCTGGCCGGCGCCGGCGTGCTGGCGGCGGCGTGCTACCTGACCCGTTTCGGCATGATGCCGACGTCGAGCCTGGGCTGGTGGCGCGTCAGCCAGGACGCCAACGATGCCTACGTATTCCGCAACCACATCACGATCGGCATCCTGCTCGGCTTTGCGACCAGCGCCTGCCTGCTCATCGCCAGCTATGCGGCGACGCCGCGCGCGCGCCTGGCGGCGATCGGCGCCGCGGTGTTTTTCGCCGTGCCAATCATGATCCTCGGCCAAGGCCGGACCGGCTATGTGACGCTGTTCCTCGGCCTGGTCACGGTGCTGCTGCTGCACCGGCGCGCCACGCCGCTGCTGAAGGTAGCCGGGATCGGCGCGATCGCGCTGGTGTTCTTCGGCGCCTACCTGGCCTCGCCGAACGTCAAGTTGCGCACCGATGCGCTGATCCACGACGTGACGACCGGCGAACTGCGCACGCCGAACGGCCTGCGCATGAGCTTCATGCGGGTCGGGATCGATGTGGTGACGGCCAATCCGCTGCTTGGCGTGGGCACCGGCTCGTTCGCCGAGGCGTACGCGCCGACCAACCGCAGCGTGTGGCCGGCCGGCTCGCCCGAATCGGAGGTGCGCAATCAGCCGCACAGCGAATTCTTGCTGGTGGCGGTGCAGCTGGGTCTGGCCGGCCTGGTGCTGTATTTTGCGATGCTCTTCACGCTCGGCAGCGCGGCGCTCGGGCCGCGAAGCTTCGAGACCGACAGCCTGGCGCTGCTATGGGTGATCTACTTCGTCGCCTCGTCGTTCAACAGCCTGCTGTGGGATACCACCGAGGCGCACTGGTTCTTGCTGCTTGGCAGCTGCCTGTATGTCGGCGCCCGGCGGCGCCGGATGGCCGAGGGCCTGGGCGAATCAGACACCATCTCGCTGATCGTCACCACCTACAACCGGCCGGACGCGCTCGAGGCGGTCATCGAGGGCTGCTTCGCGCAGACCGACCGCAATTTCGAGATCATCATCGCCGACGACGGCTCGGGCGAAGCGACGCGCGAGAGCGTGGCGCATCTGGCCGCGCGTTCGCCGGTGCCGCTGCAGCACGTGTGGCAGCCGGACGTGGGCTTTCGGCTGGCGATGTCGCGCAACGGCGGCATCGCCGCGGCGCGCGGCAAGTACCTCGTCATCATCGACGGCGACTGCGTGCCGCAGCGCGATTTTCTGGCCCAGCACCGCAAGCTGGCGCAGCGCGGGTACATGGTGACGGGCAGCCGGATCCTGGTGGGACCTGAATTCACGCAGAAGGCGCTGGCCGGGAAAATCGCCCTGTACGGGCTGGGGCTGGGCGAAAAATTCCGCCTGCGCGCGGCCGGGCATATCAACAAGGTGCTGCAGCTGCTGTTCTCCCTGCCCGACATCGGCCGCGCCAAGAAGCGCTTCAGCTACCGGCGCATCAAGGGCTGCAACATGGCGATGTGGCGCGCGGACGTGGAGACGGTCAATGGTTTCGACGCCAGCTTCAGCGGCTGGGGGTACGAAGATTCGGACATGGTGCTGCGCCTGTTCAATGCCGGCGTGATGCGCAAGGACGGCGCGTTTGCCACCGAAGTGTTCCACCTGTGGCATAACGAAGCGCAGCGCGACCAGGCCTCGAGCAACCGGATGACGGTGCAGCGGCGCGAGCTTGACGGGACCACGCAGGCGGCCAAGGGACTGCGCGAGGAAGAGTGAGGCTGCGCCTCCAAGGTCCCCGCACTGCGGGGATTTTGGAGGCGCACTGTCGGCGGCGCGGGCGGGCCTTAGACCGGGATGCTGACGAAGTTGTCCATACCTAATTGAGAAACGGTGATACCGACCAGTTCAATGAGCGTATCTTCTGCGCCATCGTAGGTGTTCGCGCCATTGTTAATGACGATATACTGCCGGCCATTGCCAAGTTGCAATCCATGCACAGTGCCTATCGCGCCACTAAAGGTGCTCAGCAACACGTCAATCGACAACTCCTGATACTCCGTCCATTCCCACTGGTTGACGATTGTCCCGCTCAAGATCAAGTCGCCTTCGCCGAAGCCATGGATGACGTCGATGCCGCCGGTCAGGGCGGTGCCGACCATCACAGTGTTTTGGCCCTCGCCCAGGAAAATCACGTCGTTGCCGCCGCCGCCGGTGATGACGTGGTCGCCGTCGCCTCCGTAGATCAAGTCGGTCTTGTCGCTGCCGGTCAGGTTCTCGAAATTGAGGAAGGTGTCGCGCGCGAAGGAGAACATCTGGAAGTCGGTGAGGTAGCCAACGCTGCCGGCCGCCAGCCCGAGCGGATTCAGGTCATCGAGCGCAAGCTCCAAGCCTGCGTCGCTCAGGAAGCCTGCGTCGCTCTGGATGGTTTCGGAACTGATCGTGTGATTGGTGTTGTTAATGACGACACCTTGCAGACCCTGCAGCGTCTGCAAGACGGCGCCGCCGGTGTAGGAAAGCGTATCGATCCCATCGCCGCCATCGAGTTGGTCGCCGCCGCCGCCGCCGTTGATGACATCGGCGCCGTTGTCACCGAAGATCGTATCGCTGCGGACACCGCCAACGAGCAGGTCTTCCTGTTGCGTTCCGCTGATACGGAATTGCAGATCCGCCGCTGCCACCCTACCGAGCGAGACGACGTAGTCGCCAGCATCGCCAAAGCTGCCGTTGCCATTGGCGTCGAGGTAGATCATCCCACTGTCGCGTTGGTAATAACCATCGCCGATGACGCCATTCCCCGCCTGCGGGTCGGCAACCCGAACCTGAAAGCCGGAGACGTCGACGAGCGATCCCGACAGCGCAAAGCTCAGGCGGTCGATGCCGGTCTGGAAGTCAGTGATGGTGTCGCGGGAGTGGCCGCTCTCATTGTTCGACTCGATGCCGTTGTTGTACACGAACAGGTCGGCGCCCTCGCCACCGGAGAGGGTATCGGCGCCGCCGCCACCGATGATCCGGTCAGCGCCGGACGTGCCGACGATGGTCTCGCCACCATCACCACCCGTCATGATCACGGTACCCAGGTTGTTCACCGTGTATTCGCTGAAGTCCAGCACTTGCCCGACGACCGCGCTTGCGCCCGCGGCAACGTTGAGGATGTCTTTCGTTTCCAGGTGGGTAATGGTGTCCTCCCCTGCATCAACGTTGAACGTGTCGATACCGCTGCCACCGGTGATCGTGTCATTGCCGGCGCCACCCGTGAACGTGTCGCCACCGACGCCGCCGACCAGCGTGTCGTTGCCATCGGTACCGGTAATGTCGAATTGAATATCTGCCGCCGCAATCGGATTGGCTGACGCGACAACGTAGTCGACATTGTCGCCCACGCTATGGTTCCCATTTGCGTCAATGTATATCTTTCCCTGCCCGGCAGAATAGAAGAGATCGCCGACAGCGCCAGAAAGTGAATCATCACTAAAGCCTCCGATCGAGGCAAATTCGGACACATCGACATGCTGTCCCGTCAGCGCAAAGCGCAGGCGATCGACACCGGTCTGGAAGTCGGTGATGACATCGCGGTACGTCACGTACTGGGTCTCGGTGTCGATGACCGTATCATTTGATTCCAGACCGCTGCCGAACACAAACACGTCGGCGCCCGCGCCGCCGGTCAAGGTGTCGGCGCCCAAGCCGCCGCTGATCACGTCGTCGCCGGCGCCGCCGTTGATCGTATCGTCGTTGCTGCCGGCAGCGATGGTGTCGGCGTTGCCGGTGCCGGTCAAATTGTATTTGACCCGGGACAGGATCGCCGACGCGGCGCTCAGCGAGTCGGCCTGAATCACAAGGCTGCCCGGATCGCCGGTGAAGAGCGAATTGACGTTGGCGGCAATGCCGACCGAATAGATATCGCCGGCCTGCCCCGTGCCGGTGTGTTTGTCCGCGCCCTTCACCGAGGCGTCGAAAGTGTGGACAGCGCTCAGGTTCACTACGACCGAATCTTTTGCCGCATCGAAGTTATGCAAGACGTCCGGCTCGGCTGCGCTGGAATCACTGGCAACTTGCGCGACGGCGCTGAACACGAACACATCGGTGCCATCGCCGCCATCGAGCACATCGGCGCCGGCGCCGCCCTCGAGCACATCATCGCCGGTGCCGCCGTTGAGCACATCGGCACCGGTGCCGCCATAGAGCATATCGTAGCCGGCACCACCATTGAGGACATCGGCACCCTCGCCGCCACTGAGCACATCGGCGCCGGCGCCGGCGGTGATGACGTCGTTGCCAGCGAAACCGAACATGAAGTAGTCATAGTCACTGTCCGCCACGATGGCATCGTTGGAAACGATTCCCAGCATCACGCGACGCGTTTCTGCCGCAAAGTTGAGCGCGACGTCGGCGACCTGAAGAGAGGCAACCACAACCGTCTCTTGTGGCATTACGGTGAATGTCTGCGTCAGCCCGGACGGGGTGAACGCCGCAAAATTATCTGTCAACAGGACACCGTCAGCGTACAAGCCTACCAGGCCTGCTTCGTTCGAAGTAGCGCCAAGGGTGGTTGCCGTCGCGGTAAACAATGACGCTTCCGGCGCCGCGGTGTCGATGACCAGCGTCAGCGTCTGCGTCGCGGCCAGCGCCGAGTGATTGCCGGCGACATCGACGGCCGTGACCGAGACGCTGTTGGCGGCATTGGCAACCAGCGCCAGCACGCCGCTGGCAACCGTGGCCGTGGCGGTGTCGATGCTCCAGGCCCCGCCTGTGGCCGTCGTGACGTAAGTGGCGCCGGCGATGACGGCGGTCACGGTGGCGCCGGCCTCGGCGGTGCCGCTGACCACTGGCGCGATGACGGCCGCCGAGGCGGCGGAGGTCACCGCAACGGCGGGCGCGGCGGTGTCAAGCGTAACGCTGCTGGTCTTGATTTGACCATAGATATCGGTGGCCACCACGGTGAGGGCGCCATCCTTGAACTGCGTTGCATCGAAGACGTAGCGGCCCCCGTTCAAGACGGCTGTCACCTCCAGCGCGGAATTGTCGGAGGCCTTCATGCCGACGATTTTCAGGGTGGCGAGCGTGCTGCTGGTCACCTGGGCCGTGAGCGCCGCGGCCGATATCGCCTCGCCGGCGTTGATCCACGCATCGCCGCCCGCCTTGATGGTGAGCGCGAAAACTACCCCCGGTGCCGGTTCCGGTGCCGGTTCCGGTTCCGGTTCCGGCTCGGGCTCCGGTTGCGGCGGCGCCGGCGGCAGCACCGGATCGGCCTTGCCGTCGCCATTGACGTCGCCCACCTGTGCCGCTGCCGCTTCAATTGCCACCGCCAGCGCCGCGGCGCCGGTAGCGGCGGCGCTGCCACTCAGGTTGCCCGCCTGGGCGCCGCTTGCCATCCCTGTCTCGATGACCTCGGCTGCCACCTGGACGCTGGCGATGGCGACCAGGTGCGACTGGGCGGTGCCGCCCGGTGCGCTGGCCGCGTCGGCGATGGCGTGGTTCAGGTTGCCGATCGTAACGCCCGCATCGCCTGCGACCGAGGCGATGAAGGCGGCCTGGCCGACGCTGGCGCCGGCGATGCCGCCGGCGTCCTTGAGCAGCTGGGCAGCGGTGCCGGCGCCAGCCAGGTCGATCGTGCCGCCGGCGGCATCGATGGTGGCGGCGAGCGCCTCGATGACGGCATTCGCGCCGGCGTCAACGCCGGCCACGCCGGCGCCGCGCAGCACGGCGCCGATCTGGCCCATGGCGGTATTGACCTGCGCCAGCACCGCCTGCACCTTCAGCGCAATGACCTGCGCGGCAGCGCTGGTGTCTGGCCGGCCGAGGGTGGCGATCGGGTCATAGCTCCCCAGTTCAACCGATGCATCGATGCCAAGGCTGGACTTGACCAGCGCCGCGGCCTCGGCGGCGCTGTGCTTGCCATCGGCGATCAGCGCGTGCACCAGCGTGGTCAAGGGATTGATGACGCTGGAGCCGGCGATGGCGCGGAAGCTGCCATTGACGGCGGCGCCGGTCGAGATGTCGATGCCGCCGGTTTGCACCTGGTCGCCGAAGCCGGCCTGGTCGCCGAAGTCGAACTTGCCGTGGTCATCGGTGAGGCGAGTGACCGTGCGGGTGACGCCATCGACGGGATCGATGAACGTCATCGTCACGGTGGCGCCCTTGATGTAGCCGTCGGCGACGACGCCTTCGCGGCTGAGAAAAGGCACCGCGACGCCGCTGTAGCCGTCATCGGCATACAGCTTGATGAACAGCGCCACCGAACCGGCGCTCGCCAGCCCGGCGGCCAGTTGGGCCACCGTCGGCGACGCCTGCTGCACGGCGAGATACTGCTCGACGACCTTGATGGTCGCGCCCAGGCTGGCCGTCATTTCCTCGGCGTTGGAGAAGTTGACGACCAGTTCGCCGCGGCTTACCC
The DNA here is from genome assembly GCF_002760655.1 of Massilia eurypsychrophila. GTDB lineage: Bacteria > Pseudomonadota > Gammaproteobacteria > Burkholderiales > Burkholderiaceae_D > JAFCUW01. The sequence goes on along the minus strand of NZ_PDOC01000007.1, from coordinate 39,800 downwards.
CGCGCGCCATCAGGTCGAGAAAATAGGCCTTGCCGGCGGGATCGGGCACACGATTGAAAGCCTGCTGGTACAGCAAGTCGAGGAAGGCGCTGTCGTCGACCGCGCCGTGCAGCGAGCGGAACTCGGGCGCACCGGCAAACACGGCGCCGATCTGCGCCACGGTCGCGCCGGCGTGGATGGCGTCGACCCAGTAGGCCAGGCCGGCCGGATCCGGACTGCGGCCGAACGCTGCAAAATAAAGGCGCACCACCGGGTCGATGGTGTGCTGGAATTCGTCGCCCGCCATGAACAGCGCGCTCACCTCGGCAGCGTTGACCTTACCGCTGTCGATCAGGCTGCTCCAGTAGCTCACGCCCGCGGCGTCGGCCGGGCGGCGCAAGAACTGCGCGTACAACTGGGCGACGAAACTGGCGGAGGTGCTGCTGGAGGTGGCGGTGGTCATGGTGTGCTTTTCAGAGTAAGGATGTCGCGCCGGTGTTCAGCGGGACGCCGCGATTCGACTGCGCATACGCATGCGCAGCGTATTTTTTTTAACCAGTTCCTGTTCGCAGACGTCGTCTGCGTGATCAGCGACGAAACGACAACGTCGATCCGGCCACGGACAGAAACCATGCCTACGCTGGCCGCCGGCCGGAGCCGGCGGCCAGTTCGTCAGGACACGATCAGCGTGCCGCTCGCGCCGACGGTCAGGTTGATGTTGCTGCCGACGAGCACGATGTGCATGTCGGTCACGCCGTCGAAGGTGCCGTTGTCGGACACATCAATGTAGACCACGGTGCCATCGATGGTGCCGTCGTTGGCGACGCCGTCGCCGTTGAGGTCGTAGTTGGCGACGGTCTGGTTGGCCGCATAGCGCACCTGAATCGCGCTGCCGGTGGTGGCGACGCCGGCGAAGGACGCGTTCTCGAAGAACTGGAAATGACTCGCATCGCGGTTATTGACGAAGGCGGTGAAGTCGAGCGAATCGCCGATCTGGAAATCCATGATGTAGTCGCGCGTCAGGCTGTTGATGCCCGATTCGGTCACCAGTGTCGACTTGGTCGTGCCTTCGTACTTGAAGACATCAACGCCGCGCGTGATGCCGGTGTTGGTAACCGAATCGCCGTACATCACGTCCGCACCGGCACCGCCGACCAGGATGTCGCCGACAAAGCTGTTCGAATTGCCGCCACCGTAGAGGAAATCATTGCCGGCCCCGCCATACAGCGTGTCATTGCCCTGCCCTACAGCGTTGGCCGCGTCGTCGCCGTAGATATAATCGGTGCCGCCGGCACCACGCACGACGTCGTTGCCGGCGCCCATCTCAATGTAGTCCTGGCCGGCGCTGCCGGTGATGACCTGGTCGCCGATGGAACCGGTGACGATGAAACGCCCCGCTTCGCTCAACACCAGCGGCGAGCTGCCGTCGATCACGCCGTCGTTTTCCGCGTTGTGGAAATTGATCGCCGAATCGCTGACGAGGATGTAATCGACGTGTTCGACCACCTCGCTGTTAATCAGCGGATGCATCGCATCCAGACGCATGGTGACGTCATTCAGATTGGCGATGGTGTCCTGCACCGCGTAGTAGGTGTTGTCGGCGCCCAGCGGCGCCGACAACGCCGCCCACATCGTGCTGGCCTGCGCCACAGTGGCGAAGCCGGTGGCCTTGACGTAGATGGCGCCATGGTCATAGGCGTCCGGATTGTCGCCGGTTTGCGCGACCGGTTTGCCGGTGATGAAGTCCAGATTGGTGCCGATCGCCGCCACAATATTGGCGGCGCTGTCGCGCACCATGAACTGGTAACTCAGGTCGACTGCGTTCGGCGCTGCCTGGACGAATGTGTTGAGCGCGGCCGCCGTGTCGCGAATCATGCCAATGGTGGTCTTGCCGGAATTGGTGAGATTGACCACGGTTTGCGCCGTGGCCGCCGACAGCATGTCGCCACTGCTAATATACGTGACGGTGATGTCGTCGGCGTATTTCAGCCCATTGCCGGTGTCGGCTAGCAGGCTGGCCACGATCGAACCGCGGTCATTGACGTCGTAATGATTGGTCTTGATGATGCCGTTGCTGGCATGCAGTACCTGCAGGCTGTTGGCCTGGGCCACAGTCAGCGCGCCAGTCGGGGTCACGTCGACGGCGGCAGTGACGGTGGCGCCGCCGGCCAGGATAGCGCTGGCGCTGTCGCTGATACTGAACACTTCGGCGCCGCTGGACAAGCCCACAACGTTAGTTCCCTGGGCCACCGTCACTGCATTGCTCACCTCGACGATGGTCGCCTGGTCCACCAACGGGCCGACTCCCGAGCCGTTGATGTAGTTGCTGTACGTGTCGAGCAGCTTGAAATGCAGGTTGGAAAATACCAGCGTATCGAGCGCGACGTTGGCGGTGCTGCGCAAGACGGCGCCCTGCGCCAGGCTGATCGTACCGGTGACGGTGACGTCGCCGGCACCTTGCAACAGCGACGCCACGCCGGTCAGCAGCGCGCCGTTGCTGTCGAACAGGTTGGCGGCCGAATCGCTGAGCGTGTAGGTCAGGGTCTGGTCGTGGGTGCCGGGCACTTCATCGATGAGCGCGTACAGGGCGGTCATCTCGGCCACGGTCTTGGCGCCGGTGATGGTGGTGGTGTCGAGGTCGACGTCGGTGGCGGACAGCACGGCGGCATTGCTGGCGTTGGCGAGCAGGTTGGCGTAGGTGTCGTTGACCTTGTAGTCGTTGTACAGGACCGGATCGGTGCGGCCATGGACCACGGCGGTGTGCACCATTGCGGCGTTGGCCACGTTCAGCGCGATGTCGGTGATGTGCACGCCGGCCAGGTTGTTATTCGCCAAGGAAATGAAATCGCCGATCAGCGAACCAGAGGACATGATATGGGCAGCCGTGTCGATCACCAGGTTCTGCGTCGGCACGTCGCCGGTCAAGCCAGTGGTGTCGAGGAGGTTGGCGGTCAGCGTGGCGACACTGTCGCCGCGCACGAAATAGCCGTCGAAGCTGAGCGCGCGGCCATCGATCTCATTGAACGCCAGGATGGCCGGCGCCTCGCTCTGGTTCACCAGGTTGATCGGCTTGATGACCGCCGCCGCCAGGGCCGAGCTGATCAGCGCCACGTTATTGTTGTTGACGGTGTTCTCAACCACAAGCGCCATGGTCGCATCGGTGGCCAGGCCCAGGCTGGCGGCCAGGTGCAGGGTGTTGCCGACGATGGTGACGGTCGAGTTCGTGTAGTCGCCGCTCAGCGTGGCGATCAGCTGGAGTTGAATATCGACCAATACATCGGCCATGTCAGCGAAGAGCGGATCGGAATTGCCACCAAGCGCGCCCATGTCTACAGCGAAGGAATTGCCCTGGACGGTAAGCTTGATCGTGTTACTGGTGTTGAAATCGGCCTCGCTCAGGGTGATCACCCGTTCGGCATGCGTGACGTAATGGGCCAGGTTGCCGGCGTTGAAGTTGGCGCCGCTCAGGTTGGTGGCCGTGTCGCTGACCGTGACCTTGGTAGCCTGGTCCATCTGGATCGACGTCAAGGCATTCACTTGCACCACGGTGCCGGTGAAGCCTCCCGCGCCGGTGAAGTTGAAGGTGGTGGCGTCGCTGACGGCGGCCGCCGCGTTGCCGGCCGCATCCTTGATCGCCGAGCCGCTCCACACCACGTGATAGACATTGCCGAGCACCAGGTTGGCGGCCGGCGTGATCACCACGTTGTTGCCGGATATGCTGGCGGTGGACATCACCGTAACGCCCAGGCTGTCTTTCAACAGCACCTCGGTCAGGGTCGACTTGTCGGCGCTGAGCGCTTCGCCGAAATGCAGGGTGATGGCGCTGTTCAGCGCGCTGGTGCCGCTGTCGTCGGCCGGGGTCGAACCGGCCGCGTCGAACACCGGCGCGCTGATGTCCGGCAAGATCACGGTGATATAGTCCGGGGCCTTGTTGCCGGCAATATCGATGACCTTGTCGAAGAAATAGGTCAGCTCGTCGCCCGCCACCACCGTCGGCGCCGTGCCCAGCGTAATGGTAAACGTGGTGGCATAACCGCTCACGGCGTCATCGGCAACGATGCCAGCCCCCGAGCCGAAAGTGTGGTTGGCCGCAAGAGCCATCGCGCTCAGTTGGAAATCGGCTACGCTGATGGCGGAATCGAACTTGAGCGTGATGGTGTGGCCAGCCGTGTATGCGCCGGTGGCCGAGGCGATTGGCGCGGTGGCGTGCGCGGCCGCAGCGGTGGCGTCCTTGGTGAAGGTCAGCGGGCTTGACTTGTTCGACGCATTCGAGGCGGCGTCGGTCTGGCGCACGACCACCGTGTAGGTGCCATCGGCGGCGGTGGCGGTGCTATAAGCGGCGGCGTCCAGCCAGGGCGCGCCGTTGTTAAGCGAGTATTCGACGGTGGCGCCGGTTTCCTTGTTGCTGAGAACTATCGTCGAGTCCTTGACGATGCTGTCGCCCAAAAGGCCGCTGTCGGTCACGCTGATTGTCGGCGCGTCCGGCGAATTCGAATCGGTCACTGCCGGCAGGGTGAAGGCAATGATGCTGGCCGAGCTGTTGCCGGCCTTGTCGATGGCCGTGCCACTGGCAAAGGAGATGGTGTCGCCGGCCACCACGGTGCTGCTGGCCCCCAGGGTCAGGGTGAACGAGGTAGCGTAACCGCCGACTGCGCCGTTCGCAGCCCAGCCGCTGTAACCGGTACCGTTTACGATATGCCCATTGGCGTAGGTGCCGCCGTTGTTGACGATATCGAAGACGCTGACCGGTTCGCTGAAGTGGATGGTGATCGTGTCGCCGGCGCTGTAGTTGCCGTCGGTGGTAGAGACCTGGACCTGGGTGACCGGGGCGGTGTCGGCGGCGACCGGGCCGGCGGTGTCCTTGATGATGGCCAGCGCAGTGGAGGACAGGGAATGGTTGCCGCCCACGTCGGTCTGGCGCACTTGCACCGTGTAACTGCCATCGGCCGTGGTGGCGGTGGTGTAGGCCGACTGGCTGATCCAGGTGCTGCCGCCATTGAGTGTGTACTCGACAGTGGCGTCGGTTTCCGGGTTGGAAACCGCCAACGCAGCGCTGGTGCTGAGCTTGTCGCTGCTGGAGGCGCCGCTATCGGTCGTCAGGCTGACCATCGGCGCGTCCGGCGCGATTGCATCTGGCACGGCCGGCAGCGTGAAGGTCACGCTGTCATCACCGATGGCGGCGTTGCCGGCCTTGTCGGTGATGCGAGCGGTCCTAAATACCAATGTATCGCCGGCCACCATGTTCGAATTGGCGCCCAGCGTGACCGTGTACAAGCTGGCGTAACCGCCCACGGCGTCGACGGCGGCAAAAACGGCGTCCTCGCCGAGCAAATGGCCGCCGCTGACGGCCACGCTGCCGGCCAGGAAGTTGACGACGTTGACCGCTTCGCTGAAGTGGACGGTGATCTTGTCGCCGGTGCTGTAGTTGGCGTCGCTGGTGGAGGCCTGGACCTGGGTGACCGCGGTATAAAGGTCGGCCGACGGGGCCGCACTGTCGCGCGTCACGGTGACGGTGCTGACGGTCGATACATTGCCATGAACGTTTTGTTGGTAGACGCTCAAGGCATTGGCGCTGGCCGCCAGACTGGCCGAAACGGTCGCGCTGTTGCCGGTAACGGTGGCGATGGTGTCGATGTTCGCGTCGTACCGGCCGTTGCTGTTTTTGTCGAGCCAGACCGTGGCGCCGGTGTCGATGGCGCTCAGGTTCAAGGTCACGGAGGCGTTCTTGGTGATCAGGTCGCCACTGACGCCGGTGTCGTCGGCCGGCGCCAGTTGCACGCCGACGGCGCCAGGGGTCGGATTCGGCTGCGGCTGCGGCTGCGGCTGCGGCGCTGGCGCCGGCGGCAGTACCGGATCGGCCTTGCCGTCGCCGTTGACGTCGCCCACCAGGGCGGCGCCGGCCTTGATGGCCTGCTCCAGGGCGACGCCAGCGGTCGCGGCGGCGCTCGGGGCCAGGTTGCCGGCGGCGGCGCCGCTGGCCATGCCCGACTCGATCACCTCGGCGGCCACCTGGACGCTGGCGATGGCAACCAGGTGCGACTGGGCGGTGCCGCCGGTGGCGCCGGCGGCGTCGGCGATGGCATGGTTCAGGTTGGCGATCGCCGCGCCCGCATCGGCGGCGATGGCGGCGATGACGGCCGCCTGGGCGACGCTGGCGCCGGCGATGGCGCCGGCGTCCTTGAGCAACTGGGCGGCGGTGCCAGCCGAGGCCAGGTCGACGGCGCCGGCGCCGGCGGCGCCATCGAGCATGGCGGCGAGCGCTTCGATGGCGGCATTGGCGCCGGCGTCAACGCCGGCAACGCCGCCGCCGCTCAGCACGGCGCCGATCTGGCCCATGGCGGTATTGACCTGCGCCAGCAACGCCTGCACCTTCAGCGCGGTCGCCTGCGCGGCGGCGGCGCTGTCGGGCCGGCCCAGTACGGCGATCGGGTCATAGCTGCCCAAGTCGACCGACGCGTCGATGCCCAGCTTGGCCTTGACCAGCGCGGCGGCGTCGGCGGCGCTGTGTTTGCCGTCGGCAGTCAGGGCGTGCACCAGCGTGGTCAAAGGGTTGATGACGCTGGAACCGGCGATGGCGCGGAAGCTGCCGTTCACAAGCGCGCCGGTCGAGATGTCGATGCCGCCGGTTTGCACCAGGTCGCCGAAACCGGCCTGGCTGCCGAAATCGAACTTGCCATGATCATCGGTGACACGGCTGACGGTGCGGGTGACGCCATCGACGGGATCGATATAGGTCATGGTCACGGTGGCGCCCTTGACGTAGCCGTCGGCGACGACGCCAGCGCGGCTGAGGAACGGCACCGCGACGCCGCTGTAGCCGTCATCGGCGTACAGCTTGATGAACAGCGCGGCCGAACCGGCGCTAGCCAGGGCCGCGGCGAGTTCGCCGGCGTCGGGCAGCGCCTGCTGCACGGCGAGGTACTGCTCGACGACCTTGATGGTCGCGCCCAGGCTGGCGGTCATTTCGGCGGCCTGGGAGAAGTTGACGACGACGTCGCCGCGGCTCACGCCGTGCACCATCAGGTCGAGGAAATAGGCCTTGCCCGCAGGGTCAGGCATGCGGTTGAAAGCCTGCTGGTACAGCAAGTCGAGGAAGGCGCTGTCGTCGACCGCGCCGTGCAGCGAACGGAACTCGGGCGCACCGGCAAATACGGCGCCGATCTGCGCCACGGTCGCGCCGGCGTGGATGGCGTCGACCCAGTAGGCCAGGCCGGTCGGATCCGGACTGCGGCCGAACGCTGCAAAATAGAGGCGCACGACCGGGTCGATGGTGTGCTGGAATTCGTCGCCGGCCATGAACTGCGCGCTCACTTCGGCAGCGTTGACCTTACCGCTGTCGATCTGGCTGCTCCAGTAGTTCAGGCCTGCGGCGTCGGCCGGGCGGCGCAAGAACTGCGCGTACAACTGGGCGACGAAACTGGCGGAGGTGCTGCTGGAGGTGGCGGTGGTCATGGGGGCGTTTTTCAGGGTCAGTGGGACGGACAGTCGGGGGTCGACAGCACGCGGTGGAACGATAGCGCAATTTAAGTGTTTTTGTTTCCTGCAATCAATAAAAATCAGGCTCTAATGTTATGCTAAATATATCTGCAAGGCAATATATTAATTGAATATTCATGTATTTAATTGGGAACGCGTGTTTTCTTGGGTGCAGTTGTGCGCGCGCGGCTGAGCGAAGATCAGTAGAGATCAGAGGGGAAAACTAAAGTTGAAGGATGAAGCGCGGGCTGATCTCAACTCGGGAGACCGTTGAAAAACTTTGCCGACGAGCCGGGGCATTCGCGAAGCCGCTCGCGCGGGATTATGGGTTGCAAATACCGCCGCCGTCAGCGTCGCATGGGCGGATAAACGACAAAGTCGTTGCTGCCAATGACAGCAACGACGTCTAAGTTGCGCGTTGAAACGGCGTGGCTAGTACTCGACCGCGACCTCTTTGGCGCCGAGCACCTGCTCGAGCGCCAGCTGCAGCGCGTCCGACGGCGCCACGCGCCACTCGTCGCCCAGCTGCAGCGTGCATTCGACGCCCTGCGGCTTGATGCGCAGCGCCACCGGCAGGCCATCGGCGTTGCGGTACGGCTGCAGCACCTCGGCCACCTTGGCCGGATTGACGTTGCAGGCCATCGTCATCGCCAGCCGGTGGCCGTACTGGATGCGCGACAAGGCGATGTCGTAGACCTTTTCGGCCGTGATGCGCAGGCCACCGTTGAAGCGATCTTCCGACACCTTGCCCACCACCAGAAGGAATTCGTCTTCCTTGAAGATGTTCTTGTTGGCGTCGAACACTTCGCTGTAGACGGTCACTTCGACCACCGCGGTCTTGTCGTCGAGCGAGACGATCAGGATGCGGCCGCGCTGCGTCATCTGGCTGCGCACGCCGGTGATCACGCCGCACAGCATGCGCGGCTCGCGCGACGGATCGAGGTCTTTGAGCTTGGTGCGGGCAAAGCGGCGCACCTCGTCCGAGTACGTGTCGAACATGTGGCCCGACAGGTAGAAGCCGAGCGCGATTTTTTCCTCGGACAGCTTCTGCTTCTCGCTCCACGGCGCCGTCTTGACGTACTCCGGCGGCGCCACCAGGTCGCTGTCGTCGCCGCCGAACAGGCTGACCTGGTTGGCCGCCTTTTGCTCCTGGTCGGCGCATTCGACCGCAAAGGCGACCGAGGCGAGCAGGATGGCGCGGTCGACCTTGAAGCAGTCCATGGCGCCGGCGCGGATCAAGGACTCGATGGTGCGGCGGTTAATCTGCTTGCGGTCGACCCGCTTGCAGAAGTCGAACAGGTCGGTGAAGGCGCCGCCGCTGGTGCGCGCGGCGATGATCGCCTCGATCGCCGACTGGCCGGAGCCCTTGACCGCGCCCAGGCCATAGCGGATGTTGGTGACGCGCTTGCCGGTGACGGATGGCGCCGCGCCTTCCGGCGTGAAGCGGTAGTCGGAGTGGTTGATATCGGGCGGCAGCAACGTCAGGTGGCAGACGTCGATCGCGTCTTCGACCAGGATCTTGATCTTGTCGGTGTCGTCCATCGCCAGCGACAGGTTGGCGGCCATGAACGCTGCCGTGTGGTGCGCTTTCAAATACGCGGTGTGGTACGACAGCAGCGCGTAGGCGGCGGCGTGCGACTTGTTAAAGCCGTAGCCGGCGAACTTTTCCATCAGGTCGAAGATCTCGTCGGCCTTCTGCGCGGTCAGGCCATCCTTGGCGGCGCCGGCGCGGAAGACCTCGCGGTGCTCGGCCATCTCTTCGGCCTTCTTTTTACCCATCGCGCGGCGCAGCATGTCGGCGCCGCCGAGCGAATAGCCGCCGACGATCTGCGCCATCTGCATGACCTGCTCCTGGTAGACCATGATGCCGTAGGTCTCGGAGAGAATCGCCTCGGTGCGCGGATCGGGATAGTCGAACTTCTCGCCGTGCTTGCGCTTGCAGAAGTCGGGGATCAGGTCCATCGGGCCCGGACGGTACAGCGCGACGAGCGCGATGATGTCCTCGAAGCGGTCGGGCCGCGCGTCTTTCAGCATGCCCTGCATGCCGCGCGACTCGAGCTGGAAGATGGCGACCGTCTTCGCCTTGGTCAGGAGCTCGTACGACGGCCGGTCGTTGAGCGGCAGCTTGGCCAGGTCGAAGTCGGCGTTGGCCGGATCGAGCTGCTTGATGTAGCGTACCGCGCGATCGAGAATAGTCAGCGTGGTCAGGCCCAAGAAGTCGAACTTGACGAGACCGACGGCTTCGACGTCGTCCTTGTCGTATTGCGACACCACGCCGGAGTCGCCGCCCTGCGTGTACAGCGGGCAGAAGTCGGTCAGCTTGCCCGGCGCGATGAGCACACCGCCGGCGTGCATGCCGATGTTACGGGCGATGCCTTCGACCTGCTGCGCCAGGTCAAGCAGCTGCTTGACTTCGTCCTCGTTTTCCAGCCGCTCGGCCAATTGCGGTTCTTCGGCGATGGCGTCAGCGATGGTCACCGGTTTGCCCGGCTTGAACGGGATCAGCTTGGAGATACCGTCGCAGAAGTTGTAGCCGAAATCGAGCACGCGGCCGACGTCGCGGATGGCGCCCTTGGCGGCCATGGTACCGAAAGTGGCGATCTGCGAGACCGCCTCCTTGCCGTACAAATCCTTGACGTGCTGGATGACGCGGTCGCGCCCTTCCTGGCAGAAGTCGATGTCGAAGTCGGGCATCGAGACGCGTTCAGGATTGAGGAAGCGCTCGAACAGCAGGTTGTACTGCAGGGGATCGAGGTCGGTGATCAGCAGCGAATACGCCACCAGCGAGCCCGCTCCCGAGCCGCGGCCCGGTCCGACCGGCACGCCGTTTTCCTTGGCCCACTTGATGAACTCGGCCACGATGAGGAAGTAGCCGGGAAATTTCATGTTGCAGATGGTGTCGGTCTCGAACTTGAGGCGCGCCTCGTAGCGCGGTCGCTCGGCTTCGCGCTTGACGGGATCGGGGTACAGCTGCAGCAATCGCTGTTCGAGGCCGGCCATCGATTCGGACACCAGGAACTGGTCGATCGTCATGCCGGGCGGCGTCGGGAAGTCCGGCAGCTGCGGTTTGCCGAGGGTGAGAACGACGTTGCAGCGCTTGGCGATTTCGACCGAGTTGGCCAGCGCCGCCGGCATGTCGACGAACAGCTCGGCCATCTCGGCTTGGGTCTTGAAGCGCATCTCTTCATTGAAGCGCTTGACCCGCTTGGCGTTGGCCAGCATCTCGCCTTCGGCGATGCAGGTGCGCGCTTCGTGGGCGATGAATTCGTCGGGCGAGAGGAACTGCACCGGGTGCGTCGCCACCACCGGCAGGCCAAGCCTGGCCGCCAGCGCGACGGTGTGGCGCAGCTGCGGCTCCTGGTTCGGCTGGCCGGAGCGCTGCACTTCCATGTAGAAGTGGCCGGGGAAGACCGCGGCCCAGCGCGCGGCGCGGCGTTCGGCCAGCGCCAGGTCGCCGTTTTCGATGGCCTGGCCGACGTCGCCGAAATGGGCGCCGGACAGCACGATGAGGCCATTGGCCTGCGTCTGATCGGGATGCAGCGACGACGTGCTGGTGGCGAGCGCCTCGAGCCAGTCGGCGCGGATTTCGGCGCGGCCCTTGTGCTGGTTGGTGAGCCAGGCGCGCGAGAGCAGCTCGCACAGCTGCAGGTAGCCGGTGTGGTTTTTCGCCAGCAGCAGCAGGCGCGATGGGCGGTCGCGGTTGTCGTCGTTGGTGATCCAGGCGTCGACGCCGATCACCGGCTTGATGCCCTTGCCGCGCGCGGCCTTGTAGAACTTGACCATGCCGAACAGGTTGGCCAGGTCGGTCATCGCCAGCGCCGGCTGCTTGTCGTTGGCGGCGGCTTTGATAATGTCGTCGATGCGCACCAGGCCGTCGACGATCGAGTATTCGGAGTGCACGCGAAGGTGGACAAACGCCGGCGCCGCCGGCTTCGCCGGTGCGGCCACCGCTTCAGACCCAAGATCCATGACATCCATACTCATTTTGCAATTGCCCAGCTGTGCGAAGAAGCGCTATTTTACCGCGCCCGGGCAATGCTGCTCGCGGTAACTTTTGGCAGGCGCGTTGTGTCGAAGGCGCCCAGCAAGGCCGGATAGCGCAGCTCGCTGGCGATGTGGCGGTACATCGCCAGGCAGGCGCCGTCGATGTCGTGCAGGTCGTGCACGCTGTCGACGGCGACCGCGTACAGCAGCGGGAAGACGGTGCGCAGCGCGGCGAGGAAATCGGGCAGCGTGGTGCGCTGGCAGTCGTGCAGGCGCCAGTGGTTGACGTCGAGCACAACCAGTGGCTTGCAGCGCGCAATTGTGCTTCGCAGGCAGTCGACGGCGTCGAGGCGGAAGTTTTCGACGTCGATGCAGATGACGTCACAAGCGATGTGCTCGGTGAAGCGCGCCGAGATGGTGCTGTCGGTACCGACATCGAGGAGCTGGTCGCCGTCGCGCAGCAACGCGGCGAACGGCTGGTCGGCGGCGCGGTCCACCTGGCGCGGTGATGCCCCGATTCGATATAGACGCATGATTCCCATTCCGGATTGCAGCCCTAGAACGGGCAATCCATCAAAGTTATCATGTTTGGAACATATCCAGCTTGCGCCAAGTCGGGTGCGTACTTAGGAGTAGAGCGTCGAAAAAGCTGGTGTCAGGTCTGACATTCGGACATTTGCTTCGGTAATGTCCGAATGTCAGACCTGACACCAGCTTTTCGGCGATTCAAGCAGCGTGGCAGGCAGCTTATAATAGCGGCTGTCCTACATTCTTCAGTTAGCAATCATGCACGCCATCATCGACCACGCTGCCTCCGCGGAGGCGCAGACCATCGCAGCCGCCGCCGCGCACGTCAACATCGCCGCCTACAAGTTCGTCACCTTCGACAATACCGAGGAGATGCGCCCGCAGTACCAGGAGATTTGCAAGGAACTCGGCCTGAAAGGCACCATCCTGCTGACGCCGGAAGGCATCAACCTGTTCCTGTCGGGCCCGCGCTCGCAGATCGACCGCTTCCTGGCGTGGCTGCGCAGCGACGTGCGCTTTGCCGATATCGAGGTCAAGGAGAGCTATTCGGAAGAGCAGTCGCACAAGCGCATGCTGGTGAAGATCAAGAAAGAGATCATCACGATGCGCATGCCGCTGATCAAGCCGGAGCTGGGACGGGCGCCGGCAGTGGCGCCGACCACGCTGAAGCGCTGGCTCGACCAGGGCCACGACGACAACGGCAAGCCGGTGGTGATGGTCGATACGCGCAATGCATTTGAAGTCGACGTGGGCACGTTCAACAACACGATCGACTACCGCATCGCCAAGTTCACCGAGTTCCCGGAAGTGATCGCGGCCAACAAGGATGCGCTGGCCGACAAGACCGTCGTGACCTTTTGCACCGGCGGCATCCGCTGCGAAAAAGCGGCGATCCACATGCAGAACATCGGCTACGACAGCGTCTACCAGTTAGAAGGCGGGATCCTGAAGTATTTCGAGGACGTCGGCGGCGAGCACTACACCGGCGACTGCTTCGTGTTTGATTACCGCACCGCGCTCAACCCGCAGCTCGAGCCGACGGTGACGGTACAGTGCTTCGCCTGCCGCGCGGTGGTGACGCCGCGCCAGCAGCTCGATCCGCGCTATGTGTATGAGGTGTCGTGCCCGCACTGCGCGCCCGCGACGGATGCCGTGCAAGAGTAAGAAGCGGTCTTGCGGGCGGGCCGGAGTCACACGTCGCGACGTCCAGATCGTTTCGCAAAAGGCCCTGCAGAGACCGGGCTAAATTTCGACCGGCCTAGGTGTTAGCAGACAGCCATTTAGCGATATCACGCTGGCTTTGCAATACGCGCCAGACGTCAATATGATTGTCGCGCTCTATATAAAATACCAGATAGGGATAACGCGTCAGCGGCCAGGAGCGCAGGCCTGGAATATTCAACTCATAATCGTAGCGGGCTGAGCCAGTAGCAGCATGACGCCCAACGTGAGTGAACGCCTGCTCCAACGCCGCGATGAAACCTAATGCAGCCTGTTCCGCGCCCTCGCTCAGGTAGTACTCAATGGCCTCTTCCACATCCTGGTCCGCCAGCTCGCGCGGGACGATGGGTTTGGAACTCACCCGCGAACACGTCTCTGGACTCGCTCGCGCAAAGCTTCGAAATAGGCAGCATCTGCTGGCGCAGCTGGAGCGGAGGCTGCTCCTTCAAGCAGCAGAGCGCGCAAATGAAGCCTATCTGCATCATTCCGAATCAATTCATGCACGTATTCACTGCTCGTGCTGTAGCCTCGCTCGGCCACTTGCTCGTCGACGAACGATTTCAGTGCATCGGGAAGGGAGATACTCATCGTATTCATGGATTTATGATAGATCCATTGGCATCATTTGGCAAGACACGCCCCAGCGAATGTCCTCAAGCTTTCCCTGACGTCATTCGCGCGTTCCACTCCCATCGCGCTTCATTCAAGCTGCTTCCATTGGCACCGCCAGCGCGGTCAGGAACAGGATCATCCTCCGCCCACATAGTTGGCAAATCTCATAGTCTCCTGATATATCGACCGTTGCGGTGCCGCAGCAAGGGCACGGCAATAGGTCGCTTAAATCTTGCTCCACAACTTTCTTCTCGTTCATACCAATTACTCCAGCCAGTGAACCTAACATTGGACCGCAGATTTTATTTCGCCTCCACCAGTGTTGGCGGCTTTATCGCGCCGTAGGCACGGCGCATGCGCAGGAACGGCTCCTCGATCGTGCTGTAACTGATCGTGGCAAGCGCCCACGTCGCCGCATAGCTGCCAACGAGCATCAGCACCGCATTACCGACACCGAGGCCAGGAATCTGCAGCATGCCAACCGACTGCGCCAGCAGGTGCAGCATCGCCATGTGCAGCAGGTAGAACGAGAAGCTGACCTTGCCGCCGTGGCATAGCACTTTTTCCAGCCAGACGGGCAAGCCCTTGTCGAACGACACCCACGCAACGATGAAGATTGCCCAGCCGACGCTCTCCAGCGTCGACCAGAATATCCAGAACAAGGACTTCGCCTGCGCCGGATCGAACGGCGCCACGGTTGCCTGCATGGCGCTGTTGGCCACCACCAGCACGGCGGCCAGCGGCACCAGAAACGGCGAAGCGCGATGCAGCGAGGCGCTGCGCTGACGGTACAGCATCGCCGCCAGCATGCCGACCAGGAACTGGTCGAAGCGGCCGACGAAAGTGCTGAAAAACATCAGCGTGCCCTTGTCGCTGACGGTGTACGACGCGACCTTGAAGAACAGCATCAGCAGCAGCAGCTTGACCAGGTAGCGCGGACCGCGCTCCATCGCGAAACGGGCGAGGAAAGGGAAGATCAGGTAAAAGGTAAATTCGAGCGAGATGCACCAGGCCGCGCCGGTGATGACGGTCAGCGAGGTCGGCGCCATGCCGAGGTTGCTGGTGAAGATGTAGAGAATGTCCTGCGGCTGAAACTTGTCGCGGCCGATCGAGGTGGCCACCATGAAGATTGTCAGGAATAGCGGTGCGATGCGCAGCAGACGGTTGCGCAGGAAGTCGCCATAGACGATGGTTTCCTTGTGCAAGGCAATCTGCATGAACAGAAATCCGGACAGCGTGAAGAACAGGCCGACGCCGGTGTGCCCTTCGCTGAGCAGGCCGAGCCACTTGCTGCCGATGCCGTTGCCACCCAGGCTGCGGTACTCGATGTTGAAGTGAAACAGGAAGACGATCGTGGCCGCCAGCCAGCGCAGCTGGTCGATGCGCGGATTGTAGGCAATATTGAGCGATTTCATGAGCGGCCTGGTTACTTGCGAAATTGAAACTTGCGCAAGCATTGTAAGGTATCCGCACCTGGCGAAACAGGCTTTCAACGCCGGCCTCGCGGTGGACACCGTCAAAAAAAACCCGGCAGAGCCGGGCTTTGCCGCTGGGGCCGCACGCGGCCGGTCAGCGCTTAGCGGAAATAAGCGGCAATCTCGCTCACGTCAGCGCCGGTCAGGGTGCCGGCGGCCGCTTTCAGGCGCAGCACGCCGAGCAGATAGCCATAGCGCGCCTGCGCCAGGTCGCGCTGGCTGGTGACCATCTGCTGCTGCGCGTTCAACAGGTCGAGGTTGATGCGAACGCCGCCCTTGATGCTTTGCTCGGTCGCCTTCATCAGCAGGTTGCCCGACTCGACCGCCTTGACGAGCGCATTGACGCGCGCCGTGCTGCTGACGACAACGCCATGGGCTTTGCGCAACTCCACCAGCATGCGGTTGGTGCGCACATCAAGCTCGGCCTTGTAACGCTCGACCGCGGCGGCGGCCTGGCGCGACGACGCGCTGACCTGCCCACCGGCATACAAAGGCACGTTGAGCTGGATACCGACGGACCGGTTCAGCGTGCTCTGGTTAAAGGTCGAAATCGTCTCGGAATCGTTGTTGCTGTACGTGGCGATCAGGTCCAGACGCGGCATGTGGCCGGCCCGGATTTTCTTCACTTCCTGCTGGTACACTTCGACCGCCAGCCGCGCCGCCTTCAGCTCGGGATTGTTCTCCAGCGCGATCGCGCGCCATTCTTCGAACGTGGCGGGAGTGATGCGCTCGATGCGGAAGTTCGGCGCCAGCGGCGCCAAGCTATCCGCGGTCATGCCCATCAGCCCTTCCAGCGTGTTGCGGGCAGCGGTCAATGCATCTTGCGCTTCGAGCACCTTCGCTTCGGACAGATCGAGGCGTGCCTGGATTTCCAGCATGTCAGTCTTGGTGCCCTCGCCTTTTTCGAACAGGCGCTTGTTTACTTTCATGTGCTCGACGAAGGCGTCGCGCTCGGCCATGACCAAGGTCAGCTGGTCGTTGGAAAACAGCGTCTCGAAGTAAGCCTGCGCGACACGCACCGCCACTTCATCCGCGCTCATTTCGAACTTGGCTTCCGCTTCCTTGCTCTGCGCCACGCCCTGGCGATAGCGCGCGTAGCCTTCCATGTTGAACAGTGGCTGGCGCAGCTGGATCGCGGCGCCGCGGCTGATGTATTGCGGATGGCTCAGTACATCTTTGCCGCCGATAACCTGAGTCTGGTCGACGCGGTTGCGGGTCGAGCTGTAGCTGGCGCTGATGTTGGGCAGCAGCGCGGCGCGGCCGATGATGCGGCTCTCCTTACCCGCCTCGTTCTCGTAGATACCCATCTTGAAGGTCGGGTCGTTTTTCAGGGCCGCATCGTAGGCCTGCTGCAAGTTGATCGCCGACGCCGTTCCGGCGCCAAGGGCCATGGCGGCGCCCAGGGCGCACAGGCGCAATGCCCCGGTCGTTTTCTTAAACATGTGCACGTTATTCCTCACTCAGCGATGAATTCGCCCGGTCGAAGATGGGCTTCAACAGGTAGTTCATCATGGTGCGCTCGCCAGTCTTGACGAACAGGTCGACCGGCATGCCGGACTGGATGGCCATCTTGTGCTTGGCAACCAAGGCCGCGCCTGCCGGCGTTACCTTGACGCGCACCTTGTAGTACGCAAAACCGGTGCGCTCTTCCACCGTGCGGTCAGCCGCGACATTGACGACCTCGCCTGGGATGTGCGGTGTCTTGTTGACGTTGAAGGCCGAGAACATCAGCTCGACCGGCAGGCCGACGTGGACGCGGTCAACCAGGTTGACCGGCAACTGGCCTTCGACGACCAGCGGCGCGCCGCTCGGCACAATGTCCATCATGCGAAACCCTGGCGGCACCACGCCGCCATTGGTAAACACGTTCAGACCGACAACGACGCCGTCGGCAGGAGCCTTGACGTCGACATTGGCCAGTTCGTAATTCTGCGCGTCCATGCGGCTCGACAGCGCTTCCGCCTCTTTCTGGATATCGGTCAGCACGGTGCGCACTTCTTTTTGATAGTCCTGCGCTTTCTGGCTGCGGCGCAGCGTGAACTCAGTTACCTGGTGCTGAATCTTGCCAATCATGCCGATATCTTCGGAAATCGCGCCGTTGAGCTGGGCGTAGATGCGTTCCAGTTCAAGCAGCTTGTTGCGGGCGACGTAGCCTTCCCTGGCCAGGTCGCGCATTCCCGCCAACTGCTCTTTCAGCAGACCGGCCTGGATTTTCTTGCTCTCGAGCGACTCGCGGGTACTGCTGGCCTGGACCTTGAGGCCGGCGATGTTCTGGTCGTAGGAGGCCAGCTCGTTTTGCAACGACATCTGGCGTGACGAAAACAACTGGCTTTGCAAACTCATTACTTCCTGGGCACGCGGGTCGCCTTTTTGCGCCAGCAGATCGGCGGGGAACACGACCTTGCCGGCGCCGTCGCGCTCGGCAATCAGGCGCGCCTCGGTGGCGCGCGCAGTCATGTACTGGCCGCGCGAAATGTCGGTTTGCGACTGCGCCGTGACCGGATTCATCTTGACCAGCACCTGGCCAGCCTTGACCGCGGAGCCTTCTTGCACCAGCAATTGGCGTACCGTGCCGCCGGCCTGGTGCTGTACCGCCTGGCGGTTCGACTCGCTGGTGACGACGCCCGACAACGGCACGCCCTTGTCGAGCGGAGCGAACAACGCCCACAACAGGAAGCCGCCAAAACCGACCAGCACGATGATCCAGCCGAAGCGCGAATACGCGCTGGCATCGGTATTGACGGTTACCGGAGTGACTTCATGGGTGACAACTTCGGCCACGTCCGTCTGTTTTTTTACCAGATTCATTATTAATGCCCTCCTTCATTCGCCAGTTCGGTACCGGCGTTGGCGATTGCCTTTTCTTTTGCCCTGGCCGCCGCTTCCAGTTGCGCCTGCGCTGCCTTCTGGCCCTGCTCTTTCAGTGCGGCGAGCACCTTGTCGGTCGGGCCGAACATTTGCACTTCGCCATCGCGCAGCAACAGCAGCTTGGTGGTGACGCCGATCGCATTGGTGCGGTGGGTGATCATGACGATGGTCTTGCCGCGCGAGCGCAGGTCGGTGATGGCCTGCACCAGCGCCACTTCACCGCCGTCGTCCAGGTTCGAGTTCGGCTCGTCGAGCACGATGACCGACGGATCGCCGTACATTGCGCGGGCCAGGCCGATGCGCTGCTTCTGTCCGCCGGACAGGCCGGCACCGCCGTCGCCGAGGCGCGTATCGTAACCGTTGGCGAAGTGCAGGATCATGTCGTGCACGCCGGCGCGCTTGGCCGCCTGCACCACTTTTTCCGGGTCGAGGTCGCCGAAGCGGGCGATGTTTTCGCTGACGGTACCGCTGAAGAGCTCGATATCCTGCGGCAGATAGCCGATGTTCGGGCCCAGTTCAGCCTTGTTCCAGTGATAGATATCGGCGCCATCGAGGCGCACCTTGCCCAGCATTGTCGGCCAGACGCCGACCAGCAGGCGCGCCAGGGTCGATTTTCCGGAGCCGCTGGCGCCGATCACGCCAAGCACATCACCCGGCTTGATGGCAAAGTTGAGATTGCGAATGACCGGAGTCTTGATTCCTGGCGGCGCGGCGGTAACACCCTCGACGCTGAGGGCGCCTTCCGGCTTGGGCAAAGGCATGCCGGCATCGCGCGCCGGGTTGGCGTCGAGCAGGTTGGTCAGGCGCTCGTAGGCGCTGCGCGTTGTGCTCCAGCTTTTCCACACGCCGATCACCTGTTGCACTGGCGCCAGCGCACGGCCAACGAGGATCGATGCGGCGATCATCATGCCGGGGGTAATCTTGTTTTCCAGGACCAGCAAGGCGCCGTAGCCGAGCACCAGCGATTGCAGAGAAATCTGCACGAACTTGGTGACGGCCTGGATCTTGCCTGCTTTTTCGCTGGCATCGGCCTGCAATTGCAGAAATTTCGAGTGCAGCTTGAACCAGCGGCCGATCAGATTGGGCAACATGCCCATCGACTCGATCACTTCGGCGTTGCGCAGGTTGTTGGTGGCCAGGCTGCCGGCTTCGATCGACATCGAGTTGGCAGCCTTGAGCGGCTCGTTGGTGACGCGTTCGTTGATATAGGCCAGGATCACCAGCACGATGGTGCCAGTAAGGGCGAACACGCCGAGCAGCGGCTCGAAGAAGAAAATGACGAGCAGGTAGACCGGAAACCATGGGGCGTCGAAGAAGGCGAACAAAGCATTGCCAGTAAGAAACTGACGCAGGTTGGTCAGGTCCGACAAGGACTGGCCGGCGTTGCCTCCTGCCTGCTTGAGGTTCTGCTCGAATGCCGCCGTATAGACTCGCTTGTTGAGCTTCATGTCGAACTGGGCGCCGACGCGTACCAGAATAAAGCTGCGCACCAGCTCGAGGCCGGCGATGAACATGTAGGCTCCCAGCATCATCAACGTGAGCATGAGCAGCGTTAGTTCGTTACGGCTGGCCAGCACGCGGTCATACACTTGCAGCATGTACAGCGACGGCACCAGCATCAGCAAGTTGCTGATCGCACTGAACACGCCGACGGTGATGAAGGTGCTCTTGAAGCCCTGCAGTACTTGCGCAATTTCGGTCTTGGTTTGAAGAGGTTTGGTTTTCATTTGGTCGTGAAGGTCAGCGGTTAGATGCAAGCGCGGCGCGAGGACACCCATCGAATTCCAGCTAAACAGCTAGAAATTGTTTTGCAGACTTATTATGCGGCAAAAACATTGTTTTTTGTGATCTGCATCACAAAAAATCGCCATTTCGCGCATAATGTTGTCTTTTAATTACAAAAAAAACCCCACGGCCTTGCGGTCGCGGGGTTTTTTGAGAAAGCAAGCCGGCGTTGCCGGCTGCCTTGCAACTTACAGCATCACTTATACAGTGATGATGCCGTTAGCGAATGCAACGTCGGCAGCAGCAACACCGTTCAGGGTGATGACGATAACGTCGCCCGAAGCCGAACCGTAGACTTCGGTTTCGATGGTGATAGTGGTGTTCGCGCCCGACTGAGCGATGAACACTTCCAGAGCTGCGTTGTTACCGGTCGTCAGCGCGCCAGTTTTCTGCACGTAGGCAGCGCCGACGAACAGAACGTCGTCGCCTGCCATGCCGAACACGGTGCTGTTGGCGGTGCCAGCAACGAAGATGTCGTTTGCGTCAGTTGCGACGGTCACGGTGCTCAGGGTCACTGGCACTTCGAAGTCGTGGTCTGCGAAGTTTTCTTCAGCAGCTGCGACAGCATCTTCCAGAGCTTCCAGCTTGGTGACAACAGCAACAGTTGCATCCAGCTTGACGATTGCGTCGTTCAGTGCCTTGATCTCGGCGCTGGCGGACTTGACGCTTGCTTCAGCAGCAATCAGAGCATCAGCCAGTGGGTTGACGTTATCGGCACCGTCGTACAGAGCGAGCGCAGCTTTGAACGCATCAACTTTAGCAACTGCTGCAGCAGCAGTTACGTCAGCAGCGGCGCTCGCGGTAGCAGCCGAAGCAGCGGTAGCGATAGGACCAGCAGCAGCAGTGGTAGCCGTTGCCAGTGCTGCGTCAGCAGCAACCGATGCATTGATAGCGGCGTCACGGGTTGCGGTGTCTTGCGGCGTTGGGTTTGCAATGCCAGCATAGGTTGCCAGTGCTGCGTCTTCAGCGGTTTGTGCATTTGTAGCATTGGTCTGAGCAGTTGCCTTGGCAGCGATCAGCGGTGCTGCGATTGCATCAGCGGCTGCTTTGGCTGCATTAGCTGCAACTTTAGCTGCAACTGGACCGGCTGCCTGAGCTGCCAGAACGCTGGTTTCGGTGTTGATCTGAGCAACGGTTGGGTACTCGTTAGCAGCCAGGTCAAACGATTCCATCAGTTGGCCAACTGCCAGCAGCTGGGTGCCCGAGGCAGTAGCGTCGAAGTCCGAACGGTCAACGCTCAGCTGGGTCGCAGCAGCAACGGTCGAAGCCGATGCAAAGGTACGGTCAGCAGCTTCTTTAGCGACGGTAGCGGTCAGGATTGCGGTGATGCCTGGGTTGGTGACTTCGGTGACGCCAGTTGCCAGAGTGTGCACGCGGGTCGTTGCGTTGTACTCGATCAGGCCAGTTACGCTACCGTTAGCAGCAACGGTGATCGTAGCCAGTGGATTGAAGGTGTTGTACGAAATGACAGTAGCTTGCAGGGCTGCGTCGGTCGAGGTAACGACCTTGGCTGCAGCAGTCACCGAAGCGTCAGCCGAAGCGTCAGCAGTGATCAGCGCGCCCATGCCTGCTACTTTGGCGATGTTGGTGTTGGCCAATGTAACCGCTTTCTGTGCAAGAGCCAGGGCATCAGCGCGCTCTTCGATTTCGTCGGCCAGCAGGGCGGCTTTGAAACCTTCCGAGTTCAGCGGATTGTCGTAGTCGCCATCAACCAGATCGTCGATTGCGAGTTCCTGCGCTGTGACTTTGGCTTCCAGAGCGGTCTTGGTGGTGCTGGTCTTGGCATTATTGTCGCCGTCAGCAGCAGCCAGGTAGACTTTAACTGCATCGGTAGCGTTGGTCAGGGTGGTCAGGGCGCCGGTCAGGGTGAATGGCACGCCGGCCTTGACGACAGCAGCGATCGAAGCGTCCAGCTTGGCTGGTACGATTGCAGCGGTTGCGTCAGCAGCGGTAACGATGGTCGACAGGAAGTCTTTAGCGGCCAGGTTAGCGTTGGTGCCGGTGTAGCCACCGATTTCAGCTGCGGTGTCCAGATTTGCGGTGAACGAGGTAGCGACCAGGACTTTGCTGTCGAAAGCGACTTTGTCGGTGGTCAGTGCGCCGTTGGCGATCGTGGTGACAGCCTGGTCGATCGTGAAGTTCTTAGCTTGGATACCGGCAACCCAGTAAGCCAGGCCAGCGGTGTCAGGCGTGTGGCCGAACAGGTTCTGGTAGATCTTGGTGATCACGCCAGCGGTGGTGATCTGGCTGTATTCGGTCTGGTACTCGACCGAAGCTGCGAAAGCTGCGGAAACCAGGGAGGTGTCGCCCTTGTTAGCAGCGACTACGCCTTCCCAGTATGCCAGGCCAGCTGCATCAGCAGGACGGTTGAAGTATGCGACGTACAGCTTCTGAACTGCATTGGTATAAAGTGCCATTTAGTGCTCCTGGTTTGATCGAAACGATCTTTAAGTAAATTTTGCTGCCACATTATGTGACCGCACCCAACGTTCCGCATCATGACAGAAGGCTGTGCCCGCCTTATGTGATGGGCATCACAAATTCGAACATTCTTCAATCATTTATGGAATATTTGCGAGTAATGCATTCGCGCAGCGCATTATCAGAGAATATTAACCGTGGCGCAAGGCCTGAGAATGTCGGTGAGTGATGCATAATAATCACCCTTTAATATAGTTTTTACATCTCATTACATTAAAATACAAATGGCCGAAGTGGCCGGCCAAGCGCGCGTACCTGATCCGGATGTATGCATGTTGGCGCGTCATCAGTATTGGCATAAGCATGGAAGATATCTGCCGCGCGCGTCCCAAAAAAAATGCCCCGTCAATACGGGGCATTTTCGAGAACATAACATAAACTATTTACGCCAATACGTGGCGCCATTGACCGTGCGCTGGGCGTCGATTACCCCGTCGAATATATATGCGGCGGAACCGTTGCGCTCATTGCTCAACACGCCATCGAGGTTCAGGTAGCCCGGACGGCCCTGGGCGTGCTCACCATACATGCGGCCGTTGGCAGTGATATCGCCCTTCGACTGGAATTTGAATGTCTCGTCCTTGCTGGTCAAATCAAACGACGTCGCAAAGCTCTTGTTACCGAAATCGAGGTCGAGGCGGCCGTTGTTGATGGTCGCAGCCGCGGTGGTGCGGATGCCCGGACCATAATTGGTATAAACATAGGCTTCGCTCGAATCGAGGCGAAACCCGACGCTGCCGTTTTCACGCGCCACATATTCCTTGCCGGGCGTGCGGAACAGGGCGAAATTACCGCGCACGGCCAGCAGTTGCGAGCGCTCCTGCTCCGCTGTCAGATCGATAGTGGCCGGCGGCGCCCCAATGCGCTGCCAGCGCCCCCACAAAATGCCGCTATCCTTTTGCGGAATCTCGATCACTGGCGGCACCGGGGTTGGCACTACCACCACCAGCGGCGGCTCCACCGGCAAGGCCGGCGGCTCTTCAACGACTGGCGGCGGTGTGTTCACAACCGGCGCCGGCGCCAGCGGCGGCAGCTGGGCGATGACAACGTTCTTGATCGGGTCGAGGCTCGGCGCAGGCGCGGTGGCGGCGCCGTTGATGCCGCCGTTCTTGCCGATCGGCTCGTCGTTGCGCGGCGGCGCGATGTTGTCCGGACCGTTGCCTCCGCTTGACATCACTTGCGGCGCCACCTGGCCGCGCCGCACCTGCACCAGTTGGCCGCGCTGGGCCGCCGACAGTTCGCGCGTGTAGATGCCCTCGCATGGGCCGAAACCGTCGGGGCTGCAGGCGCCGGCAAAACCGCTGACGGCAACGCCGCCGGAAATGACGGCAACGCGCGAAGTGTCCTGGTCGGTAAAGACGGTAAAGTCGGTGCCGCGCACGCCGATCGCCGCCACCGGGGTGTTGAAACGGAAATTCTGGCGCGCCAGCTTGACGGCGTCGCCGGATTTGCTGCGCGCGACGCCACTGAGCAGTTCGAGCTTGATGCGCGTATTTGCCGGATTGACCGGATCGACGTGGTACGTGACGATCCGGGCGCGGCTGTTAGGGCGCAGGATGAAGAGGCCATTGTCGAGCGTCTTGATGTACATGAAGCCGTCCGCGCCGGTGGTGAGCATGTCGCCTTCCTGTACCGCGCCGTCTTGCACCGCCGCGCGATCGACCACCTGCGCCTGGCCGGCGACAAAGATGATTTTTCCCGCTTCCGCGGCGAACGCGAACTGCGCGCAAAGCGCGAGACCGGCGGTGACCATTAGATGACGCAACATAATATTCCCCTTTTTCTTCATTATCCTGTCTCAAGCGGCTTCTGCTGTGATGACTATCACATTTTAATCGATTCCTTTCGACAACGGCCGGTGTTACACATTGTCGCAATTAGTGTCGCTGTGGTGTAACAACGGGCACAACGGGATATACTTATTGTTTATTCCCAACAAGTTCTCAGCCCGGCGTGCCCGACTCGACTCCCCTCCTCCCTGTCAACGTTCGCATCACGCCGCCGGGGCTGATCCGCGCGGCGCTGGCGCTGACGGCGATCCTGCTGACGGTCTGGGCCCAATGGGGCGCCGCGCCCACTTCGTCGGTGCTGGCCAACGAGTGGCTGCGCGACGCCTTTGTCCGCCTGCAGGCGAGCACGGCGCCGGAGCCGCGCGTGCTGGTGGTCGATATCGACGAGGCAAGCCTGGCCACGCTGGGCGCCTGGCCGTGGCCGCACGCCCGGGTCGCCGACCTGGTCGAAACGTTGTTGACGCACTACAGCGCGCGCGGCGTCGCCCTCGACATCGTGCTGCCCGAGCCGAAAGACACCGCCGGCGACCAGCGCCTGGCATTGCTGGCCCAGCACGGCCCGGTGGTACTGGCGCAAATGTTCGACTACAACTTTGGCCGCCCCGACCCGGTGCGCGACGGCCAGCCGGCCGGCGCCTCCAGCGTCTACCGCGACGGCGGTGTGAAGGCGGCCGGATATATTGCCAACCACGCCGGCCTGGCCCAGGCGCGCCATGTCGGCAACATGGGCTTTTTGCCGGACTCCGATGGCGCGCTGCGCCGGGTGCCGCTGCTGACCAGCTACGAAGGCCGACAGTATCCGGCGCTGGCGCTGGCCCTGGTGAACTGCTGCAACGGCGGCGCCGCGATGATCTTGCCCACCACCGGCCTGATGCGGGTCGACTACAAGCGCGACTGGAGCGCCTATACGGTGGTGTCGGCCGCCGACATCCTGAACCAGGCGATCGAGCCGGCCAGCGCCGGCGGCCGCCTGGTGATCGTCGGCTCGTCGTCGCTCGGCATCGGCGACCGCGTCACCACGCCGTTTCGCGGCGACCGCCCGGGCCTGGGCGTGCAGGCGGCGGTGTTGTCGACCTTGCTGGACCGCCAGGGCGGGCTGGCGCCGGCGCCATGGCCGGGCCGCCTGCTGGCGATCGCCTTTGCGGTGCTGTGCACGGTCGGCGCCAGCTTCGCCTTTCCGCGCCTGTCGGCCGTGGCCAGCGTCGGCCTCCTGGGCGGCGCCTCGCTGCTGTGGCTGGGACTGGCGTACTCGGCCAGCAGCCACGACCCGGATTTTTCCACCACCGGGCCGCTGGCGACCAACCTGTTCCTGCTCGCCTTTGCGGTGCCTTATCAGTGGCACCTGGCGCAGCGCACCTCGCGCCACCTGCTCGACACGCTGCGCCAATACGTCGCCCCGGAAGTGGTGGCGCAGCTGCTGCGCAGCGACGTGCGCGATCCGCTGCGCCCGCGCCGCTTCGACGTCACCACCGTCATTGCCGACATGGAAGGCTACACCACCCAGGTCGAGTCGCTGCCGGTGGAAGCGGCGGCCAAGCTGACGCGCGACTTCCTCGACTGCCTGACCGGGCCGGTGATCGACCAGCAAGGCACGCTGGATAAATACACCGGCGACGGCCTGGTCGCGTTCTGGGGGGCGCCGCTGCCGCTGGCCCAGCACGCCGACCTGGCGCTGGAGGCGGCGCTGTCGATGGTGCGGCGGGTCGCGCGCCTGAGCGACGAGCGGGTGCGCAACGGATTTCCGCCACTGCGGGTGCGCATCGGCATCGACAGCGGGCTGGCGATGGCGGGCGACTTTGGCACTTCGTTCAGAAGCATCTATACTGCCGTCGGCGACAGCGTCAACACGGCGTCGCGGCTGGAGCAGGCAGCGCGTGAATTCAAGCATGACATCATTGTCGGCGCCGGCACGGTCGAGCGGGCGCGGCGCCATCGTTTTATCCTGCTGGGCGAGCGCATGTTGCGCGGCAAGGAAAAACCCACCACTTTATTTACTTTCGATTCGAGCATGGATTCTGCACCACGTTACACCGGCCAGGTGGCGCCCGCGATGGCGGACCCGGTCACGGACGGCCCGGCATGAGCGAGCGGCAAGGCGTACTGTCGTCGATCGTTGCAGTGCTGGGAATGTCGTTGTGCCTAAGTGCCGGCGCGCAGCAGGGCGCCGCCGGCACGGGCGCGGCCGATGCGCCGCGCCGCGACGTCTACCGCGAAGCGCTCGAATCGCTGGCCGAAGGGCGCAAGAGCGACGCGCTGAAAAAGTTCCAGCAGGCGATCGATGAAGAGCCGATGCACGCCGGCGCCTTGCTCGAAATTGCGCTGATCCAGTGCAGCATGGGCAATACCGCCGAGGCCGAGCGCCTGTTCGGCGATATCGAGAAGCGCTTCGCACCACCGCAGGCCATCCGCGACCTGATCAACGCGGAGCGCGCCAGCGGTTGCCGCGGCCGGCCGGCGAAGTCGAACGGATCGCTGACAATCGGGCGCGGCATCGACGCCAACGTCAACCAGGGCGCCAAGAACCCGGTCTACATCGTCGAAGTCGACGGCGGACGCGTCGAGCTGCCTCTGCTGGAAGAATTCCTGCCCAAGCGCGACCAGTACACGGTGCTGAGCGCCGACTACCTGCGCGAGCTGAGCACGGACGGCACGATCGGCTTCGTGCAGTTCCAGAACCGCCGCAACGACACCTTGCGCGAATTCGACAGCGTGTCGCTGTACGTCGGCGCCGAGGCGCCGTTTCGCTTCGGCCGCTGGACCGTGCGCCACACCGGCATGCTCGGCCTGATCAGCCTTGGCGGCAGCCTGTACCAGCGCCAGGCGCAGCTGCAGACGCGCATCGCGCCGCCGCTGCCGCTGCCGGCCAGCATGCAATTCAACCTGCTGGCCGGGCTGACGCGCAACCAGCATGTCAGGCTGACCAACTTCGACGCGCACACGTTCGAGGTGCGCGGGCAGCTCAGCTACCGCAAGCCGGACCTGTACGGCAGCGCCAGCGTCGGCTACGTCGACGACCGCGCGATCACCGAGCGTCCCGGCGGCAACCGCCACGGCATCGCGGTCAACCTGCTGGGCCGGCGCGCGCTGTGGGACGCCAACATCGGCGAACTGGCCTACTCGTACCAGACCTGGAACAGCGAGCTGGTGTATGCGCCGCGGGTGATCGAGGAAGTGCGGCGCCAGGCCACCCACGTGCTGCGCGCCACCTTGATCTATCCGCTGGCGAAAAACCACGCGCTGCAGCTCGAGGCGCGGCTGGTGCGCAACGACAAGGACATCTCGATTTTCCGCTACGACAACCGGCAATTGCAGCTGAACTACCAGTGGACGACTCCTTGAAGCTATACAATGCTGCTTTTTGAACATATTGGCAGCAGGGATCGCGATGCAGTGGGAAATGATGTTATTCGTCGGCACGGCGGTGGCGATTTCGACCGGTTGCCTGGTGCCGAACCGCTGGCTGCCGCCGCTGCCGAACGATAAGCTGCTGCACTTTGCCGGCTTCGCGCTGCTGAGCGTGATGGCGGTGCGGATCGCCCACGGCGCGGCCGAAACGGCGCTGTGGCTGCTGGGCCTGTTTGTGGCCGGCTGGCTGATCGAATGCCTGCAGGCGCTGGTGCCGGACCGCAAGTTCTGCTGGAAAGACCTGATGGCCAACGCCGCCGGCATTGCCGTCGTGGCCATGCTCGCCGCACTGGGCTGGCTGTCGCCATAGCGGGGCAATTTCGCAGCAGGCGCCACCGTTGCGCTGCCAGCTCTTGTATACTGTTGCCATGACGACCCCTCTCGACCCGATCGCACCGAACGACGCCGCCGGCGGCAGCGCCGCCGCGCCGGAAGAGCAGCGCCAGGTGCAGGTTCACCTGCGCAAGATACCCCTGCTGGCCGAGTTGAACGAAGAGGAAATCGTGCGCGTCAAGGCCGAGCTGCGCATCCGCCATTACGCCAAGCGCGAGGTGGTGCTGCACAAGGGCGGCAGCGGCGACGGCTTGCTGTTCTTGCTGTCGGGCCAGCTGCAGGTGATCGACGTGACCGAAGACGGCCGCGCGATCGGCCTGCGCATGCTGATGCCGGGCGACTTTTTCGGCGAGATCGCGCTGATCAACAATTCGACCCGTTCGGCGTCGGTGGTGGCGATGACGCCGGTGCTGGTGGCGTTTTTGCCCGCCCCCATCGCGATGCACCTGTTTTCCCACTCGCCATCGGTGGCCAAGCAGATGCTGCGCTACCTGGCGCAGAAGATCCAGCGCGACTCCGAATTCCGCGCCCTGCTGAGCATCAACAACACCGCCAAGCGCATCTACAGCTACCTGATGCTGCAGCAAAAGCCGCCGTTTGCGCCCGGCGGGCCGACGGTGGTGGAAAACCTGCCGACCCACCAGGACATTGCCAACATGATCAACACCAGCCGCGAGACCGTCACCCGCGCGCTGCTGACCCTGGTGCAGCAAGGCATCGTGCAAAAGGATGCCCACCGGCTCATCATCCTCGACCCGGATGCGCTGAAAAAACTGGTCCAGGGGATCTGATGCGCGGCGGCGGGCGGTTGATCCGGAACGCAGAGTTACAACTGTAACAATCTTGGCCTGCTCTGTAGAGTATAATTTCGCGCTCACAGGGACCAACCTTTACTATGATTAGACGAACTCAAGCGCGCGGCGCAGGCTTGCCGCACCAGGCGGCGGCATGATTTCGAGCCACATGCTGCGCGGCCTGTGGGCGTACCGCGGCTTCGTGTTCGGCAGCGTCCGCCGCGAGTTCCAGTCGAAATACGGCAACGCCATCCTCGGCGCCTCGTGGTCGCTGCTCAGTCCGCTCGCGATGATCCTCGTGTACACGGTGATCTTTGCCGAAGTCATGCGCAGCAAGCTGCCCGGCAGCGACAACACTTTTGCCTACAGCATCTACCTGTGCGC
This sequence comes from Massilia eurypsychrophila, assembly GCF_002760655.1. Lineage (GTDB taxonomy): Bacteria > Pseudomonadota > Gammaproteobacteria > Burkholderiales > Burkholderiaceae_D > JAFCUW01. The sequence goes on along the minus strand of NZ_PDOC01000007.1, from coordinate 10,685 downwards.
CGGCATCCTGACCTGGGGCCTGTTCGCCGAGATCGTCGCGCGCGCCCAGACGATGTTCATCGAGCAAGCCAACCTGATCAAGAAGATCAGCTTTCCTCGCATGTGCCTGCCGCTGATCGTGGTGCTCAACGCGCTGCTCAATTTCGCCATCATCTTCGGCCTGTTTACCGCCTTCCTGATCGCCACCGGCAATTTTCCCGGCGCGGTCTACCTGGCCATCCTGCCTATATTGCTGCTGCAGGTGCTGTTCGCCATTGGCCTGGGCATGATCATCGGCGTGCTCAACGTGTTCTTCCGCGACGTCGGCCAGTTCTTCAGCATCTTCGTCCAGTTCTGGTTCTGGCTCACGCCGATCGTCTACCCGGCGTCGATCCTGCCGCCGGCCATCCGCGAGCACCTGCTGCTGTGGAATCCGATGGCGCCGATCATCGGCGCCTACCAGACCATTCTGGTGCATCACACCTTGCCGCACTGGTCGGGCCTGCTGCCTGCGACCATCCTGGCGCTGCTGATGTGCGTGTTCGGCATGCGCCTGTTTCGCAAGCGCTCCGGCGAAATGGTGGATGAACTCTGATGGGCCGCATTACCGTCGACAACCTGAGCAAGGCGTACAAGCAGTATCCGACGCGCTGGTCACGCCTGGCCGAGTGGACGTTGCCGTTTCGCGGCGCCCGCCACAAGCTCAAGTGGGTGCTGCAGGACATTAATTTCGAAGTCGCGCCGGGCGAAGCGGTCGGCCTGATCGGCATCAACGGCGCCGGCAAGAGCACCTTGCTCAAGCTGATCACCGGCACCACCCAGCCGAGCACCGGCGCGGTGCGCATGACCGGGCGCGTTGCCGCCCTGCTGGAGCTCGGCATGGGATTCCACGCCGACTTCAGCGGCCGCCAGAACGTCTACATGGCCGGCCAGCTGCTCGGCATGTCGGTCGAGGAGATCCGCGCCCTGATGCCGGACATCGAAGCGTTCGCCGAAATTGGCGACTACATCGACCAGCCGGTGCGGGTCTACTCGAGCGGCATGCAAATGCGCCTGGCGTTCAGCGTGGCCACCGCGCGCCGGCCCGACATCCTCATCGTCGACGAGGCGCTGTCGGTCGGCGACGCCTACTTCCAGCACAAGAGCTTCGAGCGCATCCGCCAGTTCCGCAAGGCCGGCACCACCTTGCTGCTGGTGTCGCACGACAAGCAGGCGATCCAGTCGGTGTGCGACCGCGCGATCCTGCTCGACGGCGGCCGCCTGGCGCGGCAAGGCGCGCCGGAACAGATCATGGATTACTACAACGCCCTGATCGCCGAGCGCGAAAACGACACCGTGCGCCTGGCCGCGGTGGCCGGCAAGGTGCAGACCATTTCCGGCACGGGCGAAGCGAGCGTGGCGAACATCGTGCTGTTGGATGCCGCCGGCAACACGGTCGAAGTGGTCGATGTCGGCAGCGCCGTCACTTTGAAAATCACCGTCGCCGTCAAGGAGACGATTCCGCGCATGGTGCTCGGCTACATGATCAAGGACCGCCTCGGCCAGCCGATGTACGGCACCAACACCCACCTGAAGGACATGGCGCTCGACGACGTCGGCGCCGGCCAGCAGGTGGTCTACCAGTTCCACTTCCCGATGAACCTGGGCCCGGGCAGCTACTCGATCGCCACCGCCATCGTCAGCACCGACACCCATCTGGTCAACAACTACGAGTGGCGCGACCTGGCGCTGGTATTCACCGTGATGAACATGCGCCGTCCGCATTTCGAGGGCAGCGCCTGGCTCGACCCCACCATCGAGATCCAACGCACATGAAACTGATTTCTTACGCGCAGAACTTCGAGGATGTGCTGCTGTGGCGCGCCCTCGGCCACGTTGCCAACGGCTTCTACATCGACGCCGGCGCCAACGATCCGGTCGACCATTCGGTGACGAAGGCGTTCTACGACGCCGGCTGGCACGGCATCAACATCGAGCCGCTGCCGGCGTTTGCCCAGCTATTTGACGAGCAGCGCCCGCGCGACATCAACCTGGCCGTCGCCGCCGGCGCCGCCCACGGCAGCCTGACCCTGTACGACGTGCCGGCGGTGAACGGCTGGGCCTCGCCGCAAGCCACGGTGGCCGAAGCGCACCGCGCCGAAGGCTACGCCGTCAGCGAGATCACGGTGCCGGTGCGCACGCTGGCGTCGATCTGCGCCGAGCACGTGACGGGCGAGATCCACTTCCTCAAGATCGACGTCGAAGGCTTCGAGGGCGAGGTCCTGCAGGGCATGGACCTGCAGCGCTGGCGCCCGTGGATCCTGGTGGTCGAGGCGACGCTGCCGAACAGCCGCGAGACCAACCACGCCACCTGGGAGCCGCTGGTGACGGCGCACGGCTACGACTTTGCCTGGTTCGATGGACTGAACCGCTACTACGTCGCGCGCGAACACGCCGAACTTGGCGCCGTGCTGTCAAACCAGCCGAACGTGTTCGACAACTTCATCTCGTACCACACCACGCGCGCCTGGGCCGACAAGGACGCAGCCGTCGCGCAGGCGCAGATCGAACGGCGCGCGGCAGTTGCCGCCGGCGAGGCCGAAGCGGCCAGTTCGACCGCCAGCGCCGCCGCCCAGCGCGCCGCCGCCGAAGCGGCAGTGCGCGAAGCGGCAGCCGTCAAGGCCGCCGCCGAGACGGCGCAAAAGGCCGCGCAGGATGCTGACGCCGCGGCCGTGCGGCACGACGAGGCGCTGCAGCAGATCGCCGAGTTGGGCGCCAAGAGCGAGCAGCTGGCCGAGGCGCTGTACCAGGCGAAATTCAACGCCGAGCGCGTCGCCGTCTGGGCGCGCGAGCTCGAAGCGACGGTCAAGGCCATGTCGAACAGTACCTCGTGGCGGATGACGCGGCCGCTGCGCCTGACCGGCACGGTGGTGCATCTGGCGCGCCGCGGCGCCCTGCTGCGCGAAATCGTCGCGCGCGTTACCGCCAGCGAGCGCATGCGCCGCCTGCTGCTGCCGATACTGCAGCGCGCGCCGTGGGTGGCGAGGAAAGTGTCGGTGACGCTGGCCGGCATCAAGCACGCCACGCCGGAACCGGGCAGCGCCGAAGCGCAGCTGCCCGAGCACATTCGCGCCCTGCCCGTCTCGGCGCGCACTGTACTGGCGGACCTGAAACGGGCCCGCAGCAATCTCACACCAGGCACTTGAACATGCGTATCGTCATCGACCTCGATCCGGGCGCCCTCGCCCTCGATCCCCTCCTGCTCGACGGCGTGCGCCAGATCGCGCGCAGCGCCGGCGCGCATGAGGTGTGGGTGGCGTTCGCGGCGCAACCGGGCGAACAGTACGAGCAGATGCAGGCCGCGTTCGGCGACCTGCTGGCGCGCCAGCGCATCGTCGCCTACCAGACGCCGGCCGGCAGCGGCAGCTGGCGCCAGGGCGCGGCGGCGGCGCTGCGCCAGCACTTCCTCGCCGCGCTCGAGCCGGACCTGGTGTATGCGCCGCATGCCGGCGACGACGCCGGCGCCGCCTTCGCCAGCATCGGCGCAATCGAACACGGCGCCGACCCGTGGCCGCAGCTGCAGGCAGCCGCCAGGCGCGCGGCCGCAGCGGAAGTGCCGGCGCGCCCGCGCCTGGCGTACGTCTCGCCGCTGCCGCCGCAGCATTCCGGCATCGCCGACTACAGCGCCGAACTGATTCCCGAGCTGGCGCGCTTCTACGACGTCGAACTGATCGTCGACCAGCCCGAGGTCGGCGCGCCGCTGGCGACAGCCGGCTATCCGCTGCGCCAGCTGGCCTGGTTCGAAGAACACGGCGGCGAGTTTGACCGCGTCGTTTACCACTTCGGCAATTCGGGCGTGCACCGCCACATGTTCGAGCTGATTCGCCGCCATCGCGGCGTCGTCGTGCTGCACGACTTCTTCCTCTCCGGCGTGCTCGACAACCTGGAGACCGACGGCTACCTGACGCAAGGCTACCTGCGCGCGATGTACGAGTCGCACGGCTACACGGGCCTGGCGGACCTGCAGCGCATCGGCCGCAACCCGTCGATCTGGAAGTACCCGCTCAACAAGGGCGTGCTCGATCACGCCGCTGGCGTCATCGTCCATTCGGAGTTTTCCAAGGACCTGGCGCGCCACTGGTACGGGCCGCAGGCGGCGTCCGGCTGGCTGACGGTGCCGCTGCTGCGCGGCCTGCACCAGGCGCCGCAGCGCGAGGCCGCCCGCGCGCGCCTCGGCATCGGCGCCGACCAGTACCTGGTGTGCAGCTTCGGCATGCTCGGTCGCACCAAGCTCAATGCCGAACTGCTCGACGCCTTCCTCGCCTCCAAGCTTGGCGCCGACCCGCGCTGCCGGCTAGTGTTCGTCGGCGAAAACGATCCGGGGCCGTACGGCGCCGCGCTTGAGCGCACGATCCAGGCCAGTACCGCCAAGGGGCGCGTGACGATGACCGGGTTTGTCAGCGCCGAAACGTATGCCGACTACGCCGCCGCCAGCGACTGCGCGGTGCAGCTGCGTTCGCACACGCGCGGCGAGACGTCGGCGGCGGTGCTCGACTGCCTGCTGCACGGCGCGCCGACCATCGTCAACGCGCACGGCTCGAGCGCCGAAATAGCGGACGACGTGCTGCTCAAGATCGACGACTTGTTTGGCCGCGACCAGCTGGGCGCCGCGCTCGAGCGCCTGCATGCCGACCCGGCGCTGCGCGAACGTTACAGCGAGCGCGCGCGCGCCTTCATGCAAGAGCAGCATGCGCCGGCGCGCGCCGGCGCGGCGATGGCCGCGGCCATCGAGCAGGCCAGCGCGGCCGACCCGCAGCGCCACTACCGGCGCCTGCTCGACGCGCTTGGCGCATTGGGCGGCGACGGCGGCGAGCGCGAACTGATCGAGACGGCCAGCGCGGTGGCGCACAACCTGCCGCCGCAGGCGCCGCGCCAGCTGTTCGTCGACATTTCGGCGCTGGTGCAGTCGGACCTGAAGACCGGCATCCAGCGCGTGGTGCGCAGCGTGCTGCTGGCGATGATCGCCGCTCCGCCGGCGGGCTTTCGCATCGAGCCGGTGTACAGCCATGGCGGCAACCGCGGCTACCTGTACGCGCGCCGCTTCGCCATGGAGATGGTCGGCGCGCCGGCGCTGGCGCTGGAAGACGCGCCGCTCGAACTGCGCCGCGGCGACCTGTTCCTCGGCCTCGACCTGTTCACCAACGGCACCACGCAAAACCACGGCTGCCTGCAGGCGATGCGCGAACTGGGCGTCGAGATCCACTTCGTCATGTACGACCTGCTGCCGGTGCTGCGCCCGGAAGTGTTCCCGTTCGGGACCGAGCGCTATTTCAAGGAATACATCGGCACCGTGGCGGCGGTGGCCGACGGCGTCGTCTGCATCTCGCGCGCGGTGGCCGACGAACTGGCCGACTGGCTGCGCGAGAACGGCCCGCGCCGCCTGACGCCGCTGCAGATCGGCTACTTCCACCTCGGCGCCGACATCGACGCCAGCGCGCCGAGCACCGGCTTGCCGCCGAATGCGGCCGAGGTGTTCGAGGCGGTGTCGGCGCGCCCGAGCTTCCTGATGGTCGGCACGCTCGAGCCGCGCAAGGGCCAACGCCAGGCGCTCGCCGCGCTCGACCTGCTGTGGCAGCGCGGCGTCGACGCCAACCTGGTCGTCGTCGGCAAGCAGGGCTGGATGGTCGACGAACTGGCCGGGCGCATGCACGCGCACCCGGAAAAAGGCCAGCGCCTGTTCTGGCTGCCCGGCGTGTCCGATGAGATGCTGCTCGAACTGTACCGCCGCTCGGCCGCCCTGCTGGCCGCCTCCGAAGGCGAAGGCTTCGGCCTGCCGCTGATCGAGGCGGCGCAGCACGGCATCCCGATCATCGCGCGCGAACTGCCGGTGTTTCGCGAAGTGGCCGGCGAGCACGCGCGCTACTTCAGCGGCCTCGAAGCGGACGACCTGGCGCGCGCGCTGGAGAGCTGGCTGGCGCTGCACCGCGACGGCGCCGCGCCTGTCTCGACCGGCATGCCGTGGCTGACCTGGAGCGAGAGCGCGGCGCAGCTGCTGCGCGCCGTGCTGGGCGGGCAGTGGTACCGCGAAGTGCCCGCCAGCCTTGCCTCGCAGCGCTGATTTGACCTACACTGCATATTGCCACTCTATTAATCTTGTTACCTAGAACACGCCAAACCGAGCCATCCATGACCATCGCCGTCGTCATCCCCTGCTACCGCGTCACGCGCCACATCCTGGGCGTGATCGCCGCGATCGGCCCTGAGGTGCAACGCATCTACGTGGTCGACGACCTCTGTCCTGACCAGTCCGGCGCGCTGGTGCGCGCCGAGTGCGCCGACCCGCGCGTGACGGTGCTCGAGCACAAGGAAAACCAGGGCGTCGGCGGCGCCGTGATGACCGGCTACGCCGCTGCGATCGCCGACGGCGCCGAAGTGATCGTCAAGGTCGACGGCGACGGCCAGATGGACAGCAACCTGATCCCGCGCTTCGTCGCGCCGATCCTCGAAGGCGAGGCCGATTACACCAAGGGCAACCGCTTCTACGACCTCGAGCAGATCGGCAGCATGCCGCCGCTGCGCCTGATCGGCAACGCCGTGCTGTCCTTGATGACCAAATTGTCGTCCGGCTACTGGGACCTGTTCGATCCGACCAACGGCTTTACCGCGATCCACGCCGACGCCGCGCGGCGCTTGCCGTTCGCGCGCATCAGCCGGCGCTACTTCTTCGAGACCGACATGCTGTTTCGCCTGAACACCTTGCGCGCGGTGGTGGTCGACGTGCCGATGGACGCGGTGTACGGCGACGAAGTGAGCAACCTGAAGATCTCGCGCATCGTCACCGAGTTCGCCGCCAAGCACGTGCGCAACTTTTTCAAGCGGCTGTTCTACAACTACTACCTGCGCAACATGTCGCTCGCCTCGATCGAACTGCCGCTGGGCGTGGCGATGGTGCTGTTCGGCTCGATCTACGGCATCAGCCACTGGCTCTATTCGATGCGCCACGACATGGTCACGCCGGCCGGCACGGTGATGGTGGCGGCCCTGCCGCTGATCATGGGCACCCAGCTGATCCTCGCCTTCCTCGCCTACGACATCGCCTCGGTGCCGCGCCGCCCGATCCATACCAAGACGCTGTTTCGCAAGCACAATGCGTAGTCTGCTGACCCATCGCCGCCAGGTCGTGCTGTTCATCACCGGCGGCGTGCTCAGCGCGCTGGTCGACATCGGCGTCATGCAGCTGCTGGTTTCGCTCGGCTACCATTACGCCACTGCCACTACCTGCGGCTTCGGCGCCGGCCTGGCGGTCAACTACGTGTACCACGCCAAGGTCACCTTCGACAGTGTCACCAGCGGCGCCAGCCTCGGGCGCTACGCCTGCCTGGTGGTGCTCAATTACCTGCTCACCCTCGGCTGCGTGGCGCTGGCCGCTACGACGTTCGACCTGGCGCTGGCCGGCAAGCTGATCTCGCTGCCGCTGGTTGCCGTCAACAGTTTCTTGCTGGGCAAATTCTGGATCTTCAAATGACACCAACACCGCTGTCCACCAAACTCCGGCAACACGCCTGGGAACTCGCCCTGTTCGGCGCCATGCTGCTGACGATGTTCTACCTGCTGCAGCGCAACCTCGACCTGAGCCCGGCGCTGTTCGCCGACGAGTGGTACTACAGCAAATACTCACGGCTGACGCCGCTTGGCGAGGCGATCGTGCCGTCCTACCTGTACCTGTGGCTGTTCCGCTCGACCAATGCCTGCGGCGACCAGTTCCTCGACTGCGCGCGCGTTCTCAACGCCCTGTTCTACGTCGCCGCGGCGCCGTTCGTCTACCTGGTGGCGCGGCGCCTGGCCGGCCGGCCGCTGGCGCTGGCCATTGCGCTGACCGCCCTGCTGGCGCCGCTGAACATGTACACCGCCTTCTTCATGCCCGAGGCGATGTATTTCTTCGGCTTCGCGCTGCTCAGTTGGGTGGCGCTGAACCACGCCCACTGGCGCAGCACGCGCTATGGCCTGACCACCGGCGCCCTGCTCGGCGTGATGAGCCTGGTCAAGGTGCACGGGCTGTTCCTGCTGCCGGCCCTGCTGCTGTTCATCGTGTTCACGCGCTGGAACAAGGCCGGGCGCGCCGGCTGGATCGGCGAGGCCGTGCAGGCCGCTGTGCTGGCCGTGCTGGCGATGGTGGCGGTGCGGCTGGGCCTGGGTTACGTGCTGGCCGGAGAGCCGGCGCTGGCGCTGGTGGGCAACTTCTACGGCAGCTCGGCCAATAACGCCGTGCACCGCTCGGCCTTGACACTGCTCAACCCGGCCTTCATCAACGCCCGCGGCCACCTGATGGCGCTGGCGGTGCTGTACGTGCTGCCGCTGGCGATGCTGCTGCACCGGCTGCCATGGCGCCCGTCGCAGCTCAAGTTCGATGGCGAGCTGGGCACCTTGCGGGTGTACCTGCTGCTGATGATGGGCACCGCGTTCGCCATGACGGTCGCCTACACCGCCTCGCTGGCCGGCCCCGGCTCGATCGAAGGGGTGCGCCTGCACATGCGCTACTACTCGTTCGCCTTCCCGCTGCTGCTGGTGCTGGCGGTGGCGCCGCTGCGCCAGCCGGTCGACCATACGCGTCCGCGCTTCAGGTGGCTGATCGGCGTGCTGCTGGCCGCCGTGCTGCTGCTGGCACTGGTGAAGCTGCCGAACTACACGCTCAACATGGTCGACGGTCCGGACATCGCGTCCATCTCGCTGCTCGAATGGCCGGGCCAGGTGCTGGTGGCGCTGAACCTGCTGATTCTGGCGCTATGGGTGGCCCGCAAGAAACTGGCGCTGCACCTGTACCTGTTCATCGCCGTGCCGATCGGCCTGGCGGCCGGCGCGGTCGGCTCGACGCACTACCTGGCGCAGCTGGTCAATCCGTTCCCGGCCGACAAGGCAGGACAGTTTGCCCACAAGTATGTTCCGCAGGCCGAGCACAAGTACATCACCGTGGCCGGCACCAATGTGGCCGACCTGATGCGCACGCAGTTCCATATCGACGACAAGGATGCCGGCGTGCTTGAACTGCCGGATCCGCGCCAGCCGATCGAACAGTACCAGATCCCGTTGCGCAACAAGTGGCTGCTGGTGGTCGGCGACCATGCGCTGCCAGCCGGCATCGAGCCGGTGGTGCGCACCGCCGACTTCGCGCTGGTGCGCCTGCCGCCGGTCGGGCGCACCATCGGCGTGACCGACCTGGTGCGCCCGATCGGCGACGCGCTGATCGAACGCATCGACGGCCTGTCGGCCAGCGAGTCGCTCGGCCGCTGGTCCGACGGCAAGCAGGTGGTGATCCACTTCCGCGAGAATTTGCCGAAGCGCTTCAATTTTGCGGTGAAGGCGCAGGCTTTCGGCCCGAATGTCGGGGCGCCGTTCATCCTGCGCGCCGGCAGCGCCGAGCTGACCTTCAAGCTCTCCAGCGCGCCGCAGGAAATCAGCCTGCCGGTCGACAGCGACGGCACCTTGCGCATGCTGACGATCGTGGTGCCGCACCCGGTGGCGCCGAAGGATATCGGGCCATCGACGGACGGGCGCACGCTCGGGCTGGCCATTCGCGAGATTGCGATTGGCGAGCGGCAGTAGGGGTGTACTTTGCAGATCGGCATAGGGGGCAGCTAATTAAAGCTGCTCCCCTGCCACACCACCCGGCATGCGGGTCCGCACCGGGCGGTTCGAGTAGTTGAGGTTAAGTCAGGCGGGGCACGCCAAGTCGGTCGAAGTAGGCGATTGTGAGGACTGTTTTCAGCAGCCGATCAGCGTTTCGCCACCAGCATGTACTACTCGCTGCAACTCGTTGCGCGACCAACGGCGTGGCACCAAGTTGCAACAATTCCCGATACATGGTTTTCCCACGCTTCCAATGCTTGAGCTGGATAGCTCTCAGCCTGTGGCGCAGCCATTCATCGAGTGTCCGCCAGACTTTCGGCGTTTGCGCCAATTTGAAGTACCCCTTCCAGCCAAGCATCAAGGAGCGCAGCTTTTCAACGATCTGCGGCATGCTGCGGCCAACAGTACGCTTCGTTAGCTCGCGGATTCGCTGCTTAAATGTTGCCAGCGGCTTGTCCGCGACCTTCAGCTTCACCACTTTCCCCTTTGCCACCCACAGACTGTAACCGAGGAACTTACGACCAAATGCGCTGGCGACGGCGCTCTTGCTTTCATTGACCACGAGGTGCAACTTGGCATAACAGCGCCGCAGCAGCGCCATCACCCGCTCGCCAGCGCGCTTGCTGCAAACGTAGACGTTCGCATCATCGGCGTAGCGCGCGAAGCAATGGCCGCGTCGTTCCAGTTCCTTGTCCACCTCATCGAGCAGAACGTTGGCCAGTAGCGGCGACAGCGGTCCACCTTGCGGCGTTCCTTCGTGCCGCGACTGCACCACGCCATGGTCCATGATCCCGCTGTTTAGATAGGCACGGATCAGCCGGATCACGCCAGCGTCGTCAATGCGTTTCCTTAAGCGGTCAATCAGGATGTCATGGTTGACCCGGTCAAAGAACTTTGACAGGTCTACATCCACCACGACCCGCCGCCCTGACTGGACAAACGCTCTGGCGGCAAGTACCGCGTCCCGCGCACGTCGGCCCGGACGGAAACCATAACTGTGCTCGCTAAATGTGGGATCAAGAATTGGTTGCAGCACTTGGAGCAGTGCTTGCTGGATCAGCCGATCCGTCACCGTCGGGATGCCAAGCTCGCGCTCGCCACCG
>NZ_PDOC01000006.1 GCF_002760655.1 Massilia eurypsychrophila | reverse complement strand
GGTCAAAGAAGTACACCTCAATCCTGACGTGTCGATCAACGAAGCAACAATGCCGGCGTCGAATATGCCAGCGTTTAAAAAGGCGGCTTAGCGGCTGCTGACACGACAACTAGCTTGACAACCATCGATTGTCAGACCTGACCCCAGCGAAATGTCCGAATGTCAGACCTGACCCCAGCTCGAATGTCCGAATGTCAGACCTGACCCCGGTGTTACTGACCCCGGTGTTATATTTTTGCTGAGCCAGCATTGGCTGACCGCTCTCATACGCGTTCACGCATCCCGGCATACAATGGCGTTTGTCCGAACTGCCAGAGAGTCATCATGCATTACAAGACCATTCAAGATACGATCGGCAACACGCCGCTGGTGCAGCTGGTGCGCCTGCCGGGTGCGGACGCGGCCGCGCGCAACAACGTTATTCTTGGCAAAATGGAGGGCGACAATCCGGCCGGCTCGGTCAAGGACCGCGCCGCCATGTCGATGCTGCTGCGCGCCGAAGAACGCGGCACCATCAAGCGCGGCGACACGCTGATCGAAGCGACCAGCGGCAACACCGGCATCGCGCTGGCAATGGCCGCCGCCATCCGCGGCTACAAGATGGTGCTGCTGATGCCAGATAACCTGTCGGTCGAACGGCGCCAGAGCATGGCCGCCTACGGCGCCGAAATCATCCTGACGCCGAAGACTGGCGGCATGGAGTATGCCCGCGACATGGCCGAACAGATGCAGAAGGACGGCAAGGGCATCATCCTCGACCAGTTCGGCAACCCCGACAATCCGCGCGCCCACTATGAAGGCACCGGCCCGGAAATCTGGCGCGACACCGACGGGCGCATCACCCATTTCGTCAGCGCGATGGGCACCACCGGCACCATCATGGGCGTGTCGCAATACCTGAAAGAACAGAACGAGCAGGTCCGCATCATCGGCGCCCAGCCGGAAGAGGGCTCGTCGATACCGGGCATCCGCAAATGGCCGGAAGCCTACCTGCCGAAAATTTTCGACAAGGCGCGCGTCGACCAGGTCGAAAGCGTCAGCCAGGCGCAAGCCGAGCACATGGCCCGAAGGCTGGCGGCGGTGGAGGGAATTTTCTGCGGCATCTCGGCGGCGGGCGCCTGTGAAATCGCACTGCGGATATCGCAGACGGTGGAGAACGCAACCATCGTGTTCATCGTCTGCGACCGCGGTGATCGCTACTTGTCGACGGGCGTGTTTCCGGCCTGACATTGCTGCTGAATCAAACCAGGTCCTGTGTGGACGGACCCGGCTTGCTTGACACCCCAGGCAGTTACGCCTGTGGCTCGCCTTCTTTTGGCTTGAACTGCTTGTCGCTGATGCGGAACTTGTTGCGGCGGTCACCCATCAGGTAACGCAGGTCGCGGATCGACAGGTCGCTCACTTCGTGCATGCGGATCAGCAGCGATGCGCCAACCGGCAGGCGGTGGTGGCGGATCTTCGAAATTACCGGCGGCGCCACTTCCAGAGCGCGCGACAGCGCCGCATCATTTTTCAGACGCAGGTTTTCGATGAGCGTATCGAGCAACCGGTTAGGGTTGTACTGCAACAGATCATCTGAATCCGAATCGCTGTTCATATCAATGCCGACTTGGTTTGTCATGATTTCTATCATTCCTATTTGAGTTTGTCCTGCTGGTTCTTACACCCGGCTTCGTGCTGTGCTACCACCGCTATAATCTTTGCTGCAACTGATTTCCAGAACACTTTGGAAAATATATACACAATTGTACAACGTTTTCCAATGTAATACCTGAAAGCAATAATGATTAGAACGTTAGCAGCTATTTGCTGTTGTCGTTGTGCAACATAGCCCCAATGCAATTCTCTCACATATTCACAATATTGAAATTGTTTTCTGGGTAAAGTTAAGTGTAGGGTAATTGACTGGGAGCGGCCGCACAATTCCGGTGCGCACGCTCGACATTGTGATTTAACGGGGAGTATCTTGTTTATGTACGGAAATTTACCTAAGACAATATCCGCACATCGCGACATACTCCCCCGGGGTATCGAAGCCGGATCGCCGACGCCTGTTACAAAGTGCGCAGCGGCCCGTTACAGTTCATTACAAAGTTTCCTCTGCGATAAGGATCAGACCCCGCGCGCGGCGCGCACCGCGCGCCCCAGTTCGACGACCGACATGGCGTAGAAGTAACTACGGTTGTAGTGAGTGATAGCAAAAAAATTATCGGTCGCGAACCAATATTCTGTTGCTTCCGCGCCATTTTGCAAGTCAATCAGGCCAAACAGCATGCCTGCGGGCAGCGCTGAGGCGCTGACGACACCGGCCGCGGCCAGTTCTTCGGCGCTCGAGGTCGCCGCCAGTCCGCCTTTGCCGATGAAGCTTTCCCACGCCCGCGCAGGCGACACGTCGGCCGGGTAAGCAATCGGCCCGACCTGGCCTGGCTGCCAGCCGTGGCGCACCAGGAAATTGGCGACACTGCCGATCGCGTCCACCGCCGAGTTGCGCAGGTCGATCTGGCCGTTGCCGTCAAAGTCGACGCCGAACGCGAGTATGCTGCCCGGCATGAATTGCGGCAGGCCGACCGCGCCGGCGAACGAGCCGAGCAGCGACAGCGGGTCCATGTTCGACTGGCGCGCCAGCAGCAGCGTGTTTTCCAGCTCGCCGCGGAAAAAGCGCATGCGCGCGTCACGGTTCGGCGTCTCCGGGTAGGCGAACGCCAGGGTCGTCAGCACGTCCATCACGCGAAAGCGCCCGGTGTTGCGGCCATACACCGTCTCGACGCCGATGATGCCGACGATGATCTCTGCAGGCACGCCGTACTGCGCCTCGGCGCGCGCCAGTGCCTCGGCATTGTCGGCCCAGAACTCGACGCCGGCGTTAATGCGGATCGGCTCGATGAAGCGGTCACGGTAGGCCTGCCAGTTTTTCGGCTTGCCCGGCGGCGCCGGCTTGACCAGCTGGACCGCCGAGTCGATGTAGTTGACCTGGGCGATCAGGGCCTTCAGCGCGTCGCGCTCGAAGCCGTGCTTCGTCACCATCTCTTCTTCGAAATCGGCGACCGCTTTCCATTCGCGGAAGTTGACCTGCTCGCCTTCGTAGTCGACCTTGCGCGCGAGCGCTTTCGGCGCCGCCTTGACCGCCTTGACCGCCTTGACCGTCTTCGCTGCCGCGCTCGCCTTCGGATGGGCGCGCGGCTTGTCTTTCGTCGCCGCGGCATGCGCGACGTGGGCGCCGGCGGCGGCCGCGAGGGCCAGCACCAGCAACGGAAAACGGCGGCGCATTGAACGTAAAAAAGAAATCATCGGAATTTTATCAGCAGACTTTTCAGGGTGGCGGCCAGCCCCGGATCGGATGGCTGGGCGCCGTATTTATAGGCGCTGTAGAGGCGCAGGAATTGAGCCGCCGCGTCTTTCTGGCGCGGCTCGAGGCGGGCCGAGTCGATCCGCGCGCGATAGTCGTTGGGGCCTTCGTCGGCGGCACGCGCCAGCCCAAGCCGGCCCAGCTGCAGGCACAGCGCCGAGTATAGCGCATCGATCGGATCGTGCCGGGGCCGGTTGCGCCGCACGTGCGCGGCCACCAGCAGCGCCAGCAGCACCGCCAGCGCCGCCAGCGTCTTGACGCTGACCAGGCCGGCGGCGAACGAATCGAGCACGCCGCGCTGGCGCTCCGGCGTGTAGTTCAGCACCCACTGGTTCCAGCCATTGTTCAACGCGCTCCATTCGTAGCGCAGCTGGGTCAGCAGCGCGCTGTTGCCGGCATCGAAGTTCATCAGGTCGTCGAGCGCGCTGATGCCGAAGCGGTTCATGCGCGACGGCGCGCGCGCCAACGGCCGCTGCACCCGCTCCGGCGCCACCGCGGCGGTCGGATCGACCCGCAGCCAGCCGCGCCCGGCGACCCACACTTCGGCCCACGCATGCGCGTCCGACTGGCGCACCGTCAGGAAGCCGTCGACCGGATTGACTTCGCCGCCCTGGTAGCCGGTCACCACCCGCGCCGGCACGCCGGCGGCGCGCATCAGGAACACGAACGCGCTGGCGTAGTGCTCGCAAAAGCCGGCCTTCGTCTTGAACAGGAATTCGTCGACCGTGTGCCGTCCCAGCAGCGGCGGCTCCATCGTGTAGACGAAGGTATCCTCGCGAAAGCCGCGCAGCACCGCGCGCACGCGGTCGAACGGGTCGGCGTGGCCGCGCAGCGCCTCGCCGGCGGCCAGCGCGCGCGGATTGGCGCCGAACGGCAGCGCCAGCCAGCGCGCCGCGCCGGCCAGTTCGGCGCCGGCCTGCAGGCTGTAGCCGGGGTGCGACACGGCGTCGTAGCGCACCCGCGTGTCGATCGGATAGGCCGCCGACATCTCCTGCTCGGCCGACACCGAGCTGGCGTGGCCGGCCACCTGCGGCGGCGCGGCCGGCAGGTCGAGCGCGAACAGCCAGCGCTGCCCGCTCGGTTCGAGCGTGATCTGGTGGCGGATCGCGCGCCCGCGCATCAGCGCGCCGGCGACTGCCTGGCCGGCGCCGCGTTCGCGCGGCAGCTGGGTCCAGGTGCGCCCGTCGAACTCGCCCAGCACCAGGCCGCGCCAGTACAGCAGCGCGTGCGACGGCGGCGGGTCGATGAAGCGCACCTGGAAGGCCGTCTCGTCGGACTGCGCCAGGCTCGCCATGCTGCCCGGCGCCATGCTGTTCGACATGCCGGTGCGGCCGGACATGGCGTCGCCCGGCATGCCCCACAGCGGCCCCTGCATGCGCGGGAAGAGGAAAAACAGCAGCGCCGCCAGCGGCAGCGCGAACAGCACCGTGCGCGCGCCGAGCCACAGGCGCCGCCCCAGCGGCGGCAGCTCGCCGGTGAACTGGAACGACAGCTGGGCGGCCAGCAGCACCGCCACCGAGGCGCCCATCATCAAGGCGGTGCCGATGCCCTGGGCGTAGAAGAAGGTCGTCAGCAGCAGGAAAAAGCACAGGAACACCACCACGAACAGGTCGCGCCGCGCGCGCATCTCGAGCATCTTGAAGGCCACCAGCAGCACCAGCATGGCGACCCCGGCGTCGCGCCCCAGCAGCGTGTTGTAGGTCAGCCAGACGCCGGCCATCGACGCCGCCGCCAGCGGCAGCAGCACCAGCGACGGCGGCAGGCGCTGGCCGCGCACCGTGATCACCACGCGCCACGCCAGGGTCACCGCGCACAAGGTCGACACCCACAGCGGCAGGTGCAGCGCATGCGGCGCCAGCACCAGCAGCGCCGCCGCCAGCAGCAGCAAGGTGTCGGTCTTGTCGCGCGGCAGGCGCGCGGCGAAGCCGGCCAGCCGGCCGCCGAGCGCCGCCAGCGGGGCCGCCTTCATGGCGCCTCCGCGGCCAGGCCGTGCAGCGCCAGCGCCTGCAGGCACGCGGCCCGGTGCGCCGCGCCGATGCCGGCCTTGAAGTGGTGCGCGCCGATGCGCATCGCGTACGGCAGCGCGCGCTGTTCGGCCTGCAGCACCCAGCGCGTCATGCGCGACAGGCGCAGCTCGACGTCGATGTGCGCCGGCAGCGCGTTAAAGTCGAGCACCAGTTCGTCGCTCGCGCCGCCTTCGAAATGCTTGGTCACCAGCTGGCCGCCATAGGCGGGGTCGAGCCGGGCGATCTGGCGCCACGCCAGGCTGCGCATCGAGTCGCCCGGCTGGTAGCTGCGGATGCCGGCGAAGTCGTCGTCGCCGCCGCTGCCGCGCCCGCCCGCGCGCGCGCTGCCGCCCATCGGCAGCGGCGGCGCTTCCGGCTCCGGGAACGGATACACCAGCACCCGCAGGTCCGGCTGCCAGTAGCTCCAGGCGCGAAACAGGCCAAGCGGAAAGCGCGTCACCAGGCGCACCCGCGGCGCGCGCAGCCAGCCGCGCTGCTCGGTGGCGGTGGTCAGCTGCAGCGCCGCGCCGGCGCCGGCGGGCGCGTCGGCCAGGTAGCGCGGGCCGTCGTGGCCGGCAAAATCGACGCCGATCGCGTAGCGGTCGAGCCGCGTGCGGTTCACCAGGTGCAGCTCGAAGCGCGCTTCCTCGCCGGCGAACACGCTGGCCGCGCGCCCGGGCCGCAGGTGCAGCTGGCCGAGGTTGCGGTACGTGAGGTACATGTCGACCAGCGCGCAGCTGCCGAGCAGGAAGGTCAGGCCGAAGCCGAGGCCCAGGCTGTAGTTGGTGGCGCCCACCAGCAGCACCAGCAGCATGCCGGCATAGCCGAGCCCGGCCTTGGTCGGCAGGATGAAGACGCGGCGCCGGTGCAGGTACACTTCGCCGCTCTCGCGCTCGCGCTGCTTGAACAGCCAGCGGTTGCCGGCCCGTTCAGCCCATTGTGTCAAGCGCGCCGCCATCCAGGGTCGTCAGACCGGCACCGATTTTTGCAGTTGCAGCACCAGGTCGCGGCTGGCCAGCGCCACGCCGTGCGCCGACTTGAGCGGGCGCAGCCGGTGCGCGCAGACCGGCACCAGCACCGCCTGCACGTCTTCCGGCACCACGTGGTTGCGCCCTTCGAGCGCGGCCCACGCGCGCGCCGCCTGCAGCAGGGCGATCGCCGCGCGCGGCGACAGCCCCTCGGCAAACAGCCCGTCGCGGCGCGACGCCTGCGCCAGCGCCTGCACGTAATCGATCAGCGACGGCGAGGCATGCACCTGGCGCAGCGCCTGCTGCGCCGCGGCCAGTTCTTCCGGCTGCATCGCCGCCGGCAGCGCCTTGAGCATGCTGCGCCGGTCCTCGCCCATCAACAGCGCGCGCTCGGCGGCCGCGTCCGGGTAGCCCAGCGACAGGCACATCAGGAAGCGGTCGAGCTGCGATTCGGGCAGCGGGAACGTGCCGACCTGGTGCGCCGGGTTCTGGGTGGCGATGACGAAAAACGGCTCCGGCAGCGCGCGCGTGACGCCGTCGGCGCTGACCTGGCGTTCTTCCATCGCCTCGAGCAAGCCCGACTGCGTCTTCGGCGTGGCGCGGTTGATCTCGTCGGCCAGCAGCACCTGCGTAAAGATCGGCCCCGGATGGAACACGAAGCCATTCTTTTCGCGCTCGTAGACCGAAATGCCGGCCACGTCGGCCGGCAGCAGGTCGCTGGTGAACTGCACCCGGTTGAATTTCAAGCCGAGCGAGATGGCCAGCGCGTGCGCCAGCGTGGTCTTGCCCACGCCCGGCACGTCTTCGACTAGCAGGTGGCCGCCCGCGAGCAGGCACGTGAGCGCCTGGCGCACCTGCAAATCCTTGCCGACCACGATCTGGCTGACCTGGCGTGCCACTTCATGCATTTTGTTGAACATGTGTTGTCTTTGTTGAACTGATTAATTGGTGCCGCGCCTGCACGCCGAGCGAAACATCGGGATGGATGGTAGATTAGCGTCATTCGGACAATTTTTCATTCTTCATCACTTCGCTGTAAATGATTCTATTCGAGAACAGCAACGCGGTGCGATTTTGATGAGAACCGGCAACCTCACCCCAGGAACATGACCACAGCCATTTATAGCCATCCGGACTGCCTGCGCCACGAGATGGGCGAGTGGCACCCCGAGTCGCCGGAGCGCCTGCGCGCGATCGACGATCAGCTGATCCGCTCCGGCATCGGCAGCCTGCTCGAACGGCGCGACGCCCCGCTGGCCGAATTGCCGGCCGTGATGCGCAACCACAGCGCCGCGGCGATCGCCCTGGTGCGCGACAATTTGCCCGGCCCGGGCGAATACTATCCGCTCGACGCCGACACCCTGATCAACGAGCACAGCTACCAGGCGGCGCTGCGCGCGGCCGGCGCGGCGATGGCCGCCACCGACGCCGTGATCGCCGGCGACATCGCCAACGCCTTCTGCGCGGTGCGCCCGCCGGGCCACCACGCCCGGCCAGGCAGTCCGATGGGCTTCTGCCTGTTTAACAACGTCGCGCTGGCCGCGCTGCACGCGCTCGACTCGCACGGCCTGAAGCGGGTGGCGATCATCGACTTCGACGTCCATCACGGCAACGGCACGGCCGAATCGTTCCGCGACGATCCGCGCGTGCTGATGGCCAGTTTCTTCCAGCACCCGTTCTATCCGTACAGCGAGCCGGAACCGGAAACGGCCAACCAGGTCAACATCCCGGTGCCGGCGCACAGCAATGGCGACGTCGTGCGCAAGCTGGTGCAGGAGCACTGGCTGCCGGCGCTGCATGCGTTCAAGCCGGAGATGCTGTTCATCTCGGCTGGCTTCGACGCCCACCGCGAAGACGACCTCGGCGAAATGTGCCTGGTCGAAGCGGACTATGCCTGGATCACGCGCGAACTGATGGCCATTGCCCGCCTGTACGCGCACGGGCGCATCGTCAGTTGCCTCGAAGGCGGCTACAACCTGTCGGCGCTGGGGCGCAGCGTGGTCGCGCACGTCAAGGCGCTCGCCGAGCTGGACTAGAACAAAAACCACACCGGGCCAACGCCGCAATCGCGCGCCGTTGACTTCACCGATATCGCCGCGTAGATTTGATCTCAGCGGCCGGCCTGTTCGTTCGTTTATTTTCCCGCCCGGATTGCCGCGTCCGGGCCTTCGCAGCTTCGCCTGAGGAGAAATAAATGAACCGATTTCTGCGTCTGCTGGTGTGCCTTTCGCTGTTCTCTGTCGCCGCCATCGCCAGCGCCACCAACTACTCGCTGTGGATCAACGGCCGCGGCGCCGGCGGCGTGGTCGGCGACTACAACAACTTTGGCTACTGGGGCCCGGCCAGCACCGACGCCGGCGTCAACAAGAAGGCCGTCAACTGGGACGGCTACAACAGCATCGCGACGCAAAATGGCAAGATCCGCGACGCGCTCGACTGCTTCTGCACCGGCGCCAACTGGTGCTACATCGCCAGCCAGAGCGCCGGCGACCTGATGATCGGCTACACCTTGGCCAACTACGGCGGCTCCACCCGCATGAAGAAGAACGCGGCGCCGAATGCCGCCGGCGTGTGCGGCAACGCCGACGGCACCGCGCAGACCGGCTGGAACATCAAGTGGGTGCTGGCCGCGGCGGGCGCTGCCGGCGGCACCGAACTGGCCGATGCCGGCGCGTGGACCACCGGCGAGCCGCTGGTGCGCGACCTCAGGACCACTACCGCGCGCGCCATGTACAACCACAACAGCACGCGCTTCGTCTGGTTCTACATGTACGCCGGCGCCAGGGGCACCGCGTATTCGGGCCTGCTGCCCGGCCAGGACGACGAGGTGGTGCCATATCACAGCGCCGGCGCCGTGTCGGGCACGGCCGGCCGCGCTTATTGCAACCCGCGCGACTGGTGGTGCACCGACCTGACGATGGGCAGCGCCGTCAACGACGACGGCGTGCCGAAGTGGAGTTACCACTACGTGCTGTTCCGCGACGACCAGGAGGCGTACAGCCATTCGAATCGCGGTAACTGGGCGGGCATCGTCTCGGTCATGCGATCGACGATGGTGGTCAGTGCGCTTTAAAAAACGCCTGCTGCCGGTGCTGGCCATCGCCGCGCTGGCCATCGTCGCCTGGCTGGTGCATGGCGACGATCGCGCCGCGTCCATGCCGGCCGCGGTTCCGCTCGCCACGTCGATGGCGCGCGCGCCGCTGCCGCCCGGGCCAGTGCCGGTGGCGAGCGCGCTGCCGGCGCCCTCGCGCCGGCAGCTGCTGGCGCAAAACCTGCAGCTGGTCGAGCATACCTATTGCAGCTACCTTGCCAGCAGCAGGTATCCGCACACGTCGCGCCCCATCGCCGAGCAACCCGACCAGGTCTATCCGAACGCGCCGGTCACCGAGGCGAACCCGATGCGCCTGGAGGGCGGCGGCAGCGACCTGAAAGTGCAGATCCAGACCTCGCAGTCGCGCGTCTACATGGCCGCCGGCGAAGCGGTGGCGTTTTCGCTGCGTGCCGTCGACGCCGACGGCCGTGTGCTGCCGCTGGTTGTCACGCGCGCGCTGGCGCAAGGCATGGCGTTCAACGGCGCGCGTCCGGGCGCGCAAGTGCAGCTGGCGTTTGCCGACGACGGCACTCTCGCCGATCCGGTCGCCGGCGACGGCGCGTTTGCCGCGGTGCTGGCGCCGAACCAGAGCGCGCTGGCCAGCTTCAACGGCACCATCCGCACCGACGTGCGCTTCACCGTGGCCGGGCGCGCCGGCGCGGTCATGTTCGATATCATCTATTCGCCCGAACTGCCGGCCACCTGGAGCGGCCAGGTGCGCGAGGCGGTCGAAGACGGCTCGCTCAATTTCTACCTGACCGCCGACGTACGGCGCGCCGGCCGTTACGTCGTCACCGGCCGCGTCGACGACGCCAATGGCCGCCCGTTCGCGCTGGCCACCTTCAACGACGTGCTGGCTGCGGGGCAGCGCGAGGTGCGCCTGACCACGTTCGGCAAGCTGCTGCGCGACGGCCAGCCGGCGCTGCCGCTGACCTTGCGCGACGTCGACGGCTACCTGCTCAAGGAAGACGCCGATCCGGACCGCGCCTTGATGCCGCGCCTCGAAGGCCGCGCCTTCGTCGGCAAGCCGCACCCGCTGACGGCGTTTTCCGACGCCGAATGGCAAAGCGAGGAGCGCAGCCGCTACCTGGCCGAATTCGGCAAGGACCTGCGCCAGGCGCGTCAGGCGCTCGCCGCTGCCGATCCCGCCGCGCCGCTGCCGCCAGGCGCGTGCACCGAAGCGGCGGCGAACCAGCCCTAAGGTCGCGCGGTCGGCCACGCGTTGGTCAACTTCGGCATGTGCACGCGCGAGGTCAGGAGCGCCACGCCGGCTGCGGGCGGCCAGTGCGGCAACGCCGGCGGCACGCCGAGCGGCTGGACCATCGAGTGGGTGAGGGGCGGCCGGCGCGGTGGGCGCTCGGAACTGTCCGATGCCGGCAGCTCGAGCGCCGGCGCGCCGCTGGTGCGCGGCCTGCGACGCACGGCTACCGTGCACGACATGTAACACCGTAGCGGCGGGGCCGCTGCGGCTCGGCTAGCTGCCGTTCGTTTCCGGCCGCGGTTCGGCGTTGAGCGCAGCGCGCTTTTCGACATCGGTCATGCGCTTGCCCTTGACGACGACAACCTGCACCGGCTGCGGCGCGGTGGCGCGCGCGGCTGGCTGTGCCGGCGTGACCGGGCGCTGCGGCATGAGCGCGATGCCCACTGCCGCGAGCAGTACAACGCCGAAAATGAATTTCATATGTTTCAGTGCGTTCATGGCTTGACCCTCCGTTGGTGGGTCTATTGTTCTTCTTTCCGTAAGCCAACTTGTTGTGGCGGATCAATCTCCCGATGGCGGTGCACGAAAATCGATTCGCGCCCGGAACGGTGCGAACCCGTAAAATAGCGCCATTATTCGAGAATTTGAAAGCACAGCATGTCGATACAATGGTACCCGGGCCACATGAACGCCGCCCGCAAGAAGGCGGCCGAGCAGATGGAGAACACCGACCTGGTCATCGAGGTGCTGGATGCGCGCCTGCCCGAGGCGAGCTGCAATCCGATGGTTGAAGAGCTGCGCCTGTTCCGCCAGCGTCCCTGCCTGAAGATCCTCAACAAGGTCGACCTTGCCGATCCGGTGGCGACCGCTGCGTGGAGCGCCTGGTACGACGCCCAGGAAGGCGTCACCGCCTATCCGATGACGACCAAGAAGCCGGCCGACGTCGCCCGCATTCCCGACCTGTGCCTGTCGCTGGCGCCGCACCGGGGCGTGCCGACCAAGCCGCTGCGCATCATGATCATGGGCATTCCCAACGTTGGCAAATCGACCTTGATGAATGCGCTGCTGAAGAAAAAAGTGGCGAAAGTGGGCGACGAGCCGGCCGTGACGAAGATGCAGCAGAAGCTCTACCTTGGCAAGAACATCATCCTGGTCGACACGCCCGGCATGCTGTGGCCGAAGATCGCGCTCGCCAGCGACGGCCTGATGCTTGCCGCCAGCCACGCGATCGGTTCAAACGCGCTGATCGAAGACGAGGTGGCGGTCTACCTGGCCGACGTGCTGCTGGCGCGCTATCCGCACCTGCTGACGGCGCGCTACGGTTTTGCGACCGAGGGCATCGACGGCATCTCGGTGGTCGAAGGCGTGGCGGCGCGGCGCGGCTACCGGCAGAAGGGTGGCGACCTCGATTTCGAGAAAGCGGCGCACACCTTCCTGCAGGATTACCGCACCGGCGTGCTGGGCCGGATCAGCCTGGAAACGCCGGAAACGCGCACCAGGGCGCTGGCCGAGCATGCCGCCATGATGGCCGAGAAGGCGGCGAAAGCTGCGGCGATCGCCGCCGAAAAAGCGGCCAATTCCGCGCGCGGCAAACGCGGCACCTAACACCGTCCGCCACAGCGGCACAACGCGCCATTTGTTGCTCTCCCCCCGGGGTCAGTGCCCACCCGGGGTCTGACCACCCGGGGTCAGTGCCGGCAATCGCACACGGCCTCATCCATGATTGGTGCTGCCGGTCCTCAGTACAGTCCAGCTTGTGTCCGTTTGCCGGCACTGACCCCGGTCGCTGCCCCCGGTCGCCAACACCGTCCGCCACAGCGGCACAACGTGACGTTTGTTCCTCTCCACCCGGAGTCAGTGCCGGGCAATCGCACACGGCCTCATCCGTCCACCGGGCCCCGCGTTCGGGCCGGCAATCGCACACCGCCTCATCCACCAATCGGGGTGCTGCCTATCCGGAGCACAGTCCAGCTCGTGTGCGTTTGCCGTCACTGACCCCAGTCGTTTTGCGGCACTGACCCCGGTTGTTTTGCCGTGCGATTTCGCCATGCGCGCTATTGGGTCGCCGCGGCCCCGAACCGGAAACTCGACACCGCCAGATTGCCGAAGAAATCGTCTTCGTGATACACGCAGCTGGCCGCCTCGCCGTCGGCCGCGCCGAGCGCCACCATCAGCGGCACCAGGTGGTCTTCGCGCGGATGGGCAATGCGCGCATACGGCGCCTCGCTCTAGTGCAGCATGGCGACGCTGCGCTCGGCCGGCGTCAGCTTGAGCAGCACGTGCTGCAGCCACGCGTCGAAGGCATGTGACGCCTGCTTGCCGCCCGGCCCGAACTGGCGCAAGTTGTGAAAACTGAGCCCGCTACCGATGATGAGCACGCCCTCGTCACGCAGCGGCGACAGCGCGCGGCCGATGTCGATGTGGGTCTGCGGATCGTAGCCGTGCCGGATCGACAACTGCACCACCGGCATGTCGGCCGCCGGATACACCGGGTACAGCATCGAAAACGTGCCGTGATCGAAGCCGCGCAGCGGATCCTGCGTCACCGCGTGGCCGCCCGCCGCGGCCAGCTGCACCACCCGCTGCGCCAGCTGCGGCGAACCGGGCGCCGGATACTGCACCTGGTAAGTGTGCGGCGGGAAGCCGCCGTAATCGTAGATCATCCCGGGCGCCTCGCTAGAGGACACCATGAACTCGTCCTCTTCCCAGTGGCTGCTGACCAGCAGCACCGCCTTCGGCCGCGCGCCGACCTGGCGCGGGATGTCGGCCAGCGACCGCTCCAGCTGGTCGTAGGTGGCGCCGTACTGGTCCTTCATGAACGGCCATGGACCACCGCCGTGAGAGACGAAATAGGTGGGCAGGCGATTTGTCATGACAGACTCCTTGGAAAAGGGGTAAGCTTAGATTGTACTAGTTAGGACTAATCTTTGCACGGCCGCGAACGGCAATGCAACAACGGCAATTTCGCTGGGTGACCCTTGTTACGTTTATAATGACCCCGTTTTGGTGCCCGCAGGCGTGATCTCGCCTGCAGTTAAACGGGAAACGCCACGCTGCCGCGCCGGCTTTGACGGCGCAGCGGCCCAAGGTGTGCTGCCCCCGCAACGGTAAACAAGCGTCGCCCCTGGCGACTGGCTGTCTCGAACACCACGGTGCCAATGGCATCGGAAGGTGAGACGGTCTGACTTGCGAGCCCGGATACCGGCCAGGACAGGTGGGAGCGCCGGCGCAGCCGCGGGCGTCTTCCGTTGAATCCGGCTTGCGGGGACGCACGGCTGGAGACTTTTTTCCGAAAACCGACACCATGACTTTCTCCGCACCGCGCAGCGTAACCGCTTTGCATCCGCTCGCCCTCGTCTCCGCTATTTCGCTGGCGTTCTCCGTCACCCCATCCGTCCAGGCCCAGGATGTCGGCATGCCCCAGGTGCTCGTCACCGGCGCGCGCTTTGCCAGCGCGCCTGAACTGGCGCCGATCGGCGCCACCGTCATCAGCGCAGACGACATCCGCCGCGCCGGCGTGGCCGACGTCAACCAGGCGATCCGCAAGATCGGCGGCGTCTACGGTCGCCAGAGCCTCGACTCGAGCCCCGACTTTTCGCTCGACCTGCGCGGCTTCGGCTCGAACGGCAGCCAGAACATGGTCGTCATGCTCGACGGCGTGCGCATGAGCGACAACGAATTGAGCGGCCCGGTGCTGTCGACCATTCCGATCGAGACGATCGAACGCATCGAGATCATCCGCGGCGGCAGCAGCGTGCTGTACGGCGAAGGCGCCACCGGCGGCGTCATCAACATCATCACCCGCCGCGCCGGCACGCCAGGCACGCGCGGCTCGGTGCGCGCCGAAGCGGGCCAGTTCAGCCAGCACGATGTGCGCGCCTCGGTCGCGCGCACCTGGAACGGCGGCGCCTTCGACGCCGCCATCGGCAACCAGGGCACCGACAACTACCGCGCCAACAACGACTTCCGCCAGAGCGCCATTTCGGCCGGCGCCCAGTGGAACCTCGGCACCGGCAAAGCCGGCGTGCGGGTCGACAGCGCGCGCGCCAAATCGCGCCTGCCAGGTTCGCTGACCCAGGCGCAGTTCGAAGCCAATCCGCGGCAGAGCCTCACGCCAGGCGACTACGGCTCGCTCGACACCGACCGCGTCAGCGCCTACATCGACCAGCGCATCGGCGGCGTCGAACTGGCCGCCGAACTGTCGCACCGCCAGAAAACCGTCAAGGCCTATTACGCCGCCTTTGATTCAAGGCTCGCCTACGACAGCGAGCAGACCCAGTTTTCGCCGCGCGTTCGCCACCTGTCGCAGTACAGCGGCATGCTCAATGAACTGATCGGCGGGATCGACCTGATTCGCTGGAACCGCGTCACCGCCTCCGATTTCTCGAAGGCCGACGCCAGCCAGTCGTCGAAGGCGATCTACCTGCGCGACGAAATCCGCTGGAGCGCCGCCCACAACGGCCGCTTCTCGCTCGGCGCGCGCCACGAGGTATTTGACAAGGATTACGCCGATCCGCTCGGCTTCCCGCCGGTGGACGAGAGCAGCTCGCAGTCGCAGAACGCCTGGGAAGCGCAAGGCAGCTACGACCTGCAGCCGGGCGTCAAGCTGCACGCCAAGGCCGGCCAGAGCTACCGCATGGCCAACGCCGACGAGAACAGCTACCGCGCCTCGACGGGCGTGCTCAAGGCGCAGACCTCGAAGGACCTGGAACTGGGCGTCACCTTCGGCGGCGTGCGCAGCCAGATGAGCGTGCGCGCCTTCCGCCACCGCCTCGACAACGAGATCTTCTTCGACCCGACGATCGGCTTCGGCACCAACGCCAACCTCGATCCGACCGAGCGCCGCGGATTCGAGATCGATGGCGATGCTCGCCTGGCCGCCGGCTGGCGCATCAGCGGCCACCTGCAGCACGTCAAGGCCAGCTTTACCGCCGGCCCGAACGCCGGCCGCGAGATGGTGCTGGTGCCGAAAAACACGCTGTCGACCCGCCTGACGTGGGCGCCGGCCGGCGGCCACAGCGCCGACGTCGGCATCCAGTGGGTCGACAGCCAACGGTACGGCAGCGACTTCACCAACGCCTGCGGCGCCCGCATTCCCGCACATACCACCATCGATGCGCGCTATGCGCGTACTATTGGTCCATGGGAATTCGCCGTGTCCGGTCAGAACCTGGCCGACAAGCAGTATTACAGCAACGCGTTCGGCTGCCGCTCCGGGATCTATCCGGGCGATGGCCGCCAGATCAAGCTTTCGGCACGCTATGATTTTTAAACGCTTCATTGCCGCACTTTGCCTGGCGCTGCCTGCCGGCGCCAGCTTCGCCGACATCACTGTCGTCGACGACGCCGGCGTGCGCGTCACGCTGGCGGCGCCGGCGCAGCGCATCATTTCGATGGCGCCGCACATCACCGAGCTGCTGTTTGCCGCCGGCGGCGGCGAGCGCATCGTCGGCGCCATCAACTTCAGCGACTATCCGGAAGCGGCGAAAAAGATCCCGCTGGTGGGCAGCAACGCCCAGATCGACATGGAGCGGGTGATTGCCCTGAAACCGGACTTGCTGATCGTCTGGCAAAGTGGCAACACCGGGCGCCAGCTCGAGCAACTCGGCAAGCTCGGCATTCCGGTGTTCCAGAGCGAGCCGACTCGCATCGACCAGGTCGCCGACAGCCTGACGCGCCTGGGCCGCCTGCTTGGCACCGAGAAGCTGGCGGCGGTGGCGGCGGCGCGCTTTCGCGCCGACGTCGCCGTGCTCGGCGCGCGCTACGGCAAGCGCGCGCCGGTGCGGGTGTTCTACCAGATCTGGGACAAGCCGGTGTACACCCTGAGCGGCAAGCACATCGTCTCCGATGCAATTGCCCTGTGCGGCGGCACCAACGTCTTTGCCGGCCTGAAAGTGGTGGCGCCGTCGGTCAGCGTCGAGGCGGTGCTGCAGGAAAATCCGGAGGCCATCTTCGGCAGCGAGCAGTACGATCCGGGCGAGGCCGGCATCGGCATCTGGAAGCCGTACCGCAGCATGCTCGCCGTCGAGCGCGGCAACCTGTTTCGCATCGAAGGCGAATTGCTGACCCGGCCCGGCCCGCGCGTCGCCCAGGGCGTGGCCCAGTTATGCGAAAAGATTGACCTGGCGCGTCAACGGCGCAAGTAAGCTAGCGTTAAACACGTAAGCATTTGCAATAATCGCTCCGCCAGCGCGAGCGTTCGCCGAAAAAGTGGTAATCTCGCGGCGTTCGCCTAACAAACTTAATAAGGATCACCATGCGTTCCCTTCGCCTTGCCGTTGCTGCACTCGGCCTCGTTGCCGCCACCGCCTTCGCCTCGCCTGCCGATCCGAAACTGGGCGCCGAATACGTCCAGCTGGCCTCGCCACAGCCGACCCAGGTTGTCGGCAAAAAAGTCGAGGTGATCGAATTTTTCATGTATCACTGCCCGGCTTGCAATGCGCTGGAACCTACCATTGCGGAATGGGTCAAAAAGCAGGGTGACAAGATCAACTTCAAGCGCGTGCACATGCCGTATTCGGGCGTCAACGACCCTGAAGCGCATCTGTACCTGACGCTCGAAGCGATGGGCAAGCTCGACGAAATGCATCCGAAGGTATTCAAGGCGATCCACATCGATCGCGTTCGCATGAACAAGGACGACGTCGTGATCGACTGGGCTGTCAAGAATGGCATGGACAAGGCGAAATTGATGGATGCCTGGAACTCGTTCGGCGTCATGACCAAGCTCAAGCGCCTGCCGCAGACCCTTGACGCGTACAAGGTGCAATCGGTGCCGACGCTGGTCGTAGACGGCCGCTACATGACGTCGCCGTCGGTGGTCGAATCGGCGAACCCGGGCATGAACGGCATGGCGCTGTCGAAGGCGACGGTACAGGTGCTCGATGCAATGGTAGCGAAGGTAGCAAAGACAAAATGAGCGATGTCGAACAAAAGCTCCTGAAGATCTACGACGGCTCCAAGCCGGTCGACGAGGAGTTGTTTGAGACCAGCCACATCAACCAGGTGGCGTGGACGCTGGCCGTCGTGCTCGCCGGCCTCGTCTTATGGCTGTGCATTGCGCTGATCAACGCGGAGAACCAGCGGTATGCGCTAATGACGAACAAGTGCGCCGACCCGCTGTTCAAGGGCGAGCTCGATGAGAAGTGCCTGGTCACGGTGCGTTCGCGCGACCATTGGTGGGAGCACCTGGGCTACGCGATGACGCATGTGACGCGGTCGACGCCGACCAAGAAGTAAACAACTCCGCTGCGGCGGAGTTTTTGTATGCGGCGCTGCGATGGGGCAGGGCCAGCGCTGATTGTTTGCGAAAGCTCGTCAACTATTCGCGCCCGTTGACCGGCAGGCGCAGCACGAAGCGGGCGCCGCCCAGCATCGAGCGTTCCGCGCGGATCGTGCCGCCATGCTGCTCGATTGCCTTGCGCGCGATCGACAGGCCCAGGCCGAAGCCGCCGGTGCTGCGGTCGCGGCTGCGGTCAAGCCGGTAGAACGGCTCGAAGATGCGTTCGCGCTCCGCTTCCGGGATGCCGGCGCCATCATCCTCGACCACCACTTCCAGCGCCGCCGTCCCGACCCGCCGCGCCGACAGCACGATGCGCGCGCGGGCGTATTTCTGCGCGTTGCGCAGCACGTTGCCGACCGCGCGCAGCAGCAGCCGGCGGTTGCCATTGACGCTGCCGATCGCATCGTCGATTTCGAGCTCGACCGGATAGTCGAGCAGCAGCGCGCACTCGCGCAGTGCCGGCGCAAGCGCGAACGGCGCCGCCGGCACGGAGCGCGCGCCGCCGATCCGCGCCATGCCGAGCAGCTCGCCGACCAGCGCGTTCAGTTCGGCCAGGTCGGCCTCCATCGCCTCGATGCGGGGCGTCAGCACGCCATCGGGCGCCTTCGAGCGCAACAGCTCCAGCGCAAATTCGAGCCGCGCAATCGGCGTGCGCAGCTCGTGCGACACCGAATGGAGCAAGTTCTCTTGCGACGCCACCAGCGACTCGATCCGCTCGCCCATGTGATTGATGCGCTCGGCCAGCGGATAGATGCTGGTGCGCGGGCCGAAGCTGGCGCGCGCCGACAGCTTGCCGGCGCCGAGCTCGTCGGCCACGCTCGACAGCGCCTGCAGGCCCTGCCAGTGCTTGCGCGACCACAGCGCGATCGGAATCAGCAGCGCCAGCGCGACGATGACGTAGCGCAGCGCCTCCATCTGCAGCGCCAGGCCTATGTCGATCGGCAAGTCGCGCGCGTGGATGACCTCGTCGGCGCTGCCGATGTAGCGGTCGCCCTTGAGGTCGACGCGCCGGAAGAACGCCTTGCCGGCGGGGTCGAGCACGACGTCGCCGCGTTCGAGCGCCGCCTGGCGCCGCGCCGGCAGCTGCGCCCGCGCGCCGGCCAGCGGCATCAGTTCGATGTTGACGCGCGTCACTTCGCGCACCTTGTTCAGCCGCACCAGCCATTCGTCGGCCGGTGCCTGGTCGACGTATTGTTCGAGCAGGAAGATCTGCGCCGCCGCCTGGCGCCGCGCGATGTCGTCCAGCGGGTCGCCGAACAGCCGGCTCATGGCGAAATAGACGACAAAGGTCGCCACCGTGATCGACAACATCACCAGCACGAAAAATCGGAAAAACAGGCGATTCACGGCGTCCCCGCCAGCCTTGTGGTGCACAGCATAGTTTTCTCCCTGGCAGCATTGTATAAGAGCCGAGAGCGCCTCAGGGCATTACAAATGGCTATGTCACCGTTGAGTCGGGGATAGTTCAACGGCGCCCGTCCGGTGACGAAATCGACGGTCCTGCCCGTGCGGTCGCGCGCGACCAGGATGCAGTCGTACTCATGCGACAAGCCGCGCCGGCTGGCCCTGCCCCCGCGCCGGCGCGGCGCGCGGTCCAGGTGGCGCGAACCTTTTTGCGACTCCAGCAAGTAGGTTTCGTCAGCCTCCGTAATCCCGCCCAATGGCACCGCACGGTCGTGCTTGGTATTACTGAGGAAGCGATGGCGCCAGCGAAAGCGAGTGTTTTTGTGAATGCCAACCAGGGTAGCGGCACGCCGCACCGTGCCCGACTGCAGCATGCACTCGAGGTAAGGCAGCCATTTCCCCCGGTGCCGCAACCGGGCCAGCGGGGTGCCGGTCAGGCCGTTAAAACTGCGGGCGCAGACAACGCAGCGGTAACGTTGCAGGCCATGTTCATGTTGCAAACCACAGTTCAATTGCGCAGCCAGAGCCTCGCGCTGGCGCAATGGAAGACTTGCAGCCTGCTCAATGAACTGCCCAAACTCGCTCGTTTTCACGCTGCCTCCCCGCGTCATCTGGTCAGTTTTAGACCTCAGCCGTTGGGTGTAAGTTCAAGATCCCCTACCGAACGGGGACAGCGCCTTACAAATTGATGACAAATGATGGACAAATCAGTGGGGATTGGCGGGGCGCCACCCGGTAAGCTGTGCCCACATCAGGTTTTTCCGTTTGCCCGCCTGGTTCGCAAGAATCGAACGGGCTTTTTTTATTCGACAGTGCTAGTTCGGTCGCGGCACGCGCGCCGGACCTGGATCAGGAGCTTTGTCCATGTCACCCGCCCAGTACACCCACTACATATTTCGCGCCGCGGTGCTCGCCGGCGCGGCATTGCTGACCAGTTGCGGCGCCGGCGGCGGCGACGTCGCGCTTGGCGAAAGGCAGGCCGGGCAGGGTGTCGCCGTCGGCGAACCGAACGGCGCGGTGCCGGTGACGGCCGAATTCGTCGCCCAGGCGCAGGCCGCCCCTTGCACCGAGCAGCGCAATCGCCTGTTCATGATCGACAAGCGCATGGTGTACTGGGACCGCGCGGGCAACTGCGGCGACAGCGGCTACGCCCGCACCCTGTACGGCGCCACGTCGCAGCAGATTTTGTGCTCGGCGGCCGATTCGATCGCCGGCCCGCGCGCCTTCTGCAACGACGAAACGTCGCGCACGTTGTTCAACACGATTGAAGCGAATCGCCACAAGGCCGATCTGGGCCTGGGCAGCGGCCACCTGGTCGAGCCGATCGATCTGCCGCCGCGCACCTGATTGCGGCTCAGGAACAGACAGACTTGGGGGCGCGCCCTGTCGCACCGTAAAATGTGCACAGGCAAACTCTCGAACCAGACAAAATGAAAAAGCTTCTCGCCATCACGCTGGCAGCCGCATGTGGTAGCGCGGCCGCCCAGACGCCCGCAGTGAACCGGATGCCCGACGGCAGCCGCGATCTGTACGTCGGGCTCGGCGCCGTATCGGCGCCGCGCTACGACGGCGCGCGCGAGCGGCGGGTCAGCGCGCTGCCAGTACTGCAGCTTGAATTGAGTAACGGCATCTTCATCTCCGGCATGAGCGCCGGCATGCACCTGTCCAGCGCGCCGTCGGTCGAATACGGGCCGCTGCTGGCGCTGCAATTGCGCCGCAGCGCGTCGGGCAGCGCGAGCGGCATCGGCGGGGTCGACAGCGCAAGCTTCCCCGGCATCGTCGCCCAGCCGCCAATGGTCTACCGCAACGCGCCGCCGAGGCAACTCGAAGGCATCGACCCGATCGGCGCGCGCCTGCAAGCGGGCGCTTTTTTCAACCTGTACCTGAGCCCGCGCCTTCGGTTGACCAACAACGTGCTGGTCGGCTCTGGCAACGACAAGAAGGGGGCGACCTGGAGTGTCGCCGTGCAGCGCATCGCCGCCGAGCCGGCGCTGCACCACGCCGTGTCCATCAGCGCCGGCCTGACCGTCGCCAACCGCGCGCATAACGACGCCTTTTTCGGCGTCGCGCCGGCCGAAGCGCAGCGCAGCGGTTACGCCGTCTACCAGGCGGCGGGCGGCATCAAGGATGTGCACGTCGGTGCGCGCTGGAACTGGGCCATGTCGCCATCGTGGATCGTCACCTCCGGTCTGCAGGCGTCGCGCCTGGTCGGCGGCGCCAAGGACAGCCCGCTGCTACAGCGGCCCGCCAACGTGACGGTTTCGACCGCACTTGCGTTCAGGTTTTAAGCACATGGCCCGGTTCCGACATTTCACTGCTCTGATTGCCCTGCTGCTGGCCGCTGGCGTTGTCGCTGCCCAGGGGCAGGACGGCGGCTGGGCAAGTTACCGCGACGCATACCGGGCGATGGTGGTGTTCGAAAAGTACGGCAAGCCCAAGCATCTGATCCAGAGCCACTTCCAGGTCATGCCGCGCGAAAAGGGCGTCACTGTGGATGGCTTGCGCCTGTCGCTGCAGGGCAAGTCGACGCAGCTGAACCTGCCGCTGGACGCCACCGGCCGCACCGTGTTCCCGTTGCTGAAGGCCGCGTATGACGAGAACGCCGCGCTGGTGCTGAACCGCCAGATCGGCCAGTACGTGCTGCGCCCGCGGGTGACGGTGGTGGTGCGGCCCGACGGCGTGTACGAGGCGGCCGAGCTGCGCGCCGCCTGCGCCCAGGCGCTCGAGTTCGCGCGCTATGCCGATGCATCGGCGCGCAGCGTGAGCTGCGCGGGCGTGCGCTTCGGCTTTGCCCGCAAGGGCGCCGCGCCGGTAGTGCGCGTGCGCAATGGCGAGTCGGCGCAAGTGTTGCCGGTGGTCGAAGGCGCCATCTTTGCCGACGACGCCGACGATGGTTTCAGGACGGTGCTGTATAAATTCGGCGACGCTCCGGCGCGCGGCCAGGTGCTCACGCAGGAAGCGCCACTGGCGATCGCCGCGGTGTTCGAGTAAATTAAGAGTTCGAGTAAGTTCGGTCAAGCCCAGGCTGACGGCGAGAACAGGTAGCCTTCGCCCCACACGGTCTTGATTTTTTCCGAGGCGGCATCGTCGAAGCGACGCCGCAGTTTGGAGATGCTGTTGTCGATGCTGCGGTCGAGGCCGTCAAATTCGATACCCCGCATCTTTTTCAACAGCGCGTCGCGCGACAGCACCTGGCCGGCCGAGCTGGCCAGCACCAGCAGCAACTTGTACTCAGTATTGCTGAGCACACATGGCTCACCGCGCCAGCTGACGCTGCGTTCGCTTGGCGTGATCGTCAGTGCGCCGAACACCAGCGGCTGGCCATCGGTGGCCGGGCGTGCGCTGGCGCGGCGCATCAGTGCGCGCAGGCGCGCCAGCAGCACGCGCGGCTGCACCGGCTTGTTGAGGAAGTCGTCGGCGCCTTGCTCGAGTCCCGACACCTCATCGTACGAATCTTCGCGCGCGGTCAGGATCAGGATCGGCACCTCGCTGACGGCGCGCAGCTGGCGGCACACCACCATGCCGTCGAGGCCTGGCAGCATCAGGTCGAGCACGACCAGGTCGGGCGCGATGTCGGCGAAGCGCGCCAGCGCCTGGTCGCCGCGGGTGACCAGTTCGACCTCGAACTCGTAGCCGCTCAAATACTCCATCACCAGCTCGGCGAGCCTGGCATCGTCTTCCACTAGCATCACTCGAAACATGGCAACTCTCCTCGGCAGCTATTGTAGTAGAGCCATTGCCCAAAATCCCATCCTTCGACACAAGCTGACATCTCGCTACATTTTCACGACAACTTGCCAACCCTACAATTCGGGGTCAGACCCGTTTGATACAGGCGAAAGCGCGCAAACGCCGAGCAAAAAACGGGTCTGACCCCAATTTAATTTTTCCGAATAGTTGGCCTTGGCCACAGTGCCAACCGTCTGGGCAGCCGCGCGTTTCAACTCGGGGTCAGACCCGTTTGATATATGGCTAAAACGCCGAAACGCCGAGCAAAAACCGGGTCTGACCCCATGGGTTTGACCTTGGTTTTGATGCGAACAATTGCGCGCTGAGCGGCTGCGCGAGGTCGAGGCCGACGATTTCGGCGCCCAGCGGGCGTCCCGTTCAGGCCATCTGCGACGTCATGCTGCGCTGCCACTGCGCCAGCGGCACCGGCCGCGCGAACAAGTAGCCCTGCATCAGCTGGCAGTCGTTGGCGATCAGGAACTTTGCCTGCGCCTGCGTTTCGACGCCTTCGGCCACCACCCGCAGGCCCAGGTGCCTGGCCATCGACAGGATCATCTTGACGATCGCCGCGTCGGTGTCGTTGTCGGGCGCGTCGCGCACGAAGCTGCGGTCGATCTTTAGTTCGTGCAACGACAATCGGTTCAGGTACGCCAGGCTGGAGTAGCCGGTGCCGAAGTCGTCGATCGAAAAACGGATGCCGAGCGCGGCCAGGTCGGCCATCCGCGCGATCGCCTCGTCCAGGTCGTTGATCAGCAAGCCCTCGGTGACTTCAAAGATGAGCTGCGCGGCCGGCGCGCCGGTCTTGCGCAGCACCGCCTCGACCTGCCTGACGAAGTCGGCCTGGCGAAACTGCCTGGGACTGACATTGATCGACAGCGGCAGCGCGTTGCCGGCCTCGCGCAGGCGCGCCAGCGTGTCGCACGCCTGCTCCAGCATCCAGGCGCCGAGCGGGAGGATCATGCCGGTGTCTTCGGCAATCGGAATGAATTCGGACGGCGGCACGAAGCCGCGTACCGGATGGCGCCAGCGCATCAGCAATTCGGCGCCGGCCGGCTGGCCGCGCTGGTCGACCTGGCTTTGCACATGCACCGCCAGCTGGCCGGCCGCGAGCGCCTGCGCCAGGTCGTGTTCGAGCGCCAGCCGCAGTTCCACTTCGGTCTGCATGATCGGTTCGAACAGCGCGACCCGGTCGCGCCCGCCTTTCTTGGCGGTGTACATCGCCGTGTCGGCCTCGCGCAGCAGGTCATGCGCGCTCTGCTCGGCGCAGCGCAGCAGCGCCACGCCGATGCTGGCGCCGGAGTTGTAGCTATTGTCGCGGATCTCGAAAGGCTGTGTCAGTGCGCCGCGCACTGTTTCCGCCAGCGACAGGGCGGTGCGCGCAGCTGCCTCCGGCTGGGTCGCCACGGCTGTCATCAGGATGACGAACTCGTCGCCACCGAGGCGGGCGACGGTATTGGCAGCGCCGGCCACCGCAACGAGCCGCTGCGCGACCAGTTGCAGCAACTCGTCGCCGATGGCGTGGCCGCGCGCGTCATTGATCTGCTTGAAGTTGTCAAGATCGACGAACAGCAGCGCGCCCAGTTGCCGCTCGCGCGCGGCGGCGGCGAGGGCGACGTCGATGCGCTCCATCAGCTGCGTGCGGTTCGGCAAGCCGGTCAGGCTGTCGAAGTAGGCCAGCCGCTCGATGCGCTGCTCGGCCAGTTTGCGCGCCGTCACGTTGCGCTCGATCGAGACCCAGTGCTGCAGCGTGCCGTCGGCCGCGCGGATCGGAATCATGTCCAGTTCGATCCACACTTGGACGCCATCGCGCGTGTAGTTGGCCAGCTGCTGGCGAAACGGCGCGTACGAGGCGAAGCCGGCGCCGATGTGGGCGATCGCCGCCGGATCGGTGCCCGGCCCGTGCAGGAAGGTGGTCGGGCGTCCGATCGCCTGCTCGCGCGTAAAACCGGTGATGTCGACGAACGCCTGGTTGACGAACGAGATGACCGGCCAGCCATGCACGGTGTTGCGCGCGTCCATGATGACGACCATGTCGGTCAGGTGCGACACGCAGGTGCCGAGCAAGATCAGTTCGGACTGCGCCTGCGCCAGTTGTCCTTGCGAGGCGCGCACCGAATCGAGCATGCGGTTGAACTGGACCGCGAAGTCGGCAATTTCGGCCGGCCCGACCAGCGGCACGCGCGCGTCCAGATCGCCCGCCGCGACCTGGCGCGCGGTGCGGGCCACCGCGGCCATCGGTGCGGCAATACGCCGGCTCAGGTACATCGTCAGCGCGAGGATGAACAGCAAGGTCACGCTGCCGAAGGCCACGCTGCGCATGGCCGAGCGCCGCGCGCTGTACAACACGACGTCGGTGGCGATGCCGGCCACGGCGAACCACTCGGTGCCGGGAATGGCAACGAAGCCGAACACGCGTTCGACGCCTTCGGACGTGATGGAGCGGCCCGTGCCTTGGCGCTGCTGCAGCAGCAGCTTGATGGCAGGGGCCTGGCTTAAATCCTTGCCGACGAAATGCTCGCTGTTGCGTGAGCGCGCGACCAGCACGCCGGCCGAATCGATGATCGAGATGATGGTCGATTCGGGCAGCTTCTCGGCGCCCGGAATGACGCGAAACTTCGCCAGGTCGATCGGCATCTGGACCGAGCCGGTCATGTTGCCGGCGCCGTCGAATACCGGCTGGGCAAGCACCGCCACCGTGCGCCGCGTGACCGGGCCAAGATAGGGCGGGCCGACCGTAAATTTCCGGGTGCTGTAGACCGTCTTGAACCAGGCGGCGTTGCCGACAAAGGCCGCGCTGTTGCCGGGCTGCGCAATGGTCGAGCAGACAATCGAACCGTCCGGGGTCGACTGGCTCAGGTTGGTAAATTGCGGGTACAGATCCTTGAACTGGCCGAAGATCGGATCGCAGCGGCCGGACGCCGCGCGCGCCTCCAGGCGCTGGGCGATCTTGCGCAGCACCTGCTCGCTGTCGGACAGGAACGTTTGCACATTGTCGGCCGTCAGCTGCGCCAGGTTGTGCGCGGACACGGCGGCATCGCGCTCGTCGGACTGGTATTGATTGTAGATCGACAGCGCCAGCAGGACCGATGCCGGTATCACGGCCGCGGCGCTGAGGGTGTAGAGCAGGCCGCGTACCGACCACTTGACCGGATTACTCAATGGTGTCCCAACCGGATGTGTGACTGCGTTCGATAAAGGAGGATCCGCTGCGGAGCTTGCCCGGGACAAACACCGCGAATTGTCAATTGTACGACGCCACATCGTTATTGCACAAAAAATGCACCCAACCGGGTCGTTTCCGCCGCACTAGTGGATGTGCCCGTCTTGACTTACATCATGGATTTTTCGGTTGCCGGGGCCTAGCATCGGCGCTGGTAATGTCGATACCGACACGATGCTGTCCGGCGTCTGTCCCTCCAAACTACGGGAATTGAGCAATGCGCCCTTTAGCGATCCATGCAGGCACCCGCGTCATCCATGAAGAACACGACCGCCTGTGGGCGGTGCTGCAGGCGATGCGCCATTTCGTCCGCGCCACCGCCGACGGCGCCAAGGCGCCCGCATGCAAGGTGTTTCGCGCCATGTTGCTGTACATCGTCGACTATCCCGAAAAGCTGCATCACCCGAAAGAGGAGCAATTGTTCACGTTGCTGCAGCAGCGTACCGGCATCGTTGACGAAGAAATCGCGCAGCTGAGTGCGCAACACGTCGCCGGCGAAGCGATGGTGCGCGAGCTCGAACACCAGCTGACCCGATACGAACTGGACCGCGAAGCCGGATTCGCGCCGTTCGCCCGCGCGGTGGAGGAGTATTGCGCCTTCAGCCAGGCGCACATGCGGCTCGAAGAGGATGTGGTGTTGCCGGCGGCCGACCGCTTCCTGACGGCGCAGGACTGGATCGACGTCGGCGGCTGGTTCGCCGCCAACTGGGATCCGCTCGCCGGCACCGCCTACAAGGACGGCTTCGACCGATTGTTCTCGCTGATCGCCAACATCACGCCGGCGCCGATCGGACTGGGCTCGCCAGCCTGAAGCCGGTTGTAAGGTCAAGGCGAAAAAAAGCCCCGCAAGCGGGGCTCTTTTGATCGCAACGATGTCGGCCGCTGCGGTCCGACGCCGTTGCTTACGCGGCGTTGGTGTTGACCGCGTCCCAATTGACCAGGCCCCAGAACGATTCGACGTACTTGGCGCGGGCGTTGCGGTAGTCGATGTAGTAGGCGTGCTCCCAGACGTCGCAGGTCAGCAGCGCGTTGTCGCCGGTGGTCAGCGGGGTGCCGGCGTTCGACGTGTTGACGATGTCGACGCCGCCGTCGGCCTTTTGCACCAGCCAGGTCCAGCCGGAACCGAAGTTGCCCAGGCACGACTTGGTGAATTCTTCCTTGAACTTGTCGAACGAGCCCCACTTGGCGTTGATCGCGTCAGCAACCTTGCCGCTTGGCGCGCCGCCGCCGGCCGGCTTCATGCCGTTCCAGTAGAAGGTGTGGTTCCACACCTGGGCGGCGTTGTTGAAGATGCCGCCGGACGATTTCTTGACGATCTCTTCCAGGGACAGGTTCTCGAACTCGGTGCCCTTGATCAGGTTGTTCAGGTTCGTCACATAGGTCGCGTGGTGCTTGCCGTAGTGGTACTCCAGCGTCTCTTTCGAGATGTGTGGAGCCAGGGCGTCCATCGCGTACGGCAGGGGTGGCAGGGTATGTTCCATGAATTGTCCTTTTATTGATTGGGAAGAGCGTTGATCGTTGAAACGACTCTTATTGTAATTCGGATGCGGGTTCGTTGCATTTTTGCTTCTGGCGCGCTACTCCAGTAGCCATTGCACAGTGGCAACACCAACTTCCGCGCTGCCGTCGGCCAGCCGCACCATCAGCCTGTCGTTGACCCGGATCGCCGCCGGCGAGCGCAGCACGTGGCCGCGGCTGTCGCTGACGATGGCGTAGCCGCGCTCGAGTGTGCGCTGCGGGTTGAGCAGTTCGAGCTGGGCCGACAGCGCCGCCAGCGCATTGCGCCGCGCCCGCATCTGGCTGGCCAGGATAGCGGCGAAGTGGCGTTGCTGGGAGGCGATCTCGGCGCGCCAGCCGCGCACGTCGGGACGATGACGCGACCAGCGCGCGCGCAGTTGCGCCAGCGTCAAGCTGTTGCGGTTGAGCGGCGCGCGCACCGCGTGCGTCAGCGCGGTCGATAGCGCCACCACCTGCAGGCGCTGGTGGCCGATCCGCGCCGACGGGCTGATCAGGCGGCGCGCGTAGTTGTCCAGGTTCAGGTTCGCCTCCGACAGGGTGCGCCGCATCGCGCGCCGCAGGTCGGTGCAGTCGGCCGACAGCGACGCCATCCAGTCGGCGCGCGCGGTGGCGGCCAGCTCGGCCGCCGCGGTCGGCGTGGCCGCCCGCACGTCGGCGCTGAAGTCGGCGATGGTGAAATCGGTCTCGTGGCCGACGCCGGCAATGACCGGCATGCTGCATGCCGAAATGGCGCGTGCTACTACTTCCTCGTTGAAACTCCACAGGTCTTCGATCGAGCCGCCGCCGCGGCACACCAGCAGCACGTCGACTTCGGCGCGGCGCGACGCATTGTTGATTGCCTCGGCAATCTTGTCGGCCGAGCCGAGGCCTTGCACCGGGCTCGGGTACAGCACGATGCGGATGTGCGGCGCGCGCCGCTTCAGCGCGATCAGGATGTCGCGCAGCGCCGCCGCCTGCGGGCTGGTGACGATGCCGATGCTGCGCGTAAACAGCGGCAGTGCGCGCTTGCGGTCCTCGTCGAACAAGCCTTGCGCGCCGAGCTTTTCCTTCAGGCGCAGGAAGGCTTCGAACAGGGCGCCGACGCCGGCGCGGCGGATCGACTCGACGTTGATCTGGTAGTCGCCGCGGGCGCCGTACAGCGTGACGAGCGCGCGCACCTCGACCTTGTCGCCTTCGCGCGGCATGAAGCCGGCGAACTGGGCGCGGCCGCGGAACATCACCGCGCGCACCTGGGCGGCGTCGTCCTTGAGCGTGAAATACCAGTGGCCGGAACTGGCGCGGGTGAAATTGGAGATCTCGCCGCCGATCCAGGTCAGCGGGAACGTGCGCTCGAGCAAGCGCGCGACCTGCTGGTTGAGGGCGGTGACGGTCAGCACCGGCGGGGCGGCGTAGCTGGAATCGGGGTCGAAACTGGTCTGCATAGGGCTGGGCTCGGGTGATCTATTCACAAATTTTCAAGGCGGCCATGCTTATGTCATACATTGCCGGGGCTTACAAGTATTTTTTCACAAGTGACTGATTTTAAAGGAGAAACCACTGTGCCTTTATTTCTCGCAAAACAGAAAAAGCCTTACGGATCAAGGACTTTGACGAAACTCTTCATACTTGCTCACAAAGTTATCCACAGTTTCTGTGCGAAACAGTGCGCTTCCGGGCAATGCTTCAGGTGCCAATATTTTGCGCACGAAGAATTTTCCTATTGGAATCAATGACCTGGGGTAGTGTCAACGGCCTTGCGCACAATCTTATCCACAAAAGATGTGCAGAAGCGGATCGCCCACGCAAAATGCTGAACAAAATAGCATGACACAATTGCCCGGAAGACGATTTACCGTAGATTTGTGCAGGATGCCTTGATTTTGCGCAAAGACTAAATAGCTAGTCGAATCAAGGACCTGAGGCAGAGTCTAAGTTCTTGCGCACAATCTTATCCACAAAAGATGTGCAGAACTTTGGCGCTCTGCGGGATCAGCTTCGAACCGCCGGATTTCCACTGCTGCCTTGAATTTATGCAGGCGGAATTTTCCCTTTGGAATCAACGGTCTTAACTAGAGTCAAATGCGTTGCGCACACTCTTATCCACAAAAGGTGTGCAGAACATTTTGATTGATGTGCGACGGGAGAACAGTCGTGGACTTTCCTTGGCCGGCGTTCGGCGGGGCTTGTTTCGCGCCGCCGCGGGGATTTTGTGAAGATTTCCGCACATGCCTTGTTTTTGCGCAGTAGGAAAATTCCTATAAGAATCAAGGGGCTTGCTTACACTCACTGTCCTTCCCCACAATCTTATCCACAGAAGGTGTGCAGAACTATACTTGCCGATCAGCTGGCAACGCGTTACATTGCCGCATTCGCCGTACGTCATTCCCCACCTAAATTCAGGAGTTCCTTTGCTCGCCATTCTTCAAGCTGCAGGCTGGCCGATCTGGCCGTTGCTGATCGCCTCCATCGTCGGCCTCGCCCTGATCATCGAACGCCTGATTTACCTGCGCCGCGGCAAGATCCTGCCGAAGCCCTTGCTGGCCGAGGTCATCCGCGTCTACCACAACGGCCAGGTAACGCCGGACATCATCGACAAGCTCGAACACAATTCGCCGCTCGGCGCCGTGCTGGCCGCTGCGCTGCGCAACGTCGACGCCCCGCGCGACGTGATGAAGGAGTCGATCGAGGAGGCCGGCCGCGGCGTCGCCCACGTGCTCGAGCGCTTCCTCACCACGCTTGGCACCATCGCTTCGCTGGCCCCGCTGATGGGCCTGTTCGGCACGGTGGTTGGCATGATCGAAATTTTCGGTGCAACCAATTCAACCGGCGCCAACCCGGCCCAGCTGGCACACGGCATTTCGGTAGCGCTGTATAACACCGGCTTCGGCCTGGCCATCGCCATGCCGGCGCTGGTGTTCTACCGCCACTTCCGCGCGCTGGTCGACAGCTTCATCATCGACATGGAGTTGCAGGCAGTGAAGTTCGTCGACGTCGTCCACGGTGCCCGCAAATGATGGATTTCCGCCGCGGCAAGCGACGCGAGGATCCGGAGATTAACCTGATCCCGTTCATCGACGTCTTGCTCGTGGTGCTGATCTTCCTGATGGTCACCACCACCTACAGCAAGTTCACCGAACTGCAGATCACGCTGCCGACGGCCGACGCCGAAAAGGCGCTCGAGCGGCCGTTCGAAATCAACGTCACCGTCGACGCCAAGGGCAACTACACCATCAACAACGTGCCGGTGTCGTTCAACTCGGTGGCCGGCCTGGCCGACGACATGAAAAACGCGGCCAAGGGCCAGCCGAATGCAACCGGCGCCAACAGCCCGGTCGTCATCGTCAACGCCGACCAGTTCGCGATGCACCAGATGGTCATCAACGTGCTCGAAGCGGCCCGCGTGGCCGGCTACGACAAGCTGACCTTCGCGGCCCAGACCGCCGGCAAGAAGTAAGCGGCGCGGGCGAACCTCGCTTCGCCCCGCTTTTCCTCGCCGCCCCGTGCCCGCACCCTCCCATTCCCTTGAATCGACGCTGACGCGCGCCTGGCTGCGCCGCGGCGCGCTCGCCTGCGCCTTGTGGCCGCTGTCGCTGCTGTTCGGCTTGCTCGCCGGTCTGCGCGCCGCGCTGTTTCGCGCCGGCCTGATGCAATCGCACAAGCTGCCGGTGCCAGTGCTGGTGGTCGGCAACATCTTCATCGGCGGCACCGGCAAGACCCCGCTGACGATCTGGCTGGCCGAGGCGCTGCGTGATGCCGGCTTCACGCCCGGCATCATTTCGCGCGGCCATGGCGGCGCCGCGAACGCGCCGCGTGAAGTGACAGCCGATTCGCTCGCCGCCGACGCCGGCGACGAGCCGCTGTTGATCGCCCGCCGCACCGGTTGCCCGGTGATGGTCGGGCGCGACCGTCCGGCCGCGGGCAGGGCGCTGCTGGCGGCCCATCCGCGGGTGGACGTGATCATCAGCGACGACGGCCTGCAGCATTACGCCTTGCAGCGCGATATCGAGATCGTGCTGTTCGACGGCCGCGGCGCCGGCAACGGCTGGCTGCTGCCGGCGGGACCGTTGCGCGAGCCGGTGTCGCGCCGGCGCGATTTCACCGTCGTCAACACGCCGCAGCTGACGCCCGAACTGGCGCAACGCGTCGGCGGCGCGCCGTTTCAGATGCAGCTGGGCGGCACGCTCGCCGAACGCATGAGCGCGCGCGCCGAGCGCCTGCCGCTGGCTGCGCTGGCCGGCAAGCGCATCGTCGCCGCCGCCGGCATCGGCAACCCCGGGCGCTTTTTCGCCATGCTGCGCGCGCAGGGCCTGGCATTCGACGAACTGGCCTTGCCCGACCATCACGATTTCCTCGACCAGCCGTTCGCGCGCGTCGTTGCCGACATCATCCTGATCACCGAGAAGGATGCAGTAAAATGTGGGCAAATTGAAAATCTCAAAAACGACCCGAGACTGTGGGTCGTACCGGTGACGGCGCGGCTCGATGGCGCGCTGGCCGAACAAATCGTGGAGAAATGTCGTGGAAGCTCGCCTGCTTGATATCCTGGTCTGCCCGTTGTGCAAGGGACCGCTCGAATACGACAAGAAAGCGCAGGAACTGATCTGCAAACCGGACCGCCTGGCCTATCCGATCCGCGACGGCATCCCGATCATGTGGGCCGACGAGGCGCGCAAGGTCGAGCCGACGTGAATGCCGGCGTAAGATTTACCGTCATCATACCGGCGCGGTTGGCCTCGACCAGGCTGCCGGGTAAGCCGCTCGCCGACCTCGGCGGCAAACCGATGGTGGTGCGGGTCGCCGAGCGCGCCGCCGAGTCGGGCGCCGCCCGCATCGTCGTCGCCACCGACCACGCCGACATCGCCGCCGCCTGCGCCGCCCATGGCATCGAAGTGGGCATGACGCGCGCCGACCATCCGTCCGGCACCGACCGCATCGCCGAAGTGGCGCGCGCACTGCAACTGGCGCCCGACGACGTCGTCGTCAACCTGCAGGGCGACGAGCCGCTGATCGACCCGCAGCTGCTGGCCGCCTGCGCGCGCCGCATCTCGGCCGCGGTGCCGATGGCCACCTGCGCCCATCCGATCGACAACGCCGCCGACGTCTTCAATCCGAACGTCGTCAAGGTTGTGCTCGACAAGGCCGGCCGCGCGCTCTATTTTTCGCGCGCGGCCATTCCCTGGCACCGCGACGGCTTCGCCGCCGATCAGTCGGCGCTGCCGGCCGGCTCCGGCTACGCTCCGCTGCGTCACATCGGCCTGTACGCCTACAGCAATGCGTTCCTGCAGCTGTATCCGTCGCTGGAGCCGGCGCCGCTGGAAGACGTCGAAGCGCTCGAGCAGTTGCGGGTGCTGTGGCACGGTTATCCGATTGCCGTCCACATCACCGATGCTGCGCCGCCGGCCGGCGTCGACACACCGCAAGATCTGGCGCGAGTTCGTCTGCATTACGGCCTTTGACAGCGTCCCTGTCGCCGGTCAAGAAAAAATAGCCCGGTCATTTTCATATTGGCGCTGGCGCTTACTTTTGTGGTAAGTTTCGTACCAAGGTAGTCATATATGCATCAGTGCCCGGCATTGCTTCAACCAAAAATTATCCAACATCTGTTTTAGGAATTATTCATGCGTCTTATTCTGTTAGGTGCGCCTGGCGCCGGCAAGGGCACCCAAGCCAATTTCATCAAGGAAAAATACAACATTCCGCAGATCTCCACGGGCGACATGCTGCGCGCGGCGATCAAGGCCGGCACCGAGATGGGCATGGCCGCCAAGAAGGTCATGGATGCCGGCGGCCTGGTATCGGACGACATCATGATCGGCCTGGTCAAGGACCGGCTGCAAGATGCCGACTGCGCCAACGGCTATCTGTTCGACGGTTTTCCGCGCACCATCGCGCAGGCCGACGCCATGAAAGAAGCCGGCATCAATGTCGACTACGTGCTTGAAATCGACGTGCCCGACGAGTCGATCGTCGAGCGCATGAGCGGGCGCCGCTCGCACCCTGGCTCGGGCCGGGTGTACCACCTGAAATTCAATCCGCCAAAAGTGGACAACCTCGACGACATCACCGGCGAACCGCTGATCTTGCGCGACGATGACCAGGCCGAGACGGTCAAGAAACGCCTGACGGTCTATCACAACCAGACCGAAGTGCTGCTTGGCTACTACAACAAATGGGCGCAATCGGGCCTGCCGGGCGCGCCGAAATACCGCCGCATCTCCGGTGTGGGACCTGTCGAGCAAATTCGCGACGCGGCATTCGCGGCGCTGGAAGAATAAACAAAAC
Organism: Massilia eurypsychrophila; assembly: GCF_002760655.1. Classification (GTDB taxonomy): domain Bacteria; phylum Pseudomonadota; class Gammaproteobacteria; order Burkholderiales; family Burkholderiaceae_D; genus JAFCUW01. Next base: position 266,286 of record NZ_PDOC01000006.1, on the reverse strand, counting down.
CAAGCGGACTTCGTGTCCGCTGTTTTTTTGCCGTGAGAATTTGGCTGCCTTCGGCCACCCGTTTTCGATTCAAAGTTTTGCAGTACGCAGCAAGGTTGGCCGCATCCCCCGGGGGCGGTCTTTCGAAATGTGTTCAAGTGTTACTTGATAATAAAACCGAGGGGACGAAATGGCAGCAAATTTACTCGTATTTGCAGTAGTGTGCGGCATCATCGCAGTGGTGTACGGTCTCTGGTCACGCAGCTGGATCTTAAGGCAGGACCCTGGCAACGCCAGGATGCAGGAGATCGCCCAGGCGATCCAGGAAGGGGCCGCGGCTTACCTCGCGCGCCAGTATCGTACCATCGCCATTGTCGGCGTGGTGCTCGTCATCGCCATCTACGCCTTGCTCGGCTGGCAGACCGCTCTCGGTTTCCTGATCGGCGCGGTGCTGTCGGGCGCCTGCGGCTTCATCGGCATGAACGTGTCGGTGCGCGCCAACGTGCGTACCGCGCAGGCAGCGACGCGCTCGATGAATGACGCGCTCGATGTCGCCTTCAAGGGCGGCGCCATCACCGGCATGCTGGTGGTCGGCCTCGGCCTTCTCGGCGTCACGCTGTTCTACTGGATGCTGACGGCGCAGGCGGTCGGCTCGACCCTGAGCCAGCACGACGTCATCAAGCCGCTCATTGGCCTGGCCTTCGGCGCCTCGCTCATCTCCATTTTCGCCCGTCTCGGCGGCGGCATCTTCACCAAGGGCGCCGACGTCGGCGCCGACCTGGTCGGCAAGGTCGAAGCCGGCATTCCGGAAGACGACCCGCGCAATCCCGCGGTGATTGCCGATAACGTCGGCGACAACGTCGGCGACTGCGCCGGCATGGCCGCCGACCTGTTCGAGACCTACGTCGTCACCCTGATCGCCACCATGCTGCTGGGCGCCTTGCTGATGCAAACTGCGGGTGACACCGCCGTCATCTATCCGCTGCTGCTCGGCGCCGTCTCGATCATCGGCTCGATCGTCGGCTGCTCGCTCGTCAAGGCCAAGGAAGGCAAGAAGATCATGTCGGCGCTGTACACCGGCCTGTGGTGGGCCGCCGGCCTGTCGCTGATCGGCTTTGTCGGCGTCACCTGGCTGGTCTGGACCGACCCGGCGATGCGCATGTCGATGATCGGCTGCTCGGTTGTCGGCATCGTCCTCACCGGCCTGATGGTCTACATCACCGAGTACTACACCGGCACCGACTTCAAGCCGGTGCGCCACATCGCCGAAGCGTCGACCACCGGCCACGGCACCAACATCATCGCCGGCCTTGGCGTGTCGATGAAGTCGACCGCCTATCCGGTGCTGGCGGTGTGCGCCGCGATCCTCGCGTCGTACCAGATGGGCCAGCTGTACGGCATCGCCATTGCCGCCACCGCGATGCTGTCGATGGCCGGCATCATCGTCGCGCTCGACGCTTACGGTCCGATCACCGACAACGCCGGCGGCATCGCCGAGATGAGCCACATGCCCGACTCGGTGCGCGCCATTACCGATCCGCTCGACGCGGTCGGCAACACCACCAAGGCCGTCACCAAGGGTTACGCGATCGGTTCGGCCGGTCTGGCCGCGCTGGTGCTGTTCGCCGACTACACCCACGCCCTTGAATCGGTCGGCAAGTCGGTCTCGTTCGACCTGTCGAACCCGATGGTAATTGTCGGCCTGTTCATCGGCGGCCTGATTCCCTACCTGTTCGGCGCGATGGCGATGGAAGCGGTGGGGCGCGCGGCCGGCGCCGTGGTGGTCGAAGTGCGCCGCCAGTTCCGCGACATCAAGGGCATCATGGACGGCACCGGCAAGCCCGAATACGACAAGGCGGTCGACATGCTGACCGCGTCGGCGATCCGCGAGATGATCATCCCGTCGCTGCTGCCGGTGGTGGTGCCGATCGTGGTCGGCATGCTGCTCGGGCCTGCCGCGCTGGGCGGCCTGCTGATGGGAACCATCGTCACCGGCCTGTTCGTGGCGATCTCGATGACCACCGGCGGCGGCGCCTGGGACAACGCCAAGAAGTACATCGAAGACGGCAATTTCGGCGGCAAGGGTTCCGAAGCGCACAAGGCTGCCGTCACCGGCGACACCGTCGGCGACCCGTACAAGGACACTGCCGGCCCGGCCGTCAACCCGCTGATCAAGATCATCAACATCGTCGCGCTGTTGATGGTGCCGCTGCTGCCGGCCACCGGCTGGATCGCGGTGACGGTGCCGGTGGCGGCGGTGCATGCGCCGGCCGCCACGACGACTCCGGCGCTCGACCCGATGCTGACCCGTCCGATGCCGGCCAGCGAGACGGCCGAACCGGCGCCGGTGCGGTAGACGCACAGGCTCTGTACGCCATCCTCGCAAAGCGGGGATGGCGTCAATTAACGTGTCGGCGATGCGCCGCTGCGACTTCCGCTCATGCCACGAACCGCATGATCGCCGACACCAGCGACAGCTCGTCCGAATCGCCCGCGTGCCGCTCCCCATTGATGAAGAACGTCGGCGTCTCCTCGACGCCGATGTGCGTGCCGCCCGCGGCGATCTGCTCGACCCTGGCCTGGAAGCGCCGCGTCAGCACGTCGTCGCACAGCGCCTCCACCGACAGCCCGAGCCGCTCTGCCAGTTCCGCAATCAGGCCTGGCCCGAACTGCGGCTGCAATTCGAACAGCGCATCATGCATCTGCCAGAACATGCCCTGGTCGCCGGCCGCCTCGGCCGTCTCCGCCGACATCTCCGCATATGGATGCTTGCCGGTCAGCGGAAAATGGCGGTAGACGAAACACAGCTGGTCGCCCAGCCGGCGCTGCAGGTCCTTCACCCCGGCATGCGCCCTGCGGCTGTAGGGACACTGGTAGTCACCATACTCCACCAGCACTATGGCGGCGTCCCTGCTGCCCGTCATGTGGTCGTCGGGATGGATTGAAACGATCGGACTCATGTCTTCCTCTCCTTGAAGTCGGATTTCCCAATTCGTATACTTTAAGCCCGAACAGGCAATTTTTGGAGGGCTTTCATGGAGCGCAAATATATCGATTGCCGCCAGATTCCGAGCGACAGCAAATGCACCGTGACCATTTCCGCCGACACCGAGCAAGAGCTGATGGAAGTGGCCGTGCAGCACGCCGTGACGACGCACGGCCATCAGGACACGCCGCAATTTCGCCAGCAATTGAAGCAGGCGATGCAGACCGGCGCGCCGCCGCCCTGAACCGTCAGAACACGCTCATCTTGTTGGCCGCTTCGCGCAGCTCGGCGCGAAAGTCCGGATGGGCAATGGCGATCAGCGCCTGCGCGCGCTGCTTGGCCGACTTGCCGCGCAGCTGGGCCACACCGAATTCGGTGACCACGTAGTTGACGTCGTTCTTGCTGGTGGTGGCGTGGGTGCCGGACGTGAGCATGGGTACGATGCGCGAGATGGTGTTGTCCTTGGCCGTCGACGGCAGCACGATGAACGACTTGCCGCCGCGTGAACGGTTGGCCGCGCGCACGAAGTCGACCTGGCCGCCGGTGCCGGAATAGGGCAGGTGCGCGATGCTTTCCGAACCGCACTGGCCCAGCAGGTCTATCTGCAGGCTGGCGTTGATCGACATCAGATTGTCGTTTTGCGCCGCGTTGTACGGGTCGTTGGTAAAGTTTGACGGGTGCATCTCGACGGCCGGGTTGTGATGCATGTACTCGTACAGCTTGCGCGAGCCGAGCGCGAACGTTGCCACCATCTTTCCCGGCAGCAGCGTCTTCTTGCGGTTGGTGATGGCGCCACATTCGACCAGCGTCAGGATGCCGTCGCCGAGCATTTCGGTGTGCACGCCGAGGTCGTGCTTGGCGGTCAGCTGCATCACCACCGCGTCGGGAATGCCGCCGTAGCCGATCTGCAAGGTGGCGCCGTCGTCGATCATGTCGGCCACGTATTTGCCGATCGCCTCCTGCACCGGGCCGATTTTCGGCAGGCCGACTTCGAGGATCGGCGCGTCGCTCTCGACCAGGCCAGTGACCTGCGACACGTGGACGTGGCACTGGCCGTGCGCGAACGGCACGTTGGGATTGACTTCCAGCACCACCACGCGCGCCTTGGCGATCGCCGCCATCGTGTAATCGGTGCCCAGGCTGATGGCGAAGTAGCCCTGGTCGTTCATGCTCGACGCCATCGCGAAGACGACGTCGGCCGGCATGTAACCGCGCTCGATCAGGCCGGGAATCTCGGAAAAATAGTTCGGGATGAAGTCGCCCCAGCCGCCCTGGCACGCCGCGCGCGAGGCGCCGCCGAGAAACAGCGCGGCATGGCGCACGTGCGCTGCCGTATCGCAGTCGAAATAGTCGAACTTGCGCATCGCCAGGATCTGCGCGACCTTGACGTCGTGGAAGCGGCGCCGCTGTTCCGACAGCGCCGTCAGCAAGGTGGGCGGCTCGCCGACGCCGGTCGGCACGATGATCATGTCGCTGTCGCGCAAGAGGTCGAGCGCATCGGCCGCGGCCATCCGCTTTTCCTGATACAACTGGTGTACGGTATGCATGTTGTCTCCTGGTTATGCGGCAATACTAACGCAACCGGCTGACCTGGTGCTGACGCCAAGTGACAGGGTCTGACCCCGGACGTGCCGCCTGCTACGCGAACTTGGCGCGCCGTAACGCTGGTGTCAGGTCTGACATTCGTACATTTCGTTTTTAACGCTGGCTTTTCGCGCGCGCCGAATCGGCCAATAATGATAATGTTGTCTTTATGGATTACCTGAAACCTGTATTGGCGACATTGCTGGTAGCGATGTCGCTAACCACCGCCGGCGCGCGCGCGCAGGAACCGGCTCTGGCGCCCGACACTCCGGCCGCCGGAACGCCGGCCAAGCCGGCCGCCGAGGCGCCTATCAAGCCGGCGCCGCCGCCGAACCGCAAGCCCATCAAGCGCCGCTCGGTGCAGCAGGTGATCGAGCCGACCCCGCCGATCGTCACCGATGGCTACCGTCCGACGCTGACCGTGCGCTCGCCCGCCGCGCTGCCATCGGCTTCGCCGCCGCAGAGCCAGCCGCGCCTGAACAGCTGTGACGCCGGCGGCTGTACCGACACCGGCGGCGCCCGCTACAACAGCGGCGTCGGCAACACCCTGATCGGCCCCCAGGGCCAGCTATGCACCAAGGGCATCGTCGGCGCGCAGTGCTTTTAATGCCGCATTGCCGGTTTTTCCCGGCAAAAGTTCGCTACAATTCCGCTGATTGACGTTCACGTAAACGTTACAAAGAACCCCATAAGGAAAATCATGCAAATTCAAGACAATGTCTTCATCATCACCGGTGGCGCCTCCGGTCTGGGCGCGGCCACCGCGCGCATGATCGTCGGCGCCGGCGGCAAGGTCCTGCTGGCCGATGTCCAGGTCGAGGCCGGCACCGCGCTCGCTGCCGAACTGAACGGCCGCTTCATGAAGTGCGACGTCACTTCCGAGGCCGACGGCCAGGCAGTCGTCGCCGCAGCGCAGGAAATGGGTACCTTGCGCGGCCTGATCAACTGCGCCGGCGTGGCGCCTGCCATCAAGACCGTCGGCAAGGACGGCCCGCACCCGCTCGACGTGTTCCAGCGCACCATCAACGTCAACCTGGTCGGCACCTTCAACATGGCGCGCCTGGCCGCCGACGCGATCGGCAAGACCGAAGCGCTCGATTCCGGCGAGCGCGGCATCATCATCAACACCGCCTCGGTGGCCGCCTACGACGGCCAGATTGGCCAGGCGGCCTACGGCTCCTCGAAAGCGGCCGTGGTCGGCCTGACCTTGCCGATGGCGCGCGACCTGGCCCGCAGCGGCATCCGCGTGATGACCATCGCACCCGGCATCTTCGAGACGCCAATGCTGATGGGCATGCCCGAAGAAGTACGCGAGGCGCTCGGCAAGATGGTACCGTTCCCATCGCGCCTGGGCCGGCCGAACGAGTACGCGCATCTGGCGCGCGCAATCATCGAAAACAGCATGCTCAACGGCGAAACCATCCGCCTCGACGGCGCCATCCGGATGCAGCCAAAGTAAGCCTGGCCCCAGGTACATGTTCATTTTGATGTAGCATGCCTGCAGTCACGGGCGCGCGGCCCAGGTCGCGCGCCCGTTTTGTTTTGGCCGTACTGCTGGAGAATTCATGATCAAGTTCAGGTTGCTGGCCGCCGCGGCCGCGTTGTCGGGCGTGTTCGCCCATGCCGGCGCCCAAGTGGTGCAGGAAGCGCCGCCGAGGGCGCCCGAAATTGCCACCGGCTACGCCGACAAGCCGGGCTGGGCGGCCGCGAAATTCATGGTGGCGGCGGCCAATCCGCTGGCGGTCGAGGCCGGCTACCGCATCCTCAAGAAGGGCGGCAGCGCGATCGACGCCGCCATCGCCACCCAGCTCGTGCTCGGCCTGGTCGAACCGCAATCGTCCGGCATCGGCGGCGGCGCCTTCCTGATGTACTACGACGGCAAGACGATGCAGGCCTACGACGGCCGCGAAACGGCGCCCGCCGCCGCCGACGAACACCTGTTTCAAAATGCCGACGGCAGCGCCGTCTCGCGCCTCACCGGCGTCGTCGGCGGGCGTTCGGTCGGCGTGCCGGGCGTGCTGCGCATGCTCGAAATGGCGCACAAGCAGCACGGCAAGCTGCGTTGGAAAACGCTGTTCGAGCCGGCCATCGAGATGTCGGTGAAAGGCTTTGCCGTCAGCCAGCGCCTCAATGGCCTGCTGACGTGGGACCAGCACCTGCGCAAGGATCCGATCGCGGCCAGGTACTTTTACAGCGCCGACGGCCAGCCTTGGCCGATCGGTCATATCCTGAAAAATCCCGCGCTGGCCGCCACGCTGCGCGCGATTGCCGCCGGCGGCGCCGATGCGTTCTACAAGGGCCCGATCGCGCGCGACATCGCCGCCAAGGTGGCCGGCCATCCGACCAATCCGGGCAAGCTGACCGCGGCGGACATCGCCGGCTACCAGCCGAAGTCGCGCCCGCCGGTGTGCAGCGACTACCGCGCCTGGACCGTGTGCGGCATGCCGCCGCCGTCGTCGGGCGGCATCGCCGTGGCGCAGATTCTCGGCATTCTTGAAACGCGCGACATGTCGCAGTACCCGCTGGTCAACGGCCTGCCGGGGCCCGACGCGCTGCACCTGTTCGCAGAGGCCGGCCGGCTTGCCTACGCCGACCGCAACCGCTACGCCGCCGACACCGACTTCGTGCCGTTGCCTGGGCGCGGCGTGGCCGGCCTGATCGACAAGGATTACCTGGCCAAACGCGCGATGCTGATCGGCGAGAAGTCGATCGGCGTCGCCCAGCCGGGCAATCCGCCGGGGATGGAAGTGACGTGGGGCAGGGATACGGCGATCGACATGCCGTCGACGTCGCACCTGTCGGTGGTCGACGGCCGCGGCGCCGGCCTGGCGATGACGACCACGGTGGAAGACGCCTTCGGCGCCCGCATGATGGTCGGCGGCTTCATCCTGAATAACCAGCTGACCGATTTCTCGTTCGATTCAAGCGACAAGGACGGGCCGATCGCCAACCGCGTCCAGGCCGGCAAGCGCCCGCGCAGCGCGATGTCGCCGACGATCGTGCTCGACAAGGCCACCCGCAAGCTGGCGCTGACGGCCGGTTCGCCCGGCGGCACCGCGATCATCAACTACGTCGCCAAGACGCTGGTCGGCACGCTCGACTGGGGCCTCAATGTGCAGCAGGCGATCGCGCTGCCGAACTTCGGCAGCCGCAACGGCCCGACCGAACTGGAAGACCGCCGCTTCCCGCAGGCGACGGTCGACGCGCTCAAGGCGCGCGGCCACACGATCCGCTTCTCCGAGCAGAACTCCGGCCTGCACGGCATCCAGCGCCTGTCGATTCACGGGCGCGACTTCTGGTTCGGCGGCGCCGACCCGCGCCGCGAAGGGGTCGCCAAGGGCGACTGAGCCGGCAAGTACGCTGACACCGCCAACCTGAAAGCCGTCGCTTTCAGGGCAGGGGTACTAATCGTCGCCGCGGAGGCCGCGCGCCCCATTTGCATAAACCTCAACTTTTACTAGCTGAAGCGGCCCGCTCCCTGCTAATCTTGGCCTATGGGAACAAAAGAGAAAACCGGGCTGATCCTGACCGGGGGAGGCGCGCGCGCCGCCTACCAGGTCGGCGTGCTGCAGGCGATTTCGCAAATTCTGTGGGAACAGGGCTGGCCGCCGGCGAGAAATCCCTTTGACATCATTTGCGGCACCTCCGCCGGCGCGATCAACGCGACCGCGCTGGCCTGCCGCGCCGACAATTTCGGCGAGGGCGTGCAAAAGCTGCTCGACGTCTGGGAGCACTTCTCGGCCGACCAGGTCTACCGCGCCGACTCGATCGGCGTGCTGCGTTCCGGCGCGCGCTGGCTGTCGCTGCTGTCGTTCGGCTGGCTGCTGCGCAAGTGGCGCGCCGCGCCGCCAAGTTCGCTGCTCGACAACACGCCGCTGGCCGGCCTGCTGCACCGCATGCTCGACCTGCCGCGTCTCGACGCCGCGCTGGCCGACGGCCTGCTGCACGCGCTGGCCGTCACCGCCTCGTCGTACACGGTCGGCCACCACATCACCTTCTACCAGAGCGCCGCCCACGTCGAGCCGTGGGTGCGCATGCACCGCATCGCGCTGGCCGACCAGATCGGCGTCGAGCACCTGCTGGCGTCGTCGGCGATCCCGTTCATCTTTCCGGCCGTGCCGCTGTACCTGTCGGGCCGGCTCGAATACTGCGGCGACGGCTCGATGCGCCAGCTCGCGCCCATCTCGCCGGCGATCCACCTGGGCGCGACCCGCGTGCTGGTGGTCGGCGCCGGCCGCATGAACGAGCCGCTGCGCCACGCGCCGCAGTCGGCCCGCTATCCGAGCCTGGCGCAGATCGGCGGCCATGCGCTGTCGTCGATCTTCCTCGACAGCCTGGCGGTCGATATCGAGCGCCTTAACCGCATCAACGCCACCTTGTCGATGATGCCCGAAGAGCACCATGAAAAAACGCGCCTCAAACCGGTCGAGCTGCTGGTGATCGCGCCGTCCGAACGGATCGACGACATCGCCGCGCGCCACATCGCCAGCTTGCCGCGGCCGGTGCGGGCAATGCTGTCGGGGATCGGCGCGACCGAAGCGCGCGGCTCGGCGCTGGCGTCCTACCTGCTGTTCGAATCGAGCTTTACCTGCGAACTGATTCGCCTCGGCGCGCGCGACACCCACGCCCGCCAGGCCGACGTGCTGGCATTTTTCGGAGACTGATGTGAACCTGGCCGTGCTGCGCTTATTCTGCCTGCTGCTGCTGTGCTGCGCGTTCGGCGCCGCGCTGGCGGCGCCGGCGCGCAGCCTGCGCTTCGAGCAGTTCAGCGTCGAGCATGGCCTGGCGCAGGAATCGATCCTGTCGATCGTGCAGGACGCCGACGGCTTCATGTGGCTCGGCAGCCAAAGCGGCCTGTCGCGCTTCGACGGCTACCGCGTCACCACCTACCGCAACGAAGTGGGCAACCCGCGCAGCCTGGTCGACAACTGGGTGCGCGTGATGCACCTCGACCGCGCCGGCCGGCTGTGGATCGGCACCGATGGCGGCCTCGATCGCTTCGACCCGGTCAGCCAGAGTTTTATCCACTACCAGCACAACGAATCGGGCAAGCGCGGCAACGGCAGCCGGCATATCCAGACGATGATCGACGACGGCAAGGACGGCCTGTGGATCGCCACCGGCGACGGCCTGCAGCACTTCGACATGAAGACCGGCACCTTCAAGGTGTGGCACCACGATGCCGCGCTCGCTTCCAGCCTGGCCGACGACCAGGTCAACGCGCTGGCGCTCGACGGGACGGGCCGGCTGTGGGTCGGCACCGCCAAGGGGCTCGACAGCATGGCGCGCGGCGCCAGCACGTTCGAGCACCACGCGCTGCCAGCTGGCGACGCCCAGCTCAATACCGTGCGCTCGCTGATGGTCGACGTCAACCAGGTGCTGTGGATCGGCACCCTGGCCGGCCTCGAACACTGGAAACTGTCGGCCGGTCCGGCCGGGCGCCGCATGATGGGCAAGGCCGAAGGCGTCGGGCGCGGCGAAATCACGGTGCTGTTCCAGGATCCCGATGCGACCATCTGGGCCGGCAGCCGCGACGACGGCCTGTATCGCTGGCTGCCGCAAACGCAGCGCTTTGCGAACTTCCGCCACCAGGCCGGCGACAGCCACAGCCTCGGTGACAACTACGTCTCGTCGCTGTACCGCGACCGCGTCGGCACTTTCTGGGTCGGCACCTGGTATGCCGGCGCCAGCCGGGTCGACCTGGCCAGCGGCGGCTTCGCCCGCATCGTCAAGCTGGCCGGCAGCGTGCCTACACTGTCGGACAACAAGGTGCGCGCGATCGCCGGCGACGGCGCCGGCAAGCTGTGGCTGGCCACCAACGACGGTCTCAATCATCTCGATCCGGCCACCGGCCACTCGGCGGTCTACCGCAACGTCCCGGGCAATCCGGACAGCCTGGCCGATTCGGCCGTCACCGCGGTCGCGCGCGACCGCCGCGGCATGGTGTGGACCGGCGGTCGCTCCGGCAGCCTGTCCGCCCTCGACCCGGCCAGCGGGCGCTTCACCCGCCTCTCGCTGGGCAACGTCAGCCCGGATGGCGAGAACGTGCGCGGCATGCTGGCCGACAGCGCCGACATGCTGTGGATCGCCTCGCGCGCCGGCCTGCACCGGGTCGACCTGGCCAGTCGCCAGGTCAAGACGTTTCGCCATGTGCCGGGCGACAGCAGCAGCCTGGCCGACAACATCGTGCGCCCGATCCTGGAAGACCGCAGCGGCCAGCTGTGGGTCGGCACCTTCAATGGACTCGACCTGCTCGACCGCGCCAGCGGCACGTTCCGCCATTTCCGCCACGACGCGGCCGACCCGGCCAGCATCAGCCACGACGAAGTGCACTGCCTGATGCAGGACCGCCGTGGCGACCTGTGGGTCGGCACCGCCGGAGGCCTCAACAAGATGGTCGTCGGTGCCGGCGGCAGCATCAAGTTCAAGCGCTACACGTCGGCCGACGGCCTGGCCGACGATGCGGTGGCGGCGATACTCGAAGACGACGACGGCAACATCTGGATCAGCTCGACCACCGGCCTGTCGCGCTTCTCGCCGTCGATCGGAAAATGGCGCACCTACAGCGCCGGCGACGGCACCACCGAGGGCGCCTACTTCGACGGCTCGGCGTTCAAAGGGCGCGACGGCTCGCTCTACTTCGGCGGCTTCAACGGCATCACCGGCTTCAATCCGCGCGCCATCAGCGACAACCTGATCGCCCCGCGCGCGGTGATCACCGGCTTCCAGATCTTTAATAAGCCGGTCGCTCAAATCCACCCGGATCTGGTCAAGGGACCGATCGAACACGCTGCCGAGATCACCCTCGGCGCCGACGATTCGGTCTTCTCGCTCGAATTCTCGGCCTTGCATTACGCCGCGCCGCAGCGCAACCGCTTCTCTTACCAGCTGGTCGGCTTCGATGAGAACTGGGTCTTCACCGACGCCACCAAGCGCTTTGCGACCTACACCAATCTCGACCCCGGCAAGTACACCTTCCGCGTCAAGGCGGCCAACAAGGATGGCGTCTGGAGCGGCGCCGGCGCCACGCTGGCGATCACGATCTTGCCGCCGTTCTGGAAAACCTGGTGGTTCCGCACCCTCGTCGCGCTGCTGGTGCTGGGCAGCGCGTTCGGCGCCTTCCGCTTCCGCATGAGCGGACTGCGGCGCCAGAAAGAACTGCTCGAGCGCCAGGTGCGCGCGCGCACCGCCGAAATCGGCCAGCAGAATCACCTGCTCGAGCGCCAGAAGCTCGAGCTCGAACTGCGCCGCGGCGAGGCCGAATCGCAGCGCGCCGAGGCCGAGCAGCGCCGCTTCGACGCCGAACGCCAGAAAGAGGAAGTCGAACTGCAGAAGGAGAACGTCGAACTGGCGCACCGCAACATTTCGATCCTGTCCGAGATCGGCCGCGAAATGACCGCCACGCTCGACATGGAAACCATCATGGGCACGGTCTACCGCCACGTGCACCAGCTGATGGACGCGCGCAGTTTCGGCATTGGCATCTACCGCGAAGACCTCGACCTGATCGAGTTCCCGTTCGCCGTCGACCAGGGCGTGCGCACGCTTCGCTACAGCCGCGCGCTCGACCAGCCGAACCAGCTGGCCGTATGGTGCCTGACGCACCGGCGCGAAGTGTTCATCAACGACTTCGAGGCCGAGTGCGACAACTACGTCAACGCCGGCACGCCCGACGCGATGGCGCTGATGCGGCGCATCGACGGCAGCGCCTTCTCGGTGACGGCGTCGGCGATGTACGTGCCGCTGATCGTCAAGGAGCGCGTGATGGGCGTGCTGTGCGTGCGAAGCGTCGAGAAGAATGCCTACCGCCGCGTGCACCTCGACATGCTGCAAACGCTCGCCGCCCACGCCGCGGTGGCGCTCGACAACGCGCGCGCCTACCGCCAGCTCGAGGAGATGGAAAAGCAGGTGCGCCTCAATACCGCCGAACTGGCGCTGGCCAACCGCGCCTTGCAGGACAACGACGAGCGCCTGCGCCTGGCCAAGCAGCGGGCCGAAGACGCCACGCGCCAGAAGTCCGAATTCCTCGCCAACATGAGCCACGAGATGCGCACCCCGCTGGCCGGCGTGATCGGCATGCTCGGCTTCGCACTGCGCGACCCGCGCCTGCACGACGCCACGCGCGAACAGATCCTGCGCGGTCAGGCCAATGCGCAGTCGCTGCTGGGAATCATCAACGACCTGCTCGACTTTTCCAAGATCGAGGCCGGCAAGCTGACCATCGAGAACATCGATTTCGCGCTCGCCGGCGCCATCGAAAGCGTGGTCGGCCTGTTCGAAGAGCAGGCCGCCGCCCACAGCGTCGACTTCGACCTCGACCTCGCCCAAGACCTGCCGCACTTCGTGGTGGGCGACCCGACTCGCGTGCGCCAGGTGCTGGTCAACCTGGTCGGCAATGCCTTCAAGTTCACCGAACGCGGCGCCGTGCGCCTGCAGGTCGAGCAGATGGCAAAGGATCCACGCCGCCCGCGCATCAACATGGTCCGCTTCTCGGTGCACGACACCGGCATCGGCATCGCCGACGAAGCGCTCGGGCGCCTGTTCCAGAAGTTCGAGCAGGCCGACAGCACCACCACGCGCCGCTACGGCGGCACCGGGCTGGGACTGGCGATCTGCCGCCAGCTCGTCGAGCTGATGGGCGGCACCATCAGCGTCGTCAGCGAAGAGGGCGTCGGCAGCACCTTCTCGTTCGTCCTGCCGCTGGCCGACGGCGTGGCACCGGTGGTGGTGGCGCAGGCGCCGCTGGCGCCGCACAGCCACAGCCTGAAGGTGCTGTGCGCCGAGGACTTCCCGACCAACCAGATCATCGTCCGCATGATGCTCGAAGAACTCGGCCACCAGGTCGACATCGCCGACAATGGCCGCCTGGCGGTCGCCGCCTGCGCGCGCACGCGCTATGACCTGATCCTGATGGACGGGCGCATGCCCGAACTTGACGGCGCCGGCGCCACCCGCGTCATCCGCGCCGGCGGCCCGCCGGAGGCGCCGGTGCAGGACCGCGACATGATGATCATCGCGCTGACCGCCAACGCCAGCGAGGAAGACCGGGCGCGCTACCTGGCCTGCGGCATGGACGATTTCCTGACCAAGCCGATCGATGAGCCGGCGCTGCACGCGCACCTGAGCCGCGCCATCGAACGCCAGCTGCGGCGTGGCATTGTGCTCGCGCCGATGGCGCCGGTGTCGCCGGTGCGCGTGCCCGGCTCGGCCGAACTCGATGCGATGTTCGGCGTGCTGACCGGGCCGACGCCGCTGGCGGTGGCGGTGTCGCAGAACGCCGGACGCCGCACCACCGACCTGAAAGCGAAGATGCGCGCAGCCTTCGCCGGCGACCTGCCGGGGCGGCGCGCTGACCTCGACAAGGCGATCGCGCAAGCGGACAAGGACGCCGCGGCGCGCCTGCTGCACGGCATAAAAGGCAGCGCCGCCTACCTCGACGCCACGGAGCTGCACCTGTTGTGCGGCGAGCTGGAAGTGGCGGCGGACCTGGGCGAATGGGACGTGATCGGCGCCGGGCTGCCGCGCCTGCGCCGGCTGTTCGACGTGTTCGAAGGTGGCGCGACCTGAGGCGGGCAGTGGTTATAATAAATCGGCAGCGTCTGGCCGTAAAAATAGGAGAAGAGCGATGCAGGTTCTTGTGGTGGATGACGATGTCGTATCGCGCATGGTGATGATGCACCTGGTCGACAGCTGCGGTGCGTATGAAGTGGTCGAGGCCGAAGACGGCGAGGATGCATGGACCCAGCTGCGCGCCGGGCTGCGACCGGGAATCTGCTTTTGCGACCTGCGCATGCCGAACCTGTCGGGCATGGAGCTGCTGGCGCGCGTCAAGGCCGATCCCGAACTCGAGGCGATGCGCTTCGTGCTGGCGTCGTCGGCTGGCGACCACGCGACGATGGCCGAAGCAAACGGCCTTGGCGCCGGCGGCTACATCATCAAGCCGTTCGAGCGCGACCAGGTACTGGCGCAGCTGGCCGGCCTGGCCCCGCATGCGGCCGGCCTGGTGGAGGAGGCCGAGGATCCGCGCGTGACCATGGAGCGGCTCGGCATCGACGGCGCGCGCCTGCTGGTGTACCTGGGCGGCTTCGACACCCAGCTGACCGAGGCCAGCCCCGCGCTGGCGGCGCTGCTGGCCGGCGACGGCCAGGGCGAGGCGCGCGCGCGCATCGAGCGGCTGCATGCCGGCTGCGTCACGCTCGGATTAGGCGGCGCCGCCGTGCGGCTCGACGCGCTCGGCCTGGGCCTGCTCGACCAGGCGCGCATCGACCGGGCGCTGACGGCGACGCGCTCGGCCGTGCGCGAGCAGGAGGAACGGGTCCGCAAGATGGCGCCACAGCGCGGCGGGTAATCCAAACGCGGTTCCATACCACGATGGTCTACCGTTTCGACGACGCGCTCAATCGGCGCACGTCGCGTATCGCCAGGTTGGCGCTCGCGTTGTCTCTTCCCATTGTTCATCGTTCTCTCTGCTGACGCTTTGTTCACGTTGCAGCGCGGAACAGTTCTGCACGCATATTGCTGAGCATGTAGGCTACGCCCAGAACGCAAGCGGCCTGGTGTGCGCTTAGATCTGTTTGTAAAGGGGCCTCAATTTGAACATGCAAAAAATCATCGACCCATTCACCGGCATCGATGCCGGCAACTGGCTGATGGCGCTGGCAGTAGCCGTCGTCAGCTTCATCGTCATCCATGGCGCCGTGGCATTGTTCCGCCGCCACCTGAGCCAGCTCGGCGAAGGCGCCAGGGCCGACCGTCCCGCCGCCGAACTGCTGAAGGCAACGCTCGCACGCACCAGCAACATCGCCGTCCTGATCACTTCCTTGCTGATTGGCCTGACCGTGCTCGACCTCGCGCCGCCGTGGGACGAGCGGCTGCGCCACCTGTGGTTCATCGCGCTCGGCGCCCAGCTGGCGCTGTACCTCGACCGCGCCATCACCGTCGCCGCGCGCCGCTATTTCCGCCGTCATGCCGACGACCCCGAAGCGCCGGCGACGGTCGCCCACACGCTCGTGGTATGGGCGATCAAGACCGCGCTGTGGGTCATGTTCGGACTGGCAATGCTGTCGAACCTCGGCATCAACGTTTCCGCCTTCGTGGCCAGCTTGGGGATCGGCGGCATCGCCGTTGCGCTGGCCGCACAGAACATTCTGGGCGACCTGTTCGCGTCGCTGTCAATCGCGGTCGACAAGCCGTTCGAGGTCGGCGACTCGATCAGCGTGGCCGGCCTGTCGGGCAAGGTCGAGCATGTCGGCTTGAAAACCACCCGCATCCGCGCCGACAGCGGCGAGCAGATCGTCATCGGCAATGCCGAGCTGCTGAAGAACACGGTGCGCAATTTCAAGCGCATGTCGAACCGGCGCGTGCAGATTTCGCTGATGGCAAGTCCTGCCACGCCCGCGGCGCTGGCGCGCCAGGTGCCGGACGTGCTGCGCGAGATTGTCGCCCGCCAGCCGGGTGTGCGCTGCGACCGCGTCCACCTTAAAAAAGTGACGCAGGACGCGCTCGAATTTGAACTGGTGTTCTTCGTGCTCGACGCGGCGTACGGAAAGTTCATGGATGCGCAGCAGGCGGTTCTGCTCGAAGCGATGGAGGCGTTCGACGAACTCGGCGTTTCTGGCGGCACGTCTGCACAGCATCTGGTACTCGAGCGGGAAGCAAGCAATGGCGGCGACGCGCGAAAAGAAACGCCAGCGATGAGGCCGACGTCGCTATCGCTGAGCAAGGCGCGCTGATTGGCGCCTGATGACGCTATCTGGGGCTTGCCGGAGCCGCGTTGTGCGTCGGTTGGGCGGCGGCAACCGGCGTGGTGATCCGATGGATCTGGCTAATCGCGACAACGGCGGCAAGCACGATGCCGGTCATGCTGATCACCGTCCCCAACATCCACGTTTTAATACTGGCATGCATCTCGTGCATGTCCCCGCGAAGTTCGTGGAACTTCACTTCCATGCGCAATGCGGTATTCTCGAGTTCGGCTCGGATAGCCGCGGAATCTGCTTTCATGGATATCCGTAACGTATCGATTTCGGCCCGCAATATTTCCACATCCGCTTTGGTTGCCAAAGTCGGCAGGATGGTATCGAAACGCGTCTCGAGGGCAGTCATGCGATGCTCCATGCCGCCATCATAGGGCGGTTCGCCACCGCCCGCAATCGACGCCCCGCTGGATTGTTGAGCGGTCGCGCCGGTTCCATATTGTTCCCCTTTTTCGTCATGGTCGCTGCCCAGGCAACGCAGCACACAGGCTAGCGGCGAATCACAATGTTGGGATGCGCATTCACAAGGGGAGCAAGCTTGCGCTGGCGATGATTGGTTGACTTTTCGCCAATACACGCTATCGTTGCATGAGTTCTTCCGGGGAAAATGAATCCATGCTCGATAACAATGCGTTGGTGGCAGCCGCCACGCCGGTTTTCTTTGCCCTGATCGCCCTCGAACTGTGGGTCGCGCGCCGCCGCCGCGTGCCTGCCTACGCGCTCGCCGACAGCCTGGCGAGCATCGGCTGCGGCGTGTGGACCGTGACGGTGGAGGTATTCACCAAGGCGGCGGCCGTGCTGCTGTTCGCCTTCATCGAACAGCGCTATGCGCTGCTGCATTTCGACGCCGGCAACTGGCTCACGTGGGTGATGTTTTTCGTGCTGCTCGATTTCCTGTATTACTGGGCGCACCGCTGGTCGCACGAGATCAATTTTTTATGGGGTGTGCATTCGCCGCACCATCAGAGCGAGGAATACAATCTCAGCACTGCGCTGCGCCAGGGCGCGTTCCAGGACACGGTCCATATGCCGATCTTCCTGCCGCTGGCGCTGCTGGGCTGCCCGGTGGAAGTATTCATCACCGTGCTCACGTTCAGCAAGTTCTACCAGTTCTGGATCCACACGCGCATGATCGCCAAGGTGCCGCTGATCGAAGGCATTCTCAACACGCCCAGCGCGCACCGCGCCCACCATGCCGTCAACGATATCTACCTCGATCGCAACTATGGCGCGACCCTCATGATCTGGGATCGGCTGTTCGGCACCTGGGTCGACGAAACCGAACCGTGCGTGTATGGCGTGCGCAAGCCCTTTCATAGCTGGAACCCGGTGTGGGCGCAGTTTTCCTGGTTCGCCGATGTGTGGCGCGATGCGGGCCGCGCGCGCCGTCCCGTCGACCGGCTGGCGATCTGGTGGCGCCGCACCGGCTGGCGTCCCGCCGATGTCGTCCAGAGCGATCCACAGGCGCCGTTCGTACTTGCTGACGTCAAGCACTTTAGCGCCACGCGCGGGCGCAAGTGGGCAGTGGCGGCGGTCGCACTGTTCGTGCTCGCCGCGATCCTCAACAACATTTTGCTGACGCAGGTGTCGACGTTGTCGCTGACGTTGAAGATCGCCCTGGCCGCAGGGGTGACGCTGACCTTGGTCGCAATGGCCGCGGCGCTGCAGCCCCGCGCGAAGCAAGGCAAGCAGGCGCAACCCGTGCCGGCGGCAATTAGCACAAGCAGGCGCGAAACGTGATGCTAAGCACGAATAGCTGGCACGCCGGCTGCGCTTGGCGCACCCTTGACTGTGAACATGCGAGCAAATCGGAGCGCGCATCAAACAGCGCAGCGTGGCCGCCAGGCGGATCTGCTTGTTTCGCCTTTACCGACCGCTCTTGTTGATCTATATTGATTCAGCTACCAGCGGAAGGCGGGCATCATGCCATTCTTCGTCACCAATCATGGGCGCCAGCGTCTGGAGCAACGGGGCCTGACCGTCGCCAACGTCAACTGGTGCGTGGCCGGCGGAAACTATTTCGTTCAGGCCAATGGAACTCGACAATGTTCCCGCACTTATGACAACGGCAACAGTTCAATGCACCTGATCGTTGATGGCAACCGGCTCGTATCGGCCTGGATACGCGGCCGCCTCGACCCCGGCCGCTAGCGGCTGCACTCGCCCTAAATTGGGAGGAAAAGACGATGTCGATCGATTCATCCGAGAAAGAAAGCTATCGCGAGATCAGCCGGGGCAAGGTCGCCACGTCGAACCAGCTCGACGATAACGTGATCGCCGACTATGACGCGATGGGAAATGTGGTGGGACTCGAATTTCTCGATCCCGCCGCCGCTGCCGATTGGGAGAAGTTCCTGGCCCTGGCAAATCAGAAGACGCCCGGCGCCTCGAAAGTGCCGAAACCGCCTGCTGGCGGCGTTGCCTCCTGATCGGCGCTTCAACGTCGGCTTAGCACCGGTGCAATCGATATGGCGGCCAGCGCCAGCGCCAGCGGCACCGTCGAAATATAGCCAGCGTAGTTAAAACCGAGCGCGCCGGCGATGCCGCCGATAAGGAATGATGCGATCAGCGTGAGATGGATCCGCAGCTTGTCCAGGTTTGCCTTGACCGCCACCCGCTTATCGCCAGCCTGATAGCGGTTCCAGTAAATCAGCTTGCCGATTTCGATACCCAGGTCGGTCGTCAATCCGGTCAGGTGCGTCGTGCGTATTTCAGCGCGCGATATTTTCGTGATCAGCGCGTTTTGCAGTCCCATCGTGAAGCACAGCGTAATTACCGCCAGCGATACGTCGACCAGTTCGTGTTTCTTGAGCGTGCCGCCGAATGCGCCGAACAGCAGTATCAGGCCCGCCTCGATCAATAGCGGTACGGCGTACAAATTGGGCATTCCAGCGCGCCGCAGATAATTGACCATCAAGGCGGTGGAAGCGGCGCCGCCGACAAACGCAATCCAGGAAGTGGCGGCGACGCCGGCCAGTGCGAAGTTGCGCAGCACGACCTGGTCGGCAAAGGTCGACACCATTCCCGTCATGTGCGATGTGTACTGGCCGATGGCGAGAAAGCCGCCGGCATTCAGCGCGCCCGCCACCAGCGTCAAAATGACGCCGATGTGCAGATCGGCCTGGCCGGTGCGCGGCTTGGCGGTCAACGCTGATAAATACTGTATTGGCATGGCGCTGCCGCCTTTCGACCCGAGCGTATCGGTATGTCGTTGACCTGGCATGTGCGCCCTGTGGTCCCTCCGACTGGAATCGAACCAGTATCCCACGCTTAGGAGGCATGTGCACTATCCATTGTGCTACGGAGAGGACGCTCACCACGCCGGGTGACCGGCGGGCATTTGCAGGACAAGCCTGCAATTCGGCGATCGCGACGGCGCGCGGCCGTCCGGTGTCGTGAATCGAGCGCAATTATAGCCGACCTTTCGGCATCATTTGCGACTAGCCGGCCAACAGTCGGTACAATGCACGCTTCTTTCATTTTTCCGGCCTCGCTTTTCTCCCCGAAAAGCTCTCGTGCCGGGCACTCTGCACTCATATGGCTGTTATTTCTCTATCGTCGGCGCAACTTGCGTTCGGCCACGTCGCGTTGCTCGATCACGCGGAATTTTCCCTTGAACCCACTGAACGCGTCGGCCTGATCGGCCGCAACGGCACCGGCAAATCGTCGCTGTTGAAGACCATTTCGGGCAAGTTCAAGCTCGACGATGGCCTGCTCGTCATGCAGCAGGGCATCAAGATCGCCTATGTGGAGCAGGAGCCGACCTTCGATCCATCGATGTCGGTATTTGACGCGGTGGCCGCCGGCATGGGCGAGCAGGCGGCGTTGCTGGCCGAGTACGAGGAACTGACCGGCCAGTTCGGCCAGGGCGACGACGACGCGCTGATGGACCGCATGCACGACCTGCAGGTCAAGCTCGACGCGACCGACGGCTGGAGCATGCAGAACAAGGTCGACACCACGCTCGACCGCCTGAACCTGGCCGGCGCCTCCCTGATGGGCACCTTGTCGGGCGGCATGCAAAAGCGCGTCGCGCTGGCCGTCGCGCTGGTATCGGCGCCGGACGTGCTGCTGCTCGACGAGCCGACCAACCACCTCGATTTCAAGTCCATCATGTGGCTCGAAAGCCTGCTGCGCGACTTCAAGGGCTCGGTGCTGTTCATCACCCACGATCGCTCCTTCCTCGACAACGTCGCTACCCGCATCATCGAACTCGACCGCGGCAAGCTGCTGTCGTATCCAGGCAACTTCAGCGCCTACCAGACCCGCAAGGCCGAGCAGCTTGAAATCGAAGAGGTCGAAGCGGCCAAGTTCGACAAGTTCCTCGCGCAGGAAGAAGTGTGGATCCGCAAGGGCGTCAAGGCGCGCCGCGTGCGCGACGAAGGCCGCGTGCGCCGCCTCGAAGCGCTGCGCGTGCAGCGCGCCGCCCGCCGCGAGCAGCAGGGCCAGGTCAACCTGACCGTGACCTCGGGCGACCGCTCCGGCAAGATCGTCGCCGACCTCGAGAACGTATCGAAGAGCTACGGCGACAAGGTGATCGTCAGCGATTTCACCGGCACCATCCTGCGCGGCGACAAGGTCGGCCTGATTGGCGCCAACGGCGCCGGCAAGACCACCTTGCTGAAAATGATCCTTGGCGAAGAGGCCGCCGACAGTGGCAAGATCAAGCTCGGCACCAAGCTGCAAGTGGCGTACTTCGACCAGATGCGCGCCCAGCTCAATGAAGAAGACAGCCTGATGGAAACCATTGCGCCAGGCAGCGACTGGGTCGAGATCAACGGCGCCAAGAAGCACGTGATGAGCTACCTGAACGACTTCCTGTTCGCGCCGGAACGGGCGCGCTCGCCCGTCAAGTCGCTCTCCGGCGGCGAGCGCAACCGCCTGCTGCTGGCGCGCCTGTTCGCCAAGCCGGCCAACTGCCTGGTGCTCGACGAGCCGACCAACGACCTCGACATCGACACGCTCGAACTGCTCGAAGAATTGCTGGAAGACTATACCGGCACCGTGTTCCTCGTCAGCCACGACCGCACCTTCCTCGACAACGTCGTCACCCAGGTCATCGTCGCCGAAGGCGAGGGCATGTGGCGCGAATTCGTCGGCGGCTACACCGACTGGGAGCGCGTCAAGTCGCAGGCGCCGGCCGCCAGGCCGGTTGCCGCCGCGGCCAAGGGACCGGCGCCGGCCGCGCCGAAGGAAGCGGCCAAGAAGGTCAAGCTGAGCTACAAGGAGCAGCGCGAACTGGAAGAACTGCCGCTGCTGATCGCCAGCCTGGAAGACGAACAGTCTGCCATCACGCAACAGCTCAACGCCCCCGACTTCTACAAGACCAATCCGGCCGACGCCAAGCGCATCAACGCCCGCTTTGCGGAAATCGATGACTTGCTGATGGTCGCTCTGGAAAAATGGGAATTGATCGAGGCCCGTTCGAAGGGCGAATAAAGTACTGAGTGCCGGGCGCATGCCTGGAAATGGAGAACCATGTCCGAGCATGACGCCCCTGGCCTTGCCGCATCGCGCGGCGGCGCCCCGATGTTAAGTCGCGCCGCCTGGGCGCGCATCCTGCCGTTCCTCACCTACATGCTGTTCATCGGTATCGCCGATGTGCTCGGCCGGCTCGGCTTCAGCGCGGCCGAGCTGCGCTGGCTGTACGCCGTCAAGGTCGGCGCCGTGGTGCTGGTGCTGGCCTATTTCTGGCGCGAATATTCCGAGCTGGCCAGCTGGCGCTTGCCGGCGCGCGCCGCGCTGACGGCCGTCGTTGTCGGCGTCATCGTGCTGGTGCTGTGGGTCAACCTCGGCGCCGGCTGGATGACGATCGGCACGCCGGCCGGCTTTGACCCGACCACCGCCGGGCTCATCGACTGGCCGCTGGTCGCGGTGCGCATCGCCGGCGCCGCGCTGGTCGTTCCCGTGATGGAAGAGTTGTTCTGGCGCTCCTTTCTGATGCGCTGGATCGACGCCTCCGACTTCCAATCTGTTGAGCCATCTCAAGTGAGCGCGAGAAGCGTCATTATCACGTCCGTGCTGTTCGGATTCGAGCATAACCTGTGGCTGGCGGGGATCGTCGCCGGGCTTGCATATATTGCACTATTTATGCGGCATCGCACGATCTGGTCGCCCATCCTGGCCCATGCTGTGACCAACGGTTTGCTCGGGGTTTGGGTGGTGTACACGGGGAGCTGGTCCTATTGGTAGAGGTTCGGTGACCAGCAGTTTGTTCACGTTGACGATGACGAAAAATGCTGAGCCACCTTCCAAACCAAACCAGTTTGCTCTCCCGGCGCCGCACCCGCGTTGGCCGCCTATGCCTGATCGCCGCGCTCTACAGCGCTACCGCCGCCGGCGCGCCTGGCAACGCGCTGCATGTCTATGGGGGACTCGGCTACGGCCATGACGACAACCTGCTGCGCGTGCCCGACGGCGCACCCGCGTTCGACAATCAGTTCGGCGACTCGTGGTACCAGGCCGACGCCGGCCTGCTGTTCGATCACACCTACAGCCGCCAGCGCCTCAGCGGGCACGCCAAGCTGTCGAAGGTCAAGTTCCAGCATTTCAAGCAGCTCGACTACGACGGCAAGGACTTCCAGGCGAAGTGGAACTGGCAGGTCGGCAACCACTGGGAAGGCACGCTCGGCACTTTCTACAACCAGACGCTGGCGCCTTACACCGATTTTCGCAGTGACCGGCGCAACCTGCGCGAGCAGCGCCGCACTTTTTTCGACGGTGCCTGGCGCTTCCATCCCAGCTACCGCGTGCGCGCCGCCGCCGAACGCGAAAAATTCGACTACGAGCTGATCGAACAGCGCTACAACGACCGCACCGAAACGAGCTGGGAGGTCGGCGCCGACTACCTGCCGCCCAGCGGCAGCGAGATCGGGCTGGTGGCGCGCCACGTCAAGGGCAACTATCCGAACCGGCGTCCGTTCGGCCAGCAGGTCATCAACGACGACTACGAGCAGGACGAGATCAAGGCGCGCGTGCTGTGGGTCGCCAGTGGCAGCACCAACGTGCAGGCGCTGGCCGGCTGGGTCAAGCGGCGCCAGCCGGCGCTGGGCGACGACACCAGCGGCTTTCTGGGCCGGGTCAACGCCACCCACAAGCGCAACAGCGTGCTCAGCTACAAGGCCTCGCTGTGGCGCGACTTCGCGCCGATCGAAAGCCCGCTGGTCAGCTACACCCGCAACAACGGCGTCAGCGCCGGCCTCACGTGGGACGCCACCGCCAAGCTCAAGGTCGACGCCAGCGCCGCCTACGAACGGCGCAACTACAACGCCCGCTTGCTGCCGGTCGTCAGCCGCGGCCGCCTGCAGGATTCGCTGCGCACGGCCAGCGTGCGCGCCACCTGGTCGCCGCGCCAGTCGGTGCAGGTCAGCGCGGCGCTGGCGCACCAGGCGCGTTCCGGATCGGCTGCGCTGGGCACGCAACAATTTTCGTCGAACAGCATCCAGGTTAACGTCACGGCGCAGTTCTAAACAGCAAAATGACAGTCAACGACATCCCGCTCATCTCTTTTTTTCAGCGCGTGCTCGATCCGCTGATCATCATGGGCACGCTGTACCTGTCGTCGATGCTGTACCACGAGACCTTCAGCGGCTACTCGCTGGTGCTGATGATCCTGGCGTTCTTCATCTCGTCGGCGGTGTACCAGCACATCGATCCTTACCGCACCTGGCGCAGCGGCCGCATGCTCGCCTATGCGCGCGATACCGTGTTCGGCTGGTGCATCACGATCGCCGTGCTGCTGTTCGTCGGCTCCGCCAGCGGCCTCTACTATTACTACGACGAGCGCGTCATGCTCGCCTGGTTCGTCGCCACGCCGGTCACCATGCTGGTGAGCCACATCCTGGTGCGCCGCGTCTCCGGCGGACCCGACAAGAGAAGCGAAGTGCGCTCGGTGGTCGTTATCGGCGCCAACAACGTCGGCATCAAGTTTGCCGACATCTGCGAGAAGCACCCGAACCTGTTCATGCACATGCGCGGCTTCTTCGACGACCGCACCGACGAGCGCCACCCGCAAGGCCTGCACCATCCGATCCTTGGCAACATGGGCGATATCGCCACCTTCGTGCGCGAACAGAACATCAAGCTGATCTTCATCAGCCAGCCCATTTCGGCGCAGCCGCGCATCCGCAAGCTGCTCGACGAACTGCAGGACACCACCGCCTCGGTCTATTTTCTGCCGGACATCTACATCTTCGACCTGATGCAGGCGCGCTTCGACAACGTCGGCGGCATGCCGGTGGTGGCGATCTGCGAGACGCCGTTCATGGGCCTCAACAGCGCCATCAAGCGCGCCAGCGATATCGTGTTCTCGCTCGCCATCTTGCTGCTGGTGTCGCCGCTGATGCTCGCCACCGCGCTCGCTGTCCGCCTCACTTCGCCCGGGCCGGTGATCTTCCGCCAGCGCCGCTACGGCCTGTACGGCGAGGAAATCATCGTCTACAAGTTTCGCTCGATGAAAGTGGCGGCCGACGACGGCGCCGTTGTGCAGGCGTGCCGCAACGACCAGCGCTTCACCCCGATCGGCGCCTTCCTGCGCCGCAGTTCGCTCGACGAACTGCCGCAGTTCATCAACGTCTTGCAGGGCCGTATGAGCATCGTGGGTCCGCGCCCGCACGCGATCTCGCACAACGAGCAGTACCGCAAGCTGATCAAGGGATACATGCTGCGCCACAAGGTCAAGCCGGGCATCACCGGCTGGGCCCAGGTCAACGGCTTGCGCGGCGAGACCGCCACCCTCGACAAGATGCAAGCCCGCATCCAGTACGACCTCGACTATCTGCGTAGCTGGTCGGTGTGGCTGGACCTGTGGATTATTTTAAGGACGGTCAAGGTTGTGCTGGCACGCGACAACGCGCACTGACCTATTTACTTCGGGATCGGTCAATCATGAAAAAAGCACTCAT
Organism: Massilia eurypsychrophila; assembly: GCF_002760655.1. Taxonomy (GTDB): domain Bacteria; phylum Pseudomonadota; class Gammaproteobacteria; order Burkholderiales; family Burkholderiaceae_D; genus JAFCUW01. Next base: position 241,078 of record NZ_PDOC01000006.1, on the reverse strand, counting down.
CACGGGCGTTACCGGACAGGACGGCTCCTACCTCGCCGAGTTCCTGCTGGCCAAGGGCTACGAGGTGCACGGCATCCGCCGCCGCGCGTCGCTGTACAACACCGAGCGGATCGACCATCTGCACCAGGATCCGCACGCGCCGGCGCCAAATTTCTTCCTCCATTACGGCGACCTGACCGACGGCTCCAACCTGACGCGCATCCTGCAGCAGGTGCGCCCCGACGAGGTCTACAACCTCGGCGCCATGAGCCACGTCGCGGTGTCGTTCGAGTCGCCCGAGTACACGGCCGACGTCGACGCCATCGGCACCTTGCGCCTGCTCGAGGGACTGCGCCTGCTCGGCATGCACCGCAGCACGCGCTTCTACCAGGCCTCGACCTCCGAGCTGTACGGCCTGGTGCGCGAAACGCCGCAGCGCGAGAGTACGCCGTTCTATCCGCGCAGTCCGTATGCCGTTGCCAAGCTGTACGCCTACTGGATCACCATCAACTACCGCGAGGCGTACGGCATGTACGCCTGCAACGGCATCCTGTTCAATCACGAGTCGCCACGTCGTGGTGAGACCTTTGTCACGCGCAAGATCACACGCGCGCTGGCCAACATCGCGCAAGGCCTCGAGCGCACCCTCTATCTCGGCAATATCGACGCGTTGCGCGACTGGGGCCACGCACGCGACTACGTCGAGATGCAGTGGCTGATGCTGCAGCAGGACGAGGCTGAAGACTACGTCATCGCCACCGGACGCCAATATTCCGTGCGGCATTTCGTCGAGGTCGCCGCCCGTGAACTCGGCATGCAAATCGCGTGGGAAGGGAGCGGCGTCAATGAACGCGGGCTTATATCTTCTATCATTGATGAGAGGTGCAGTGGCGCAAAGGTCGGGCAGCCGATAGTTGCGATAGATCCACAGTACTTCAGGCCGGCCGAAGTCGAAACACTGCTGGGCGACGCCAGCAAGGCGCGCGAGCAGCTCGGCTGGACGCCGCAAACCAGTTTCGAAGCGATGGTGCAAGAAATGGTCGCGCACGACCTCGACGCCGCGCGCCGCCACAGGCTGCTCGCCTCGCACGGCAACAACGTCGCAATTTCGCTGGAGTGATGCCATGCATACTGCGCAACCCCGCATCTTTGTGGCAGGCCATCGCGGGCTGGTCGGCTCGGCCATCGTGCGCGCCTTGCACGCGCAAGGGCTGACCAACATCGTCACCCGCAGCCGCGCCGAACTCGAGCTCACCGACCAGGCCCAGGTGCGCGCCTTCTTCCAGTCCGAGCACATCGACCAGATCTACCTGGCCGCGGCGCGGGTCGGCGGCATCCACGCCAACAACACCTATCCGGCCGAGTTCATCTACGACAATACGATGGTGCAGGCCAATGTCGTCCACGAGGCGTGGCGCAACGGCGTCCACAAGCTGCTGTTTCTCGGCTCCTCGTGCATCTACCCGCGCCTGGCGGAGCAGCCGATCCGCGAAGAATACCTGATGAACGGCATCCTCGAACCGACCAACGAGCCGTATGCGATGGCCAAGATCGCCGGCATCAAGCTGTGCGAGAGCTACAACCGCCAGTACGGCACCGATTACCGCTGCGTCATGCCGACCAACCTGTACGGCCCTGGCGACAACTACCACCCGCAAAACAGCCACGTCATCCCGGCGCTGATCCGCCGCTTCCACGAAGCGAAGATCGTCGGCGCCGGCGAGGTCGTGATCTGGGGCAGCGGCAAGGCGATGCGCGAATTTTTGTACGTCGACGACATGGCCGCCGCCAGCGTCTACGTGATGCAGCTCGACCCGGCCAGCTATCACGCCAACACCGATCCGATGCATTCGCACTTAAACGTCGGCACCGGCAGCGACACCACCATCGGCGAACTGGCCAGCCTGATCGGCAAGACCGTCGGCTACGACGGCCAGATCGTGTTCGACCCGAGCAAGCCGGACGGCACGCCGCGCAAGCTGCTCGACGTCTCCAAGCTGACCTCGCTCGGCTGGTCCGCGCGCATGCCGCTCGATGTCGGATTACAACACGCATACCGCTCCTTTCTCGACACTAACAAGTTGTATTGACGGCCTTCAAACACGAGCGGTGAACTTTTTATTCGTGCCCACAGCCGAGGAACCTATCTTGAACGACGCCACCCTAACAGACATGAGAACACGAGACCCCCATCACCCCCCCGTCGGCCCGCTGCGCTGCGCCGTCCTGATCCTCGCCGCAGCCGCGCTGGCGGCGTGCGGCAGCAAGCCCAAGGACAGCAAGCCCGGGCAGGCACTCGCCAGCGTCAACGGCGCCGAAATTACCGTGTTGCAGCTCAACGAGGAGTTGCAGCGCGCCGGCGTCGGACCCGCGCAGCAGGAAGCGGCCAGCAAGCAGCTGCTGCAGGCGCTGATCGACCGCCAGCTGCTGCAAAACGCCGCGGCCGCCGAAAAGCTCGACCGCGACCCGAAGGTGATACAGGCAATCGAGCGCGCCAAGGCGCTGATCGTGGCGCAACAATATATGCAGCATCGGATCGGCAACGTGGCGCGGCCCACGCGCGCGGAGGTCGAAGCGTACTTCAACAACAACCCGCAGTTCTTCACCCGCCGTAAGCAGTTCAGCCTGCAGGAACTGGTGATCGCCAGCGCCGACCTGACGCCGCAACTGAAGGCGACGGCCGACACCGCCAAGTCGCTTGACGATATCGCGGCCTGGATGGAAACGAACAAGGTCAAGTTCGGCCGCACGCAAGTCACGCGCAGCACCACCGACCTCAGCCCTGAAATGTCGGCCCGCCTGCTCGGCATGCAAAAAGGCCAGCTGTTCATCGTCAAGGAAGGTGAGCGCAGCCTGATCATTTCAATCGCCGAGGTGCGCGACGCGCCGGTGTCGCTCGACGTCGCAGCCCAGCAGATCGAACAGTTTCTCATCAACAAGCGCAACAAGGAGCGCGCCGCGGCCGAACTGGCGCGCCTGCGCGCCAGTGCCAAGATCGAATACCTGAACAAGTCGATGGCGCTGGACACCACGCCGGCCGCCGAGTCGCCTGCCGGTGCGCCTGCCGTCGTACCTGCCGTCGCGCCGGCGGCGGCGGCCCCCGCCGCGCCGGCGCCGTCGGCGGCGGCGAAGGCGGCGCTAGAACGCGGCGTGGCGGGCCTGAAGTAAGCCGCCGCCTGAACCATTCAACAAAAAAGGGAGCCATCATGAAGCGATTGATACAGTGGTTAACGGCGGCGGTACTGGTGTTGTCGTGTTCTGGGGCGCTCGCCGCCGAAGTGCCGCTCGGCGCCGGCGACGTGTTGCGCATGTCGGTCTATGGCAATCCCGACCTCAGCCTCGAGACGCGCGTCAGCGAAGCGGGGACCGTGACGTTCCCGCTGCTCGGCCAGGTCAGCGTCGGCGGCCTGACGGTCGCCGCCGCCGAGAAAAAGATCGCCGGGATGCTCGAGTCCGGCGGCTACCTGAAGAAGGCCCAGGTCAACATCATCGTCGCGCTGCTGGCCAGCCAGCAGGTGTCGGTGCTTGGCCAGGTCAACAAGCCAGGGCGCTATCCGGTCGACGGCAAGCGCAGCGTGCTCGACATGCTGGCGCTGGCCGGCGGCATCGCCGCCGACGGTGGCGACACTGTCAGCCTGGTGCGCACACGCGACGGCAAGACCACCCGCTCCAGTATCGACGTGATCCAGATGGTGCGCTCGGGCGCCCTCGATGCCGACCTCGAGGTGGCCGGCAGCGACATGATCTTCGTCGAGCGGGCGCCGCGCTTTTACATCGTCGGCGAAGTGCAGCGTCCCGGTGCGTTCCGCATCGAGCGCGGCATGACGGTGCTGCAGGCCTTGTCGGCCGGCGGCGGGCTGACCGCGCGCGGCAGCAACAACGGCCTGCGCATCACCCGCCGCGACGCCGGCGGCAATCCGTCCACCTTCGAAGTCAAGCACAGCGACCTGGTGCAGGTCGATGACGTCATCACGGTGCGCGAGAGCTGGTTCTGAGCCGCCGGCTGATCCTTTACCGTAATCGGGAGTGCCCATGAATGTCCGTCAATTCTTGCTGATCATGTTGGCGAGGAAAAAAATCATCTTCGCCGTGCTGGCCGCAACGGTCGTGCTGACCTTGGCATTTAGCCTGGTGCAGCAAAAAACCTACAAGGCGACCGCGTCGGTGCTGCTGAACTACAAGGGCGTCGATCCGCTGACCGGACTGACGATGCCCGGCCAGCTGTTGCCGGGCTACATGGCGACCCAGATCGACATCATCAGCAGCAAGAACGTCGCGCTGCGCGTGGTCGACGCACTCAAGCTGGCCAGCAGCCCGGCCATCCTGGCGCAGTTCAACGCCACCACCGACGGCCGCGGCAGCGTGCGCGACTGGCTGGCCGACCTGCTGCTGCGCAAGCTCGAGATCATGCCCTCGCGCGAGAGCAGCGTCGTCGAGATCAGCTTCAAGGGTGTCGACCCGGACTTCGTATCGGCGGTGGCCAATTCCTTTGCCGACGAGTACCAGCGCATCACCGTGCAACTGAAAACCGAGCCGATGAAAAAAGCGTCGGTGTACTTCAACGAACAGACCAAGCTGCTGCGCGACAACGTCGAAAATGCCCAGGCGCGCCTGTCGAAGTACCAGCAGGAAAAGGGCATCGTCAGCCTCGACTTCAACCGCGTCGACACCGAACTGGCGCGCCTGGCCGACTTGTCGGCGCAGCTGGTGGCGGCGCAGAACCAGTCGATCGAAGCGAACTCGCGCCAGCGCGTGGCCAGCGGGGCGGCGGCCGATTCGCCGGACGTGGCCAGCAATGCGCTGGTGCAGAACCTGCGCGTCGGCGTCAGCGGTTCCGAAGCGAAGCTGGCCGAACTGGGGCAGCGGCTCGGGCAAAACCATCCGCATTTCATCTCGGCCAAGGCCGAAACCGACAAGATGCGCGCCGAACTCAATGCCGCCCTGGGGTCGGTGTCGCGCAGCGTCGGCAACAACGCCGCGGTGCTGCGCCAGCGCGAAGGCGAGCTGCGCGGCGCTCTGGCGGCGCAAAAGGTCAGGGTGCTCGAACTGAACCGGGCGCGCGACGAACTCGGCGTGCTGCTCAAAGACATGGACAGCGCCCAGCGCGCCTTCGACGCCGCCTCGCAGCGCCTGTCGCAGACCAAGATCGAAGCCTCGTCGGAGCAGTCCGACATCTCGATCCTGAACCCGGCGGTCGCGCCAATCGAGCCGTCCGGGCCGCGCGTGCTGCTCAACACGCTCGTGTCGGTGCTGCTCGGCACCGTGCTCGGCGTCGGCATCAGCCTGCTGATCGAAATGATGAACCGCCCGGTGCGTTCGGCCGGCGACATGAAGGACCTGCTCGGCATCCCGGTGCTCGGCACCGTCGAATGGCGCCAGCCGCGCCGGCGCCCGCTCGGCCTCGGTGCGCTGGCGCTGCCGCGCCGCCTGCGAATAACCTAGACCATGGACACTGCGATGAACTCTCCTGTGCTCAACGCGGCCGTCGCCGCAGAACCTGTTCACAACGACAACGCCGCTTCGCGCATGGGCGCGCTGCTCGTCGACGCCGGCAAGCTCACCGCCGACGCGGCCGAGCGCGTGCTGCGCACCCAGAAGGAGCTTGGCATCCGCTTCGGCGAGGCGGCAGTGCGGCTCGGCCTGGTCAGCGAAGCGGACATCCAGCAGGTGCTGGCGCGCCAGTTTGCCTATCCGTACCTGCAGAAGGGCCAGTCGGCGCTGTCGCCGAAGCTGGTGGCCGCGTTCGAGCCGTTCAGCGCCCAGGTCGAAGCGCTGCGCGCCATCCGCAGCCAGCTGATGCTGCGCTGGTTCGGCCACGGCCACAAGGCACTCGCCATCGCCGGCGCCGACCCCGATGATGGCGCCAGCCTGTTCGCGGCCAACCTGGCGGTGGTGTTTTCCCAGCTCGGCGAACAAACGCTGCTGGTCGATGCGAACCTGCGCAGCCCGCGCCAGCAGGACGTGTTCGCGCTGACGCCGCGCCAGGGACTGTCGGACCTGCTGGCCGGGCGCGCCGACCTCGATGTCATCGGCCGCATCGCGTCGTTCGCCGACCTGTCGGTGATGCCGTCCGGGACCTTGCCGCCGAATCCGCTGGAGCTGCTCAGCCGCGATGCGTTTGCCAACCTCAACGCCCTTCTGGAGGCGCGCTACGACGTCGTGCTGTACGACGTCGCGCCGTATTCGTCCGGGGCGGACGCGGTCGCGGTGGCGGCGCGCGCCGGCGGCGTGCTGCTGGTGGCGCGCAAGGACCGCACCCGCATGACGGCGCTGGCCAGCATGGCCGCGCAGCTGGGCGAAGCCGGCGCTGCGGTGGTCGGCTCGGTGGTGGTGGATTTCTGATGGCTGCCCAGGCCCCCACCCGGCCCGCCGCCGACGCGGCGCTGCCGAGCGCACACGAGCGGGCGCAGTCGCGCGCGCAGCTGCGCACGCAATTGCGCGCGGCCATGCCGGAGTGGTGGCCGGTGCTGGCCGGCCTGGTGGTGCTGTTCGCGCCGACCTTCGATAACCTGTTTGCCGGCGCCTGGATTGGCGAAGAGCAGGGCCACGGGCCGATCATCTTCGCCCTGACCTTGTGGCTGATCTGGCGCAAGTGGCCGGCCGTGCTGGCGCTGCCGGCGCAGCCGAGCTCGCTTGGCTGGCCGCTGCTGGCCATCGGGCTGGCGCTGCACCTGCTGGGCCGCTCCCAGAGCATCTTGATGTTCGAGGTCAGCTCGATCCTGTGCGTGATGGCCGCCATCATCGTCGTCAAGCGCGGCCTGGCCGCCTTCCGCCTGCTGTGGTTCCCGTTCTTCTTCATGCTGTTCATGGTGCCGCTGCCGAGCGAACTGGTGGCGGCGCTGACCTTGCCGATGAAGATGGCGGTGTCGTACGTGACCGAACAGCTGCTGTTTGTGGCCGGCTATCCGATCGGCCGCTCCGGCGTGGTGCTGCAGATCGGCCAGTATCAGCTGCTGGTGGCCGACGCCTGCGCCGGCTTGCAGACCCTGCTCACGCTCGAGGCGCTCGGCCTGTTTTACCTGAACGTGGTGCGCCACACCTCGGCGGTGCGCAATGTCGCACTGGCGATCCTGATCATCCCCATTTCGTTTTGCGCCAACGTCGTGCGGGTAGTCACGCTGACCCTGGTGACCTATTACTACGGCGACGCCGCCGGCCAGGGTTTCCTGCACGGCTTTGCCGGCATGGTGCTGTTCCTGACCGCGCTGGTGCTGATCCTCGGCGTCGATTCGGCGCTGCAATTGGCGGTGCGGCGCGGCAAGCCGGCAGGGGCAGCGGCGCCGGCGGGTGCGCCATGAGCCGCGCCTTTACCGCCAGCGTCGTGCTCGGCGTGGCGATGGCCGCCACCTCCGCGCTGACGGGCGCCCTGACGCCGACGGTGATGCTGTCGCAGCAGCAGGCGCAGTTCAGCCTCGACCAGATGATTCCGGCCGCGTTTGCCGACTGGGCGGTGGACGCCTCGATCGTGCCGCTCAAGGCCGACCCCGAGCGCCAGTCGGTGCTCGAGAAAATCTACGACCAGACGCTGTCGCGCACCTACGTCAACCGGGCCGGCGAGCGCGTGATGCTGTCGATCGCCTACGGCGGCGACCAGAGCCGTGCGCTGCAGGTGCACCTGCCGGAGGTGTGTTACGTCGCCCAGGGCTTCGACATGCTGAAGGTGGGCGACGGCGCTCTTGCCACGCGCTACGGCCAGGTGCCGGTCAAGCGCCTGGTGGCGCGCCAGAACAGCCGCAACGAGCCGATCACGTACTGGATCACCGTTGGCGACAAGGCCGTCAAGTCGAGCTTCGAGCACAAGCTGCAGCGCCTCGCTTATGGACTGTCGGGCAAGATTCCCGATGGCATGCTGGTGCGCGTGTCGACGATCCAGGCCGACGCCGGCGGCGCCTACAAGCTGCAAGACCGCTTTGTCGGCCAGATGCTCGACGCGCTGCAGCCCAGGGACCGGGTGCGTCTGCTCGGCGCGGTGGCGCAGGCAGGTTAGGCGCCTGCCGCTGATTGACGACGCTGCCGACAACCCGCTGACCGCACCGACCCGAGGACGCGATGTACGAACTGCTCCCTTACATCTACGCTTCGATTCCGTTCGCCGTGCTGCTGCTGCTGATGGCGCTGTCGGTCGTCGGCATCGGCGCCGGCATGGTCGCGCCGCGGCTGCTGGTCTATCCCTACCTGGCCATCTTCTTCCTGTTCAATTCGACCAGCTACGGCAACCTGGCGATCATTTCCTACGGCTCCGGCGTGTACAGCCGCGGCTCCGGCCTGCTGTATTTCGCGCTGCTGCTGTGGTACATGCTGGGCGCCTGGTGCTGCGCCAGGGTCAGCGCCAGCTTTCGCCGCCAGGCCGCGCCGCCGTGCAATCTGCGGCCGTGGTTCTTCGCCTGGTTCGCCTTGCTCGTTGGCCACATCGTGGTCGCCACCTTCCTCGACAAGAAGCTGTCCGCGGCGCTCTCGCCCAACGGTTTTTCCAACATCGTCTGGATGGCGCCGCTGGTGTCGCTGATGCTGCTGAGCTTTCGCACCCGCGAGCACGTCGTCGAGCTGGGCCGCTTCATCATGCTCGCCGGTCTCGGCCGTGCGCTGTACGGGCTGGCGCGCTGGGCCGTTGGCGGCGGCGACCCGAACAACGTCTACGCCAACATGAACGAGATCAAGATCAAGCTGACCTTTTTCGACATCAACGACAGCCTGCTGTGCGCGCTGGCGTTTTCGATCGCCGCGGTGCAGCTGTTCCAGACCGCCCGGGTCGAGCGGGCGCGCTTCTGGGTCGCCATCGAGTGGCTCACCTTGCTGGCCACGCCGTTGTGCATCGCGCTGTCGTACCGGCGCACCGCCTGGGTCGGCTTCGTGCTGGCGCTGGCGATCGTCATGTGGCGCTTTCCATGGCGGCGCCGGCTGCAGCTGGTCGCCGCCGGCCTGCCGCTGATGGCGCCGGCGCTGGTCTACGTCGCCTGGAAGCGGCTGTCGCAGACCAAGGGCGCCGGCCAGGGCCTGTCCGGCTTTTTATACGACATGCAGTCGCGCCGCTTCGGCGCCGAGAGCGAACGGGTGCTCGAGCTGAAGCTGGCGCTGGCCGACTTCTTGTCCAACCCGGTCACCGGGATCGGCTCGTGGGGCCGCTACACCGGCTACCAGCGGGTGTCGTGGCAAACCGGCGTCGACGGCGGCCAGTTCATCCACAGCGGCGTGCTGCATATCGGCCTGAAAACCGGGCTGATCGGCCTGGTGCTGCTGGCCGGCACCGCCTGGGCCTTCATCCACTTTAGCCGCCGCGCCCTGCGCGAGCTGCCGCCCGAGCTGCTCGGCATGGGCGCGGCCGGCGTCGCCGGCATCGCGTTCATGCTGCCCGACATGCTGATTGGCACGCCGTTCCCGCAGGTGCGCACCAGCCAGATGCTGGCCATCTGCCTGGCGCTGCCGTACGCGGCGATGGCGGCCAGCCACGCGGCGCGCGCCAGCGCGCATGCGGCGCAGGTGCCGCCGCGGCGCGCCCACCTGGCGCCGGCATGATGACCTTGCGGCTGGCCAGGAATGCCTTTGCCAACCTGCTCGGCGCGCTGGTGCCGGCCGCCGTTGCGCTGGCCACGGTGCCGATCGTCGTGCATCGCCTCGGCGACGCCAGCTACGGCGTGTACTCGCTGGTGACCGCCATCGTCGGCTACTTCGCCGTGATCGACATCAACGTCACCGCCGGCTCGGTCAAGTTCATCGCCGGCTTCAACGCCCGCAAGGACCAGCACGGCATCGACCAGACCGTCTGCTTCGGCCTAGTCATCTACGCGCTGCTCGGCGGGCTTGGCGCACTCTGCCTGTTCGGCGCCGCCGGCTACCTCGTCACCGGCGTGTTCAGCGTGCCGCCGGCGCTGGTGCCGGAAGCGATCGCCACGCTGAAGCTGGCCGCGCTCGGCTTTTTCATCGGCCAGCTGCAAAACTACCTGCACAGCGTGCCGCAAGCGCTGATGCGCTACGACATTGTCAGCGCCATCGAAATCGTGTTCGGCAGCTTGGTGCCGCTGCTGACGGTGGCCGTGCTGCTGCTTGGCTTCGGCCTGTTCGAGGTGGTGCTGCTGCGCGTGCTCGCCAGCGCCGTCCACTGCCTGGTGCTGTGGCTATCCATCGCCCGGCTGCTGCCGCACCTGGCGCTGCGCTGGCCGGGCCGCGCCATCCGCCGCCAGCTGACCGGCTTTTCCGCCTATTCCTTCCTCAGCCGCTTCGCCTCGCTGTCCTACACCCACGCCGACAAGCTGATCATCGGCGCGCTGGCCGGCGTCACCGCGCTGGCGTGGTTCACGGTCGCCTCGACTCTGGCCAACCGGCTGCTTGGCCTGACGTACCGCCTGTCCGGCGTGCTGTTTCCGGCTGCCAGCGCGCTGTCGGCCAGCGGCGAACTGGCGCGGCTGGGCACCTTGTACCTGAAGGCGACGCGCTACGTGGTGTTCCTCAACGCCGCCATCATGGTGCTGGTGGCGGTGTTCGCCGACCAGATCTTGCGCTACTGGATGAACCCGGAGTTCGCGCGCCAGGGCGCGCTGGTGCTGGCGGTGATGGCAGTGTCGCAATTTCTCGATTCCCTGACCAGCCTGCCGTCGTTGGTCAACGACGGCATGGGCCATCCGCGCGTGTCGGGGCTGTTCGCGCTGGTGCGCGCCGGCGCCGGGCTGGCCGTCATCTACGTCGGCGTTGCCGGCTGGGGCATCGATGGCGCCGCCTGGGCGCACCTGGCCGTGTCGCTGCTGTTTTCGGCCGTCTTCATCGGCTTCGTGCACGGGCGCACAGTGCCGACCCGGCTGCGCGAGCTGGTGCTGCGCGGCTACGCGCCAAGCGTGGCCGGCGTCGTCGCGGTCGCCTTGTGCGCCAGCACGGCCGAGCATTTGTTCGACCGCTCGGCGGCCGACTTCGCGTGGCTGCTGGCGGCCACCACGGCGCTGCTGTTCGCCCACGGCATGCTGTTCGTCATCGACAAGGACGACCGCGACAGCGCCTGGCGCCATGTCAAGGCGTACTGGCGTCCGCTGCGGGGGAGTTGATGAAGATCCTGATGGCGTCCGAAGACCTGCCCGGCGAGCGCGTTGGCGGCCTTGGCAAGCACGTGGTGACCTTGGCCAACGCACTGCTTTCGCTCGGCCACGAGGTGGCCATCCTCGGCCGCAATGACGGCGATAGCGGCGCCGCCGGCGCGCCCGATCCCGCCGCCCAGGTCGGCTTTGGCGGGCGCTTCATTCCCGCCTTCGAGCTGCGCCACCTGGGCTGGAAGGAATTGCAGATGGGCGTCTTCAATCCCTACAAGCGCCCCTGGTTCGCCCGCAAGATCGGCCGCGCCATCGCCCGCCACGCCGCCGGTTTCGATGTCGTCCATTACCACGGCCACCTGCCGATGGCCGGCCTGTACCTCGACCCGGCGCTGAACTTCGTGCAGACGCGCCACGACCAGGGCAGCGAATGCGTCACGCACCTGCGTTTTCGCGACGGCGCCGCCTGCGCCCGCCTCGATGCGCGCGACTGCGCCGGCTGCATCCATGCCGCGCCCGGGCCACTGCGCCGGCAGGTGTCGGCGCACGCGGTGCTGCGCTACCGCGCGCAGGCGGCCAGCGCCTTTGCCCGCCACAAGACCATCTTCGTGTCCGACTTCCTGCGCCGCCAGTTCCTGCGCCAGCTGCCTGCAGCCGACTTGTCGCGCTGCCGCGTGATCCACAACTTCATCCAGTATCCGTTGCTGGCGAAACTGGCGGCGCACCGCCAGGTGCAAGCTGGCCAGGTGTTGCTGGCCGGCCGCATCGACGCCGGCAAGGGCTTTGGCGACTTCCTCGCCGCCGCGCGCGCGCGATTGCCGCCGGCCGCAAAGGTCAAGGTCGTCGGCGACGGCCCCGAGCGCGCCGCGCTCGAACGCGATTTCGCCGGTGCCCAGGTCGCCTTCCTCGGCTGGCAGCCTTACCCGGAGGTCATCGGCCTGACCGCCGGCAGCCACGTCTGCGTGGTGCCGTCGGTGCTGGAGGAACCTTGCGCGACCACCGTGCTCGAAGCGCTCGCGCTCGGCAGGGCATGCATTGCGATGGCGCGCGGCGGCAACCGCGAGCTGGCCGCCTATCAGCAGTACGACGGCCAGCTGCAGCTGGCCACCTCGATGACGGAAATGGTCGCCATGCTCAATGCCGCGCTGGCGCGGCCGCCCGTTACGCCGGTGCTGCCGGCGACGTCGCCGCTCGACGTCTTCCATGCGGTTCCCAAAATCCTCGACTGCTACCGCGACTGAACCCATGTCCAGCAAGCCGCCCACCTTTTCGATCGTCACCTGCACCTGGAACAGCGCCGCCACCCTGGCCGACACGCTCGCGTCGGTGCGCGCCCAGACGTGCCACGACGTCGAACACATCTTCGTCGACGGCGGCTCCACCGACGGCACCCTCGCCATGCTCGACGCCTACCCGGGCAACAAGAAACTGCTGCGCGACGTCAGGGGCGGCATCAGCCGCGCGATGAACGAAGGCATTGCCGCCGCCAGCGGCGAGTTCATCGCCCACCTGCACTCGGACGACTACTACGCCAGCGACGACGTGCTCGCGCACGTGGCGGCGCGGCTGGCCACCAGCGGCTGCGACTGGCTGTTTGGCAGCATTGCCGTGCTGAAGAACGGCGCGGTGTCGACCCCGCCTGCGCTCAAGCCGTTCAGCTATTTCGCGCTCGCCTCCGGCAAGGCGTTCATTCCGCATCCGGCCGTGTTCGTGCGCCGGTCGCTGTTTGCCCGCGCCGGCGTGTTCGACGAACGCCTGAAATACGCGATGGACATCGACCTGTGGCTGCGCCTGGCGGCGTTCTCGTTGCCGGCCACGCTCGACCGTCCGCTGGCCGTCTTTCGCGACCATCCGGGCAGCGTGTCGTCGGCCAACAAGGTGATGGCGCGCGAAGAAGAATTCAGCGTGCGCAGGCGCCATGCGCGCCACGCGCCGCTGGCGTTCGCCATCTACTGCGTGCGCTACTACAAACGCATGCGCGCGCTGCGCCGCCAGCACTGAACGGCGCCATACGTGGCCTGGGTGTTGGCAAGTGCATCAACACAGTTTTCGGATAGATATTGGACACGAACGCCAGCGCGTTTTCACGTCCAAAAACGTTCATGATTATTTGCTTTCTCATGTGTTGGATTTCTGCATTCGCATTCAAATATCTTCCCGATTTCAACATAAATTGCCGTACGGAAAATGTGAACTGCGGTAACATCATTTCGTGCTCAGCAGCACCGCGACACGAACCCGCGATTCTGCGCCGCTATCAGGCCACGCCTCAGTTCTGTTCAACATTTTCGGAGTCCCCCATGAAATTCCAACGTCGAGAGATCGGTCGCCTGCTGGCCTTGTCGGTGCTTTTGCTCAGCATGAATGCGCGCGCCGACTGGGCCCAGTCCAGCGACGTGCTGGTCGTCAAACCCGGCCCTGCGAACGGCCAGGTGCAGGCGCAAAACCCGCCCGGCTTCACGTGGGCGCGCCATGCCGCGGGGCCGGCCCAATACGAGATCGAGATCACCTTGCAAGGCGCCGCACCGGTCAGCGCCGTGGTCGAGCGCAACTGGTACTTGCCGACCACGGCAATGGCCAGGGGCAACTACAGCTGGCGCGTGCGCCCGGTCGGCTCGACCGACTGGTCGGCGGCGCGCACCTTCGTCATCTCCGCCTTGTCGAACGTGTTCGAAGTTCCCGACAACACCACATTGAAAAACCGCATCATTGCCAAGGGCCACCCGCGTTCGCTGCCGCCGTCGTTCTTCGATCCGATGTCCGGGTGGAAGTACGTGCGCTCGACCGCGCTGGTGCCGTACGTCAGCCGCATGGGCAATGAAGTCAAGGCGCAGATACTGGCGATGCCGGCCTTGTCGGACGCGCGCTGGTCGCTGGCGATCGCCGGCGCCATGACGGCGGCGATGAACGCCCAGCAAACCGATATTCGCAACCGCATCAACGAAGCGAGCCGCCAGCTGCAGGCGGCCGCCGTCATGTGGCACCTGAAGAAAGAGCAGCTGTACCTCAATGAAGCGCTGCGCATGGGCGACCAGTTCGCCGCTCTGAGCCCGACGGGCCCGACCAGCTACGCCAACCAGGACCAGGCCACGCGCGAGATCGCGCTCGGGCTGGCCAAGGCGCTCGACGTGCTGGCGCGCGACATCGATCCGGTTCGCCGCGCTGCCTGGCTGTCGGCCATCACGGTGCGCACCAATGAAATCTACGCCAACCTGGCCGGCGACAACGGCCGCCTCGACCAGTTTCCATTCGATTCGCACGCCAATACCAGCATGATCTTCGTCGTGCTCATCTCCAGCCTGACCTTGGGCGACATCCCGGAGGCGCAGAAGTGGTTCGATTTCTCGTTCCGCGCCTACGCCAACAGCCCGTCGCCGTGGAGCGGCCCGGAAGGCGGCTACGCCAACGGCACCGCCTACGCCGAGTACACCGCAGGCTACCTGGTCAGCCTGTGGGATCCGCTGGTGCAGGCCACCGGCATCAATTTCTACGGCAAGCCGTGGGCCATCGGCCTGGTCGATTTCGCCACCGAGTTCACCCCGCCGGGCGCCCGCACCCACGTGTTCGGCGACGCGTCCGAAACGCGCCCCGACGCCCGCGTGTTCCATGCTTTTGCCGCCCGCCAGTGGTCGCCCCGCGCCGCCTGGTACGTCAAGAACCTCGGCGGCACCGAGGACACGCTGTCGCTGCTGCAGGCGCCGTACCCGATGCCGGTGGCCAGCACCACCTATCTGTCGCCGCCGTCGAACTCGGCCTACTACCCGAGCATCGGCTGGGTTGCCATGCACAGCGACCTCGGCTCGCCAGGACGCACCTCGGCCTACTTCAAGTCCAGCCCGTACGGCTCGTTCAACCACAGTCACGGCGACCAGAACGGCTTCCTGCTGACCGTGGCCGGCCAGCCGCTCTTGATCAAGTCCGGCTGGTACGACTGGTACGGTTCGCCCAACTGGCTTACCTGGTATCGCCAGACCAAGTCGCAAAACGCCATCACGTTTGACGGCGGCAAGGGCCAGCTGGTCGATGGCTACCGCGAGACCTTGCAGCGCAACGGCCGCATCACCTCGTTCTCGGCGCAGCCGACCTACGACTACGCCCAAGGCGACGCCACGCCGTCGTACGGCGGCCAGCTCAGCATGGCCAAGCGCCAGCTGTGGTACTTGCGTACCGCCAACGCCGTGCTGGTGCGCGACCGGCTTGCGTCTAGCGTGCCGCGCAACTACGAATTCAATTTGCACGCGCCGACCGCCATCGTGGCCGAGAACGCCAGCAACGTGAAAATCGCCATCAACGGCCAGTCGGTGTGCGTGCGTTCGCTCGGCGCCGGCAGCTGGGCGGCGCGCACCGGCGCCATCGTCAAGCCGGGCGTGGTGGAAGACCATGGCGCCTTCGAGCAGGCCAACGACGGCAAGTCGACCGCGGAATTTTTGCTGCTGCTCGACGTCGGCTGCAAGCGCCCGGTGGTTAGCACCGGCTTTGCCAACGGCGCCCGCACAGTGACGGTAGGAACCCAGACGGTCGCGCTGGACTGATCAATGTCGCGCAGCGCGCCGGGTGCTACACTCGGCGCGACGATGTCCTTCGTCGCCACCGTGACGCAGGACATTTTTTTCGTTTCCGCTTCCTCTACCGGTACGGAGCGCGCATGCGGCAAGTCATCTTGATTCATGCACACAGGGACGTCGCGCAGCTCAACGCGCTGGTGGCGCAGCTGCTCGACGACGACTTTCTGATCTACGTCAACGTCGACGCCAAGTCGGCCATCGACATTACCGCGCTGCATCCGGCGCTGCGGCTGGTGCATCCGCGCATCGACATTCACTGGGGGCGCTTCAGCCAGGTCGAAGCCACCTTGCACTCGATGCGCCAGGTGCTGGCCGAAGCCGGCGCCTTCGATAAACTCGTGTTCATCAGTGCCCAGGACGCGCCGCTGCTGCCGAACCGCCGCCTCAAGCACGAACTGGCGGCGCTGCGCGGACGCGAGCTGCTCGATTGCGTGCCGGTTGGACCGCACGGCTGGTCGTGCGCCGCGCGCTACCAGTACTTTTACGGCGGCGCCGGCGTGGCCGCGCTGGCCGGCCGCGCCGCCAACCGCGCGATGCGCACCTTGCGCCTGCGCCGCCGCATGGTGCACGGCTGGCAGCCGTGGGCAGGATCATCGTGGTGGGCGCTGTCGCGCGGCTGCGTCGAAGCGATCATCGCGCGCGTCGATGCCGATCCGGCGCTGGCGCGTTTCTTCCGCGGCGTCGACTGCCCCGACGAGATGTTCTTCCAGACGGTGGTGATGAATTCGCCGTTCCGCGAGCAGGTGCTGCACTATCACTTCCGCCATATCCAATGGGCTTCTGGCGCCGCCCGCAGCCCGAAGGTGCTCGACGCCGCCGACTTCGACGCCATCGCCGCTTCGCCCGCCCACTTCTGCCGCAAGCTCGATCCGGCCGCCAGCGCCGCGCTGCTGCCGATGCTCGCCGGCCTGCGCGCCAGCCGCGAGCGGATGTAGATCATGCGCATCGGCTTCATCCTGCGCGATCCGCTGCCGCCCACGCGGGCCGACGTACTGGCGCTGTTCGGCACCGAGATGCCGCGCTACGGCATCGCCACCGAGCTGGTAGGGCAGGGCGCCGCAAGCCACTGGGGCGCCGGCCGCATGCACGTGATGGGACGCGCCGATGGCGTGCTGGCCGCGGTCTTCAGCCCGTTCTGGGACGCGCTCGGCCTGTGGCGCGCCGGCCGCGTCGACTGCGTGCAGGTGCGCGACAAGGTCGCCAGCGGCCTGCTCGGGCGCGTCGCCGCAGCCTGGCTCGGCGTCCCGTTCATCTACTGGATGTCGTTCCCGATCGTCGAAGGCTTCGCCGAACGGCGCGACCAGATTGCCCGCCACGGCCGCGGCCTGCGCTGGGCCGCCCATGCGCTGCGCGCGGCGGTCTCGCGCCAGGTGATCTACCGGCTGGTGCTGCCCGGCGCGCGCCACATCTTCGTGCAGAGCGAGGCGATGGCGCACGCGCTCGCACAAAAGGGCGTCGCGCCGGCGCGCATGACGGCCGTGCCGATGGGCGTTGACGCGGCCCTGTTCGACCGCGCCGCCGTCACCCCGTCGTCCGACGCGCGCCTCGACGGGCGCCGCGTCATCGTCTACCTCGGGCGCATCGGCCAGGCGCGCCAGTCCGATTTCCTGCTCGACGTCGTCGACCTGCTGCGCGCCGGCCTGCCGGACGTGCTGCTGGTGATCGCCGGCGACGCCGCCTCGGCAGACGAAATGGCCTGGATGCGCCGCCAGGTCGCATCGCGCGCGCTGGGCGAACACGTGCTGCTGACCGGCTGGCTGGCGCAGCACGCCGCGCTCGGCTACGCGGTGCGCGCCGAAGTGGGCCTGTCGCCGATCCCGCGCGGCGCCCTGTTCGACGTCTCGTCGCCGACCAAGCTGGTCGAGTATCTGGCGCTCGGCATCGCCTGCGTCGCCAATGATATCCCCGACCAGCAGCTGGTCATCGAGCAAAGCGGGGCGGCGCTGTCGGCGCCGATGCAGGCGGCGCCGTTCAGCGCCGCGGTGCGCGCGCTGCTCGACGACTCGGCGCTGCGCGCCCGCCTGGCCGCCCGCGGCCCGGCGTGGGTGGCCGCCAACCGCAGCTACGACATCCTCGGCCGGGCGGTGGCCGCCACCTACCGGCGCGTGCTGGCATGAAGCCGCGCGCGCCGCGGGTACTGATGATCGGCACCGCGCCGGACGGCCGCGGCGGCGTCGCCTCGGTCATCGAGGTGCTGCGCGCCGGCGGCCTGTTCGAACGCGAATCGGTGCGCTACCTCGCCTCGCACCGCGCCGGCTCGCGTGGCGTCAAGGTAGCCGCCGCGCTGGCGGCGTTCTGGCACACCGCCCTGGCTTGCATGCGCGCGCGGCCGGCGGTGGTGCATGTCCACTGCGCCTCGCGCGGCAGCTTTGCGCGCAAGTCGCTGCTGCTGCTGATTGCCCGCGCCGCCGGCTGCCGCACCATCTTCCATCTGCACGGCGCCGAGTTCGACCTGTTCGCCGGCGCCGAATCGGGCAGGGCGCTGCGCTGGTGGATCCGCCGCACGCTCGAGCGCAGCTCGGTGGTCATCGCGCTGTCCGACAGCTGGGCTGCCTTCCTGCGAGGGTATGCGCCGGCTGCGCGCGTGGTGGTGGTGCCGAACTCGGTGCCGCTGCCGGCCGCGCTTGACCGCGCCGGCGAGCAATCCGGCCGCATCCTCTTCCTCGGCCGCGCCGATGCCGGCAAGGGCGTCTACGAACTGCTGGCGGCGGTGGCGGCGCTGGCGCCGGCCTTGCCGCAGCTGCACTTGGTGATCGGCGGCGTCGGCGAACTCGACGCGCTGCGCCGGCGCGCCATCGACCTTGGCATCGACGCGCACGTGTCGCTGCCCGGCTGGCTCGACGCCGCCGCCAGGGCGAACGAGCTGGCGCGCGCGCAGGTGTTCTGCCTGCCGTCGCACGCTGAAGGCCTGCCGATGGCGATGCTCGAAGCGATGGCGGCGGCCAAGGCGGTGGTGGCAACCACCGTCGGCGGCATCCCGGAGGCGATTACCTATGGCGCCAACGGCCTGCTGATCGCGCCCGGCGACGTGCCGGCACTGACCGCCGCGCTCAAAGCGCTGCTGGCAGATGGTGCGCTGCGCCAGCAATTAGGCGACAACGCGCGCGCCACCATCGCCCGGCGCTTCAGTACCGATGCGGCGATGGCGGCGTTGGCGGCGCTGTACCGCGAGCTGGATCGATGACGCCGGCCCGCGCGTTATGGATGGTCAACCGGCTGCGCTGCATGCAGCCGGCCGAACTTGGCTACCGCCTGCGCCAGGCCGGCGTCGCCATGCTGGAAAAGCGCGGCCTCCTTGGCACCGCGCGCGAAGACCTGGCGGCCACGCCGGCGAAGCTGGCCAGGCGCGCCGCGCCGCCGCTGGCGCCCGGCGAGGCCGATGCGCTGCTGCGCGCGGCCGACCGCATCTGCGCCGGCCACGTCGTGCTGTTCGCCGCCCGCGAGTACGACGTCGGCGCCAACCCCGAATGGAACCGCGACCCCGCCACCGGCGTGCTGGCGCCGGCCAGATTCAGCGGAGACATCGCCGTCACCGACCGCGCGCTGGTGGGCGACATCAAGCACCTGTGGGAGCTGAACCGCCACCTGCACCTGGCGCGTCTGGCGCAGGCCGCGCTGCTGGCCGACGATCCGGTCTACCTGCGCACGCTGGCCGCGCAACTGCGCGGCTGGCTCGACCAGTGCCCGCCGCTGGTCGGCCCCAACTGGACCAGCTCACTCGAGCTGGGCATCCGCCTGATCAACTGGAGCCTGGTGTGGCGCCTGCTGGGCGGCGACGCCAGTGCGCTGTTCGCCGGCGCCGAAGGCCAGCGCCTACGCGCCGACTGGCTGCACAGCATCCACGCGCATTGCGCCTGCATCGAGCGCCACCTGTCGCGCCATTCGTCGGCCAACAACCACCTGATCGGCGAACTGGCCGGCCTGCTGGTGGGCGCCGTCACCTGGCCATGCTGGCCCGCATCGCGGCGCTGGCGCGAGGTCGCCATCGCCGAACTCGAAACCGAGGCGCAGCGCCAGTTCTCGCCCGATGGCGTCAACCGCGAGCAGGCCTTCGCCTACCACGTCTTTAGTGCCGAATTCCTGTTCGTCGCCGCGCTGTGCGGGCCGACTTTTTCGGGCGCCTACTGGCGCGTGCTCGAACGCGCGCTGTGCTTCCTGCGCTCGGTGCGCGATGCCGGCGGCCACGTGCCGATGGTGGGCGACGCCGACGACGGCATCGTGCTTCGCCTCGGCGCCGATGGCGAGGACCGCGCGGCGCAGCTGCTGGCGCTCGGCGACGCCGCGTCCGACAGCGCTGGCGCGCGCTGGCTGCTGCACGCGTTCGGCGCCGCCAGGCCCGACCTCGGCGCGCGGCGATCCTGGGCCTTCCCGGACGGCGGCTACCTGCTGTTTGGCAGCCGCTTCGGCCAGGCGCGCGAAATTCTCGGCATGGTCGATTGCGGCCCGCTTGGGTACCTGGGCATCGCCGCCCACGGCCACTCCGACGCGCTGGCGCTCACCTTGTCGGTCGGCGCCGAGCCATGCCTGGTCGACCCCGGCACGTACTCGTACTGGCAGGAGCCGAAGTGGCGCGACTACTTCCGTGGCACCTGCGCCCACAACACGATGCGCGTCGACGGCGTCGACCAGTCGGTCAGCGGCGGGCGCTTCATGTGGACGCGCAAGGCCGCCGCCCGCATCGACAAGATGCCGCAGTCGCCCGGCCAGTTCGAGTTCAGCGGCTCGCACGACGGCTACCGGCGCCTGCGCGACCCGGTGCGCCACGCCCGCCACGTGCAGTTCGACGCCGCCGCGGCAACCCTGCTGGTGCGCGACGAACTGGTCGCCAGGAAACCTCATCGCATCGAGCAATTCTGGCATTTCGCCCCGGGAATCGACGTCGCGCTGGTCGCCGGCGGCGTGCGCGCGCGCGGCAAATCGTTCGAATTGCACTTGCAAGCGAGCGGATCTAACCTGGTGCTGGAACTAGTCAGGGGCTGCGAGAATCCACCATTGGGGTGGTACTCGCGCAGCTACGAAAGCCGGGAGCCATGTGATGTTCTCAAAATAACAACACAATCGGACGGGGTTCCGGTAGTGTGCCGGATTACAATTATGTTTTTCTAACGAACGCTGATGCTGAAGGTGTAAAGAATGCTTATCTATTTGGTTGCGGGCGCCAGGCCCAACTTCATGAAGATCGCCCCGATCGTACGCGCGCTCCAGGCGCAGCAGACGCTGTCGTTCAAGATCATCCACACCGGTCAGCACTATGACCGCGACATGAACGACGTCTTCTTCGAAGAGCTCGGCATTCCCCAGCCGGACCTGTTCATGGCCGCCGGCGGCGGCAGCCACGCCCAGCAGACCGCCAAGATCATGATCGGCTTCGAGGACCTGTGCGTCGCCGAGCGTCCGGCCGCGGTGCTGGTGGTGGGCGACGTCAATTCGACCCTGGCCTGCTCGATCGTCGCCAAAAAGCTCAACATTCCCGTCGCCCACGTCGAAGCCGGCCTGCGCAGCGGCGACATGACGATGCCCGAAGAAATCAACCGCCTCGTCACCGACAGCATCTCCGACTGGTTCTTCGTCACCGAGCCGGCCGCCGTTGGCCACCTCAAGCGCGAAGGCAAACCCGACTCGGCCATCCACTACGTCGGCCACGTGATGGTCGACAACGTGCTGTTCCAGGCCGACAAGCTGACCCGCGCCGACACGTCCGGCTTTGAGACTGCGGCGTTCAAGGCGGCGGCGACCGAAAATGGCGGCCGCTATGGCGTCGTCACCTTGCATCGCCCGAGCAACGTCGACGAAGCCGACAACTTTGCCCGCATCGCCGGCGCGCTCAAGGAAATCGCCGCCGACCTGCCGCTGATCTTCCCGGTGCACCCGCGCACCCGCGCCAACCTGGCAAAGTTCGGCATCGATTTGGGTCCCAACATCACGCTGGCCGGCCCGCAAGCCTACATGGCCTTCCTCAACTTATGGAAAGACGCGGCGGTGGTGCTCACCGACAGCGGCGGCCTGCAGGAAGAAACCACCGCGCTCGGCGTGCCGTGCGTGACGATCCGCGAAAACACCGAGCGCCCGGTCACGGTCGACGAAGGCTCGAACGTGCTCGCCGGCACCGACCCGGTCAAGATCCTGGCCGAGACGCGCAAAGTGCTGCGCGGCGAAGGCAAGCAGGGCAAGCGCCCGCACCTGTGGGACGGCAAGGCGGCCGAGCGCATCGTTGCCATCCTGACGCGCGAACTGGCGTAAGCCATTCAAAAATGGCCGAGCGGATCACCATGATGGGCTGTCAGATCGACAATCTGTCGATGGAGGACACGCTCGCCACGATCGAAGGCTTCATCCGCTCCGGCCTGCCGCACCAGCATGTGGTGGTCAATGTCGACAAGCTCGTCAAGGCCAGCCGCGACGAACAGCTGCGCCGCATCATCAACGAGTGCGCGCTGATCAACGCCGACGGCATGCCGGTGGTGTGGGCCTCGCGCCTGCTCGGCAAACCCCTCAAGGAGCGCGTCGCCGGCGTCGACCTGTTCGAAGCGCTGATGGCGCGCGCGGCCGGCAAGGGCTGGCGTGTGTTTCTGCTCGGCGCGCGCGAAGACGTGGTGCAGGCGGTGCGCGAGACGTACCTGCGCAAGTATCCGCAGCTGGCCATTGCCGGCGTGCGCAACGGCTACTGGAACGGCGAACAGGAAGAAGCGGCCGTCGTCGAGCAGATCCGCGCCAGCGGCGCCGACCTGCTGTTCGTGGCGATCAGCTCGCCAAAAAAGGAACAGTTCCTCGGCCGCTACCAGGCGGCCATGAAGATTCCGTTCGCCATGGGCGTTGGTGGCACCTTCGACGTTGCCATCGGCAAGGTCAAGCGCGCGCCGCGCTGGATGCAGAAAGCGGGCCTGGAATGGTTCTTCCGCTTCCTGCAAGAACCGCGGCGCATGTTCCGCCGCTATTTTATCGACGACATGGCCTTCATCTGGCTGCTGATCAAGGAAGCGGCGCGGCGCTGAGCGCGGCGCCGTCCATCACACTTTAGAAAGCGACTCATTCAATGGATATTCTGGTTACTGGCGGCATGGGATACATTGGTTCCCACACCTGCGTCGAACTGCTCAACGCCGGCCACAACGTGGTCATCCTCGACAACCTGAGCAACGCCGACCGCGGCGTGCAAGAGCGCATCGAGAAAATCTCCGGCAAGCCGGTCGGCTTCGTCGAGGCCGACATCCGCGACCGCGCCGCCGTCGAAGCGGCCTTCAACATGCACAACATCGACGCGGTGATCCACTTCGCCGGCCTGAAGGCGGTCGGCGAATCGGTCGCTCAGCCGCTGCGCTACTACGACAACAACGTCACCGGCAGCATCGTGCTGTTCGAAACGATGCAAAAGTTCGGCGTCACCACGCTCGTGTTCAGTTCATCGGCGACGGTGTACGGCGACCCGGCTTCGGTGCCGATCACCGAAGACTTTCCGCTGTCGGCCACCAACGCGTACGGGCGCAGCAAGCTGATGATCGAGGAAATGCTGCGCGACGTCTCGCGCGCCGAACCGACCTGGCGCATCGCACTGCTGCGCTACTTCAACCCGGTCGGCGCCCACGAGAGCGGCCTGATCGGCGAAGAGCCGCAGGGCATCCCGAACAACCTTGTGCCGTTCATCGCCCAGGTCGCCACCGGCCATCGCGAGCTGCTGTCGGTGTACGGCGGCGACTGGCCGACGCCGGACGGCACCGGCATGCGCGATTACATCCACGTCGTCGACCTCGCACTCGGCCACGTCAAGACGCTCGACAAGCTGGCGACATCCGTTGGGGTAGTTACGTACAATCTTGGCACGGGGCGCGGCAATAGCGTGCTGGAAATGGTGCGCGCATTCGAGCAGGCCAGCGGCAAGAAGGTCCCTTACCAGATCGTCGCGCGGCGCCCTGGCGACATCGCCAAGTGCTATGCCGACCCGGCGCGCGCCAGCGCCGAGCTGGGCTGGACGGCGACGCGCGACATTTCCCAGATGTGCGCCGATTCCTGGCGCTATCAGACCACGCCAAAAGAATAAACGACACGAGGACGATTATGAAAGCCATGATTCTGGCGGCAGGCAAGGGCACGCGGGTGCGCCCGCTGACCTACGATGTACCGAAACCGATGATTCCGTTGTTGGGCAAGCCGGTGATGGCCTACCTGGTCGAGCACCTGGCCAAGTACGGCGTGACCGACATCATGGTCAACGTCAGCTACCTGCACGACAAGATCGAGGACTATTTCGGCGAGGGCGACCAGTTCGGCGTGCGGATCGGCTATTCGTTCGAAGGCTACACCAAGGACGACGGCGAAGTGGTGCCGATGCCGATCGGCTCGGCCGGCGGCATGAAGAAGATCCAGGAGTTCGGCGGCTTCTTCGACCAGACCACGATCGTGCTGTGCGGCGACGCCCTGATCGACCTCGACCTGACGGCGGCGCTGTTCGAGCACAAGCAAAAGGGCGCAATGGCGTCGGTCATCACGCGAGAAGTACCGTGGGACAAGGTGTCGAGCTACGGCGTCGTCGTCAGCGACGCCGACGGGCGCATCACCGAGTTCCAGGAAAAACCGGACCAGGCCGACGCCCGCTCGAACTTCATCAGCACCGGCATCTACATCTTCGAGCCGGCAGTGATCGACCTGATTCCGCCCGGCGTGCCGTTCGACATCGGCTCCGAATTGTTCCCGCTGCTGGCCGAGCGCGGCCTGCCGTTCTACGCCCAGCGCCGCCCGTTCAACTGGCTCGACATCGGCACCATGTCGGACTATTGGGAAGTGCTGCAAAACGTGCTGACGGGCGAAGTGGCGCACATGGACATGCCCGGCACCCAGATCCGCGAGGGAGTCTGGGCCGGCCTCAATACCAGCATCGACTGGGACGGCACCACGATCGAGGGACCGGTGTATATCGGCTCGGGCACGCGCATCGAAGCGGGCGCTCACATCGTCGGGCCGACCTGGATCGGCCATGGCAGCCACATCTGTGAAGGCGCGGAGGTGGTGCGCAGCGTGTTGTTTGAGTATACTCGGCTGTTACCCGACGTTAGCTTGCATGAAATGATCGTTTTCAAGGAATACAGCGTCGACCGAGCCGGTGAGATGAAGCACGTGTCCGATTACGCTTCCGAAGAATGGGTCAACGCGCGCGACCGTCGCAACCGCCGCCGCCGCAAGGAAGGCGCCCCCGCTACCAGCCAACAAGAGAAAGAACGCCAATGAAAATCTATCCAGTCATCCTGTCCGGCGGCGCCGGCACCCGCCTGTGGCCGTTGTCGCGCGCGGTGCTGCCCAAGCAGCTGTTGCCGCTGGTGTCGGACAAGACCATGCTGCAGGAAACCGCGCTGCGGGTGGCGGACTGGCCTGAACTGATGGCGCCGGTGGTGGTGTGCGGCAACGAGCACCGCTTCCTCGTCGCCGAGCAGATGCGTGAAATTGGCGTCGCCCCGCTCGGCATCCTGCTCGAGCCGAGCGGCCGCAACACGGCGCCGGCGGTGGCCGCCGCCGCCCACTTCCTGATGCGCATGGATCCGCAGGCAGTAATGCTGGTGCTGCCGGCCGACCACGTCATCGAGAACCGCGACGCCTTCGCCGCCGCGGTCGCCCGCGCCGCCGCGATGGTCGAGGAGGGCGCGCTGGCCACCTTCGGCATCGTGCCGCAGGGACCGGAAACCGGCTACGGCTACATCCACCGCGCCGGCGCCGTCGACGGCTCCGACGGCTGTTACCAGGTCGACCGCTTCGTCGAAAAGCCGAACCGCGCCACCGCCCTGGAATTCCTGCGCGACGGCGGCTACTACTGGAACAGCGGCATGTTCCTGTTCAAGGCCGAGCGCTACCTGGCCGAGCTGACCGTGTTCTGCCCGGAAATCGCCGCCGCCAGCGAAGCATCGGTGCGCCTCGGCTACAGCGACCTCGATTTCTGCCGGCTGCATGAAGACTCGTTCAACGCCTGTCCGTCCGACTCGATCGACTATGCGGTGATGGAGCGCACCGAGCACGCCGTGGTGGTGCCGGCCGATATCGGCTGGAGCGACGTCGGCTCGTGGTCGGCGCTGTGGGACGTGCAGAAGCACGACGCCGAAGGCAACAGCCAGCGCGGCGACGTCTACCTCGATGGCGTGTCCAATTCGCTGGTGCGCGCCGAGAGCCGCATCGTCGCCGTGGTCGGCGTGCAGGACCTGATCGTCGTCGAAACGCCGGACGCGGTGCTGGTCGTGCACAAGGACCACGTGCAGCGCGTCAAGCAGGTGGTCGATCACCTGAAACTCAACGAGCGCACCGAGCACCTGCACCACACCAAGGTGTACCGCCCGTGGGGCCACTACGAGGGCATCGACGCCGGCGACCGCTTCCAGGTCAAGCGCATCACCGTCAAGCCGGGCGAAAAACTGTCGCTGCAGATGCACCATCACCGCGCCGAGCACTGGGTCGTCGTCAGCGGCACCGCGCGCGTGACGTGCGGCGAGTCGATCAAGCTGCTGTCGGAAAATGAATCGACCTACATCCCGATCGGCATGAACCACCGGCTGGAGAACCCGGGCAAGCTGCCGCTGCATATCATCGAGGTGCAGTCGGGCAGTTATCTCGGCGAGGATGACATCGTGCGCTTCGAGGATATCTACCAGCGCGCCTGACCTGGCGCCGGCATCAAACGAAAAAGGGGGCTGCGGCCTCCTTTTTTGCGCCCGCGGCAAGCGAACTCGGCCGTATTGAGCCGAACGGACTAATCATTGGTCATCATGTTGTCACCGAGTCCACATACTATCAATTTTGCCTATAACCAATGCTTTTTGCTAACATACGCGCTTGCATGGCAATACCAGTTTCGCAACTCGATTCGTAACCTCCACCGACCAGGACAGTTCAATGAAAAAGCCCGTTGCATCGATTAATTCCCCCGGCCAGCTGACCGTGCTGGCCGCTTTGCTGGCTGGTCTGTGCGCGCCGGCGCTGGCCGCCGACTCCGGCGCCAAGGTCGTGATCAGCCAGGTGTACGGCGGCGGCGGCAACGCCGGGGCAACGTACCGCAACGATTTCATCGAGCTGTTCAATCGCAGTAACGAGGACGTGTCACTGTCCGGCTGGAGCGTGCAATATGCATCCAGCACGGGCACCAGCTGGACCAACCGCACCAACCTGAACGCGGTGACACTGAAGCCGGGCCAGTACTACCTGGTCGGCGAAGCATCGCAGGCTGCCGTCGGCGGCACGACGCCGGTACCTGACCAGATTGGCACCATCGCGATGTCCGGCTCGGCCGGCAAGGTGGCACTGGTGAACAGCACCACGGTGCTGACCGGCGCCAGTCCAACCGGCACCATGGTGCTTGACCTGGTCGGTTACGGTACTGCAACCAACGGTTTCGAAGGCAGCGGTCCTGCCGGCACGCTCAGCAATACGGCATCGGCCAGCCGCCTCGCTGCTGGCTGTACCGACGAGAACAACAACGCCGGCGACTTCACCGTCGGCGCCGTTGCCCCGCGCAACAGCGGCACCATCGCCGCCTGCGGCACTGTCATCACGCCGCCGCCGACCGAAGCGCCGATCGTGGCCAGCTGCCCGGCATTCTCGGTGCAGCGCGGCGTCGGCGGTTCCGGTCCGCTCAGCGCAAGCGATGAGGACAGTATTGTCAATGGCGCCACCATCACCAGCGGCGCCGTCAGCGGCATCTCGCTCGGCGCCGTCAGCGCTGCCGCCGGCGACAACCAGTCCGCCTCGGTCAGCCTGAATGTCGCCTCGACAGTGGCGAACGGTAGCTACCCGGTCGGCGTCACCTTTGCCAACAACGAAAACCAGACGGCCACGTGCAACGTCACTGTGACGGTGCAAGCGGCAACCGTCGCCAACCCGACGATCATGGATATCCAGGGTTCGGGCGCGACCAGCCCTTACGCCAACACCGTGCAGACGATCGAAGGCGTACTGACCTACAAGTTCCCTGGCACGGGCACCGGCTTCTTCCTCCAGCACCAGACTGGCGACGGCAACCCGGAGACAGCCGACGGCATCATGATCTACGCGGCCACCACCACTGCGGCAGTCGGCGACGTGGTGCGCGTGACCGGCACCGTGCTCGAGTACAAGCCAGCCGGCCAGCCGTTCAGCTATACCGAAATTACGAATGTCAGCGCAATCACCCGCGTTGGCGCAGGCACGCCGATCCAGCCGACCAACGTCACCATGCCGATGGATCTGGGCAGGGTGCAGGGCATGCTGGTGCGCTTCTCGCAGTCGCTCGTCATCAACTCGGTCGCCTCGCTCGGCAACCGCGGTGAAATCACGCTCGCTTCGGTGCGCCGCGAAACCCCGACCAACCGCTATCGTCCAGGCACTCCGGAAGCGATCGCGCTGGCCGTGGCCAACACGATCGACCAGATCGTGCTCGACGACGGCATCTTCGTGCAGCCGAACCCGATTCCGTTCATCGGCGCCGACAGCACCGTGCGTGCCGGCGACACCGTCGAAAACGTCGTCGGCGTGGTCGATTTCGGTTCGATCGGCAATCAGGACAATGCCTACAAACTGCAGGTCGCTTCGGTGGACGGCGTTGAAATCGTGCGCCGCAATCCGCGTACCGGCCCGCCGGCCGTGGGCGCCGGCAACGTGCGCGTGGCCAGCGCCAACGTGCTCAACTTCTTCACCACGTTCACCAATGGCACCACCATCTTCGGCACCACCGGGCAGAGCTGCTACCCGACCGCCAGCACCAGCGCCAGTACGTCGAACTGCCGCGGCGCCGATAATCTGACCGAATTCAACCGTCAGCGCGACAAGATCGTCAACGAACTGGTGACCCTCGATGCCGACGTCGTTGGCCTGATGGAGATCCAGAACAACGAGAACGTCGCGGTCAACTATCTGGTCGACCAGATGAATGCAAAGACCGGCTTCACCACCTACGCCTCCGTGGCGTTGCCGCCTGCAAGGGGCACGGACGCGATCCGCGTGGCGATGATCTACAAGCCGAACGTGGTGACCCCGGTCGGCGCGCCGATGTCCGATGGCGATGCCGTCAACAACCGTGCACCGCTGGCGCAGACCTTCAAGGCCAACAACAACGGCGGCAAGTTCTCCGTCATCGTCAATCACCTGAAGTCGAAGGGCAGCTGCGGTTCCGGCGCCAATGCCGACCTCGGCGACGGCCAGGCTTGCCACAACGCCACCCGCGTCGCGCAGGCGCAGCGCCTGGCCACGTACTTCATCCCTGAAGTGAAGCGGGTTTCCGGCGACGACGACGTGCTGGTCATCGGCGACATGAACGCCCACGGCTTCGAAGACCCGATCCACGTGCTCACCAGCACT
The DNA here is from genome assembly GCF_002760655.1 of Massilia eurypsychrophila. Taxonomy (GTDB): domain Bacteria; phylum Pseudomonadota; class Gammaproteobacteria; order Burkholderiales; family Burkholderiaceae_D; genus JAFCUW01. The sequence goes on along the minus strand of NZ_PDOC01000006.1, from coordinate 212,220 downwards.
GGCATGGTCAATGAACTGGAGCGCTTCGGCCGCCCGAACGGCGTGGTCTACTCGTACAACTTCGACAGCCTCAGCGCCTACCTCGACCATGCGTTGGCGTCGCCGTCGCTCGATGCCCAGGTCGTAGGCGCCACCGAATGGCACAACAACTCGGACGAGCCAAGCATCATCGACTACAACCTCGAGAGCAAGCCGCAGGACCTGTATGTCAACAACGCGTACCGCGCGTCGGACCATGACCCGGTCCTGGTCAGCCTGAACTTGGTGGGCAGCTTCGCCGATGTGACGTCGAGCTTCTCGGTCACCCGCTCGTCGTTCGTGCTGAACCGCGCGACCGGCCTGTACAACGGCACTTACTCGTTCACCAACAAGGGCGCCACGCCAGTGACCGGCCCGTTCAATGTCGAGATCGCGGGCCTGCCGGCCGGCGTCACCCTCACCAACGCGAGCGGTCAACGGATTGGCGTGCCGTACATCACCGCTGGCGCCGCCTCGGTAGCGCCTGGCGCGACCGTCACTCTGACGCTGACACTGAGCAACCCGGCAAAAGTTGGCATCAACTACGCTGCAACGATTTACTCTGGAACTTTCTAAGGATAACCACAATGACCACCGCTAAAACTTTCATCAGCAAATGCCTGCTTGCAATCGCTCTTGCCGGCACTGCACTGGGCGCCATCGCTGGCCCGACCAGCTTTCGCGTTGACGTCAACACGACGACTCTGACCGGCAACGGCTTCCTGAGCCTGGCATTCTCGAACCTCGGCGCCGCCGGGCCAGTGACCGCCCAGGTAAGTAATGTCACCGGTTTGGTCACCGGATCATCGACCACCGGTAACGTCGACGCCGTCTCGCCTGGAGTTTTCGCCATCGGCAATGGTCCGGGCCCCGACAATTTCCTCGACTTGGAGGCGACGTTTGGCGGCATGTTCAGCTTCGACGTCACGTTCACCGGCGCTTTCATGGATGAGGTCGGGATCGACACCAGCAACTTGTTCGTTTATTTGTTCGACTCGAACTTCAACAGTCTTGCTGGCGACGCCAACTTTGGCGTGGCAAATTTCCTTGTCCAGCCAGGCGTGGGCATCGTCACGAGCGCCCAATTTCCAGCCTTTGCCACCATCACCGCAATCGACGCAACGGCCGTTCCTGAGCCGTCATCGATGCTGATGATGATGACCGGCCTCGGCTTGGTCGGCTTCACCGCCCGCCGCCGCAAGTCGCGCGCCGAGGAAGCCGCTACGGCCTAAGCGCCCGCGCGGGCCACGTGCCCGCCTCACTAAAGACACATGTGCTCGGAAACGACACATGTGTCTTTTTTTTGCCCGGTTTAAATCCGGCCGAACAGCGTTGCTGAACAGCTCGCCCCCAATGGGGACGGCCGCTACGCCACTATTTATTTGGCAAAGCTCTGAATGGCCAAACAAAATCGTATTGTCAAAGGAAGCAGTCCTGGTGCATAGTGAATTATTGTTGTTGAAACACACACAGTATTGTCAGTAAATATACATTTGCCAAGGTTTGCGTTATGTCAGCATACATCCTCGTCGTCGAAGCCGAGCCCGCCATCCAGCAGCTGATCGGGTTGAATCTCAACCGCGCCGGCCACCGGGTGACGTGCGTGCCGGACGCCGAGGCCGCGCTCGAGTCGCTCGAAGACGCGCTGCCCGAAATGGTGCTGCTCGAATGGGACCTCGCCGGCCAGAACGGCATCGCGCTGATCCGCCGGCTGCGCGCCCATCCGCGCGCGCGCGATGTGCCGATCATCATGGTGTCGGCGCGCGGCGGCGAGCAGGACAAGGTGCTGGCGCTCGAATCGGGCGCCGACGACTACATCACCAAGCCGTTCAGCCCGCGCGAAATGATTGCCCGCATCCACGCCTTGCTGCGCCGGCGCGCGCCGCATGCGGCCGTCGACACGGTGCAGATGGCCGGCCTGCGGCTCGATCCGAGCACGCACCGCGTCACTGCGGGCGCCCAGCAGCTGACCCTCGGCCGCGTCGAGTTCAGGCTGCTCAACTTCCTGATGCATCATCCTGAGCGCGTGCACACCCGCTCCCAGCTGCTCGACAAGGTATGGGGCTGCGACGCCTTTCTCGGCGAGCGCACCGTCGACGCCCACGTCGGCCGCCTGCGCAGCGCCTTGCAGGCCAGCGGTCACCAGGAGCACATCGAAACGGTGCGCGGCAGCGGCTACCGCTTCGTCGCGTGGGACGCGCGCGTCAAGCTGGGCTGGCAAAGCGCCGCCTGAGCCTGAGCCAGCTTGGAACCGGTCGTCATCCTCAGCAAGTTCGAGCAGGAATACCTGCTGCGGGCGATCGAAGCGTCGGTGCAGGTGCGCGACCTGCGCCAGTTCTATCTGTGGACCCAGGGACAATTGCAGGCCTTGCTGCCGCACCAGTTAATGCTGTGCATGCAGTTCGACGGCGCCGACGCGCTGGTGCGGCTCGAATGCCTGCACGCCGGCGTGCTGGGGGAGGCGGTGCAGCGCCAGTTGTGCGATCCGGCCGACGGCCTGGCGCTGCGGCTGGCGCGCCATTGCCGCGCCAGCGACCGGCTGCCGGCGCTGACCGGCGGCGGGCGCCGCGCCGGCGACGCCACGCTCGAGCTGTTCCGCCGCGAGCTGCAGCTGGCCGGCTTCGACAACCTGGTCGTGCATGGCAGCGGCCGGTTGGCGGGCGCGGCCACGTTGTTTGCGCTGTGCGGCTGGAAAGCGGCGCCCTCAACGCGGCATGCGTATTTCCTCGCGTTGCTGCTGCCGCATCTGCACATGGCGCTGCTGCGGCTGTCGGAGTCGGGCGTGCGCGCCGCCGCGCTGGACGCGGCCGACACCATCGCCCGCCCGCTGAGCGCGCGTGAAACGGAGATTCTGGGCTGGGTGAGGGAAGGCAAGAGCAACTACGAAGTGGGCTGCATTCTGGGCATCAGCGCATTGACGGTGAAGAACCACCTGCAGCGCATCTACCGCACCTTGGGAGTGAGTAACCGCACTCACGCTTTGTCGCGCTGCATGTCGCTGCACTTGTTCGAGCAGTCGGCGGGCGGCGCGGCCTTGTCGGCCAGCGGCACCGCCGAGCGCCGTGTTACAACGCCTGGGCGGGCGCGGCGGGCGCCGACTCGCTAGCGGCGGCCACTTCAGTCAGCGGCTCGGTCGCCACGGTCGGCTCGACCGCTTCTTCCTGCTGCGGCTGCTGCACCGCGCCGAAGCGGTACTGTTCGGCCAAGCCATCGATGATGCGCGGCTGGTTGCAGCCTTCCGCTTCGCAGTCGGCCACCGGGGCTGGGCTATGAGCAACCACCGAGGCGGTGCTGGTGAAGCCTGCTTGCTCCGGGGGCACACTGCCGCCGCATGCAGTCAGCAGGGACAGCGCGGCAAAGGCAAACAATGATTGAAAGGCAAAAGATGTCATGGTTGGTCTCTTCAAGCTCGTCCTTAATGGAGAACAATTGTATTGAAGAATTTTTCCATGCGCCAATCCTTTTTTTGGAAGTAAGGAAAAAAAGCGAGATGTTGAACAGGAATTGTCGACGGGATGCGCGACGTTCTGTACAGGTTGTAGGATTTAGCCTACGTGAAAATTTTGAACACTGATTTGTAACAGTTTCCCCATAACAACAGAACCCAGTGGCGAGACAATCATTGGCCCGCCGGTTGTTCGGCACGATCGTGTGCCACCGATCAGTTCGTCGGAGCTGCGCCAATTGAATCGCGCTTGACCCCGCTCCCACGTCACGCGATGATGTGCCGATGAAACAACTTTCCCTGATCCTGCTGCTGGCCTGCGCGGCATGCAAAGCTGGTGGCCCGGCGCCGTCGTCCACCGTGCCCGCCGTCCTCGCTGCTGTCGCGCCGGCCGCGGCGAACGATCTGCCGGCGCAGATGCGCGCGCAGATCGGCAATGCTGCCTGCACCGATTCGGCGCAATGCAAGACAGTCCCGCTTGGCGCGCGCGCCTGCGGCGGACCGGAGGGCTACCTGGCGTATTCGGCCGCGAAGACGCCGGCCGCGCCGCTGCTGGCGCTGGCCGAGCGGTACGCGCAGCAGCGCAGCGCCGAGCAGGCCGCTGCCGGCATGGCGTCCACCTGCCAGATGGCGGTCGATCCCGGCGCCGTGTGCCAGGCCGGCGCCTGCCAGTTGGGCACCGGGCAGCCGGGCGCGACGTGAAAACGCCGCTGCCAGCGCTGATCGTTCTGCTCGTGTGTTCGGCCTGCAATGCAGCGCGCCCTGGCGCCCCGTCTGCGCCTGTCACGCCGGCGCAAACGCCGCTTGCGCAGATCCATGCAATGGTCGGTGCTGCTGCCTGCACTGAATCGGCGCAATGCACGACACTGGCGATCGGCGCGAGCGCCTGCGGTGGACCGGACCGCTACCTGGCTTATTCAAGCGCGACCGCCGCCGCGGGGCCGTTGCGGGCGCTCGCGATGCGTCACGCTCAGCAACGTAGTGCCGAACTGATGGATCCAGCCAAAGCGTCGCCGTGTCAATTCATTGTCGATCCTGGCGCGCAGTGCCGTGCCGGCACGTGTGTACTGCGCGCCGCTCCAGCGCCCGCCAAACCGCGCCTGCGTCCGCTCCCTGAGGCTTGACGACGTAACGCCACGGTGAGGCGATCGCTGTGCCTGAACGTGGCGCAGTCCAAAAAAAAGCTGCCCGATCACTCAGGCAGCTTTTTTCGCGACAGTGCGCGATTACCAGCCGAGATCCTTCAGCAAAGGCACAGTGAGGTCTTTCGGCGCGGTCAGGATGATGCCCAGGTCAGAGCTGATATTTGGCTCCATCAGCAGGTTGGGCGACGCGCTGACGTCCCAGTGCGATACCGACGAGCCGCCGATCAGCGGGTTCGGCGTGTACAGCAGCGGGCGGCCTTGGGCGTCGGCGCCGGCGATGCGGCTGGTGTCAACCGACCACGTCGCCGTCACGCTGCCAGGCGCGCTGCGCGAACCATATGGCCGCGCCGCGATCACTGCCGCTTTGAGCTTGTCGCCGTCGGCCATCGTGATGCCGGCCGACGGGATCGAGATGGTCGCGTCGGCACCGCCCGGATTGAGCGCACCGGCCGCATTGTTGGCGAGCAGCACGCCGATCGCGCCGGCGTCTTGCGCGTTCTTGACCTTGATGGCAAAGGTGCAGCCGCCGCGGCTGATGACCGGCACCTTGCCGGCAACCGCTGCGATATTGGCGGCGTTGAAAGGGGCGCATGCCGGACCGAGGCTGCCAGCCTGATCGGCAATCACGGCCAATCTGCCGAGCGCCGACGGCGTCGTGATCGCCGCTCCGAATGGCGACGGGTTGTACTGATACAGGCCCGACGCGCCCGGCGCCGGCGTGGCGATGGCGAGTGCCGGCTGCGCTTTCAGCAGGCCCTGGGCCGCCGCTACATTTGGCCCGATCCAGGCCAGTTGCAGCGGATTGATCGCCGATGCCTTGCGTTCCGCGCTGGTCATGGTCAGCCAGGTCTTCTTGGCCGTGTTGTCGTACATGAAGCGTTCCCAGATGCTCGGCAAGCCGGTCGTGGTATAGGCAGTATATTCGGCATTGATGCGCAGACCGCTTGAGGTGTTCACCGACAACACCGAAAAGCCCAGGCCGTGCCCCAGTTCATGCAGCAACGTTGCGACGAAGTTGACTTGGGCGCCCGCCTTGCCGTCGAAGCCGAGATAAAATCCGCTGCCGCTGAGGCAATCGGGATTGCCAAGGTTGATATTGAATTGGGTCTTGATATCGACGTTGCCATAACCTGAGCCATCGTCAGGGGTATCGGCGCTCAGGTTGACGCCGGCAAGCTTGTTGGCCAGTGCTTGCGGGTACCAGGTGCCCGGCGCGCCGCCGGGAAAATCGTGCCATAAGTTAAAGGCGCTGGCGCTGCCGAGGGTTGCGCTGTTGGCGGTGCAGGGGAGCGCTTCCCATCCGGCGCTGACGTTGATGTCGACCGGGCTTTGCAAGTTCTGTTCCCAGATGTCGGCCACGTAGCGGTAAACGTTGTAGCGCTGCGCGCCGAGCGTGGTGCCCGGGTTGCCGCCGACCGGCGCAACGGGGGTCGTGTCGTTGAACCCGAAGCCTACCGGATCGCGGCTGCTGATAATGATAGTGGCTTTGGCTGGCGCGACGACGACAGATGTCACCGCCTGCGCGCTGAGGCAGACGAGCGCGCCGGCCGCAGCGACCAGGGTCCGCTTGAGCGACAAGGAATTAATTTTACGCATAGGGGTCACTCCGTTTCGGTCTTGAGGGCGGTGCTCGGGCGGGCGGCGGCGTCGTTCACGTCAGCGCATGCGGTGTCGGCGGCGCATTCCGGTTTGCTCGCGGCTACCGACAGCACTTCAAACTCGTCGGACACGCGGGCGCCGCGGGCGCCACTGCGGTGGTATTTCTGCAGCGCAGGACGCGGTGCAGCGCGGAAATTGCGCGCCTTGGCGGCCCGCGCTTGCTGCATGACCGCGAACTCCTCTGGGGTCGGCGGACGCAGCTTGCCGGTCTCTGCATCGCGCACGACCGTCAAGTGGTCGTCGTGTTGCGCTGTGATCGGCTCTGCGTGGGTGTCGCCGGCAACGGCCTGGGTCGGCATCGCGATCGCGCCCAACAGCGCGAAGCTGATGCCGGCGGCGGTCAAGATTTTCTTGCTCATAAAGTTCTCCTGGAGGCGGATAGCGGGGGTCAGTGTTGCTTGCGGCGGTAGGCGGCGATCAGGCCCAGCAGGCCGATGCCGATCATCAAGCTGCTCGAAGGCTCCGGCACGGCGATCGTCAGGGTATCGACGCCGACGTAGTTGGCGCTGTCGGCGGCGCCGCTGTAACGGATCGCGAACCGGCCCATCGTATCGGCGCCGGTGGCCGCGAAGTTGTAGTCGAAGCGCATCCAGTCGCCGCTGACGGTGAATTCTGGCATCAGCGTGAAGTCGGCGGCGTTGGTGCCACCGGTGCTGCCGCCGAACGACAGGGTATCGCTAAAGCCTGCTAACAGTTCGGCTCTGGCGAAAAACGAGATGTTGGCCGAATACCGGGTCGAAAACTCTGGCGTAATGATCCAGTTGTCGATCGAGCCGCCCGGTGCGGCGTTGTTAAAGTTGGCGGCGATATACGTGTCGGGCGCGCCGGCCTGCGCGGTGAGGATGTTCTGGTCACCCTGGAACCAGTTCGTGGCCCCCATCGGCGTGCTAATATTTCTTAGAATGAATCCCTTGGTGACCAGCCCGGCCACACTATCGAAACTTTCGACAGTGATTGAGCCGGCTTGGGCGGTGGCTGCGATACCCATCAGTGCAAGGGCGCAAAGCGTTTTCTTCATCATTGCTATAGGACTCCGTAGAAGGTGGGGAAGTTACCGTCGAAAAATTATCCACGCCCGGTGCATCAATTTTGTCGATTTGACACTTTACGTGTTCGGTTGCTAATTACTATATCAACAGAAACAATTCTTGTGAGGAAAATATTAACGTGCAAAATTCATATTTCTCACCAAAACTGGCGATTTCATTCGGATTTGGCTATCAGAGCTGCTCGTAAGGTTGCATCGCTGTATGTTGTTTTTGAACACGGGAATGTTTTATGAGTGTTGACAAGATGCAAAAACCGGATCCGCAATCGATTGCTTTTCCGGTTGGTCGGCGAAAAATACTATGGTGAGGGCGCTGTGGCGGCCTCTGCGCGCGAGTTGCTGGCCACCGAGGGGGGCAGTGCAGAGTCGTGGGCGGCGTGCCCGCATGCCGTGCGCGAGCAGGTCAACATCGATGCGCTCAGTGAGCGCCCGCCAGCAGGCCGAGGCGCCTGATTGGGTTGCCGAACGTCAGGCGCCGCACCCGCGCCGGCGCCCCGCTTAGCCCCGCTGGCGGGCGCCGCAGTTGTAGCCGCGCGGCGCGATGCGAGGCCAGGCTGAACAGCATTGCCAGCATGGCGAACGCGAATGGTCGGGAATGGGTGCGCAGGTTCATGGCGTCGGTTCCTGAGGTGGGGGAGGGCGCTACCTGGCGCGGTGGCGCGCCAGCAGCGTGATGCCGGCCCGGCCAGCCATCAGCATCGTCAGCGCGCCCTGCTCTGGCACCGCCGTCAGCTGCACGTTGTCGATCGCGAACTGGGCCTGGTTCTGCGTCGTCATGTGGTCGAATACGCAGGCGCCGCTGCCGACGTACAGGCAGGCGTCGATGCGCAGGCCGGTCAGCGCGGCGGCGTTGAAGGCGCCGAGCACGAACTGGTCGAACTGGACGGCGCCGCCCACCTGGCCGGGAAAATCGTTGCTGACCTACAGCGTGCCGCCGCCCGCCAGGGTGCCGGTGAGCGACAGCTGGACCGGGCCGGACTCCGTTAGACCGATGAAGGCGAACCTGACAGCGTCCACCGTGAACGCGAGATGATCGTTGCGCGACAGAGCGAGCGCACCGTCGTTCAGGCCCGCAAAGTACCTGCTGTCGTGGGCCGGGCGGGCGGCCAGCAGGCAGCCGAACGGGTCGCCGCCGTCGATGCGCGCGCCGACCAGGCCGTGGTCATGCGCCGCGGCGGTGGCGCTGTTACGCACTTGCACCCTGAAGCCGGCCCGGTAGCACGCGTCGTAGCTGTTGTGCACGGTGTCGCCGGGCGCCAGCGTCCCACTGACGACGTTGGTGACGGACTCGAAATCGAGGGTGACGGGCGTGCCGGCACGCGCTGCGCCGAGGCATAGGGCGCTGGCGACGCCGGCAGCGAGGAGGTGGCGGGCGATGGCGTGCGCACGGTTGCGCCTGGCGCGGTTCGGTTGGCGATTCATCTCTTGCGCTTCGTGTGGGCGGGGGGATTTGCCGGACGGTATGCCTTCGGGTGGTCGGCGCCGCGTTACCGAGTGTCACCGAAAATAGTAGGAGTGGCAATATGCTCGTCAATACTTCAATCGATAAAGCTTGATTTTTTCGTCACCGATCAGGCGATTTTTCTAGACAAACTAGCGCTGTTGCCGGCGGGCCGGTATCGATAAAGAAGAGTTGTCGAAGTTGCGAACGGCATGGTAGCCTTGCACGCCAAAATCGCGCTTTGCCCACCGGGCGGGGCTGCTCGCACCAATGCAGCGCAACAGGAGTCGGTCTGATGTATTTTGCAATCAAACAGGGCGGATTGCGTCGCCGGCATGTCAACGGCTTCACGCTGCTCGAGCTGCTCGTCGTCATCGTCATCATCGGCCTGCTGGCCGCCTACGTCGGTCCGAAATATTTTTCGCAGCTGGGCAAATCCGAAGTGACGATCGCGAAGGCGCAGATCGGCGCCTTCGAAAAGTCGCTCGACACCTACCGGCTCGACGTCGGCCGCTATCCGAATACCGAAGAAGGCCTCGCCGCGCTGCTGACGGCGCCGGCCAGCGGCGCGGCCAAGTGGAACGGTCCGTACCTGAAGAAGGCCTTGCCGCCCGATCCGTGGGGCCACCCGTTCCAGTACCGCGCGCCGGGCGCGAAAGGCGAATACGAGATCCTCTCGCTAGGCCGCGACGGCCAGCCTGGCGGCAGCGGCGACGCCGCCGACATCACCAACTAGGACGGGCCCAGAACATGCAGTACGAGGTGCGCGCTCTGTCGCCCGACGCCGTGGTCGAACAGTTGAGCATCGATGCGCTCGACGAGGCCGACGCCCGCCGCCAGGTCGAGGCGCGCGGCCTGTTCGTCTCCAAGGTCAAGCGCCGCGGCGGCGCCCGCACCAGGGGCGGCATCTCGCTGGTGCTGTTTAGCCAGGAGCTGCTGGCGCTGCTGTCGGCGGGCCTCGGCGTCGTCGAAGCGCTCGAGGCGCTGCTGGAGAAGGAAGCCAATCCGGCGCTGGCCAACGTGCTCGGACGCCTGCTCGCCGGCCTGCGCGAAGGCAAGCGCTTTTCCAGCGTGCTCGCCGAGCAGGCCGACCGCTTCCCGCCGCTGTACATCGGCATCGTCAAGGCCGCCGAAGGCACCAGCGACCTGCCACGTTCGCTGGCGCGCTACATCGACTACCAGCAGCGCATCGACACGGTGCGCGCAAAGATCGTCAGCGCCGCCATTTATCCGATGATCCTGCTGGCCGTCGGCGGCGCCGTCAGCGGCTTTTTGATTACCTACGTGGTGCCGAAATTCGCCGAGGTCTACCAGGGCGCCGGGCGCGACCTGCCGTTCATGTCGCGCCTGATGCTGTCGTGGGGGCAGTTCGCCGCCAACCACACCGGCCTGCTGCTGGCCGGCGTCGGCGCCCTTGCCGCGCTGGTGTTCTTCGGCGTGCGCCACATGCTCGCCCGCGGCGGCGTCGCCGGCCTGCTGGCGCGCCTGCCCGGCCTGCGCGAGCGGGTCCGCATCTATGAACTCTCGCGCCTGTACCTGACGCTTGGCATGCTCAGCGAAGGCGGCATCCCGATCGTCCATGCGATCGACACGGTGCAGTCGATGGTCTCGCCCGCCGTGCGCGCCGGCCTGCGGCAGGCGCGCCTCGAGATCGAATCGGGCCTGCCGTTGTCGAGCGCGTTTGCCGCCAATGGCCTGACCACGCCGATCTCGCTGCGTATGCTGCGCGTCGGCGAGCGCACCGGCGACATGGGGCCGATGCTGACCCAGTCGGCCGCCTTCTACGACGGCGAAATCAGCCGCTGGATCGACCGCTTCACGCGCACCTTCGAGCCGCTGCTGATGGCGGCCATCGGGCTGGTGGTGGGCGCCATCGTGGTGCTGCTGTACATGCCGATTTTCGACCTGGCCGGAGACATGTCGTGAACGCGCCGCTCACGGCAACGGCGCCGCTGGCGCCGCTCGACCCGGCCTTGCTGGCGCGCTGCCGCGCCCGCAGCGCGGCCTCGCAGCGTTCGCTGGTCGACGAGATCGAAGCCGAAACCGGCGCCGACCCGCGCCAGCTGGTGCGCGCGCTGGCCGCGCCGCTCGGCCTGGCGGTGGCCGAAACGGCCGACATGCTGGCCTTCACGCCGGCGTTCGACCTGCTGCCGCTGTCCGAAGCGCTGGCGCGCCGCTGCGTGCTGCTGCGTAGTCCCACGCGCGAACTGATCGGCGTGCTGTCCGACCCGTTTGACCTCGACCTGCAGACCTGGCTGGGCGCGCGCGCCCGCGCCACCGCCCAGCAGCCGCTGCAAACCCGCCTGGCGCTGGCCTCCGACATCCAGGCCTACCTCGGCAAGCACGAGGAGTCGGCGCGCGCGGTCGACAGCCTGTCGCCCGGCGTGCTTGACGCCAAGCGCGACGGCAAGGCCACCGCGGTGCTGTCGTTCGCGTCCGTCAGCGAAGCGGCCAGTCCGGCGGTCCGGCTGGTCAACTCGACCCTGTACGACGCCTTGAAAGCCGGCGCCTCCGACATCCACCTCGAGAGCACCGCCGGCGGCCTGGCCGTCAAGTACCGCATCGACGGCGTGCTCGATCACGCCACCGCGGTGAACGGCATCGAAGTGGCCGAGCAGGTCATCTCGCGCCTGAAGGTGCTGGCCGAACTCGACATCTCCGAGCGCCGCATTCCGCAGGACGGCAGCTTCCGCGTCGAGTCGGGCGGGCGCGAGATCGACCTGCGCGTGTCGATCATGCCGAGCATTCACGGCGAGGACGCGGTCATCCGTATCCTCGACAAGCGCGCCATGATCGAAGCCTACGGCGCCCTCACGCTGGAAGCGCTCGGCTTCGACGCCGCCTCGCTGGTGTCGCTGCGTAGTCTGGCGCAGGAAGCCTACGGCATGCTGCTGGTAACCGGCCCGACCGGCTCCGGCAAGACCACCACCTTGTATGCGGCGCTGACCGAAATTAACAACGGCCGCGAGAAGATCATCACCATCGAAGACCCGGTCGAATACCAGCTGCCCGGCATCCTGCAGATCCCGGTCAACGAGAAGAAGGGACTGACGTTCGCCAAGGGCCTGCGCTCGATCCTGCGGCACGACCCGGACAAGATCATGGTCGGCGAAATCCGCGACCGCGAGACCGCCGAAATCGCTGTGCAGTCGGCGCTGACCGGCCACCTGGTGCTCACCACCGTGCACGCCAATAACGTGTTCGACGTGTTCGGCCGCTTCACCCACATGGGCATCGACCCGTACGCCTTCGTCTCGGCGCTCAACGGCATCTGGGCCCAGCGGCTGGTGCGCACCAACTGCCCGCACTGCGCCACCGCGTATCGGCCCGACGACGCCGAACTGGCCGCCGTCAACCTGGCCCGCGTCGACGTCCAGGACTGGCTGTTCATGCAGGGCAAAGGCTGCGGCGACTGCCGCGGCACCGGCTACAAGGGGCGCCGCTCGATCGCCGAAATCCTCACCCTCAACGACGAAATCCGCGAGATGATCGTCGACAAGCAGCCGATCCGCAAAATCAAGGCGGCCGCCTACGACAACGGCACCCGCAGCCTGCGCCTGGCCGCGCTCGACCTGGTCAAGCGCGGCGCCACCACGCTGACCGAAATCAAGCGGGTGACCTTGCATGCGTAGCGGCTTTGGCAAAGCGCTGCGCCTGGGCGTCGCAGCGGGCGGCATCGCGCTGGTAAAAACGACCCGCTGGGGCGGCGCGCCGGCCGATCTGCTGGCCGAACACGCGCTCGAACCGGGGGCGCTCGAGCATGCCGACAGCGTGCGCGCGGCGCTCGCCGCCGTGTTCGAAGGCCACGCCGGCTGGCCGCTGACGATCGTGCTCGCCGACGACCTGGTGCGGCTGTGGCAAGTCACGCCGCCGGCCAACACCACCCGCCTCGCCGACCTCGAAGCGGCAGCCGCGCTGCGCTTCCAGCGCCTGTATGGCGAGCCGGCCGCCGGCTGGACCATCCAGGCCGGCTGGGACCCGGTGCGCCCCTTCCTCGCCGCGGCGCTGCCGCGCGCGTTGCTCGGCGCGCTGGGGCAGGGCGCCGCGCTGCAACGCCTGGACACTGTGGAAATTGTGCCGCAGTTCGTCGCCGTGCTCAATCGCTACGCCGGCGCGCTGCGTGCCGGCGCCTGGTTCGGCGTCGTCCACGACGGCGTGCTCACGCTCGGCGCCGTCGAAGCGGGCGGCCACGCCATTGGCGCCGTGCGCGCCGCCGCGCTGCCCGACGGCGCCGACCCCGCCTGGCTCGCCGCGCACGTCGGACGCGAAGCGCTGCGCATGAACATGGCGGCGCCGCAGCGGCTGCAGTTGTGGGGCAGCGTGCCGCCGGCCTGGCTGGAAGCGGGCGCCTGCACCCGGCTTGGCGCCGCCGCGCCGGGCGGCTGGTCGGCAAGCGCGCGCCTGGCCGCCAGCGGGAGCGCCGCATGAAGCGCGTGCGCATCGATTTCGCGCCACCGAGCCTGGCGCGCACGCTGCATCGCACCGGCGTTCTGGCGTGGAGCCTGGCGCTGCTGGCGCTGCTGCTGTGCGCAGGCGCCGGCTTCATCGGCTGGCAGACGATGGCGCGCCAGCGTGCGCTCGACACGCAGTTGGCGCTGGTGCGCGCGCAGTCGGCCGGGCCGGTGGTGGTCGTTGCCGCCGCGCCGCCGCTGCCGCCAATCGGCGCGCCGCAGGCAGCGGCCCTCAACGCCGCCGTCATGCAGCTGAACCTGCCGTGGCGCGCGCTGCGCGACGCCGTCGCCGACGCCACGCCGAAGGGCGTCGCCTTGCTGGCGCTGGAACCCGATCCGCGCCGGCGCAGCATGAAGATCACCGCCGAAGCGAAAACCAGCGACGAGATGATCGGCTACATCGAGCGGCTCAAGCGGCAGGAACTGTTTTCTGGCGTCGCGCTGCTGCGCCACGAGATCAACGAGCTCGATCCGAACAAACCGATCCGCTTCCAGATCGACGCCCAGTGGAGCGCCCGATGAACGCCGCAACTGTCCTTTCCAGTATGTACCTGCGCATGCGTCTCGCCCTTGCCGCGCTGGGACCGGTGGCCGTCGTCGCCATCGTGCTGTGCCTGGCCGCCGCGCTGTCGCTGGCCTGGCTGCTGCCGGCGCGCGCGCTGCAAGGCGAGCGACAGGCCGCCGCGTTGAAGCAGGCGATGACGCCGGCGCCGCTGCGCGTCGCGCTGCCGTCGGCGGCGCCGGCCAGCGCCGACCATAACCTGGCGCTGTTCTACGACACGCTGGGCGAGCGCCGCTATGCCGAACAGCAGGTCAGGACGCTGTTCGCGCTGGCGCAGAAGACCGGACTGGTGCTCAGCCAGGGCGAGTACAAGAGCGCATACGACCAGAACGGCCGCTTCCATACCTACCAAGTCAACCTGCCGGTCAAGGGCAGCTACGGCGCCATCTGGCAGTTCGGCATGCAGGCGCTGCGCGCGATCCCGTTTGCCTCGCTCGACGAAATCAGTTTTCGGCGCGATACCATCGGCGCGCCGGCCGTCGAAGCGCGCGTGCGCCTGACCTTGTACCTGGCCGACCAGGCGCCGGGAGCGCCGCGATGACGCCGCGCCACATGCTGATGGGAGCCGCACTGGTCGTCGCCGCCGGCTTTGCCATCTTCGGCGACAAGACCCCCGGCGGCGAAGTGGTCGAGCCGGTGGTGCGCGCGCCGGCGGCGTCCACCGCCCCCGCGCGCGTCGTCGCCGCCGCGCCGAAAGATGCCACCGCCCCGGCCATCCTGCGCTTGCTGCCGCGTGACGAGCTGATCGCCGCCGGCGACGGCGCCGACGCTTTCGGCAGCCGTGACTGGACGCCGCCGCCACCGCCGCCGCAACCGGCGCCGCCGCCACCGCCGCCCACCGCGCCGCCGCTGCCGTTCACCTTCGTCGGCAAAGCCGTCGAAAAGGGCGAATGGGAAGTGTTCCTCGCGCGCGGCGCCGAGACTTTGATCGTGCGGAACAAGACCGTGATCGACGGCGTGTACCGGGTCGACGCCATCGCGCCGCCGGGCATGACGTTCACCTACCTGCCGATGAATCAGGTTCAACAGCTTAATATTGGAGTACGCGACTGATGGCTCACCATCTTATTGGCACCCGCCGCCGGCGCGCGATGCGCCTGCTGGCCCTCGGTTGCGTCACGCTGACGCTGGCCGGCTGCGCCGCGCAGATGGCTTACCGCGACGGCGAAAAGCTGGTTGCCGACGGCCAGGTCGAAGCGGGCCTGGTGAAGTACCGCGAGGCGGTCGCCGCCGAACCTGGCAACGCGCGCTACAAGAACGCCTTCCTGCAGGCGCGCGACCGCAACACCACGCGCCTGGTCGAACAGGCCGAGCGCGAGCTGGCCAACGGCCAGGCCGCGCCGGCGCTGCAAAACTACCAGCGCGCGCTGGCGCTCGATCCGGCCCACGAGCGCGCCCGCGCCGGCCTGCGCCTGGTCGAAGCCGATGCCCGCCACGCCGTGCTGCTGGCCGACGCCGCCGCCGCCTTCGACAAGAAGGACTACGAGCTGGCGCGCCAGAAAACCGCGGCGATCCTGTCCGAGCGGCCGAACCACGAAGCGGCGCGCCTGCTGGCCGCGCAGGTGACCGAGAAGACCGCGGCGCCGGCCGCCGAAGCCGGGCTGTCGGCCGCCTACAAGCTGCCGCTCAATATCGAGTTTCGCGACGCCTCGCTCAAGCAGGTGTTCGAGGTCGTCTCGCGCCGCTCGGGCCTGAACTTCCTGTTCGATAAAGACGTCAAGACCGACCAGCGCACCTCGATCTTCCTGAAGAACAGCACCGTCGAAGCGGCCATCTACTATCTGTTGGTCAGCAACCAGCTCGAGCAGCAGGTCATGGACGGCAACACCATCCTGGTCTACCCGAACAACGCGGTCAAGCTGAAGGAATACCAGGAGATGACGGTCAAGACCTTCTTCCTGGCCAATGCCGACGCCAAGGTCGTCGCCAATACCCTCAAGACGATCCTCAAGTCGCGCGACGTCGTCGTCGACGAGAAGCTGAACCTGGTGATCCTGCGCGACAGCCCGGAAGCGGTGCGCCTGGCCAGCCGCCTGGTCGCGCTGCAGGACGTCGCCGAGCCGGAAGTCATGCTCGACGTCGAGATCCTCGAGATCAAGCGCAGCCGCCTGATGGACCTCGGCATCTCGTGGCCGTCGAGCCTGGGCTTCGCGCCACTGCAAACGGCCGCCGGCGGCGCGCTGACGATCGACGCGCTGCGCGACCTCAACTCCGGCAACATCGGCGTCACCGGCGTGTCGCTCGTCGCCAACGCCAACAAGACCGACGGCGACTCCAACACGCTGGCCAACCCGCGCATCCGCGTGCGCAACCGCGAAAAGGCCAAGGTCGTCATCGGCGACAAGGTCCCCAACATCACCAGCATCATCACGGCCGGCGCCAGCGGCGGCATCGCTTCCGAGTCGATCAACTACATCGATGTCGGCCTGACCCTGAACGTCGAGCCGACCATCTACCTCAACAACGAAGTGGCGATCCGCATTTCGCTCGAGGTGTCGAACCTGGTCGACTCGGTCACCACCAAGTCGGGCTCGGTGGCGTACCGCATCGGCACCCGTTCGGCCGCCACCATGCTGCAGCTGAAAGACGGCGAGAACCAGGTGCTCGCTGGCCTGATCAATAATGAAGACCGTACCAGCGGCAGCAAGGTGCCCGGTTTTGGCAGCCTGCCGATCCTCGGTCGCCTGTTCGGCAGCACGCGCGATTCGACCGACAAGACCGAGATCGTGTTGTCGATCACGCCTCACCTGGTGCGCAACATCCAGCGTCCGGCGCAGGGCGCGTCGGAATTTTCGGCCGGCACCGAGACCAGTTTTCGCCGCCGTCCCGACACCAACGTCCGCGCGCCGGTCGTGATGCCGGCCACCGTCACGGTCACGCCGGCCGCTCCTTCGCCGGCCAATACTGGCGTCATCGTCACGCCGCTGCCGGCGGCGCCGCCGGCGCCGCCGGTGCAATAGCGCGATGCGCGGCTTCACGCTGATCGAGCTGCTCGTCACGCTGGCGATCCTGGCGCTGCTCGGCACCATCGTCGCGCCGGCCGCGCAGGTAACCTTGCAGCGCCGCCACGAGCAGGAGCTGCGCCAGTCGCTGCGCGAGATCCGCGCCGGCATCGACGCCTACAAGAAGGCCAGCGACGAGGGCCGCATCGCCAAGGGCGCCGGCGCCACCGGCTACCCGCCGAAACTGGACCTGCTGGTCGACGGCGTGCCTGACCTGCGCAGCCCGAAGGCGCAGAAAATTTTCTTCCTGCGCCGCCTGCCGCGCGATCCCTTCAATGCCGAACCGGGCGTGCCGCACTCGCAATCGTGGGGCAAGCGCAGCTACGCCAGCGAAGCGGCCGATCCGCGCGAAGGCGACGACGTCTACGACGTCTATTCAACCTCGGAGCGGACCGGCCTGAACGGCGTGCCGTACCGCAAATGGTGACGCGCCGGCGCGGCTTCACCCTGATCGAGCTGCTGGTGGTGCTCGGCATTGTCGCGCTGCTGCTGACGCTCGCGGTGCCGCGCTTTTTCCCGAGCATCGACAGCGCCAGGGAGACCATCCTGGCCGACAACCTGCGCAACACGCGCGCCGTGATCGACCAGTTCTACAGCGACACCGGGCGCTATCCCGATTCGCTCGAACAGCTGGTGGAGAAAAAATACCTGCGCGCGCTGCCGCTCGACCCGGTCGCCGAGAGCACGGTCAGCTGGATCGTGGTGCCGCCGGAAGACGACAGCCTGGGCGCCGTCTACACCATCAAGAGCGGGGCGCCCGGCAACGACCGCAGCGGCAAGCCGTATCTCGACTGGTAGCCGGATGGCGCGGCGCACACCTTCGCGGCACCATGGCGGCTTCACCTACCTCGGCCTGATCGTGCTCGTCACCGTCATCGGCCTGGTCGGCGCGGCCACGCTGAAGATCGATTCGCTGATGCGCCGCGCCGCCGCCGAAGAAGAACTGCTCGACATCGGCGCCGCCTTCAGCAACGCGCTCGACAGCTACGCCGCCGCCACGCCGCAGGGCCAGCCGCTGCATCCGCCCAGCTTGAACGAGTTGCTCAAGGATCCGCGCACGCCCGGCGTGCGCCGCCACCTGCGCAAGATCTTCGTCGACCCCGTCACCGGCTCGGCCGAGTGGGGCATCGTCTACCGGGCCGGCCAGGTCGGCGTGGTGGCGGTGCACAGCCTGTCGAAGGCGCCGCCGCTCAAGATCGGCAACTTCGCCGCGCGCTTTGTCGGCTTCGAGAACAAGCAGCATCTGTCGGACTGGAAGTTCACCGCCGGCGCGGTCGTGCCGTCGCTGCCGGCCACGTCGCCGCAGTTGGCCGCGCCCGAGCCCGAGGTGGTCACGCCGGTGGCGGCGCCTGTCGCCGAGCAGCCGGTGATGCAGGAAGTCGTGCCGCCGCCGCCAGCCGAGCCGGCGGCCGAACCGGAAGAACAAGACGAGGAGCCGGCCGAAGCGGGCAAGCCGCCGGTGCGCAAGGACGAAAGGTAAGGCTGGCCTAGCGCGCGCGCCGCTTGAAGTCGGCCAGTCGGAAACCGAGCACGAACAGCACGCCGAAGTAGCTGATGGCGCACACGCCGATGATGGCGAACAGCGCGCCGGCGCGCAGCCACGGCTGCGCCTGCATTGCGGCCCAGTCGAGCCGCTCCTGCGCGTACCAGGCCATCGCGCCCATCACGCACACGGCCACCACCAGCTTGGCGAAGAACGCCGGCCAGCCGGCCTGCGGCACGAAGATGTCGCGTCGGCGCAGGACGATATACAGCAGCAGCGCGTTAAAGCAGGCGCCCACGCCGATCGACAGCGCCAGGCCGGCCACCTGCATGTTCAACTGCCAGACGAACAGGTAGTTCATGATCTGGGTGGCGACCAGCACTACCAGCGCGATGCGCACCGGCGTGCGGATGTCCTGGCGCGCATAGAACGCCGGCGCCAGCGTCTTGACCAGGATGATGCCGACCAGGCCGGCACTGTAGGCCATCAGCGGCAGCGCCGCGGCGTGGATCGTCGCGGCGGTGAATTTTCCATAGTGGAACAGCGTGGCGATCAGCGGCTCGGCCAGCGCGGCCATGCCGACCGCCGCCGGCAGCGCCAGCAGGAACGTCAGCCGCAGGCCCCAGTTCAGCAGCGCCGAATACTCCTCGGGGTTCTCGTCGGTATTCGCTTTCGCCAGGTTCGGCAGCAAGATGGTGCCGAGCGCGACGCCGAGCATGGCGGTAGGGAACTCCATCAGGCGGTCGGCGTATTGCAGGGCCGACACGCTGCCGGTGGCCAGGCGGGTGGCGATGCTGGTGTTGATCAGCAGGCTGATCTGGGCGGCCGACACGGCGAACACGGCCGGGCCCATCTTCTTGAGGATGCGCCGCACGCCGGGGTCGCGCAGGGCGGCGAACGGGTTGATGCCGATGCGCGGCAGCATGCCGATCTTCATCAGGGCCGGAATCTGGATGCCCACTTGCAGCAGGCCGCCGACGCACACCGCGATCGCCATCGCGTAGATCGGCGTCGCCATGTAATTGACCAGCACCAGCGCGGCGAAGATCGAGCACAGGTTCAGCAGCACAGGGGTGAAGGCCGGGATCTTGAACTGGCTCCAGGTATTCAGGATGCCGCCCGACAGCGCGACAAACGACATGCACGCTATATAAGGGAACATCAGGCGCGTCATCCACACGCCGGCCTCGAAGGCGTCGGGCTGCTCGGTCAGCGTGCCGCCCAGCCACATCAGAATGAACGGCGTGGTGGCGATGCCGGCCAGCGCCACCGCCACCGTCGCCCACAGCAGCACCGTGGCGGCATGGTCGACCAGCGTCTTGGTATCGGCCTCGCCATGCTTGTTCTTGTATTCCGACAGGATCGGCACGAACGCCTGCGAGAAGGCGCCCTCGGCAAACAGGCGGCGCAGCAGGTTCGGCAAACGGAAGGCGACGATGAAGGCGTCGGTGAACGCCGAGGCGCCAAAAGCGCGGGCAAACAGGCTCTCGCGCAGCAAGCCGGTGACTCGGGACAGCATGGTCATGCTGGAAATGGCGGCGAGGGTTCTGAGCAAGTTCATGGCGCGAGATTATAGCCCGTCAACAGCGGCCCAAGCGCCTACGCCCAACAAATGTTGATTTTTGAATTGCCGGGGACGGATTAATTCGCTATAATCGAAGGCTGTACAGAATTCTGTTACGCAGACACACTTGTTTGACAGGCACTGGTTTGACAGCAAGGTCGTTCAGAAAGTATGGACTTACCGGTTTGCCAGACGCTTGTGTTTGCAAACGCAACTTGACCCCGATTTAGGAAATTCCATGGCAAATACCGCACAAGCGCGCAAACGCGCTCGTCAAGCAGTTAAGCAGAACGCACACAACTCGTCGCAGCGTTCGACCCTGCGTACAGCAATCAAGGCTGTGCGTAAAGCGATCCAGGCTGGCGACAAGGCAGCTGCTACGACGATCTTCCAGGCATCGGTCTCGAAGATCGACAGCATCGCCGACAAGAAAATCATCCACAAGAACAAGGCTGCTCGTCATAAGAGCCGCCTGGCTGCTGCCCTGAAAGCGCTGGCTTAATTGCCGCGTTAGCAGCCGCTACGGCGGCTGCGCCAGGATAGTACCTGTGGTTAAAAAACCCGCCTGACTCCGGTCCGGCGGGTTTTTTGCGCTTGCCCCGCAACATCAAACTCTGGAAATTTAGATTTTCTTCAGGTCGCCGGCCGGCACTTCTACCGATTCGCCCGGCATCAAGGGATGCGTCGCCAGCGAAAACGGCCCGATCGAACTGCGCACCAGCCGCAGGGTAGGGTAGCCGACCGCCGCCGTCATCCGCCGCACCTGGCGATTCTTGCCTTCCTGCAGAGTGATCGCGATCCAGCTGGTCGGCTTCTCGAGCCGCACGCGGATTGGCGGCTTGCGCGGCCATAGCCACTCCGGCTCGGCAATCTTGACGGCGCGGCAAGGCTTGGTGACGAAGTCGCCCAGGTCGAGCGGCGCCTGCAGCCGCGCCAGCGCAGCGGCGTCGACATCGCCGTCGACCTGCACCAGGTAGGTCTTCGCTTCCTTGTGATCCGGATGCGCAATGCTGTGCTGCAGGCGGCCGTCGTCGGTCAGCAGCATCAGGCCTTCGCTGTCGGCGTCCAGGCGGCCGGCCGGATAAATGCCCGGCGTGGCGATGTAATCGGCGAGCGACTCGCGCCCCTCCTGCGGCGTAAACTGGCACAGCACATTAAACGGCTTGTTAAATAGAATCAGGGGCATAGGCGATTGGTCTGGCTGAAAGCCAATTGTTAGTGTCGTAAACCGTAGCGCCTAGTAAAATACTGGTGCATAATGTGAAACGTGGCTCTTATGTCTTATAGAAGACCTATAGCGCTTGCACCCATAATTGTAACCAGTTTCCGATTCCAGACCTCCGAGGATAAGCGCATGAGCAGTGATCAGACCATCATTTACACCTTGACCGACGAGGCGCCGCTGCTGGCAACCCACGCCTTCCTGCCAGTCGTCACCACGTTTGCCAAGGCCGCCGGCATTACCGTCGAGAGCAGCGACATCTCCGTCGCCGCCCGTATCCTCGGCGCGTTTCCCGAGCGCCTCAAGCCCGAGCAGCGCGTGCCGGACGCGCTGTCCGAACTGGGCAAGCTGACCCTGACGCCGCAAGCGAACATCATCAAGCTGCCCAACATCAGCGCTTCCGTGTCGCAGCTGGAAACGGCCATCGAGGAACTGCAGGCCAAAGGCTACGACATTCCGAACTACCCGGCCGCGCCGAAGACCGACGAAGAAAAAGAGATCAAGGCCCGCTACGGCAAATGCATCGGTTCGGCGGTAAACCCGGTTCTGCGTGAAGGCAACTCGGACCGCCGCGCCCCACGCGCGGTCAAGGAATACGCCCGCAAGAATCCGCACTCGATGGGCGAATGGTCGGCGGCCTCGCGCACCCACGTCTCGCACATGACCGAGGGCGACTTCTACCACGGCGAAAAGTCGATGACCCTGGAAGCGGCGCGCGACGTCAAGATGGAACTGATCACCAAGAGCGGCGAAACCGTCGTGCTGAAACAGAAAGTGTCGCTGCTGCAAGGCGAGATCATCGATTCGATGTTCATGAGCCGCGAGGCGCTGCTGGACTTCTACGAGAAGCAGATCGAGGACGCCAAGAAAACCGGCGTGATGTTCTCGCTGCACGTCAAGGCGACCATGATGAAGGTGTCGCACCCGATCGTGTTCGGCCACTGCGTGCGCATGTTCTACAAGGAAGCGTTCGAAAAGCACGGCGCGCTGCTCGACAGCCTGGGCGTAAACGTCAACAACGGCATGGCCGACCTGTACAACAAGATCGCCGACCTGCCGGTGTCGCAGCGCGATGAAATTATCCGCGACATCCACGCCTGCCAGGAAAACCGTCCGGCGCTGGCGATGGTCGATTCGGCCAAGGGCATCACCAACTTCCATTCGCCCAACGACGTCATCGTTGACGCGTCGATGCCGGCCATGATCCGCGCCGGCGGCAAGATGTACGGCGCCGACGGCCGCCTGAAGGAAGTCAAGGCAGTCATCCCGGAGAGCACCTTTGCCCGCATCTACCAGGAGATCCTCAACTTCTGCAAATGGCACGGCGCCTTCGATCCGAAGACCATGGGCACGGTGCCGAACGTCGGCCTGATGGCCCAGCAGGCCGAAGAATACGGCTCGCACGACAAGACCTTCGAGATTCCGGAAGACGGCGTGGCCAACATCACCGACCTCGCAACGGGCGAAGTGCTGCTCTCCCAAAACGTCGAGCAGGGCGATATCTGGCGCATGTGCCAGGTCAAGGACGCGCCGATCCGCGACTGGGTCAAGCTGGCCGTCACGCGCGCGCGCAACTCCGGCATGCCGGCGGTGTTCTGGCTCGATCCGTACCGTCCGCACGAGAACGAGCTGATCAAGAAAGTGCGCACTTATCTGAAAGAGCACGATACGAGCGGCCTCGACATCCAGATCATGTCGCAAGTGCGCGCCATGCGCTACACGCTCGAGCGCCTGATCCGCGGCCTCGACACGATTTCCGTCACCGGCAACATTCTGCGCGACTACCTGACCGACCTGTTCCCGATCCTGGAACTGGGCACCAGCGCCAAGATGCTGTCGGTCGTCCCGCTGATGGCCGGCGGCGGCATGTACGAAACCGGCGCGGGCGGTTCGGCGCCGAAGCACGTGCAGCAGCTGGTGGAAGAAAACCACCTGCGCTGGGATTCGCTTGGCGAATTCCTGGCGCTGGCGGTGTCGTTCGAAGACCTCGGCATCAAGACCGGCAACGCCAAGGCCAAGATCCTCGCCGCCACGCTCGACGACGCCACCGGCATGCTGCTCGACAACCGCAAGTCGCCGTCGCCGAAAACCGGCGAACTCGACAACCGCGGCAGCCAGTTCTACCTGTCGATGTACTGGGCCCAGGAACTGGCCAGGCAGACCGACGACGCCGAACTGGCAGCGCACTTCGCGCCGCTGGCCAGATCGCTGGCCGACAACGAAGCGAAGATCGTCGCCGAGTTGCTGGCAGTGCAGGGCAAGCCGGTCGACGTCGGCGGCTACTACAAGCTCGACGAAGCCAAGGTGTCGGCCGCGATGCGTCCTAGCGCAACGTTCAACAACGCCATCGCAACGCTGGCGTAATCGCAGCTTGCAAGCTTGCACAAAAACCCGCGCGGCCATTTGGCCGAGCGGGTTTTTTTTACGTCTTCAGCGCTCGAAAAGTCGTTTTCACTTTTGAGTGGCATAATCTTGACTCTTATGCACGACCGGCAGTCGCAGCAAACGTCCAATAGGGAGACCAAAAAATGTACCAACACATCACCATCCCGGCCGAGGGCCAGAAAATCGGCGTCAACGCCGACATGTCGCTCTCAGTGCCGGATAATCCGATCATTCCCTTCATCGAAGGCGACGGCACCGGCCTCGACATCACGCCGGTCATGATCAAGGTCGTCGACGCCGCGGTCGCCAAGGCCTACGGCGGCACGCGCAAGATCAGCTGGATGGAAGTGTTCGCCGGCGAAAAGTCGACTTCCGTGTACGGCCCCGACGTGTGGCTGCCGGAAGAAACGCTCGACGCCGTCAAGGACTACGTCGTCTCGATCAAGGGTCCGCTGACGACACCCGTCGGCGGCGGCATCCGCTCGCTCAACGTGGCGCTGCGCCAGCAGCTCGACCTGTACGTCTGCCTGCGCCCGGTGCGCTATTTTGCCGGCGTGCCGTCGCCGCTGAAGCAGCCCGAGAAGACCGACATGGTCATCTTCCGCGAAAACTCGGAAGACATCTACGCCGGCATCGAGTGGCAGCAAGGCTCCGAAGGGGCGAAGAAAGTCATCGACTTCCTGGTCAAGGAAATGGGCGTCAACAAGATCCGCTTCCCGGAAACGTCGGGCATCGGCATCAAGCCGGTCTCGATCGAAGGCACCGAGCGCCTGGTGCGCAAGGCGATCCAGTACACCATCGACAACGACAAGGCATCGTTGACGATCGTCCACAAGGGCAACATCATGAAGTACACCGAGGGCGGCTTCCGCGACTGGGCGTACGCACTGGCGCAGAAGGAATTCGGCGCCGAGCTGATCGATGGCGGCCCGTGGATGAAGCTCAAGAACCCGAAGACCGGCCGCGACATCATCGTCAAGGATTCGATCGCCGACGCCTTCCTGCAGCAGATCCTGCTGCGCCCGAACGAGTACAGCGTCATCGCGACCTTGAACCTGAACGGCGACTACATCTCCGACGCGCTCGCCGCCCAGGTCGGCGGCATCGGCATCGCCCCGGGCGCCAACATGTCCGACTCGGTGGCCATGTTCGAGGCGACCCACGGCACCGCGCCTAAATACGCCGGCAAGGATTACGTCAATCCCGGCTCGCTGATCCTGTCGGCCGAAATGATGCTGCGCCACATGGGCTGGGTCGAAGCTGCCGACCTGATCATCTCGTCGATGCAAAAATCGATCGCCTCGAAGCGCGTCACCTACGATTTCGCGCGCCTGATGGAAGACGCGACCCAGGTGTCGTGTTCCGGCTTCGGCGACGTGATGGTCGAAAACATGTAGCACCGGCCGTCGGCTGCCAGCTCAGCGACGCGACCGCGGCGGCCCCGTTTCCACCTGGATGCGGGGCTTTTGACGTTTTGTAGTGCTCACGACAACTGACAGCCTGCTTGTTGTAGCGCCGCTGCAAGGACAACCGGATTCAATTGAATATTTACGGAACACCCTTATAATTGCCTTCCGTAAATATATTTACACGAGACAATGAAACCTACCTTGATGACGAAGCATTTCCGCCAGGCCGACCGTCTGATGCTGGTGATCCTGTGGGGCCTGTTCGTCATGGCCCTCGGTTTGTCGGCGATGCACGACACCTTGCGCTGGGCGCTGCTGGTCGGTTTGCCGGCGGCGCTCTTGCCGACCGCAATGATCGTCTACAACGGCGGCACCCGCCTGACTGCCTCGACGGTGGCGGTAGCGCTGATGGTCTTTAGCGGCTTGCACATCCACCAGGGCGGCGGCGTCAACGAGCTGCACTTCGGCATTTTTGTGCTGCTCGCATTCCTGCTGTGCTACCGCGACTGGGTTGTCATTGTTGTCGCCGCGGCCACAATTGCCGTGCATCACCTCTCGTTTAACTATCTGCAGGAACTCGGCTATGGCGTGCGCTGCATGACCGAACCTGGCTTCGCGCGCGTGTTGGTGCATGCCGCGTATGTCGTCGTCGAGTCGGCGGTGCTGTGCTTTCTGGCCGTGATGTCGCGCCGCGAAGCGGTGCAGGCCGGCGAACTGACGTTCGGCGTGGCCGGCTTGTCGCGCGGCGCCCCCGGCACCATCGACCTGCGCCAGCCGGCGCACGCCGCCACCAGCAAGACCGGCCAGGCGCTGCACGACATGATTGGTACCTTGCATGGCGCGCTCGAGCAGGTGCAGGCCGGCGTCGGCGCGATTGCCGGCGCCTCGCGCGAAATTGCGTCCGGCAACATCGACCTGTCGCAACGCACCGAGCACCAGGCCGGCGCGATGCAAGGCACGGTCGCGTCGATGGAAGCGCTGACCGAGCGGGTCCGCCAGAACGGCGACAATGCGCGCCTGGCCAACCAACTGGCCATCTCCGCGTCCGGCGTCGCCGTCAGCGGTGGCGAAGTGGTGGAGCGGGTCGTCGAGACGATGGCGTCGATTAACGAGTCGTCGAAGAAAATTGTCGACATCATTTCGGTGATCGACGGCATTGCCTTCCAGACCAACATCCTCGCGCTGAACGCCGCCGTCGAGGCAGCGCGCGCCGGCGAGCAGGGTCGCGGCTTTGCCGTCGTCGCATCCGAAGTACGCAACCTGGCGCAGCGCTCGGCCGCCGCGGCGAAGGAAATCAAGACGCTGATCGGCGATTCGGTCGGCCGCGTCGAAACCGGCACGGCGCTGGTGAGCACGGCGGGCACGACGATGGGCGAGATCGTCGCCAGCGTCGAGCGCGTCACCGGCATCATCGGCCAGATCAGCGCCGCCAGCCAGGAGCAGGAGGGCGACATCGGCCGCATCAACCTGGCCCTGAGCGACGTCGATGCGGTCACCCGGCAAAACGCGACCTTGGTGGAGCAGGCCGCGACGGCTTCCCAATCGCTGCAGGAGCAGGCCGACAGCCTCGCCGCCGTCGTCGCCACGTTCACGCTCGATGCGGCTGGCCGCCCGCGCGCGCGGATCGGCGCCTGACAACGCGTCTGACCATGTGGCAAAAGTGGCTGCTAGCACTTTTGCCCGTCTTGCTCTCCTAGTAATAGTAACTGTCTCCGTTTTGCGCCGCTTCGGCCTGCGCGGGCGCGAAATGGCGCTACGGCCGGGTCCGCACACCACACCTGCAGCGGCGTCGTCGTCGGTATTGATCTGCGCCAGGGATACTCCGGAACCGGACGGCAAGCGATCGTCAACCCAAGCGTGCGCAGCCCGTTTTCCGAAAACGGTACAGTGCGAACAATCGCGCGGGCGAAAAAAAACCCCGCCGTAGCGGGGTTTTTTACATCGGGTGTTTTTAAGCAGCCTGGATGTTGGAAGCTTGCTTGCCTTTAGGGCCTTGCGTGACTTCGAATTGAACTTTTTGACCTTCTTTGAGGGTCTTGAAACCGTTCATGTTGATTGCGGAGAAGTGCGCGAACAGATCTTCGCCGCCGTCATCTGGAGTGATGAAGCCAAAACCTTTGGAATCATTGAACCACTTAACTGTACCTGTTGCCATAAAAAGAACTTTCAAAAAAAACTAATCACACGAGCCATAAAAGCAAGAAGCTTCTTGCCCCCTCCTTAGCCTACTTACTTCTTATCTACCAACAAGTACAATAAGTACAAGTCGATAACTGCATTGTTGGAGAAATAACTATTGAAGTCAAGCGCTTTTGAACAGGGGTTGCTTTTTTTGCTAGATGGGTCTTAAACGCAACTCTTGATTTTCCGAATCGGGTCGCCATCTGCGGACTAGTCGGAAAGCGCGTAAGATGGAAAACAAATGTAAATGCCCTGATCTTTACGCATTGCATCACCTTCGAAAGCATTAGAATAAAGCGTATGGCGACCAAGCAAGATACCGAACAACTGCTGGAGCGGCAGACCGTCAAACCACCGCCGCTGTACCAGGTGGCACTGCTGAACGACGACTACACGCCGATGGAGTTTGTAGTGGCCATTATCCAGGAGTACTTCAACAAGGATCGGGAGACGGCGACGCAGATCATGCTGGCCGTTCACCGCCATGGTAAAGGGGTGTGCGGAGTGTTTTCCAAAGATATAGCGTGTACCAAAGTGGAGTTTGTTTTAACGCATGCGCGCAAGGCAGGGCATCCCCTGCAGTGCGTGATGGAGGAAGTATGATTGCGCAGGAACTGGAAGTCTCTTTACACATGGCCTTTGTCGAAGCACGGCAAGCACGGCATGAATTCATTACCGTTGAGCATTTGCTGTTGGCGCTTCTGGACAACCCATCGGCCGCTGAAGTCCTGCGCGCCTGTGCGGTCAACATTGACGACCTGCGGAAAACCTTGACGAACTTTATCGGCGATAACACGCCGACGGTGCCGGGCACGGGCGAAGTCGATACCCAGCCGACGCTCGGGTTCCAGCGCGTGATTCAGCGTGCGATCATGCATGTCCAATCGGCGTCGAACGGCAAAAAAGAAGTGACCGGCGCCAATGTGCTGGTGGCTATCTTTGGCGAGAAAGACTCGCATGCTGTGTACTACCTGCACCAGCAGGGCGTGACCCGCCTCGACGTGGTCAATTTCATCTCGCACGGCGTGCGCAAGGATCAGCAGGCTGATGCCCAGAAGACCTCCGAAGGCGTGGAAGAAGCGCAAGTCGAAGGTCAGCCGAAGGAAAGCCCGCTCGACCAGTTCACCCAGAATCTGAACAAGGCCGCCGCCGAAGGCAAGATCGATCCGCTGATCGGCCGCGAGGACGAAGTCGACCGCGTCATCCAGATCCTGTGCCGACGCCGCAAGAACAATCCGTTGCTCGTTGGCGAAGCCGGCGTCGGCAAGACCGCGATCGCCGAAGGCCTCGCATGGCGCATCACGCAGGAAGAAGTGCCAGAAATCCTGCAGAACGCCATCGTCTATTCGCTCGACATGGGCGCGCTGCTGGCCGGCACCAAGTACCGCGGCGACTTCGAGCAGCGCCTCAAGGCGGTGCTCAAGCAGCTCAAGGAAACGCCGCACGGCATCCTGTTCATCGACGAGATCCACACCATCATCGGTGCCGGCTCGGCCTCGGGCGGCACGCTCGATGCGTCGAACCTGCTCAAGCCCGCGCTCGCCAATGGCCAGCTCAAGTGCATCGGCGCGACCACCTACACCGAGTTCCGCGGCGTGTTCGAGAAAGACCACGCGTTGTCGCGGCGCTTCCAGAAGGTCGACGTCAACGAGCCGAGCGTCGAGCAGACCATCCAGATTTTGCGTGGCCTGAAGTCGCGCTTCGAAGAGCACCACGGCGTCAAGTATTCGTCGTCGGCGCTGTCGACCGCGGCCGAACTGGCGGCGCGCTTCATCAACGACCGTCATCTGCCCGACAAGGCGATCGACGTCATCGATGAAGCCGGTGCTGCCCAGCGCATCTTGCCGAAGTCGAAGCAGAAAAAGACCATCGGCAAGGCCGAGATCGAGGACATCATTGCCAAGATCGCGCGCATCCCGCCGCAAACGGTCAACCAGGACGACCGCAGCAAGCTGCAGACGATCGACCGCGATCTTCGCAACGTCGTGTTCGGGCAGGAGCCTGCCATCGATGCGCTGTCGTCGGCCATCAAGATGGCGCGCGCCGGCCTTGGCAAGACGGACAAGCCGATCGGCTCGTTCCTGTTCTCCGGTCCGACCGGTGTCGGCAAGACCGAGGTGGCGAAGCAACTGGCGTTCATCCTCGGCATCGAGCTGATCCGCTTCGACATGTCCGAGTACATGGAGCGCCACGCGGTGAGCCGGCTGATCGGCGCGCCGCCGGGTTACGTTGGTTTCGACCAGGGCGGGCTGCTGACCGAGGCGATCACCAAGAAGCCGCACGCGGTACTGCTGCTCGACGAGATTGAAAAGGCCCACCCGGACATTTTCAACATCCTGCTGCAGGTGATGGACCATGGCACCTTGACCGACAACAACGGCCGCAAGGCGGACTTCCGCAACGTGATCATCATCATGACCACCAATGCGGGCGCCGAAAGCCTGACCAAGCGCTCGATGGGCTTCACCGAGTCGAAGGCGCCTGGCGACGAGATGGCCGATATCAAGCGCATGTTTACGCCTGAGTTCCGCAACCGGATCGACGCGATCATCAGCTTCCGTGCGCTGGACGAGGAAATCATCCTGCGCGTGGTCGACAAGTTCCTGATGCAACTCGAAGAGCAGCTGCACGAGAAGAAGGTCGAGGCCATCTTCACCGAGAAGCTGCGCAAGTTCCTGTCGCAAAAGGGCTTCGATCCGCAGATGGGCGCGCGCCCGATGGCGCGCCTGATCCAGGACATGATCCGCAAGGCGCTGGCCGACGAGCTGCTGTTCGGCCGCCTGGTCAACGGCGGGCGCATCACGGTCGACCTCGACGACAAGGACACTGTCGTGCTCGAGTTCCCCGAGTCCGATGCGACGCCGCCGACCGCGCCGCCAGAGACCGTCGAAATCGAGTAAGCACGACTGCACAACAAAAAACCCGCCGGACGCAAGTCCCGCGGGTTTTTTTCAATCCGAATCAATCGCGTTGCAGTGCCCGTCGCCGCTAATTCAACCTCGTCCTCGCGAACGCGGCGACCCCTTTACGCCGAACAGCCAAGGCAAGCGTCTCCTCGTTTAAACCTACATCACCTTGACAGCGCGTCCAATGAACAGCACCGGACCTGTCGGCCGGCTCAGCGGCGAGCCGTTGACCGGCTCGAGCGTCACCTCGAACAGCTGGTCCGGCTGCACATTCGGCAAGGCGTCGAGCGGAATCGTGATCGTCTGGCCTGGCTTGACCAGGCCCAGCGACACCGGTCCGCGCCAGCCGTTCGCCTTGGTCCAGAACTGCAGCGATTTATCGCTCGGCACCGCCGCCGTGGTCAGCGGCGTCAGCGTCACCTGGCGCGACGCGCTCGCCTGCACCACGTAGCCCGGCGTCTTGTCCTGCGGTCCGGCCAGCACCACCATGTACTGTGGCGCGGCAGGCGCGGCCAGGCGCGTGGCCAGCGTCGCCGTCAGCAGCGCCGTGGCGATCAGCGATCCGGCTGTCAGCGCGCGCCACAATCCGAGGCTGTTCCACATCAGCTTGTTCTGCAGCGAAGCCGGCGCCGGTGCCGCTTCAGCGCTGGCGCTGCGCGCGATGCGCCGCCACAGCCGGCTTGACGGCACGACCGGCTCGACCAGCGCCGTCAACGGCAGCAGGTCCGCTTCCCACTGCTGCACGGCCAGCCGCAATGCCGGCTCGTCGCGCACGCGCCGCTCGATATCGCGCCGCTGTTCGCCCGACAAGGTGCCCAGCACGTACTCGGCCGCCTGGGCGCTCGATTCTTCAGAAAGGGGAGGAAGGGAACGACTCATGACAGGCACACTTTCAACGATGCCAGGCTGCGCTTGATCCACGACTTGACGGTACCCATGGGCGCATCGACGCGCTCGGCAATTTCACTGTGCGACAGGCCTTCCACATACGCGTGCAGCAGGCAGTTGCGCCGCACCGGATCGAGCTGTTCGAGGCAGTCGCCGATCTGTCCGGCACTGGCGCGAAACGCAAACGCATCGGTGACATCGGCCCAGCGCTCCATCGATGCCTTCGCATCGATCGCGGCGGCCGCGTCGTCGTCGACCATCACCTCGCGGCCATGATCGCGCACCGCGTTCAGCGCCAGGTGGCGGGTGATCGAATACATCCAGCCGCGCGCCGCGCCGCGCAGCGGATCGTAGCTGCCGGCGCCGGTCCACACCTTGATGAACGCATCGTGCACGATGTCCTCCGCCAGTGCGCTGTCGCGCACGATGCGCTGGGCGACGCCGAGCAGGCGCGCGCTTTCCTGGTCGTACAGGCGGCGCAAGGCCGCCTGCTCGCCCGCGGCGCACGCGTTGAGCGCAGCTTCGTAATCAAATTCTTCGGTGCGGTCTGGCAAAGGTAAGCCTGTTGGTAAGCCTGGTAACTGGCAAGGTCGATAGGAGAAATTCTTTGCTGAATCCTAACACACGACCATTGCCGTTTGCTTAGCTCGCTTTCCAGAAGATGTAGTCGCCCTGGTACATGACGACGCTGCGCTGGCCCTTCGATTCCGGCGTGCAGCCGGTCGCCGGTGCCGCGCCGCCTTTGAGCGCCACGCGCTGGATGTACGTGGTGCCCATCATCGCGCCGCTGCCCATGGCCGGGTTCGCCTTCACCAGCTGGAACGGGATGTTGCCCGGTCCGGAAGGCGCGACGGCGACCTGGGTGCCGCTCACGGTCGAGCCATCCTTGGAAGCCCAGGTGGCCGGCGGGCCGTAGTAGGTGCCGACCGCGTTGCCGTCGCGATCCATCAGCGACGCTTTCGGGCCGACGAAGGCCCACTCGACCTGGCCCGGCATGCCGGCCTTGTCCTTGCATTCGTACGTCAGTTCGCCTTTGGCGACCGTTTCCATGGCGACGATGTTGCCGGCCGGGACCTTGACCGACTCGGGCAGCGCATCCTGCGAATACATGCTCTTTGGGGCCATGGTGGTGCAGGCGCCGAGCAGGCTGACAGCGGCGGCGAGGGCAAGCAGGGAAGGTCGTTGCATGGTGTTCTCCTATGGGATAAGTGGGATGTGCAGCGCGTCGTTGTCGACGCTGCTGCTAGTACTACCCGTGGAGACGGCGTTTGGATGCACTACGACTAAAATATATTTTTTGGCGCCGTCAAGGCCGGTGCACAAACGTCGTCGCTGTGCGCATCCATTTGTTTGATCTAAGTCAACCTGCCAAATAGTGGCAAGAGAATAATCATATTGTTGAGTTCATCGAAAACCGGAGACGCCCATGTCGCTAGAAATGATTCGCCCGCGCATTACCGAGACGGTGCGCGAGCTGCGCGGCGGCGTCCCCGCCACCATCGCGCTGGCCGGCCGCGCGCTGCGCGGGCCGGTCAACCAGGCCACCGCGCTGTGGCGTTTTACCGATTTCGAGCGCACCTTCGGCGCGCTGTGGGCCGACAGCCGGCTCGGTTTCGAGGTGCGCGACTTTTTTCACCAGGGCGGCGCCCAGGCCATCGTCGTGCGCCTGTACCATCCCAACGGCCCGCGCAACAGCCATGCCACGCTCGAGGCCAATGGCTTGCTGCTGCGTGCACTCACCCCTGGCAGCTGGGGCAACCTGCTGCGCGCCCGGATCGACCACAATATCGTGCCGCCCAATCCGGGCCGCTTCAACCTCACCGTGCGCGACTGCGGCACCGGCAAGCTGGAAATATTCCGCGACCTGTCGTGGCACCCTGGCGACCCGCGCCGCGCCGACGAAGTCATCGCGGCCATGTCGCACCTGGTCAGTGCTACCTTGCCGGCGGCGCCCCCGCGTGCCCACGCCAACCTGGCGCCGGCCGCCAGCCCGCCGCGCCTTGCGCTGTGGTCTGACAATGCGCCTGCCACCAGCAGCCGTGCCAACGTGCTGGCCAACGACGGCGGACCGCTCGAACAGGCTGACTTCACCGGCCCCATCGACTTCGACGGCGAAAAGGGCCGCTACATCCTGCGCGACCCCGATTTCTTCAGGCTGCTGCACAACTAGCAAACCGGCCGGCAGCCATCCCGGTCAGCGTTGATCCGGCCCTGAGCCTTACACCGCCTCCAGCGCGCGCCGCAAGTCCTCGCGCTGGTCCTCGATGTGCTCCACCCCCACCGACAGCCGGATCAGCGCATCGCTGATCCCCAGCTGCGCGCGCTGCTCGGCCGGGATGGTGGCATGCGTCATCAGCGCCGGATGCTCGATCAGGCTCTCCACGCCGCCCAGGCTTTCGGCCAGCGTGAACACTTCGCAGCGCTCGAGAAAGCGGCGCGCGCCCGCCAGGTCGCACGCCAGCTCGATCGAGATGATGCCGCCGAAGCCATTCATCTGCCGCTTCGCCAGCGCGTGCTGCGGATGCGATTCCAGCCCCGGGTAGAACACCCGCCTGACCTTTGGCTCCCGCTCGAGCCAGCGCGCCAGGGCCAAGGCGTTGTCGCAGTGTCGCTCCAGGCGCAGCGCCAGCGTCTTGATCCCGCGTAGCACCAGGAAGCTGTCGAACGGACCCTGGATGGCGCCGACCGAGTTTTGCAGGAAGGCCAGCTGCTCGGCCCACGCCTCCTGGTGCGGCTCGCCGCCCACCACCGCGATGCCGCCGATGACGTCCGAGTGCCCGTTCATGAACTTGGTCGTCGAATGCACCACGATGTCGATCCCCGCCTCCAGCGGGCGCTGCACGATCGGGCTGGCGAAGGTGTTGTCGCACACGGTGATGATGCCGCGCGCCCGGCACAGCGTGGCGATCGCCGCCAGGTCGGCCAGCTTGAGCATCGGGTTGGTCGGCGACTCGACCCACACCATCTTCGTCTCCGGCCGCAGCGCCGCCGCCAGCGCTTCGGGGGCCGACAGGTCGACGTAGCTGAACTGGTGGCCCGCGCTGCGCCGGCGCACCCGCTCGAACAGGCGGTAGGTGCCGCCGTACATGTCGTCGCCGGCGATGATGTGGGCGCCGGCGTCGAGCAGTTCGAGCACCGTCGAAATGGCGGCCAGGCCCGACGCGAACGCGAACGCGCGCGCGCCGCCTTCGAGGTCGGCCACGCAGCGCTCCAGCGCCCAGCGGGTCGGGTTGTGCGAGCGGCCGTAGTCGAGCCCCTTGTGCACGCCCGGGCTTTCCTGCACATACGTCGAGGTGGCGTAAATCGGCGGCATCACCGCGCCGGTGCTGGGGTCGGGCGCCTGGCCGGCATGGATGACGCGGGTGGCGAGGTGTTGGCGTTTGTCTGTCACGATAGTGTCCTGCGCAGGTGGTTGAGAAGGTCGAAACGCGTGATCAGGCCATGGAACTGCGTGTCGTCGGCGATGACCGCGGTCAGGCCGCGGTCGAGGATGTCGCGCAGCTGCTGCATGCCGGCCGACGGGCGCAGCGTCTGCAGCTGCGCCGTCATGGTGTCGGCCACCGGCGTGCCGAAGCCGCCGCGGTCGGCCGTCACGTGCAGCAGCAGGTCCGATTCGTCGATGATGCCGGCCAGCTTGCCGTTGTCGATCACCGGCAGCTGCCCCAGGTCGGCGCTGCGCATGCGGTTGAATGCGGTGAGCAGCGTGTCCGTCGGCGCCACCGTGACGACGTCGCCGCCGTCGTAGCGGCGCCCGATCAGGTCGCGCAGGTCGCCCAGCCGCGGGCGTGCCAGCAGGCCCTGGTCGAACATCCAGCCGTCGCTGTAGACCTTCGTCAGGTAGCGCGTGCCGGTGTCGCAGACGAACGTGGCCACCCGCTTTGGCGTTGTCTGCGCGCCGCAGTACTTCAGCGCCGCGGCCAGCAAGGTGCCCGATGACGAGCCGCCGAGGATGCCCTCCTCGCGCAGCAGCAATCGCGCCGTCTGGAAGCTTTCCTCGTCGCTGATGGTGTAGGCCGCGCGCACGCGCGACAGGTCGGCAATCGACGGGATGAAGTCTTCGCCGATGCCTTCGACTGCCCACGAACCGGATACTTCCGACAGCCGGCCCGTCTGCACGTACTCGGCCAGGATCGAGCCTTTCGGGTCGGCCAGCACGAATTCGAGCGCCGGCTGCACATCGGCGAAATAGCGCGTCAGGCCCGCCAGCGTGCCGCCCGAGCCGACGCCGACCACCACCGCATCGAGATCGTGTGCGCTCTGCCGCCACAGCTCCGGGCCGGTGGTGCTGTAGTGCGCCAGCGGATTGGCCGGATTATTGAACTGGTCGGCGAACCAGGCGCCCGGGATCTCGCGCGCCAGCCGCGCCGCGTAGTCCTGGTAGTACTCGGGATGGCCCTTGCCGACGTCGGAGCGGGTCAGGTGGATTTCGGCGCCGAGCGCCTTCAGGTGCAGTACCTTTTCGACCGCCATCTTGTCGGGCACCACCAGCACCACCCGGTAGCCCTTGATGCGCGCCACCAGCGCCAGGCCGATGCCGGTATTGCCGGCGGTCGCCTCGACCACCACGCCGCCAGGCTGCAGCCGGCCGTCCGCTTCAGCGGCGGCGATCATCGCCATGCCGATCCGGTCC
Organism: Massilia eurypsychrophila; assembly: GCF_002760655.1. GTDB lineage: Bacteria > Pseudomonadota > Gammaproteobacteria > Burkholderiales > Burkholderiaceae_D > JAFCUW01. The sequence goes on along the minus strand of NZ_PDOC01000006.1, from coordinate 176,781 downwards.
TTGATCGATCCGCCGGGATTTTGCGATTCGAGCTTGAGGAACAGCTGGCACAAGCCCGTGTCGATCCTTTTTACTTCCATCAGCGGCGTGTTGCCGATCAGTGAAAACAACGCCGCTTGCGATGCGTTCTGCATGATATTGCCTCCGTCATCCTGTTTTTATGAACCTGGACTTCGAATTCTGCGCCTGCGGGGCGACCGGCTTTTGACCTGCCTCGCTATCGACGATTATGCGCCTGCCTTCAATTTTCTCCAAAGGGTAGTGCGGCTGATGCCCAGGTATTGCGCCGCCTCCTCGCGCTTGCCGCCGAAGCGCGCCAGCACCTGCGCCACCGTTTCGGCCGGCAGCAGGGCGGCCATCGGCGCCGGCTCGACGCCCGCCGTGCGCGCCAGTTCCGGCGCCACCGCCAGCACGAAGGTGGGCGTGAGCGCCTGCAGCGGCTCGGCCGCCAGGTACAGCGCCAGGCGCTGCGTCAGGTTGCGCAGTTCGCGCACGTTGCCGGGCCAATCGTAGCGCTCGAACAGCGCCGCGCACCCGCCGATTTCGGCGTGCAGGTTCGGATGCGGCCGCGCCCCCAGCGCCGCCAGCGCGTTCTTCAGCGACCACTCGGCCAGCGCCGCGATGTCGCCGCGCCGCTCGCGCAGCGGCGGCATGGCGATGCGCAGCACCGCCAGCCGGTAGTACAGGTCGGCGCGAAAGCGTCCCTCGCGCACGCGCGCCTCGAGGTCGCAGTGGGTCGCGCTGATGACGCGCACGTTGACCGCCACCGGCCGCGTGCCGCCGACCCGCACCACCTCGCGTTCCTCCAGCACCCGCAGCAGGCGCGTTTGCAGCGCCAGCGGCATTTCGCCAATCTCGTCGAGGAACAAGGTGCCGCGGTTGGCTGCCTCGAACAGGCCGGCGTGGCCGCCGCGCCGCGCGCCGGTAAACGCGCCTTCCTCGTGGCCGAACAGTTCCGACTCCAGCAGCGACTCGGCCACCGCGCCGCAATTGACCGCCACGAACGGCCGGTTCGTCCCCAGGCTGCGCGGACTCTCGCGGTGGATCGCCTGCGCCGCCAGCTCCTTGCCGGTGCCGGTCTCGCCTTCGATCAGCACCGTCGCCGGCGAGCGCGCGTACAGCACCACCTGCTGGCGCAGCTTTTCCATCGGCGCCGAATCGCCGCGCAGGTCGTTCAGGCCGTGGCGCGCGCGCAGCGTGTCGGCCACCGCCACCGTGCGGCGCCCGCGGTTCGATTCGAGCTGGGTCAGGCGCGCCATCTCGAGCGCATCGTCGAACGCCTGGCGGATCGACGCCGCCGAGTACACGAACACGCCGGACAGGCCCGCTTCCTCGGCCAGGTCGGTGATCAGGCCGGCGCCGACGATCGCCTCGATCCCTTCGGCCTTCAGTTCGTTGATGCGCGCGCGCGCGTCTTCTTCCGTCACGTAAGTGCGCTGCGCGATGCCGGCGCCGAAGGTGGCCGAAAACTCGGCCAGTTCCGGCAGCGGCGACTGGTAGGTGATCACGCCGATGCGCGGCGAGATGCGGCGCGCGCGCGCCAGCGCCTGCATCATGTCGAAGCCGCTCGCCTTGGCGATGACGACCGGCGCCGACACGCGACCCTTCAAATAGGCAGCGTTCGAGCCGGCCGCGATGACGACGTCGCAGCGCTCGGTGGCCATGCGCTCGCGGATGTGGCGCGCGGCCTCGTCGAAGCCGAGGTGGATCGGCTCGATGGTGGCCAGGTGATCGTACTCGAGCGTGATGTCGCGCAGCAGGTCGGACAGGCGCGACACCGATACGGTCCAGATGACCGGTCGGTCCATGTCTTCGGTCGTGGCGGGAGAGTAGGGCATCCCCTGATTGTACTCCTTCGCCGTTCCAGTGTTTCAAGTTGAAACGTGAAATGAAACAAAATCGCACGCATGCCATTCTATTCATTCGCCGCGACCCCATGATTTCACAGGCTTTCCCGGTGCAGGCGGGCTCCCGGACAACTGCTGGCACGGTCATTGCAATGTAAAGCACATGCAGTTCGATGAAACACTACAGGAGAGAACACCATGAGAGAAACCCGGGGCGCGATGTTTCGCCGAGCAGTAGTCGAAGAATCGCCGTTGCAGGTCGTCGGCGCGATCACCGCCTACACGGCGCGCATGGCCGAGCAGAGCGGCTACAAGGCGGTCTACCTGTCCGGTGGCGGCGTCGCCGCCAACTCGCTCGGCATGCCGGACCTGGGCATCAGCACCATGGACGACGTCATCACCGACGCCCAGCGCATCACCGACGCCTGCGGCCTGCCGTTGATGGTCGACATCGACACCGGCTGGGGCGGCGCCTTCAACATCGCCCGCACCATCCGCCACATGATCCGCGCCGACGTCGCCGCCGTCCACATGGAAGACCAGGTCTCGGCCAAGCGCTGCGGCCACCGTCCGGGCAAGGAAATCGTCAGCAAGGAAGAGATGGTCGACCGCATCAGGGCCGCCGTCGACGCCCGCCACGACGAGAGCTTCGTCATCATGGCGCGCACCGACGCGCTGGCGGTCGAAGGCCTGAACGCGGCAATCGACCGCGCCTGCGCCTACGTCGAAGCCGGCGCCGACATGATCTTCCCGGAAGCGATCACCAAGCTCGAAATGTACAGCCAGGTGCGCGACGCGGTCGGCGTGCCGATCCTCGCCAACCTCACCGAATTCGGCGCTACGCCGCTATTTACGCTCGACGAACTGCGCGAGCACAAGGTCGACATCGCGCTGTACTGCTGCGGCGCCTACCGCGCCATGAACGCCGCCGCGCTCAACTTCTACAAGACGCTGCGCGCCGAAGGCACCCAGAAAAACGTCGTCGCGACGATGCAGTCGCGCATGGAATTGTACGACTACCTCGGCTACCACGACTACGAGAAAAAGCTCGACTCGCTGTTCGCCCAGGGTAAAGAAAAATAATCAAACCACATCGGAGATAGATAACATGACTGACAAAGCAAGCGCACCAAACGAAGCCGTCGCCTTCAAGCCAAAAAAATCCGTCGCCCTGTCCGGCGTCGCTGCCGGTAACACGGCCCTGTGCTCGGTCGGCAAGACCGGCAACGACCTGCACTACCGCGGCTACGACATCCTCGACATCGCCGACACCAGCGAATTCGAGGAAATCGCCTACCTGCTGGTGCACGGCAAGCTGCCGAATGCGGCCGAACTGAAAGCCTACAAGACGAACCTCAAGTCGATGCGCGGCCTGCCGCAGGTCGTCAAGCTGGCGCTCGAAGCACTGCCGGCGGCGGCCCACCCGATGGACGTGATGCGCACCGGCGTCTCCGCGCTCGGTTGCGCGCTGCCGGAAAAGGACGACCACAACGTGCCGGGCGCGCGCGAAATCGCCGACCGTCTGATGGCATCGTTCGGCTCGATGCTGCTGTACTGGTACCACTTCAGCCACAACGGCCGCCGCATCGACGTCGAGACCGACGACGACTCGATCGGCGGCCACTTCCTGCACCTGCTGCACGGCGAAAAACCATCCGACGCCTGGGTCAAGGCGATGCACACGTCGCTGATCCTGTACGCCGAACACGAGTTCAACGCATCCACCTTCACCGCACGCGTCATCGCCGGCACCGGCTCCGACATCCACTCGGCCATCACCGGCGCCATCGGCGCGCTGCGCGGACCGAAGCACGGCGGCGCCAACGAAGCGGCGCTCGAAATCCAGGAACGCTACGAGAACCCGGACGAAGCCGAAGCCGACATCCGCCGCCGCGTCGAGAACAAGGAAGTCGTGATCGGCTTCGGCCATCCGGTCTACACCATCTCGGACCCTCGCAACGTCGTCATCAAGGAACTGGCCCGCAACCTGTCGCAGCAAGCCGGCTCGACCAAGATGTTCGACATCGCCGAGCGCCTTGAAACGGTCATGTGGGACGTGAAGAAGATGTTCCCGAACCTCGACTGGTTCTCCGCTGTCTCATACCATGTGATGGGCGTGCCGACGTCGATGTTTACGCCGCTGTTTGTCATCTCGCGCACTTCCGGCTGGGCTGCCCACGTCATCGAGCAGCGCATCGACAACAAGATCATTCGCCCGAGCGCGAACTACGTCGGTCCCGAGGACCTCAAGTTCGTACCGATCGCGGACCGCAAGTAAGGATATCACCATGAATATCGACTACCGCAAACCGCTGCCGGGCACCGCGCTCGACTACTTCGACACCCGCGCCGCCATCGACGCGATCGAAGAAGGCGCCTACGACAAGCTGCCGTACACTTCGCGCGTACTGGCCGAAAACCTGGTGCGCCGCTGCGACCCGGCCACCCTGACCGCGTCGCTGCGCCAGTTCATCGAGCGCCGCCAGGACCTCGACTTCCCGTGGTTCCCGGCGCGCGTCGTCTGCCACGACATCCTCGGCCAGACCGCGCTGGTCGACCTGGCCGGTTTGCGCGACGCGATTGCCGCCCAGGGCGGCGACCCGGCCATGGTCAACCCGGTGGTGCCGACCCAGCTCGTCGTCGACCATTCGCTGGCCGTCGAAAGCGCCGGCTTCGACCCGGACGCCTTCGACAAGAACCGCGCCATCGAGGACCGCCGCAACGAAGACCGCTTCCACTTCATCGAGTGGACCAAGAAGGCCTTCAAGAACGTCGACGTGATCCCGCCCGGTAACGGCATCCTGCACCAGATCAACCTCGAGCGCATGTCGCCGGTCATCCAGGTGCAGAACGGCGTCGCTTTCCCGGATACCCTGGTCGGCACCGACTCGCACACGCCGATGGTCGACGCGCTCGGCGTCATCGCCATCGGCGTCGGCGGCCTGGAGGCCGAAAGCGTCATGCTGGGCCGCGCATCGTGGATGCGCCTGCCCGACATCATCGGCGTCGAACTGTCCGGTAAGCCGCAGCCGGGCATTACCGCCACCGACATCGTGCTGGCGCTGACCGAATTCCTGCGCAACGCCAAGGTCGTCTCGTCCTACCTCGAGTTCTATGGCGAGGGCGCCTCCCACCTGACCCTGGGCGACCGCGCCACCATCTCCAACATGGCGCCCGAATACGGCTCCACCGCGGCGATGTTCTACATCGACGAGCAGACCATCAAGTACCTCAAGCTCACCGGTCGCGACGACGAACAGGTCGCGCTGGTCGAGACCTACGCCCGCCACACCGGCCTGTGGGCCGGCAGCCTGGCAAACGCCTACTACGAGCGCGTGCTCCGGTTCGACCTGTCGTCGGTGGTGCGCACCATCGCCGGCCCGTCCAATCCGCACACGCGCGTGCCGACCTCCGACCTGGCCGCGCGCGGCATCAGCGGCGTCGTCGAAAACGAGCCTGGCCTGATGCCCGACGGCGCCGTCATCATCGCCGCCATCACCAGCTGCACCAACACCAACAACCCGCGCAACATGATCGCCGCGGGCCTGTTGGCGCGCAACGCCAACCGCCTCGGCCTGACCCGCAAGCCTTGGGTCAAGAGTTCGCTCGCGCCAGGTTCCAAGACCGTCGCGCTGTATCTTGAAGAAGCCAAGCTGCTGCCTGAACTCGAAAAACTCGGTTTCGGCGTCGTCGCCTTTGCCTGCACCACCTGCAACGGCATGAGCGGCGCGCTCGACCCGGTCATCCAGCAGGAAGTCGTGTCGCGCGACCTGTACGCCACCGCCGTCCTGTCGGGCAACCGCAACTTCGACGGCCGCATCCACCCGTACGCCAAGCAGGCTTTCCTCGCCTCGCCGCCGCTGGTTGTCGCCTACGCCATTGCCGGCACCATCCGCTTCGACATCGAAAAAGACGTGCTGGGCTACGCCGACGGCAAGCCGATCAGGCTGGCCGACATCTGGCCGCTCGACGAGGAGATCGACGCCATCGTCGCATCCAGCGTCAAGCCCGAGCAGTTCCGCCAGGTCTACACGCCGATGTTCGCGCTGCAGGCCGACAAGGGCGACAAGGTCAGCCCGCTGTACGACTGGCGCGCGCCGAGCACCTACATCCGCCGCCCGCCGTACTGGGAAGGCGCGCTGGCCGGCGCCCGTTCGCTGGCCGGCATGCGCCCGCTCGCTGTCCTCGGCGACAACATCACCACCGACCACCTGTCGCCGTCGAACGCCATCATGATGGACAGCGCCGCCGGCGAGTACCTGCATAAAATGGGCCTGCCGGAAGTCGACTTCAATTCCTACGCCACCCACCGCGGCGACCACCTCACCGCGCAGCGCGCCACCTTCGCCAACCCGACCCTGAAAAACGAGATGGTCAAGGTCGACGGCAAGGTCAGGCCCGGCTCGCTGGCCCGTATCGAACCGGAAGGGCAGGTCACCCGCATGTGGGAAGCGATCGAAACCTACATGGAGCGCAAGCAGCCCTTGATCATCATCGCCGGCGCCGACTACGGCCAGGGTTCTTCGCGCGACTGGGCCGCCAAGGGCGTGCGCCTGGCCGGCGTCGAGGCAATCGCCGCCGAAGGCTTCGAGCGCATCCACCGCACCAACCTGGTCGGCATGGGCGTGCTGCCGCTCGAATTCAAGCTCGGCGTCAACCGCATCACGCTCGGCATCGACGGCACCGAAACCTTCGACGTCATCGGCGCGCGCACGCCGCGCGCCACCTTGACCCTGGTGATCAACCGCGCCAACGGCGAGCGCGCGGAAGTACCCGTCACCTGCCGCCTCGACACGGCCGAAGAAGTGTCCATCTACGAAGCCGGCGGCGTGCTGCAGCGCTTCGCCCAGGACTTCCTCGAATCGACAGCAAAGGCGGCCTGACCATGTCCCACCTACCTCAGGTGAAAATCGCCGCCACCTACATGCGCGGCGGGACCAGCAAGGGCGTCTTCTTCCGCCTGCAGGATTTGCCGCAGACCGCGCAGATGCCGGGCCCCGCCCGCGACGCGCTGCTGCTGCGCGTGATCGGCAGCCCCGACCCGTACGGCAAGCAGATCGACGGCATGGGCGGCGCCACGTCGAGCACCAGCAAGGCCGTCATCCTGTCGCGCAGTAATCGTGAAGGCCACGACGTCGACTACCTGTTCGGCCAGGTCGCCATCGACAAGGCGTTCGTCGACTGGAGCGGCAATTGCGGCAACCTGTCGTCCGCGGTCGGCTCGTTCGCCATCAGCGCCGGCATGGTCGACCCGGAACGCATCCCGCAAGACGGCGTGGCCACCGTGCGCATCTGGCAGGCCAACATCGGCAAGTCGATCATCGCGCACGTGCCGGTCAGCGGCGGCGCGGTGCAGGAAACGGGCGAATTCATGCTCGACGGCGTCACCTTCCCGGCGGCCGAAGTGCAGCTCGAATTCATCGATCCGGCAGCCGAGGAGGAGGGCGCCGGCGGCGCCATGTTCCCGACCGGGAACCTGGTCGACGACCTCGAGGTGCCCGGCGTCGGCACGCTCAAGGCGACCATGATCAATGCCGGCATCCCGACCATCTTCATCAACGCGCGCGACATCGGCTACACCGGCACCGAGCTGCAGGAAGCGATCAACGGCGACGCCAAGGCGCTGGCCATGTTCGAGGCCATCCGCGCCCACGGCGCCGTGCGCATGGGCCTGATCCAGCACGTCGCCGAAGCGGCCAAGCGCCAGCACACGCCGAAGGTGGCGTTCGTGGCCGGCCCGTCCGATTACGTCTCGTCGAGCGGCAAGCAGGTCGGCGCCGCCGACATCGACCTGCAGGTGCGCGCCCTGTCGATGGGCAAGCTGCACCACGCGATGATGGGCACCGCGGCAGTGGCCATCGGCACCGCGGCGGCCATTCCCGGCACACTGGTGAACCTGGCCGCCGGCGGCGGCGCGCGCAGCGCGGTGCGCTTCGGCCATCCGTCCGGCACCTTGCGCGTCGGCGCCGAAGCGAGCCTGGTCGACGGCCAGTGGAACGTCGGCAAGGCCATCATGAGCCGCAGCGCGCGCGTGCTGATGGAAGGCTGGGTGCGCGTCCCCGGCGACGCATTTTAAGTGAACCAAATGGCGTTTTTCATGGTCTGACTCTGTAGGAGTCAGACTCGCGCCGACCCTTTGCATTCCCCTCCTGGCCGACATCGTCGACCGCATTCCCGCCCTGGCCCTGCACTGCGGCCAAATACAGCGCCAAGGCCGGTCCTCCGAACGGTGTATATGTTTCCCAATTGCCGCTCTTTGTGGTTTATGATCCTTTAACAGCGGCCCGGTTGAGAGGCCGCGTGCGCACCATTTTGCACGAAGCGGGGACATGGATCGATTACCAACACATCAGCTCACGCTGAGCATGGAAGGCGCGCTGCGGCTGATCGGCGCGCCGGCGTGCGCGGTTGACGGCGCCGGCATTGTCATCGCCGCCAACGCCGAACTTGAAACGCTGCTCGACGCGGCGCTGGCCGGCCGCGCGCTGGCCGACTTCCTCGTGCCGGCCTGCCTGGCCCCTGGCCTGGCGCGGTTGCGCGCCGGCGTCGCCGCGCCGCAGACGTGGGACGCGGTGCTGCTGGTCGGCAGCGAGGAGATCGCGGTGCAGTTGCACGCCAAGCCGCTGGCCGCCGGCGGCCCTGGCTGCACCGTCGTCATCACCGACACGCGCCGCTTCGTGCGCGACCAGGCCGAGCTGCGCCAGACGCTGCTCGAACAGAAGGCCATCCTCGACAACGCCTCGGTCGGCATCCTGTTTAGCAATCGCGGCATGATGATGTCGTGTAACCCGCGCTTCGCCGAGATGTTCGGCTACACGTGCGAAGAGATGACCGGTCAGCCGTCGGTGAGTCTGTTTACGTCGCCGGAAGCATACCGCCGCTTCGGCGAGGACGCCGGTCCGCTGCTTGGCAAGGGCCTGCCGTTCGAACGCGGCGAAATGCAGTTCGTGCGGCGCGACGGCTCGCTGATCTGGTGCCGCGTGCGCGCCAAGGCGGTCGACACCGACCGCAGCCAGGAAGGCACCATCTGGATCCTCGAGGACGTCACCGACGCGCGCCAGACGATGGTCGAGGTGCAGGCGATCATGACGAATGCGTCGGTCAGCATCCTGTTTACCAAGAACCGCCTGATCACGCGCTACAACCGCGGCTTCGCCGAGATGTTCGGCTACGAGGGCGACGAAGGCCTCGGCCTGCCGGGGCGCGCGCTGTACCCCGACGACGCTACTTACGCGGCGGTCGGCGCGGTGGCGTTCCCGCTGCTGTCGGTCGGCAAGCCGTTCCAGACCGAAGTCGAGATGGCGCGCAAGGACGGCTCGGTGATGTGGTCGCAGCTGATCGCCTACGTCGTCAATCCGGCCGACCCGGCCGCCGGCACCATCTTCATCATCGAGGACCGCACCGAGCACAAACGGGCCGAAGAATCGCTGCGCAATACGCTGCTGGAAAACCAGGCGATCCTCGACAGCGCGGTGCTCGGCATTTCGGTGGTGGAGAATGGCTTCAACCTGCGCTGCAACCGCAAGATGGAAGAGCTGTTCGGCTACGCCCCGGGCGAAATGGCGGGGCTGTCGGTGCAGGACCTGTACCCCGACATGCGCGGCTGGGACGAGGCGCGCAGCGAGACCTCGCGCGACTTCCACGCCGGCCGCGTCAGCATGTACGAGTACCAGCTGGTGCGCAAGGACCGCAGCCTGTTCTGGGCGCGCCTGTCGGGGCGGCCGTTCGACCTGGCCGAAGTGACCGGCCGCTCGGTATGGCTGGTCGACGACGTGACGGCGCGCCGCGAGGCGGCCGAATCGGTGCGCCGCGCGCGCGACGAACTGGAAGTGCGGGTGCTCGAGCGCACCGCCGAACTGGCCGGCGCCAACGCGCTGCTCGAGGCCGAGATCGTCGAGCGGCGCCAGGCCGAGGCGCGCGTGCACCACATGGCGTATCACGACAACCTGACCGGGCTGCCGAACCGCGCGCTGCTGGCGGACCGGCTCGACCGCGCCATGATGGCCGCCGAGCGCACCGAGCGCAAACTGGCGGTGATGTTCATCGACCTGGACCGCTTCAAGACGATCAACGATTCGCTCGGCCACCAGACGGGCGACCACTTGCTCAAGGAAGTGGCCGGACGGCTGTGCCGCGCGGTGCGCGCCAGCGACACGGTGGCGCGCCTCGGCGGCGACGAGTTCGTGGTGCTGGTGCCGGGCATTCGCAGCGCCGACGAATGCAACCGCGTGGCCGAAAAAATCATCGACGCGCTGGCCTCGCCGTTCCCGTTCGAAGGGCGATTGCTGCACATCACGCCGTCGATCGGCATCTGCGTCTATCCGGACGATGGCGGCGACGTCGAGACCTTGATGCGCCACGCCGACGCGGCCATGTATCACGCCAAGGCGAGCGGGCGCAACAACCACCAGTTTTTCACCGAGCGCATGAACCAGGCGGCGGCGCTGCACTTCGAACTCGAGAGCAGCTTGCGAGGCGCGCTGGCCAAGGAAGAATTCGAGCTGTTCTACCAGCCGATCATGGACATCGGCACGCGCCAGGTGCACACGATGGAGGTGCTGCTGCGCTGGCGCCGGCCGGAACATGGCCTGATTTTGCCGGACCACTTCATTCCGATCATCGAGGAGAACGGCCTGGTCGTGCCGGTGGGCGAATGGGTGATCCGGCGCGCCTGCGAGCAAAGCATGGCGTGGCAGCAGATGGGATTGCAGCCGGTGCCGCTGGCGGTGAACCTGTCGCCGCGCCAGTTCATGAACCGCGGCCTGATCGATTCGATCCGGCGCATCCTCGACGAGACCGGCATCGACCCGGCGCTGCTCGAGTTCGAGATTACCGAGACGGCGCTGATGCAGCACGGCGAGCAGACGCTCGAGATCCTCGGGCAGATCAATGCGATGGGCATCCGCTTGTCGATCGACGACTTCGGCACCGGCTATTCGAGCCTGGCGTACCTGAAGCGCTTCCCGGTCAGGAAGCTCAAGATCGACCGCGCGTTCATCAAGGACCTGGAAGAGAGCGCCGAAGACCGCGCCATCGTGTGCGCCATCATCGCCCTGTCGAACAGCCTGCAGCTGTCGGTGGTGGCGGAGGGCGTCGAGACCGAAGGCCAGTTCGACATACTGCTGCAAAACGGCTGCCGGTTCGCGCAGGGCTACCTGTTCTCGCAGCCAACCGAAAGCGCCGCGGCGCAGGCGCTGCTGCGGCCCGCGTGAATCCGGATGAATCCCGACACGCGGCGCCTGTTGCCGGTATCTAAGCAGCGTCAACCACGCCGACTCGTCCGCGCGCTTCAACATGCTGTTGGGCAAAGGCGAAGCCGCCGCCCGCCGCGCCTGGATCGAAGACCACGGCAACGAAACCGAAGCCGACATTCAAGCCCCCAAAAAATTGGGGTCAGACCCGTTTAATCGACACCTGATCCTGACGAAGACCGAATAAAAACAGGGTCTGACCCCAATTAATTTACCGCTAGCGGTATCTGCGGCGCGAGGCAAAGGCGGAGATTCAACAACCTAAAAGAATTGGGGTCAGACCCGTTTGTTCGCAGGCGAGAAGTGAGAATGGCCGAATAACAAACGGGTCTGACCCCGAATTGCTCGTGAGCCCGGCTAGTTGAGGGTGGCCACTACCGGCACGTGGTCGGAAGGCTGCTCCCACTTGCGCGGCGCGCGGTCGATGGCGCAGGCGGTGCAGCGCGCCGCCAGTGCGCCGGAGAGCAGGATATGGTCGATGCGCAGCCCGCGGTTGCGGCGAAACGCCAGCTGGCGGTAGTCCCACCAGCTGTACGATTTGTCGGCCTGTTCGAACATGCGGAACGAGTCGACCAGCCCCAGTTCGTTCAGCGCCAGCAGCGCGGCGCGCTCGCGCTCGGAGCAGTGGATCTGGCCTTCCCATTCGGCCGGATCGTGGACGTCGCGGTCGGCCGGCGCGATGTTGTAGTCGCCGAGGATGGCCAGCTGCGGGTGCGCCGCCATTTCGTCGGCCAGCCACTCGCGCAGCGATGCCAGCCATGCCAGCTTGTAGGCATACTTATCCGAATCGACCGCCTGCCCGTTGGGTACATAGGCGCAGATGATGCGCATGCCGTCGATGGTGGCGGCGAGGATGCGCTGCTGCGCGTCCTCGTAGCGCGGGTTGTTGGCGACAACGTCGGTGATCGGCAGCTTCGATAGAATCGCCACGCCGTTGTAGGTCTTCTGGCCGCTGAAGACGACCTGGTAGCCGGCGGCGTTGATGTCGGCGACCGGGAATTTATCGTCCGTCAGCTTGGTCTCCTGCAGGCATAGCACGTCGACCGGGTTGTCGGCTAGCCATTGAAGCAGATGGGGCAGGCGGACTTTGAGTGAATTAACATTCCAGGTGGCGATTTTCATTTTGCTTGTTTGATGAGGTGGGCGCGGCGGGCAGTATTGACGCTGGATGAGATTGACGCAATACCGCGTGCTGCGGCGTGCGAAAACTGCGGCATTAAATCAGGTTAACCACTTGCTTATATCGCTGCAGGAAATAACGGTTGCCAGGAATATTTAATGTGCATACACAAAAAGCGTTGTCACTCTGACTTAGCCGGGCTATAAGTGTAGCAAAGTGTAACAAAATAGAGACAAACCCAGCAAATAACCTATTGTTACTGAGGGGGAATGAATAATTGCTTTATTATAACGATCGGTGTAGTATTGATATATTGACGGTTTGCAATTGAAATACGCGGTTCGTATTTGTTTTTGAGCAAGAGTAACGAGCCCTCGACAGCCAGTGGAATTGACTGTGCCGACAGGTGATACTATTTTGAAATGTTGCAGTTTCAATAGTTTGTGAAATGCGACTACAGCATTTGTGAAGGAAAAAAATGCGCAATGCATTTGAGGCATGGGCACAACGTGACGGACATATCGTCCGCCGCCGTGAGGACAAGCCTGACGAATATCTGGTGTTCGAGACACAGCGCCGTTGGGTAATCTGGCAGGCTGCGCTCGCGCATGGCAAGACCGCGGCGGCAACGCCGAAGTCAAGCACCAAGGCGTCGCCGAAGGAGGTCGCCACCGAGCCGGTGCGCGCGAGCGCGCAGAAGGCGCTGCAAGGCGGCAGCGACGAGGCGGCGATGCGCAATCGCGTACTCAACGAAGTGCTCGACGCTTTCAGCGACCTCGATGACGCCGCCGGTATCGAAGGCGCGCTGAAGGTCATCCAGAGCCTGAAGAAAAAGCAGAAGGCGCTGGCAGAAGACAAAGCCGAGGGCTGATGCATTATCGGCATTACAAGGGCGGTCTGTATGAGCTGGTCTGCATGGCCACGCTCGAATCGGACCTGTCCGAGATGGTTGTCTACCGCGGGGCCGATGGTTCGATCTGGACCCGGCCCAAAGACGTATTTTTTCAGCTGGTCGACGTCGACGGCCAACTGGTGCCGCGCTTCGCGCCGGTCTGCTGACGTTTCTGGCCCAGCGCCATTCTCTCTTTTCCCGGGATTCCTATGCAATTGACCAAAGCAGCTGTTGGCCTGGCTTTGTCCGGCCTGTTCTTTGCCGCGTCGGCTGAAACCGTCGGCTCGGTCGATACCGCCTTCAAGCTGATCGGACCGGATCACAAGGTCGTCGTCGAAGTGTTCGACGACCCGAAAGTGGTGGGCGTGAGCTGCTACCTGTCGCGCGCCAAGACCGGCGGCATCAAGGGCGCCGTCGGCCTGGCCGAAGACACCGCCGACTCCTCGGTGGCGTGCCGCCAGGTCGGCCCGCTGTCCTTCCCCGGCAAGGTGCCGCGCCAGGAGGAAGTGTTCTCCGAACGCGCGTCGATCTTCTTCAAGCACGTGCGGGTCGTGCGAATGGTCGACCCGAAGCGCAATGCGCTGGTCTACCTGACCTATTCCGACCGCCTGATCGACGGCAGCCCGAAGAACAGCGTGACGGCGGTGCCGGTGCCGGCCAACCAGCCGATCCCGCTGAAGTAAATTCATGATTGCCGGGATGGCGCCGTAAACAGGTCAGGATGAATCAACGGACCGCTCTCGTGAACCATAAACTGAAAACCGTCATGCTGGCTTGCGTGGCCGCCGCCGCGCTGCAAGGCTGCGCCACCGTGTTCGACACCAACGAGCAGGAGATCGCGGTCCGCGCGGTGCTCGACCATCGCGAAGTGGGCGGCGTCGGCTGCGTGTTGTCGAACAAGGCGGGCCGCTGGTTCGTCATGGCGCCCGGTCGCGTGACGGTGCGCAAAAGCGTCTACCCGCTGGTTGTCGACTGCAAGAAGGAAGGCGTCGGCGCGGCCAGCGAGACGGTCGACTCTCACTTTGGCATCATCAAGCTGGTAGGAAACTTCGTCGCCAGCGGCGGTTGGGGCTACCTGGTCGACCGCGATTCCGGCGCCGGCTTCGACTACCCCGTGACGCTGACGGTGCTGATGCGCCGCGCCGTGCCCAATACCCAGGATGAGGAGCAGCCCGGCGCCAGTAATCAGGTGTATTGAAATCCAGCGCCCAAAGAAAAGGCCGCCCACAAGGCGGCCTTTTCTTTTGGTGAACCGCTTACTGCGCGCGGTTGATCAGGAAGGTCGACAGCAGCGGCACCGGACGTCCAGTAGCGCCCTTGGCGCCGCCGGACTTCCATGCGGTGCCGGCGATATCGAGGTGCGCCCAGGTGTAGCTGCGGGTGAAGTTCTCGAGGAAGCATGCGGCCGTGACGCTGGCGCCGCCGGGCGAGCCGATGTTGCCGAGATCCGCGAAGTTCGACTTGAGCTGCTCGTTGTAGGCTTCTTCGATCGGCAGGCGCCATGCGGTGTCGCCGGTCTGGCGGCCGGCGTCGAGCAGTTCGCGCGCCAGCGCTTCGTGGGCGTCGTCGCCGCGGGTGAACAGGCCGCTGTTGTGGTGGCCCAGCGCGACGATGCAAGCGCCCGTCAGGGTGGCGATATCGACCACCGCGGCAGGCTTGAAGCGCTCGGCATAGGTCAGCGCGTCGCACAGCACCAGGCGGCCTTCGGCGTCGGTGTTGAGCACTTCGATGGTCAGGCCGTTCATCGAGGTGACGATGTCGCCCGGTTTGGTGGCGCGGCCCGACGGCATGTTTTCGCAGGCGGCGATGACGCCGATCACGTTCAGCTTCAGGTCCATCTCGCCGAGCGCGCGAAAGGTGCCCAGTACCGAGGCGGCGCCGCACATGTCGTACTTCATTTCATCCATGGCCGGACCCGGCTTGATCGAGATGCCGCCGGTGTCGAACGTGATGCCCTTGCCGACCAGGACCACCGGCGCGTCTTTCGATTTGCCGCCCATGTGTTTGAGGACGATGAACTTCGGCGGCTCGTCGCTGCCGTTGGTGACCGACAGGAAGCTGCCCATCTTCAGCGCCTCGAGCTGCTTGCGCTCGAGGACTTCGACGTCGAACTGGTATTCCTTGGCCAGCTTGCGCGCCGTGTTGGCCAGGTAGGTCGGGGTGCAGACGTTGGCCGACAGGTTGCCCAGTTCCTTGGTCAGGTCCATGCCGTTGGCGATCGCTTCGGCCTGCGCCAGCGCGGTCTTGGCGCGGCTGTCGGCGCTCGCGACGGCCAGGGTGACCTTGCGCACGCCGGTCGGCGCCGGATCTTTTTTGCTCTTCTGGCCGTCGGTGCGGAAAACGCTCTCGTGGGCGGCGCAGACGATGGCGCGCAGACCCCAGCCGAGGTCACGCTCTTTCACATCTGTCAGCGGGAGTGCGATAATGGCATCCGCGGCGCCGAGTTGGGTGAAGGCCTTCAGCGTGGCGCCGACGGCCGAGGTGAAGCTCTTCTCGCTGATCGTTTCGTCGGCGCCCATACCGACCAGCAGCACGCGCTCGGCGCCGCCGCCGCTGCGGCGCAGCAGCAAGGTGGTGCCTGGCTTGCCGGTGATGTCGCCGGATTTGAGCGCGGCGCTGATGTCGCCATCTTGATCGAGGGCCTTGGCCGCTTGCGACAGTTTTTTGTTTTCAAATACCGCAACGGCGATGCAGCCCGATTTGGCCGCCGCGATGGGGTTTTTTGTGTCGAATGCTTTTATGCTAAAGTCCATTTGATTCTCCGTTTCGTTTGAGACGCGCACTGCCTAACCTGTGATTATAACTTTCGAATGATCTTCCAACGCGCTCTCCGACGAGAACTGGCCAGTTCCGCCGGCGCCACCTTCACGGTGCTGTTCTCGATCCTCGTCACCTGGACGCTCATATCCATCCTGGGCAAAGCGGCCGGCGGCAAAGTCGCCTCGGGCGACGTCATCGCGCTGATCGTCTTCGCAGTGCTGAATTATCTGCCAACTATCCTGATCCTCACCAGCTTTATTTCGGTTTTGATGGTCGTCACGCGCAGCTACCGCGATTCGGAGATGGTGGTCTGGTTTGCGTCCGGCCAGTCGCTGATGCGCTGGGTCTACCCGGTGCTCACGTTCGGCCTGCCGCTGGTGGTGCTGACGGCCGCCCTGAGCTTGTTCGCCACGCCGTGGGCGAAAATGAAAAGCACCGAATTTGTCGAGCGCTTCGAAAAGCGCGAGGACCTGAAAAAAGTCTCGCCCGGCCAGTTCAAGGAATCGACCGGCTCGAACCGCGTGTTCTTCGTCGAAGGTGCCGCCGCCGGCTCGAACGCGGTGCAGAACGTGTTTGTCAATACGATCGAAAAAGATGGCAACACCGTGGTGGTGGCGAAAGAGGGCGTGATCGAATCCGACGGCAAGGGCGGCCAGTTCCTGGTGCTCAAGAACGGGCGCCGCTACCAGGGCGTGCCTGGCCAGGCCGATTTCCAGTCGATGGAATTCGAGCGCTACAGCATGCGCGTGACAACCAAGGTGCCGGTGCTCGGCCAGAATGTACCGTTCGGCAGCATGTCGACGGCGGCGCTGCTGGTCGAGCCGAACCGCTACATGCTGGCCGAACTGCTGTGGCGGATCGCCTCGCCGATCATGTGCGTGCTGCTGATGCTGCTGGCCATTCCACTCGGCTTCGTCAATCCGCGCGCCGGCAGTTCGGTCAACCTGATGCTGGCCATGCTGATCTTTATCACCTACTCCAACCTGATCAAGGTGTCGGAGGCCAGCGTCGCGCAGGGCAAGGCGAGCTTCAGCGCCGCCTGGTGGCCGCTGCACCTGCTGGTCGCGCTCAGCGTGCTGGCGCTGTTTGCCTGGCGCCTGAACGTCAACCACCGCTACCATCCGCTGGTGCTGCTGAACGCGATCAAGCATCGCCGCAACCCGCGCGAGGCGATCGCCAAATGAAGATCCTCCAACGTTATTTTGCGGTCAGCATCATGCAGGCCGTGTTCTTCGTGCTGGTGGCGCTGCTGGCCCTGACGGCGTTCATGGACCTGACGGGCGAACTCGGTTCGGTCGGGCAGGGCGGCTACATGATCCAGCACGCCTTCCTGTACGTGCTGATGCTGCTGCCTGGCCACGTGTACGAGGTGATGCCGATGGCGGCGCTGATCGGCACCATCTTCACGATGGCGCAGTTTGCCGCCAGCTCCGAATTTACCATCATGCGCGCGTCGAGCATGTCGACGCGCAGGGCCGCGTGGATGCTGTTCAAGATCGGCATCGTGTTCGTGCTGATCACCTTCGTGTTCGGCGAGCTCATAACGCCGCGCACGGCGCCGCTGGCCGAAAAGCTCAAGCTGTCGGCCAAGGGCGCGGCGGTGTCGCAGGAATTTCGCTCGGGGATGTGGACCAAGGATGTGGTGCGCAGCGACGGCATGAAGGGCACGGTGACCGGCTCGCGCTTTTTCAACGTGCGCCAGTTCCGCACCGACGGCCAGCTGATCGACGTCAAGCTGTACGAGTTCGACTCCAGCTTTCGCATGCGCTCGCTGATCACCGCGGCCACCGCCACGTTCGAGGGGAGTAACACCTGGCGCCTGGCCGAGGTCACCGAGACGCTGTTTTCGAACAGCAGCGCGCTGCCGCCGCCGGATGCGCAGGGCGCAAAGGGCGCAAGCTACCAGAGCATGTTCACCAGCCAGGAAACCAGCGCGGTATCGACCAGGAAGCTGCCGAGCATGAAGCTGATCTCGGAGATCACGCCGAAGATCCTGTCGGTGTCGTCGGCCGACCCGGAGCGCATGTCGGCCAACGAGTTGGCGGTCTACACGCGCCACCTGGCCGAGAACAAGCAGGAGACGGACCGCTTCAAGATCGCCTTCTGGAAGAAGCTGATCGACCCGCTGGCCATTTTCGTGCTGATGGCGATGGCGCTGCCGTTCGCCTACCTGCAGTCGCGCAGCGGCGGCATCAGCCTGAAGATTTTCATCGGCATCATGATCGGAGTGAGCTTCATGTTGATCAACACGCTGTTCTCGCATCTGGGCCTGCTCAGTACCTGGCCGCCCTTCGTCACCGCGGTGGCGCCAAGCCTGCTGTTCCTGATGCTGGCACTGGGGGCGCTGTGGTGGGTGGAGCGACACTGATGGGCCGCGCACTCATCCTGTTTGCGCACGGCGCTCGCGCCGCGTCGTGGGCGGCGCCGTTCGAACGGCTGCGCGACCTGACCGCGGCGCGCTTGCCGGACGTGCCGGTGTCGCTGGCGTTCCTGGAATTGATGGAGCCGCGCCTGCCGGCCGAGGTGGCGCGGCTGGCCGCGCAGCGTATCGACGAGATCACGGTGGTGCCGGTGTTCCTGGGCCAGGGCGGGCACCTGCTGCGCGACCTGCCGCTGCTGGTCGACCAGTTGCGGCTCGATCATCCGGGCGTGACGATCAAGGTGGCCGGCGCGGTCGGGGAAGATCCGGCGGTGCTGGCGGCGATGACGGATTATTGTGTCGGGTCGCTCTAGCTAGCGTCGCAGGCGCTTGCTGTCGGACCGTCTCAGGCGGTCAGGCGTACTGCTTCTTCTTCGGTGTCGGACTGCTGATGCTCGCGCATTTGCAGGGCGTCGCCCAGCATGACCAGGACCGGGCCGCGCGCTTCGCCCAAGCCGCGCGCCAGGGTCGCCAAAGTCAGGCGCGAGATGCGCTGGTCGGCACGGCTGCAGTTTTCAATCACCACCACCGGCGTGTCCGGGCGCCAGCCCTGGTCGAGCATGCGCTGCGCCGTGACGATCGCCTCGCGCCCGCCCATGTACTGCACCAGCGTGTCGGTGTCGGGCACCTTGACCTGGTCGGCATGTTCCGGCGCGGTGCTGGACGTGAAGAAGGCAACGCTGCGCGAGACGCCACGCTTGGTCAGCGGCTGCTTGGTCGCCGCCGCCGCCGCCAGCGCGGTGGTGATGCCAGGGACGACTTCGACCTCGACGCCGGCGCCTTCCAACGCGCGCAGCTCTTCGTCGGCGCGGCCGAACAGCATCGGGTCGCCGCCCTTGAGCCGCACCACCAGCGCATATTTCTTGGCGCAATCGAGCATCTGCTTGTTGATGAATGCCTGCGCGGTCGACAGCTTGCCGCAGCGTTTGCCGACCGCGACCTTCACCGCCTGCGGGCACAACTCGAGCATCTCGGGCGTCACCAGCGCGTCGTGCAGCACCACGTCGGCAAGCGCCAGCAGGCGCGCACCGCGCAGCGTGATGAGGTCCTGGGCGCCGGGGCCTGCGCCGATCAGATAGACTTTGCCGAGTGCTTTCATGCTGTGCTCCTTAAGCGTCGAGACGGATCATGCCGGCTGCGACCGTCTGGTGCGTCACTTCGTCGATCAGGATGAAGGCGCCGGTGGCGCGGATGTCGTCGTAGGCGTCGGCCGCCAGCGGCTGCTGCACCGTCAGGCCGATGCGGGCGATGTCGTTCAGTTTAAGCCCTTCGGCCGGATGGCGCTGCTGGGTGTTAATGTCCAGTAGCGTGTCGACTTTCGTGACCTTGGCAGCGGTCTGGCGGGTGCCGTGCTTGATCCAGTACTTGCGGCGCACGTCGAGCGGCTCGTCCGACATCCAGCAGACGTCGGCCACCACGTTCTTGAGCAGGGTGGCCGGCTGCGCGGCGCCGGCCAGCAGGTCGCCGCGCGAGATGTCGAGGTGTTCGCCCAGCAGCAGGGTGATCGACTGGCCGACCACCGCCGAAGCGTGCGAGCCTTCCAGGGTCAGGATGTCCTTGACCGTCGCTACTTTGCCGGACGGCTGCACCACCAGCTTGTCGCCGACGCTGACCATGCCCGCTTCGATGCGGCCCATGTAGCCGCGGAAGTCGTCCGCCTCGTGGCCGTTGTGGCGCGCCACCAGCTGGACCGGGAAGCGGAACGGCGCATGGTGCGATTCGTCGTACACCGACAGCGATTCGAGCAGCTCGATCAGGGTCGGGCCCTGGTACCAGGCCATCTTCTCGCTCGGCGCCACCACGTTGTCGCCGGACAGGGCGGACAGCGGGATCGGCGTGATGTCCTTCAGTCCCAGCGTGGCGGCGAACTCGCGGTAAGCCTTGACGATGCGGTCGTAGACTTGCTGGTCGTAGTCGACCAGGTCCATCTTGTTGACGGCAACGACGATGTGTTCGATCTTGAGCAGGTGGGCGATGGTCGAGTGGCGCTTGGTCTGGATCAGCAGGTCGACACCGCCGTCCTCGCGCAGCTTGACCTTGGAAACGTCGACCAGGATGATCACCGCGTCCGCGGTCGAGGCGCCGGTCACCATGTTGCGGGTGTATTGCTCGTGGCCCGGCGTGTCGGCGATGATGAACTTGCGCTTGGGCGTGGCGAAGTAGCGGTAGGCGACGTCGATGGTGATGCCCTGTTCGCGTTCGGCTTCGAGGCCGTCGGTCAGCAGCGACAGGTCGACGGCGTCGCCGACGGTGCGCTTGTGCTTCGAGCGCGACATCGCGTCGAGCTGGTCGGCGAAGATGCCTTTGCTGTCGAACAGCAGGCGGCCGATCAAGGTGCTCTTGCCGTCGTCTACCGAGCCGGCAGTAATGAAGCGCAGCAGGCCGCGTTCAGTGAGTTTTTCAGAGGTGGTGTCAATGCGGGCGTTCATCAGAAGTATCCTGCTTTCTTGCGTTTTTCCATCGATGCTTCGGAAGTCTGGTCGTCCATCCGGGTGGCGCCGCGTTCGGTGATCTGCGTGATGGCCGTTTCGGCGATGATCGCTTCAACAGTCGACGCGGTCGACGACACCGGGCAGGTGCAGGAGATGTCGCCGACGGTGCGAAAGCGCACGACCTGGGTCTCGACGGTTTCGCCGTCGCGCGCCGGCGTCAGGTCGGTCAGCGGCACCAAGAGGCCGTTGCGCGCAATGACCTGGCGCTCGTGCGCAAAGTAGATCGGCGGCAGTTCGAGCTTTTCGCGCTGGATGTAGAGCCACACATCGAGCTCGGTCCAGTTCGAGATCGGGAACACGCGCATGTTCTCGCCCGGGTGAACGCGCGTGTTATACAGGTCCCAGAGTTCCGGGCGCTGGGCCTTCGGATCCCACTGGCCGAATTCGTCGCGGAAGGAGAAGATGCGCTCCTTGGCGCGCGCCTTTTCTTCATCGCGCCGCGCGCCGCCGATGCAGGCGTCGAACTTGTATTCGGCGATGGTCTCGAGCAGGGTCACCGCCTGCGCCGCGTTGCGCGAGTCGGTGGCGGGATTGCGCAGCCGTACGGTGCCGCGCTTGATCGAGTCTTCGACCGAGCCGACGATGAGGCGCTCGCCAAGTTCGGCGGCGCGCTTGTCGCGGAAGGCGATCACTTCGTCGAAATTGTGGCCGGTATCGATGTGCACCAGCGGGAACGGGAATTTACCGGGGCGGAAGGCCTTTTCGGCCAGGCGCAGCAGCACCACCGAGTCTTTCCCGCCCGAGAACAGCAGGGCAGGGTTGGCGCATTCGGCCGCGACTTCGCGCATGATGTGGATCGCTTCGGATTCGAGCGTGTCGAGGTGGCGCGCGTTCATCACGTCGGAGAGCGAGGGCAGGGAGTCGGTAAGTGTGTTCATTGGCGATGCCTTGTGGTGGTGGCTTACGCTGCCACGGATTTAATGCGAATCAGTTTGCCGTCGACCATGTGCAGGCCGCATTCCTTGGAGTCGGGGTTTTCCCACCACCAGCGGCCGGCGCGCACGTCTTCGCCGGGCTGTACGGCGCGGGTGCACGGGGCGCAGCCGATCGACGGGAAGCCCTGGTCGTGCAGCGCGTTGTACGGCACCTGGTTGTCGCGCAGGTACTGCCAGACGTCGTCCTCCGACCAGTCGGCCAGTGGATTGAACTTGGTCATGCCGTGCGCGGCGTCGATCTCTTCGATGGCCAGTTCGGCGCGCGTGGTCGACTGGGCGCGGCGCTGGCCGGTGACCCAGGCGCGGTTGCCGGCGAGGGCGCGCCCGAGCGGCTCGACCTTGCGGATGCCGCAGCACGAGCGGCGCATCTCGATGCTGTCGTAGAAAGCGTTGATGCCATTGGCGGCGACGTACTGGTCGACCGCCTGCTGGTTCGGGTGGAACAGTGCGATGTCGTAGCCGTAGCGCGCCTTGACGGCATCGACCACGGCCAGCGTTTCCGGGTGCAGGCGCCCGGTATCGAGCGAGAAGATCCCGATCGGCAGGCCGGCTCTTAAAATGAGGTCGGTCAGCACCATGTCTTCGGCGGCCAGGCTGGACGCGAACACGGCGGGCGAGAAGTCGCGCGCGATGCGATCGAGCGTGGCCTGGGTGTCGGCGACGAGCGACGGCAGGCGGTTTGGCAGGCCATTCGTGATGTCATTCATGCGCCGCTCCTAGATGCCGTAGCCGACGTCGGTGTTCTCGACGCGCACGTCGCGCACGGCGCGGCGGTACAGCGGCAGGTCCTGGTCGACCGAGGCCTGGTAGGTTTCGCTGAACACGGTCAGGCCCTTGAGCGCATCGTGGATGTCGCGGTCCGGGCGCGTTGCGTAGGCGTCGAAGCCGACGCGGTGCATCGAGAACAGCTGGTCGCGCAGGACGTCGCCGATGGCGCGCAGTTCGCCCGCATAACGCAGGCGCTTGCGCAGGTTGTAGGCAATCGAGTAGCCGCGGCCATCGGTAAATTTCGGGAAGTCGATGGCGACGACGGCGAAGCGATCAAGTTCGCCCTTGATGACGTCGGCGCTTTCATCGGCACCAATCCAGACGCCGACCGCAGTACGCGCGGCCAGGGCGTCGTGCTGCGCCAGCCACACGGCCAGCGGCACGATGATTTTCCCTTCGGGGACGATAACGACATCTGGCGAGTCGGCGCCGGAGGGATCCTCCGGCTCCAGGCGCAGCACGCTCCAGTCGTCGGCGACGACTTCACGGCCCTTGATGATCTGGCTGTGGGATTCAAGCATAGTGGTCTTCTCCAACCAGGTTGCCGGCCACGATAGGGGTGGCGTAGACGTGTTCCTTGAAAGGCGCGATGCCGAGGCGCTGCGCGGTGTCCACAAAATGTTCGCCTTCGATCCGGTTGCGCACGTAGACCTGCAGCAGGCGGTCGATCACCTCGGGCATTTGCAGCGCCGAGAACGACGGCCCGATGATCTTGCCGATGGCCGGCGCATTGCCCTGCGCGCCGCCGATCGACACCTGGTACCACTCGGCGCCGTCCTTGTCGACACCGAGCACGCCGATCGAGCCGACGTGGTGGTGACCGCAGGCGTTGATGCAGCCGGAGATATTGAGTTCGATCTCGCCGATGTCGTGCTGGAAGTCGAGGTTGTCGAAGCGCTCGGCGATGGCCGCGGCGATCGGCAGCGACTTGGCGTTGGCCAGCGAGCAGAAGTCGCCGCCGGGGCAGCAGATCATGTCGGTCAGGAGGCCGATGTTGGGCGTGGCCAGGCCACGCGCCTTGATTTCGGTCCACAGGGCGAACAGGCGCGATTGCTCGACGTCGGCGAGCACGATGTTCTGCTCGTGGGTGACGCGCAGTTCGCCGAAGCTGTAGCGGTCGGCCAGGTCGGCCATGAAATCCATCTGCTCGGCGGTGGCGTCGCCGGGCGGCACGCCGGTTTTTTTCAGCGACAGGATGACCGACGCGTAACCCGGCATCTTGTGCGGGTGGATGTTGCGCGCCAGCCAGTTGGCGAATGGCTTGCTGTCTTCGTGGCCGGCGGCCGGGTCGACGTCAGGCAGCGACGCGTAGGCAGGCGCCGTGAAGTAGGCGGAGACGCGCGCCAGTTCTTCAGCGGTGAGGGTCTCTTCGTTGTCCTTCAGGTCGGCCCATTCGGCTTCGACCTGGCGGGTGAATTCTTCGACGCCGAGGGCCTTGAGCAGGATCTTGATGCGCGCCTTGTACTTGTTGTCGCGCCGGCCGTACAGGTTATAGACGCGCATGACCGCTTCGGTGTAGGTCAGCATGTGCTGCCACGGCAGGAAGTCGCGGATCACGCTGCCGAGGATCGGCGTGCGGCCCATGCCGCCGCCGGCCATGAACTTGAAGCCGACTTCGCCGGCCTCATTGCGCACCATCGTCAGGCCGATGTCGTGCACGGCGATGGCGGCGCGGTCTTTCTCGGCGCCGTTGATGGCGACCTTGAACTTGCGCGGCAATGCGATGAATTCGGGGTGGAAGGTGCTCCACTGGCGCAAGATCTCGGCGAACGGGCGCGGATCGATGATTTCATCGAAGGCGACGCCGGCGAACGGATCGGAGGTGGTGTTGCGGATGCAGTTGCCGGACGTCTGGATCGCGTGCATTTCGACCGAGGCGAGCTCGGTGAGGATGTCGGGCGTCTGTTCGAGCTCGATCCAGTTGAACTGGATGTTCTGGCGCGTGGTGAAGTGGCCGTAGCCGCGGTCGTACTTGCGGGCGATGTGGCCGAACATGCGCATCTGCTTCGATGCCAGCAGGCCGTATGGCACCGCGATGCGCAGCATGTAGGCGTGGCGCTGCATGTACAGGCCGTTTTGCAGGCGCAGCGGCAGAAATTCGTTTTCGCTCAGTTCGTCGCTGAGGCGGCGCTGCACCTGGTCGCGGTACTGGGCGATACGCTCGCGGACGATGAGATGGTCGTACTGGTCATAGCGGTACATATGATCGGTTCCTAAAAGGCGCTTGGAGCCCCAAACTAGTCCCTATGGTATTAAACTCTGCCTTTATTCCAAACTACTGAGTATTTATTTGCTTATATTCGTATCCGGCATAAGCATTCTTATAAAATGCGCTTGTTGCGTGCTGTTGCATGCAGAAAATTATCTAAAGAACACCCAATGAACCTCCACCAACTGCGCTTCGTGCGCGAAGCGGTACGCCAGAATTACAACCTGACCGACGCGGCCAAGGCCTTGTTCACGTCGCAGCCGGGCGTGTCCAAGGCCATTATTGAGCTGGAGGAAGAACTCGGTGTTGATATTTTTACAAGGCACGGCAAGCGTATCCGCGGGCTGACCGAGCCGGGCCGCCTGGTGCTCCAGTCGGTCGAGCTGATCATGCAGGAGATCGAAAGCCTCAAGCGCATCGGCAAGGAATACGCGGCGCAGGACAGCGGCAGCTTCACCATTGCCACTACGCACACCCAGGCGCGCTACATCCTGCCGAAGGTGGTGCAGGCGTTCATGCTGCGCTATCCGAAGGTACGCTTGTCTTTGTTGCAAGGAAATCCGCGCCAGATCGCCGAGATGGTCAAGGGCGACCAGGCCGACCTGGCGATCGCCACCGAATCGATCGCCGGCATCGATGGGCTGATCACGTTGCCGTGCTACCAATGGGAGCACGTCGTCGTGGTGCCGCCCGACCATCCGCTGCTGCGCTCGAAAGCGGTGTCGCTGGAAGAAATCGCCACGTATCCGCTGATCACGTACGACACCGCCTTTGCAGGGCGCAGCAAGATCGACCACGCGTTCGGCCTGCGCGCGCTGAAACCGGACGTGCTGCTCGAGGCGATCGACGCCGACGTCATCAAGACTTATGTCGAACTTGGCATGGGCATTGGTATCATAGCGGGGATGGCGTTCGATCCCGAGCGCGACAAGAACCTGCGCGCAATTCCGGTCGGCCACCTGTTCGGCATGAATGTGTCGCGCGTGGCGGTCAAGCAGGGCGCCTACCTGCGCAGTTATATCTATACCTTCATCGAGCTGCTGGCGCCGACCCTGAACCGCAAAATGGTCGAGTCGGCCATGAGCGGCGCGAAAGAAACCTACGAGCTCTAAAGCATTAATAAGAAAATCATGATTACTGAACAATCCGCACAGTTTTACGCCAAGAGCGCTTCCAGCCATGACCTGGTGTACGACAAGCCCGAACGCCAGGCCGACCTGGCCGCCATGCGCAGCCACGTTGCCGAGGCGCTGCGTGGCCACGTGGTGCTCGAACTTGCCTGCGGCACCGGCTACTGGACCAGCATCATTGCCGACAGTGCCGACTCGGTAGTGGCTACCGACATCAATCCGGAAATGATCGCGCTGGCAAATGCGCGCGTACTGCCGGCCGACAAGGTGCAGTTCCGCGTCGCCGACGCCTGGAACCTGCCGGACGACATCGGCGGCTATACCGCCGTGTTCATCGGCTTCTGGTGGTCGCACGTCAAGCGCGAGCAGCAGGAAAAATTCCTTGCGCACGTGCGCAGCAAGGTCGGCGATGTGGTGCTGGTGCTGCTCGATGATGTGTATGTGGAAGGCAGCAGCGAGACGGTTGCGCGCACCGACCTGGAAGGCAACACCTACCATATCCGCGTGGCGCCCGATGGCGAGCGTTATGAAATTCCGAAGACGTATCCGTCCGACAGCGCGCTGCGCAAGAAGCTGGCGTCGTCGGTGCGCGAGATCCGCATCACGCGGCTCGAATATTACTGGATGCTGACCTGCCGCCTGAAATAGAGCGCGAGCAATTGATGAAAAAAAGGGCTGGCCAAATGGCCAGCCCTTTTGCGTGTTGCACCGAACCTTGATTAGAACGTATGGCGCACGCCGACGTTGAAGACGGTAGGATCGGCGCCCAGTGCGGTAGCGACCGGCGTCACGTTGGTGCTCGACGAGTTCAGGCCGAAGGTGGCCAGGCCGTTGTTGCGCATCGACGCGTAGCTGGTGTACAGGTTGGTGCGCTTCGACAACGAGTAGCTGTAGGCAATCGCGAAGCCGTTGCCCTTGGCGCCGTTTTCGAACTTGTTCTGCTGCAGGTTGACGAAGGCCTTGCCGGCGCCGAACGTCATCGCCGCGCCAATGTTGGCTTGCTCGAACTTGTTGTTGTTGCCGACCTGGTCGCCGACCAGGAAGTTGCCCTTGACTTCGACGGTGCCGAATTTGTAGGCGGCGCCGAACGCGTATTCCTTGTCGTCGCCGGCAGCCAGGCGCTCGATCACCTGGTAGCCTGCGCCGAGGAACAGCCCGCTATTGGCATATTCAAGCGCCACACCCATCAGGTCGCCAGAAGGCTCGACGGTGCGTTCGCCGGCGCTGAAGCTGGCGCTGCCGGTGAAGCCGCTCATCTGCGTGGTCTTGTAGTTGACCGAGTTGCTGACGCGGCGGGTCAGGCGGTTGGAGGTGAAGGCCGACAAGTTGCTGCCGTAGAAGCCCTGGCCGAAGATGTCCGAGCCGCCGGCGATGAACGAGATCGGCGTGTATTCGCGGCCGACGGTGACGGTGCCGAACGAACCCTGCAGGCCGACCACCGAGCGGCGGCCGAACAGGGCCGAGTCGCCGACGCCGGTGTCGAGCGCCAGGCCGGCTTCGACGTTGAACAGCGCTTTCAGGCCGTTGCCGAGGTCTTCCGTGCCGCGAAAGCCGAGGCGGCTGCTCGACTGGTTGCCGGAGTTGATGACCGTTTGGCTTTTTTCGCCATTCGCGCCGGTGTCCTGGACCCCGATGGAAGCGTCCATGGTGCCGTAAACGGTGACGTTCGATTGCGCTGCGGCCAGCATTGGGGCGGACACGACGAGGGCAACTGCCAGGCGTTTGAATTGCATGTAGATCTCCAGAAAGTAAGCAACAAGATTGTTGGTTGACGATGAATACTCATGATCGACCGGGATCTTATCGAACCCATATGTCATCTTGATGACATGCGGCATTTCGGAGACAACCGGGGATTTCGGCCGGCGCTGTTATGCGTGCTCGGCCGGCTTTGGCAACGGCAGCACGATGTCGATGCGGGTGCCGGGTGGTTCGTCCGAACTGATGGTGATGTCGCCGTCCATCGCCCACACGCGTTCGCGCATGCCCACCAGGCCGAGCGACTGGGCCTTTTCCATGTCGGCGGCGGCGATGCCGCGGCCGTCGTCGCGCACCGTCAGCAGCACCTCGCCGTCGACGCGGTACAGCGTGATGGTGACGTTGCTGGCGTTGGCGTGGCGGGCGATATTGGTCAGCGCCTCCTGCACGATGCGGAAGATCGCCGTACTGGCGGCGTTGCCAAGTCGCAGTTCGACTTCGTCGGCGTACAAGGTGCAGGCAATGCCGTAGCGTTCGACGAAATCGTCGCGCAGGCCTTGCAGCGCGAAGAACAGGCCGCCTTCGTCGAGCGAGCGCGGGCGCAGGTTGGTGGCGATGCGGCGCAGCGAGGTGATGGCGGTGAGCAGGTTCTGCTCCATGCCGCGGATCAGGCGCGCGGCGGCGTCGCCGGTTTCCTGTTGCTGCAGCAGCGACAGGTCCATGCGCAGCGCGGCCAGCAACTGGCCGAGGTCGTCATGCAGCTCACGGGCGATGTGGGTGCGTTCTTCTTCGCGGATGGTCTGCAGCGCGGCCGACAGCTGGCGCAGCTGGGCGTGCGAGCGGGTCAGCTTATCCTGCACCTGGTGGCGACCGGAGACGTCGCGCACGATGATGGTGTGGATCGGCGTGTCGCCTTCCATCACGGTCGACACCGAGCCTTCCAGCGGGAACGTTTCGCCGCCGCCGCGAATGCCGCTGACGGCGTAATCGGTGGCGCGCCGGCCGACCCGGCCGCCATCGCCGAAATAGGCGACGCCGCCGTCGCCCACGCTCGGCTGCGGCGTGATGAAGCGCGACAGCGCGCTGCCTTGCATGGCCTCGACGGTGGAGCCGAACATCGCCGCCGCCGACGGGTTCGCCATCAGGATGGCGTAGTCGGCGTCGGTGGAGATGATGGCATCGCTGGCGTGCTCGATGATCTGGTCGCCGTGCTCGTGGGCGAGGCGGGCGGCGCGGCGGCGGCGCGCCAGGGTGCTGCCGGCGGCCAGGCCGAGCAGCAGCATGGCCGGGCCGGGGCCGCGAAATAGTGGCTTGATGAGTCGAAACATTGGCGTGCTTGCCGGTGATGGCTCGCGGATGCGGGCCCGGCGCTTACCTTACGGCGCGGTGGCGGTGATGGCCTTGAGGCGGCGCAGGGGGCAGACCCGATTTTTCTATTAAAAGAAAAAACGGGACTCGGCGTCCCCGTCAGACCCCCTCGGTTACATTTGCTTGAACAGGTGCAGGAAGCTGCGGCTCACTTCGAGCTTGTCGGACTTGCCCTTGATGAGCACCAGGTGGCGGCCGCGGATGTCGCGCGTGACGCCTTCGATGGCGTTGACGTTGACCAGGGTGGCGCGGTGGATCTGCCAGAACAGCGATGGATCGAGCTCCTCGGCCAGGTCGCGCACGGGCTTGCGGATCAAGGCTTCGAATTTCTCGGTCTGCACGCAGGTGTACTTTTCGTCGGAACGGAAAAACAGGATGTCCTCGACCGGAATCATGCGCAGGTCCTGGCCGATGCTGGCCTGGATCCACTGCAGGTAGGCCGGCTTGGGCGCGGCCATCTTTTCGGCCAGCTGCGACAGCATCTGGGTGACGCTGTCGCTGACCACCGCGGCGGCCTTCGGCTTGGCGAGGCGCTCCTTGAGGCGGTCGACCGTCAGCTGCAGGCGCTCCTGCTCGGGCGGCTTGAGCACGTAATCGACCGCGCCGCGCTCGAACGCTTCGACCGCGTACTGGTCGTAGGCGGTGACGAAGACGATGTTGCTCTGGCTGCCGATCTGGCGCGCCGCTTCCATGCCGGTGATGCCAGGCATGCGGATGTCGAGGAAGGTCAGGTCGGGCTTGAGCTGGGTGACGAGCTCAACAGCCTCTTCGCCGTTTTTAGCTTCGCCGACAATTTCCAGTTCGGGCCATACCTGGTGCAGGCGCATACGCAGCTGGTCGCGCATCAATCTTTCGTCGTCGGCAATAATTGCAGTTGGCATAGTCGGTTGGGCTGGAGAGGTGGATGCCAATTATTCAACGAATCGGCGCATTAATCAATCGTTACGTCGGCTACCTGGTCGGCTGCGACGTCTGGTACGGCACTTCGACCGTGGCGATGACGCCGCTTGGCGAATTGGCGGCGATGTGCAGATGACCCTGGTCGCCGTGGAGCAGCTTGAGCCGTTCGCGGATGGTCGGCAGGCCGAGGCCGGTGCCGTTGCTGGGCACCACGCCGAAGCCGACGCCGTCGTCGGCGACGATGACGCGCAGCGTGTTGCCGGCCACTTCGGCGGAAATTTTCAAGGTGCCGCCCTCCGGTTTGCACTCGAGGCCGTGCTTGATCGCGTTCTCGACCATCGACTGCAGCATCATCGGCGGGAAGGCGGCGCTGCGCAGCTCGTCGGGAATGCGCAGGTCGACCGTCAGGCGTTCTTCCATGCGCATCTTGAGCAGGCTCAGGTAGGCCTTGACCATGTCGACTTCGCGCCCGAGGTTGGTGACGACGACGTTGTCGCGCATTTGCGGCAGCACCGCGCGCAGGTACTGGATCAGGCTGCGCTGCATCGCCGAGGCGCGCGGCGGGTCGGTCTCGATCAGGTGCTCGACCGAGGCGAGCGTGTTGAACAGGAAGTGCGGCTCGACCTGCGCCTGCATCATCTGCATCTTCGCTTCCGACAGCTGGCGCTGCATCGATTCGCGTTCGACCGCGGCGTTGGCGGTCTGGGTCAGCGCTTCGGCGCGCTTCTTGCCGCCGACCAGCGCCTTGGTGGCGAACAGGGCCAGCACCAGCAGCGACACGAAACTGTTGAACCAGGTCGAGGCCTGCTTGTGGTAGCGCGTCACTTTCGCTTCGGCCGCTTCGTTGACGGCCGTCTCGATCGCGTTCGACAGCTCCTCGCCAATCTGCGGCGGCAGCGGAATGTGGACTTCGCCGCTGCCGGCGCGCACCGGCGGCACCGGCGTGGCCGGTGCGACCGGCGGCACCGGCAGTTCGGCATCGGTGGGCGGCTCGACCGTCGCTTTGGCCTTGGCGCGCGAGCTGAACCGGATGCCGCTCTCGTCGATCAGGATGTTGCTTTCTTCCTTGCTGTTGGGCCCGTGATCGGTGCGCACGACGATTTCCTCGCCGCCGCCGGAAAACAGTTCGTCCTGCAGGATCTTGCCGGCGATGAGCGCGACGACGGCAAAGAAGAAGAACTTCCACCACGACAGCTGGCTGACCCAGGTGGCCGTGGCGTCGAAAACGCGGTACAGCCAGCCAAGGATGCTGGTGAAAGTGCGGGGGGTGAAGCGCCTAGCTTGCATTGGGTGGTCCGTGAGCGTCGAAGATTAGTGCATCGCGAGTGTAACTGCTAGCGCCGCCGCGTGCTGCTAAAAATGCATCCCGACGCCGTCAGCACTGTTGGGATGATGCAACTGTAAGCGAATCGGCGCGGCGGCGGGCGTCGTTTGCGACAGCCTGCACGTTTGGAGGGGTGGATTGCATCAGGCTGCGGCGCAGGCGCGCAGCAGTTGTTCGGCGGCGTCGGCGCTGAGCGGCTCCTTGTAATAAATGCCCTGCATTTCGTCGCAATTGTTCGATTTGAGGAAGTTCATCTGCGCGCGCGTTTCAACGCATTCGGCAATCACCGTCAGGTTCATGTTGTGGCCGATGTCGATCAGGCTCTTGGCGATGATGCCGCAGTGCGTTTCGGCGGAAATCTGGTGGACCGCCATTTTCGCCAGCTTGACATGTGACAACGGCAACTGCTGCAGATAGTTCAGGTCCGACAAGCCGTTGCCGAACGCGTCGACCGAGCGCAGCACGCCCAGATCGCTCAGTTGTGCCAGCAATTCTGCGCCGCGCAGGTGGTTGGTGACCAGGCCGTCCTCGCGCACTTCGACGTCCAGGCTGGACGGCGCAATGCCGAAGCGCGCCAGCGTGTCGGCGACATTGTCGACGTAACGGCCGCGCGCGTATTCGCGTTGCGACACATTGATCGACACCGGCAGCTGGCCGAAGCCGGCCTTGGCGAGGCGCTGCAGGAACGCGCAGGTGTGCTGCAGCACGACGTTGCCAAATGGGACGATCATGCCGTTCTCTTCCGCTTCCGGCAGGAACGAGGAGGGCAGCAGCACGCCCTGCTCAGGATGGTGCCAGCGCAGCAGCGCCTCGAAGCCGCTGATGCGGCCGGTGCGCAGCGAAATCTTCGGCTGGAACACCAGGAACAGTTCGTCCCTGTCGACCGCGGCGCGCATGCCATTCTCGACGAGTCGCTTGGCGTCGCTGGTCGTTTTCATTTCCTGCGAAAAGAAATGGACGTCGCTCTTGCGGGTGGCCTTGGCGTGGTACATCGCCACATCGGCCGCGCGCACCAGCTCGAAGGCGGTGGCGCCGTCGTGCGGGTAGACGCTGACGCCGATCGCCGCGCCGACCGCGATCTGATGCGTGCCGAACACGACTGGCCGGATCATGCAGTTGCGCAAGCGCTCGACCATGCGCAAGGTGAAGCGCAGCGACGGCTGGTTGACCAGCACGAGCACGAATTCGTCGCCCGACAGGCGCGCCACGGTATCGCTGTCGCGCACCGACGACAGCAGCCGGTTGGCGACGACGGTGAGCACTTCGTCGCCGGCTTCATGGCCGAGCGTGTCGTTGATTTTCTTGAAGCCGTTCAAGTCCATCAGCACGGTGGCCACCAGCGTCTTGTTGCGCTGGGCCATATGGATCGCCTGGTCGAGCCGGTCCCACAGCAGCGTGCGGTTGGCCAGGCCGGTCAGCGCGTCATGGTGCACTTCGTGCTCGAGCAGGGCGGTGCGCTGCTTGAGCGCGGTGATGTCGTTGATGACGCCGATGAAATGGGTGATGCGGCCTTTCTCGTCGGCGACCGGGGTGATGGTCAGGTCGTTCCAGAACAGCACGCCATCCTTGCGCTGGTTGCGGAACGTGACGTGGACCTCGCGGCGCTCGTCGATGGCGCGGCGCAGCAGCGCGCGCGCCTCCGAATCCATGCCGGGCGCGGCCATGAAGCGCGAATCGCGGCCGATCGCTTCGTCGAGCCGATAGCCGGTGATGCGCTCGAACGCGGGGTTGACGTATTCGATCGGATTGTCGCGGCCGCTGCAGCGCGTGATGACGATGCCGTTGCTGGCGGCGTGCAGCGCGCGCTCGCGCAGGCGCAGCTGCTGCTCCTGCTGATGGCGCAACGAGATGTCGAGTCCCATGCCGCACAAGTAGTGCTCGCCCTTGCATTCGATGCGCGCGCCGGTGAGCAGGTAGGGCGTGCCCTTGCCGTCCTGCTTGTTGAGCAGGTTCGCCTCGACGAAAACCTGTTCGCCGCGCTCGAACACGTGGCGTATTTTGTCGGCGATCTTGGCCTGTTCGGTCAGGTCGAACATGTCGCCGGCGTGCGCGCGGTGCACGTCATCGGTGCTAAAGCCGGTGACGGTCTCGAGCGCTTTGTTCCACAGCGCGAAAGTCGAGTCGTTGCGCAGCACATAGAAGGTGCCCGGAAGGACATTGATGATGGAACGCAAGGGCATGCTGCCGATCATTTCTCCGCCGCTGCTGTGGCGTTGCAGCGCGAACATGGCGACGCAGGCGGTGAACGCCCCGTCGAGCCCGTGCTGCGGCGACAGCGTCAGCTCCGCCTGGCGGACGGCGCCGTCGGCGACGGCCAGGTCCACGTCAATCGCCAGTGAATCGCTGCTCGATTTTAAGGAAGCCCAGTGGCGCTGGAAAGCGTCGCCGCTCGCCTGGGTGAGTAGCGAGTGGGCGGGGCGGTCAGCAATATCGGCTTTGCTGATGCCGAACAGGTGTTCGCAGCCGTGGTTCCAGGTGACGATGATGCCCGCATCGTCGATCAGGAACGCGGCGCGGGTCGTCAGCGCACTGGCAAGCATGGGGTCCTTCGTTCTTGTTGTTGCGCTTAGTTAGAAGCTTGTTGGACAGGCGAAGCAAGCATTCGTTCATGCACGACGATGACGGCCGACCAATAAAAAGGCTATGTCACCGCTAAGTCGGGGAACGCGCCGAGCGCCGATCTCAGCAGCATTTCTGGCGAACTGATGCGGTCGGCGTCGATCGCTCAGCGCCAGCCTAGATAATTTGGCAGGTAGCGGCTCGCCACACCATTGAAGCGGCGCAGCCACTGCTTGAAGCGGAAGTGATACGCGTTCACGTTCTGCACGTGCAGCGCACCGTCGACCCGCCGGCCGGCCGACTGGTTGACGGCGCGGTGGCTGATGTGCGCGTCGCGCGCAAACGCCGGATAGGCGGGATGGCCGTCGGTGACCAGCAAGATATCGGCCGCGACCACGCTCGGCAGGCATCGTTTCAGATGGGCCGGCCGCAGCGGCGCCCGTCCGGTGACAAAGTCGACCGTCCTGCCGGTGCGGTCGCGTGCCACCAGAATGCAGTCATGCTCGTGCGACAGGCCGCGCCAGCGCGCAGATCCGCCGCGCCGGCGCGGCTGCCGGTCCAGGTGACGCGATCCCTTCTGCGATTCGAGCAGCGGCCGCTTACGCAGCGGCGACTTCTTCACGCGCGGGCAGCGCGATCTGGTTGTCCGTGCTGAACTGGTAGTCCTTGAACACATGCTCGGCGGACAGGATCTGGTACTTGCCGTCGGCGAGCTTGTGGGTCGTGTCCTTCAGCCGGTAGGTGTAATGGCCGCAGGTCCAGCAGTTAAAGTTGCGCATGTGCGTGCACAGGCAGGTCTTGTCCATCACCACGACAGTTTTCCTGTCCGGGTTGGCCAGCACTTCACGGTTGTACGAGTTGATGTACGAACAGTTGCCGGTCGCATCGAGCAGGTAGCCGTAGGATTCGCAGCCGGGACGGATGCCGGAACCAATTGCCGGCGTGCTCTTGAGCATGCGCATCGGATAGCCCGTCGGCGAGATGCCGTTGACGATGATGTCGTCTTCGGTGGCGCGCACATACTCCTGCTTGACGCTGTCGGGCAGGCCGCATTCGTGGGTGATGGTGAAACGGGTCGCCACCTGCACGGCGCCGGCGCCTTTTTCGAGGAAGCCGACCGCATCGGACCCGGTAAATACGCCGCCGGCCGCAATCACCGGAATCTGCAGGTTTTCGGCGCGCATGAAGGCGTGCACCTCGTCCATGATGGTGTGCAGGTCGAAATCGGCCCAGTCGAGGCCGAAACCGAGGTGGCCGCCAGCGAGCGGCCCTTCGACGATGACGTAGTCGGGCAGGCGGTCGAGCTTGGCTACCTTGCGCAAGAACAGCTGCAGCGCGCGCACCGACGACACGATGATGCCGAGCTTGGCGTCGCGAAAGCGCGGGTGGTCGGCGATCAGCGCGAACGAACCGAGGTGCAGGCCGGCCGACATCGTGATGCCGTCGACGCCGGCGTCGAGCGCGGCCACCAGGCGCGTACGCAAGGTTTCCTTCGGCGAATTCATCGTCAGCTTTTCCATGCAGTTGACGAAGATGAGGCCATCGCCACGCTTCGCTTCCATGGTCTTGCCGACGTGCAGCATCGTCGCCTCGGCCAGGCGCGCCAGGTCGAACTGGACGACTGCCTTGTCCATGTTGTTGATGTTGAACTTGTAGGTCTTGGTTTTTTCCTTGACGAAGCTCGTGTCGAACTTGCGGTCGGAAACGTCTTGCACCATTGCATCGGAAATGTGGCCGATACCACCCAGGCGGCACACTTCCAGCGCCAGTTCCGAGGTCGAAATATCGACGCCCATGCCGCCAATCATGATTGGCACATATTCCTTGTTGCCTAGACGCAGGCGGAAATCATCAACACATTTCATTGCAATCCTTAAACTACTACCTACCAACATGACTGGCTGCGCTACACCCGTTGTTCACGGCAGAGCTTGCGCATACTCAATTCTACCCTAAGCGCGTTCCGGTTTCAGAGGGGCGCGTACGGGGCGCGCGGGCGAATACCGGGTCAGGTCGCCAGCGCAACCAAGGGCGCAGTGCCCCGTGATGGACCCGAAAGCGGGCCGGCCGGGCGGAAACTCAGTCGCGAAAGTTGTTGAACTCGAGCGGCATGTCCGGCACGTCCTTGCGCAGCATGGCCATCGCGGCCTGCAGGTCGTCGCGCTTGGCGCCGGTGACGCGCACCGCTTCGCCCTGGATGCTGGCCTGGACCTTCATCTTGCTGTCCTTGATGACGCGCACGATCTTCTTGGCGTCGTCGGACTCGATGCCATTCTTGATCTTGATGACTTGCTTGACCTTGTCACCGCCGATCTTTTCGATCTTGCCCGGGTCGAGGAAGCGCACGTCGACCTTGCGCTTGGCCAGCTTGGTGGTCAGCACGTCGCGTACCTGTTCGAGCTGGAAGTCGGCGTCGGCGAAGGCGGTCAGCTCGTTGTCCTTCTGCTCGACCTTGGCGGAGCTGCCCTTGAAATCGAAACGGGTGGTGATTTCCTTGTTGGACTGCTCGACCGCGTTCTTCACTTCGATCATGTCTGCTTCGGAGACGACATCAAATGAGGGCATGGTAGATTCCTTTTTTCTTGCGCATTATGAATGGCGATATTTTAACGGACAACCGGGCCCCAGCCCGTCCCGCGGGGCGCTTTTTTAGCGGTTTAGGCATCGTTTCCAATTATAATCGTCGAAACTACGACACTGCCATGCTCCCAGACCTCGCTATCGCCCACGATTTTTCCCTCAAATCCTGCAACACCTTCGGCATCGACGCGCGCGCGCGCCGCTACCTGCGCATCCACAGCGTGGCCGAACTGGCCGCCGCGCTGGCGAATCCGTCGCTGGCCGGCATGCCGCGCCTGCTGCTGGGCGGCGGCAGCAATATCTTGCTGACGGGCGACTTCGACGGCGTCGTGCTGCACATGGCCATCGCAGGGCGCGCCGTGCTCGGCGAGCGCGGCGGCCACACGCTGGTGCGCGCCGCGGCCGGCGAAAACTGGCACGCTTTCGTGCAATGGACACTGGCGCAAGGGCTCGGCGGCCTCGAAAACATGTCGCTGATCCCCGGCACGGTGGGCGCCTCGCCGATCCAGAACATCGGCGCCTACGGCGTCGAACTGAAAGACGTGTTCGATGCCGTGACGGTGTATGACATTGCCAGCGGCCAGTTGCGCAGCATGGACGCGGCCGCGTGCCGCTTCGGCTACCGCGACAGCATCTTCAAGCACGCCGATGGCGCCGGCCTGGTCATCGTCGACGTCACCTTCGCGCTGCCGACCGCCTGGGCGCCGAACCTGCGCTATGCCGAACTGGCGCAGGCGGTGGCGCAGGCCGGCATGGCCGCGCCGAGCGCGCAGGGCATCAGCGAGACGGTGGTGGCGATCCGGCGCCGCAAGCTGCCCGACCCGGCCGTGATCGGCAATGCCGGCAGCTTTTTCAAGAATCCGGTCGTCTCCAGCGCGCGCTGCCGCGATCTGTTGGCGGCGTTTCCGGCGCTGGTGCACCACGCGCAGGCCGACGGCAGCGAAAAGCTGGCCGCCGGCTGGCTCATCGACCAGTGCGGCTGGAAGGGTAGGAACCTGGGCGCGGCCGGCGTCTATCCGAAGCAGGCGCTGGTGCTGGTCAACAACGGCGGCGCCAGCGGGGCCGAAGTGCTGGCGCTGGCCAACGCGATCCGGGATGACGTCGCCGCCCGCTACGGCGTCACGCTGGAAGCGGAGCCGGTGTTCGTCTAGCCGAGAACGCTGGGGTCAGGTCTGACATTCGGACATTTCAAGTGCGAAATGTCCGAATGTCAGACCTGACCCCAGCTTTTTTTGCTCCTGGCCAACGCGATCCGGGATGACGTCGCCGCCCGCTACGGCGTCACGCTGGAAGCGGAGCCGGTGTTCATCTAAGTGAAAACGGTCGGGCGCAACGCTGGTGTCAGGTCTGACCCCAGCTTTTTTTGCTTAGCCGAAGTGGCAGATGTAGCTGAGGGTTTCAAGCGTCTCGATGTCGAACGAGGCATTGGCGGCGACGGCGAACTGCTGGCCAGCAGCAAACTCTTGCCAGCCGGTTTCGCCCGGCAGGCGCACGCGGCAACGGCCGGCGGCGATTTCCATGATTTCCGGCGCCCCGGTGCTGAACGTCAGGCTCGACGGGAAGATGACGCCGACCGACTTGCGGCTGCCGTCGGCGCACACCACCGTGTGCGACACGCACTTGCCGTCGAAGTAGATGTTGGCGTTGGCGGTGACGCTGACGTTGTCGAGTGTGCTCATGGTTTTTCCTCTGGTGTCGGGGCGACGATGACCTGGTTGCGGCCGTCGTTCTTGGCGCTATAGAGCGCCTTGTCGGCGCGCGCGACCAGGCCCTCGGCGGAGTCGTCTTTCGACGGCACGATGCTGGCCACGCCGATCGACATGGTGATGATGCCTGTTGGCGACTGCGGGTTGTCGATCGCCAGTTGCTCGATGTGGGAACGGCAGGCGTTGGCAATTAGCAGCGCGCCGTCGAGGCCGGTGTCGGGCAGCACGATGGCGAACTCTTCACCGCCGTAGCGCGCGACCACGTCGGCCGGGCGCTTCAGGTGTTCGGTCAGCACCGCCGCCGCTTTTTTCAGGCACAGGTCGCCGGCCAGGTGGCCGAAGGTGTCGTTATAGATCTTGAAGCAGTCGATGTCGCACATCAGCAGCGACAGCGGCTTCCGGTCGCGCTTGCCGCGCTGCCACTCCGAGCGCATCACTTCGTCGAAGCGGCGGCGGTTGGCGATGCCGGTCAGGCTGTCGAGCGCGGCGAGCTTTTGCAGTTCGATGTTGGCGTCGGCCAGGTTTTTCTGGCTGGCGCGCAGGAACTGGAACGCTTCGTCGCGCTGCAGGCGCGAAATGTAGGCGGCCGAGTGGTAGCGGATGCGCGCCAGCAGTTCGAGCCGGTCGGGCAGCTTGACGACGTAATCGTTGGCGCCGACCGAAAAGCTGTGCGCCTTCAGCTTGGCGTCGTCCTTGGCCGACAGCACGATGACGGGCACATGCCGCAGCGCCGGGTCGTCGCGGTAGCCGCGGATCAGGGTGAAGCCGTCCGAATTGGGCATTACCAGGTCCTGCAGGATCACGGTCGGCTGCAGCTCCAGGGCAGTGCTGGCGGCATCGGAGGCGTCGGTCACGTAATGAAATTCGATGTCGCTCTGGTCGCTCAGCATGCGGCGCACCGCCTCGACGATGATCAGCTGGTCATCGACCAGCAGCACGCGCACCTTGAACTGGGTGACGGCCTGGTCTTCAAAGGTGCTGGCGGCGATGGCATCGGACATTGTGTTACTTTCCTTGATATGGTGAGTGGGACATCGTTACGGTTGACGCTTGCCAATTTTACTGCGCAACGCCCCCGAAATGTCTTCTAATGACATGATTCGTTCCGCCGCATCGAGTTCGGCCGCCGCGCGCGGCATGCCGTAGACGGCGCTGCTGGCCTGGTCCTGGGCGATGGTTGCCTTGCCGGCCTGGCGCATCGCCAGCAGGCCGCTGGCACCATCGCGGCCCATGCCGGTCAGCAGCAAACCGGTGGCGTCCTTCGCCCAGTGCGCCGCCACGCAGCGAAAGAACACGTCGACCGACGGCCGGTAGGCATAATCGAGCGGATGGGCATGGTAATGCAGCCGGTGGCGCGGCGACAACGTCAGGTGGTCGTTGGTGCGCGCCACCAGCACCACGCCGGCCTCCAGCGCGTCGCCGTCGTCGATGGCGCGCACCGGCATGGCGATCTGCTCGCCGAGCCACTTGGCGAAGTGGCCGGCGAAGTTGGCGTCGATGTGCTGCACCACGACGATGGCGGTGCCGGGCGCCGGCGTCCAGCCGGCCAGCACCTTGGCGATCGCACCGGGTCCGCCGGTGGAGGCGCCGATCGCCAGCAGGTGGCGAATCGCAGCGCCGGCGATGGGGGGCGCCGGCGCCGGCGCCTGGTCGC
This sequence comes from Massilia eurypsychrophila, assembly GCF_002760655.1. Taxonomy (GTDB): domain Bacteria; phylum Pseudomonadota; class Gammaproteobacteria; order Burkholderiales; family Burkholderiaceae_D; genus JAFCUW01. Next base: position 137,169 of record NZ_PDOC01000006.1, on the reverse strand, counting down.
CGGCGCTGACGCGAATCAGCTTGCCGATGGTCTTGATCTTGGCCAGCAGGGCGGTGTCGCCGCCGGCCGCGCTCAGTTCCGGCGTGGCGGTGACGTCGAGCGCGCCGGCGCCGAGCGCGCGAAACACCTGGCTGACATTGTCTTGCGGGCGCGCGGTGACGATCAGGATCGCGCAGGGCGAGGCCTGCATGATTCTCCGCGTCGCCTCGACGCCGTCCAGTTCCGGCATGGTCAGGTCCATCAGCACCAGGTCGGGCCGGCTCTCGGCGCACAGGCGGACCGCTTCCTTGCCGTTGCGCGCCACCCACAGCACCTCGTGCTCGCGGCTGGCCACGACCGCGCGCCGCAGCGCCTCGGCCGCCATGGCGACGTCGTTGGCGATGCCGATCTTCATGCGCCGGCCTCGCCGATCAGGTCGAGCACCGCGTCGAGCAGCGTATCGTCGTGAAAGCTGCCCTTGGTCAGGTAGTAGTCGGCGCCGGCGGCCATGCCGCGCGCGCGGTCTTCCGGCCGGTCCTTGTACGACACGATCATCACCGGCAGCTTGTGCAGGCGCGGATCCTTGCGGATCAGGCTGACCAGCTCGACGCCGTCCATGCGCGGCATGTCGACGTCGGTGACGACCAGGTCGTAGTCGCCGCTGCGCACCACGTTCCAGCCGTCGATGCCGTCGATGGCGATGTCGACCTGATAGCCGCGTCCGAGCAGCAGCTTGCGTTCCATCTCGCGCACCGTCAGCGAATCGTCGACCACGAGGATGCGCTTGGCCTTGCGCTGTTCCTGCTCGCCTTGCGACAGCTGGTGCAGCGCGCCTTCGCCGAGCAGCTTCTCGATCGACAGCAGCAGGTCGGCGCAATCGAGGATCAGCACCGGTGCGCCGTCATCGAGCAGGGCGGCGGCGGCGACGTCGCGCAGCTTGCCGAACAGTGGATCGAGCGGCTGCACCGCCAGGCTTTGCTCGCCGCGGATGGCGTCGACCACCAGCGCATAGCGCTGGTTGGCCGAACCGCCGGCGCCGATCACCACCACCGCCAGGTCGCCCACGCCGGGAGCCATCTGGCCCAGTTCGAGCACCTGCGCCGCCGACACCAGGCCGAGATGCTCGCCGTCGTAGTCGAAGAACTGCTTGCTCTCGAGCGTGTGCAGCTGCGACTGCGCCAGTTTCAGCACCCGCTCGACCTTGACGATCGGGATCGCATACGCCTCGCCCTGGATGTCGATGACCAGCGCGCGCACGATCGACTGCGTCAGCGGCAGCGTGATCGAGGTGCGAAAGCCGCGGCCCGGGTCGGAGTCGATGCGCACGTTGCCGTTCTGCGCGCGCACCGCCTGCTGCACGATGTCGAGGCCGACGCCGCGGCCGGAAATCGCGCTGGCCGTTTCCTTCAGGCTGAAAGCGGGCAGGAACAGGAACTCCAGCAGTTCGGCCTTCGACATTGCCGCCGCCATTGGCGCGCTGGCCAGCTTGCGCCGCACGACGGCGTCGCGGATGCGTTCGAGGTCGACGCCGCGGCCGTCGTCGCTGATGACGATCGACAGCATGCCGTTGCGGTGGCGCGCTTCGAGCCGGATGGCGCCGGCGGCCGGCTTGCCGGCGGCGACCCGCTGGTCGGCGCTCTCCAGGCCGTGGTCGACCGCGTTGCGCAGCATGTGGTTGAGCGGGCCTTCGATATTGGCCAGGATGTCGCGGTCGACCAGCGTGTCTTCGCCGGTGATGGTCAGCTGCGCTTCCTTGCCCAGGCTGCGCGCCAGGTCGCGCACCATGCGCGCAAACGCATGCACGCCGTCGCGGAAAGGGCGCATGCGCAGCGCCAGCACTTCGTCGATCAGGTTGTTCGACACGCTCAACACGCGCCGCTCGTAGCCGTCCAGGTCGGCCATGTGGTCGTGCAGGAACTGCTTGAGCGCGTGCGTCTTCTGCAGCGCCAGCGCCGATTTTTCCACCAGCGCCGGGTCGGCGCTGCGCACCAGCGCCTCATGCAGCTGCTCGATCGACTGGAACAGGCTGGACTGGTTGCGCTTGAAGCGCTGCAGCGACGCCATCGCCGGCTGCAGTTGATGGGCATTGATGCGCGTCTCGCTGGCCAGTGCCAGCAGCTGGTCGAAGTTCTGCACCGGCGCGCGCGGTCCCTGCGGCGTTGCCTCGGCGGCCGGCTCGGGCGGTGCCGGCTGCTCCGGCGCCGACACCCGCGGCGCCGGCGGCGGCGGGGCAGGGGCCTCGCGCAGCGCCGCGACCTGCGCGATCGACTCCATCGTGGCGCTGATGCGCGCCGCATGCTGGCCCAGCCAGCCGGCGACGGCGTCTTCGGCAAGGGTCGCGCACTGCACGATCAGGTCGACCCCGCCCAGCAGCACGTCGATGCCGGCAGGCGAGAGCTGCAGGCTGCCGGTTTGCGCGGCGACGAAGGCGTCTTCCATGCGGTGCGCCAGTTGCACCACGACGTCGAGGCCGACGATGGCGGCGGCGCCCTTGATCGAATGGGCCGCGCGCATCAGCGACTCGGTGGTGGTGGCGTCGTCGGCGCCGCGTTCCATCGCCAGCAGGCCGTCGGTGAGGATGCGCGCCTGGCCGTCCGCTTCCATGCGGAACAGGTCCATCATCGAGAGAGCGCTCAGGTCGTCCTGGTCCATGCTCATCGCAGCAACCTCGCCAGCTGGTGGCCGATCAGCGCCTCATCGAGCACGCCGATGCGCATCTCGCCTTGCGCCATTACGCCCGTCAGGAAGCGGTCCAGTCCCTTGTTGATGGTCGCCGCCGGCGCCGCCAGGGCGCCTTGCGCGTAGCGCTCGATGCCGTGCAGGTCGGCCACCGGCAGCGCGAACGAGCGGCCTTCCCATTGCATCACCAGCAGGCGCGCGAACACGTGGCGCCCGCTCGTTGCCGGCGTATCGTGTTGGTCGATGCCGAGCATGGCGCCGAGCGACATCAGCGGTGTCAGTTTGCCGCCGACGCTGACGACGCCGAGCAGGCCGGGGGCGGTGCGGTGCGGCAGGCGGTGACCGGTGGCCAGCGGCGCGATCGAACCGACCGCGCGGGTCGGCAATGCGAGCCACTCGCGGCCGATGCGAAACACCAGCGCCGACTGGTCGAGCGCGGCGCGCTGGTCGGCCTTTTCGCGGAAGTGGCCGGCCCACTCGCGCCGGTAGGCGGCGTCGATCGGGCGCTGCAGGTTGCGCTGGGCGGCGGCGGTATAGACGTCGCAGTTGCGGCAGTGGATGTGCTGCGCGAGCCGGGCGCAAGTCTGGTCGCCGCTGACGCCGATGCGGTTCCAGCAATCGTCGATCGCCGGCGCAGTGGTCTGCTGGTTCATCGGCTGATTCATCGGCTGATTCATCGGCTGTGCCCCGCGCGGCGCTCGAACACGCGCGTGGCGCGCTGGCGAAATACGCCGGCTTGCGCGGCGTCGCCGGTCTGTTCGGCCAGCAGGGCCAGGTGGCACAGCGCGTCGTAGTGGTCCGGCTGCAGGTAGACGCAGCGGCGCCAGTAGTCGTCGGCCGCGCCGCTGTTGTGCTGGCATTCGCTGATCACGCCAAGCAGGAAGTAGGCATCGGCCGAATTCGGGTCGGCCGCCAGCAGCGCATGGGTTGATGCGGTCGCCTCCTGGTAGTGGCCGCGGTCGGCCTGGCGGCGCGCGGCGGCCAGCAGGCTGGCGCAGTCGAGCGCTAGCGGCGCCACCGCGGGCGCCGCCTTGGCGGCGCTGGTTGCCGGCGCCGGCTTGCGTGCCGGCGGCCGGGCCGCAGCGGCGCGCGGCTTGGCCGCCGGCGTGGCGCCGGCCTTTTGCAGCGCGAACGCGCCGGGCAGGCGCAGCGGCGCAAAGCCGTTGCGGCAGAACGCCGGCACTTCGGCATAGCCGGCGAACAGCATGCCGTCGTCGGCCAGCAGCGTGCTCAGAACGGCGATTGCGGCGGTGGTGGTCGGGTCGTCGAAATAGATCAGCAGGTTGCGGCAGAAGACGACGTCGTAGCGGCCGGCCGCGCTGGCGCTGTCGAACGCCAGCAGGTTGGCCTGCGAAAAGGTGACCTGCGCGCGCAGTTCGTCGCTGATCTGGTATTCGTCGCCGCGGCGGCTGAAGTAGCGTTCGCGGAACGCCAGGTCGACGCCGCGGAAGGCGTTGCGCGTGTAGCGCCCGGCGCGCGCCCGTTCGACCGCCACCTTCGACAGGTCGGCCGCCTCGATGCGGCAGGCGCCGGCCGCCACGCCGGCGTCGCACAGCGCCATCGCCATCGAGTACGGCTCCTCGCCGCCGGCGCACGGCACCGACAGGATGCGCACGATGCGGCCCGGCTGCGCGGCGAGCTGCTGCTGCACGAAAGCGGTGGCGGCGCTGAAGGCGCCCGAGTCGCGGAACATCCACGATTCGGGCACCACCACCAGTTCGATCAGCGCCGCCAGTTCGGCCGGCGAGAGCTGCTGCAGGTATGCGGCGCTGTCGGTCACGCCGCAGTGGGCCATGCGCTCGCGCAGTGCGCGCTCGACCACCTGCTCGCTCAGGTCGAGGCCACTAACGCGCTGCAGCAGTTCGCGCGCGTTCATGCCGGCGTTTCCTGGAACAGCTGGGCGCTGACGTCGGGCGTGAGCAGGCGTTCGATCTCGACTAACTGCAGCATGCCGCCGGCGCCGGGCGCCACCTGGCCGAGGAAGGGCGCGGCCTTGACGCCGCCGTCGGTCAGCGCGTTGTCGTCGAGCGTTTCGATGCCGATCACGTGTTCGGCCAGCAGGCCAAGCTGGCGCGTGGCGCCACCCCCCAGCGGGTAGTCGACCAGGATGATGCGGGTGTCGAACCAGACCTGCTCGGGCGTGAGGCCCGCCAGTCGCGACAGGTCGATCACCGGCACCGGCGCGCCGTGCAGGTCCATCAGGCCGGCGACGAACGCGGGCGACAGCGGCAGGTGCTTCAGTTCGAGCGCCGGCAACACGCGCGCGATCGCGCCGAGGCGCAAGCAGTAGCGGTCAGGCCCGATCGAAAACACCAGCACTTTCATTGCCGTCCTTAGCTGTTGACGGCGAAGGTGGCCACCGACGACTGCAGGTCGCCGGCGGCGTACTGCAACTGGTGTACCGCTTCGCTGGTGGCCTTGAGCGACTCCACCGTCTGCTGGGTGGCGTCGTTGAGCTGCATCATGGTGTCGGAAATTTGCGAGGCGCCGACCGCCTGCGACTGCATCCCCTGCAGCACCAGGTCGAACTGCGGCGCCAATTTCTGCACCTGGTCCATCACCGACGACAGCTGCTCGGCGACCTGGCGCACTTCGCCGACGCTGCGGCGGATCTCTTCCGAAAATTTGTCCATCCCCATCACGCTGGCCGACACCGCCGACTGCATCTCCTTGAGCATCTGGTCGATGTCCCAGGTCGACACCGACGTCTGGTCGGCGAGGCGGCGGATTTCGGTCGCCACGACCGAGAAGCCGCGGCCGGCGTCGCCGGCCTTCTCGGCCTCGATGGCGGCGTTCAGCGACAGGATGTTGGTCTGGTCGGCGACCTTGGTGATCGTGATGAGCACACTGTTGATGTTGCTGGCCTTTTCCGACAGCGCGGCCAGCTTGGCGTTGATCGAATCGGTGGCCGACACCATGTGCTGCATCGTCAGGTCCATGCGCTTGAGGTTGTTCTGGGCGTCGGCGGTGGCGCTGGTGGTGAAGTCAGCCACCGCGGTGGCCTCTTCCATGGTGCGCAGCAGCTGCGTGGTGTTGGCCGAAATCTCCTTGGTGGTCGACAGGATCTCGATGCTGGTCTGGGCCTGCTCGATGCCGGTCGCTTCCTGCTGCTTGGCCGAGGCGGCGATTTCGGTGGCCGAGGTGGTGACCTGGATGCCGGCCTTCTGCACGTCGTTGAGCAGGCGGCGTAGGTTGACGAACATGGTCTTGAGGCCATCGCCGAGGCGGCCGATGGCGTCGTCGCCGCTGATGGCCACTTCGCCCGTCAGGTCGCCCGATGCCGCCTTCGATACCACGCCGAGCAGCGAATCGACCTTGCCGCGCAATTCGTTGGTGGCGGCGAGCTCCTTGGCCTGGCTGTCCTGGATCGACTGCGCCATGCGGTTGAATTCGACCGTCACCTTGCCCAGTTCGTCGTTGGCGCCGACGTCGGCGCGCGCCCCCTGGTCGCCGGCGGCGATCTGGCCGACCGCGCGGGTCAGGTTGTTGAGCGGGTGCAGCAGCGCGCGCACCAGCAAGAAGCCGATCAGCGCGGCGAGCACCAGGCAAATCACGCCGCCGGCCGACAGCAGCCTGAACATCGACTTCTGCAGGATGCTGGCCTGCTTGGTGCGATCGGCGAGCAAGCGCGTTTCATCGTCGGCGATCTCGCTGATCAGCTTGCGGATGTCGGCCACCACGCGCGCGCCGTTGAGGACGTCGGCGGCGCTGGCCACCTGCTGCGATACACCGGTCGATTTATTCAGTTCGCGGCGCTTGGCGATCAAGGGATCGATGACGTTGGAGATCCAGTTCTCGAGCATGGGGTCGAGCCGGCGCAGCCGATCCTGCTGGGTAGGATTGTCGGCGGTGAGCACGAGCGACCTGGCCAGGTGGCCGCGTGCCTCGACTTCTTCCTTTTCGATCGGCAGCACCAGCGCCTCGTTACCGGTCAACATGAAGCCGCGCGTGGAGGACTGGATCTGCAGCATCGAGGTGGTGATGTGATTGGTTTCAAGCAGCACTTCGAGCGTATGGCGGTCCCATTCGTTGGCCTGGGCGAGCTTGGAGAAGTTGTTGTAGGCAAGGGCAAGCAGGAGCAGGAAAAGCGCGACGATGGCGCCAAGGCCGATGGTGATTTTGCTCTTGATGCTCAAGTCTTTTAACATGGGGTCTCCGGATGCGGTATTGATCGCCGTCAATGTAACATTTTGGCGGCCCCGACGGGCTGATTTGCCCGTGAAACGTGGTTTTTCAGCGCGTAAAAAAAGGCCGCCCGCAGGCGGCCTTGTCATGCCAACAATCTTACTGGCCGCGCTTGGCGCGCGCCACCGCGGCGATGCGCATGCGCAGCGCATTGAGCTTGATGAAGCCGCCGGCATCGGCCTGGTTGTAGGCGCCGCCGTCTTCGTCGAAGGTGGCGATGTTCATGTCGAACAGCGAGTCGGTTTTCGAATCGCGCGAGACGACGATTACGTTGCCCTTGTAGAGCTTGACGCGTACCCAGCCGTTCACCGATTGCTGGGTATGGTCGATCAGCGTCTGCAGCGCCACGCGTTCCGGCGCCCACCAGTAGCCGTTGTAAATCATCGACGCGTAGCGCGGCATCAGGTCGTCCTTCAGGTGCGCCACTTCGCGGTCGAGCGTGATCGACTCGATCGCGCGGTGACCCTTGAGCATGATGGCGCCGCCGGGCGTCTCGTAGCAGCCGCGCGACTTCATGCCGACGTAGCGGTTCTCGACCAGGTCGAGGCGGCCGATGCCGTGCTTGCCGCCGAGGCGATTGAGTTCGGTCAGCACCGCCGCCGGCGACAGGCGCACGCCGTTCAGCGCGACGATGTCGCCCTTTTCGTATTCGATGTCGAGGTACTCGGCCTGGTCAGGGGCCGCTTCCGGGCTGACGGTCCAGCGCCACATCGTTTCTTCCGCTTCGGCGCTCGGGTTTTCCAGGTGGCGCCCTTCGAAGCTGATGTGCAGCAGGTTGGCGTCCATCGAGTATGGCGCGCCGCCGTTCTTGTGCTTCATGTCGACGGCGATGCCGGCGTCCTCGGCATACTTCAGCAGTTTTTCGCGCGACAGCAGGTCCCATTCGCGCCACGGCGCGATGATCTTGACGTCCGGTTTGAGCGCGTAGGCGCCCAGCTCGAAGCGCACCTGGTCATTGCCCTTGCCGGTGGCGCCGTGCGAGATGGCGTCGGCGCCGGTCTCGTTGGCGATCTCGATGAGGCGCTTGGCGATCAAGGGACGGGCGATCGAGGTGCCGAGCAGGTATTCGCCTTCGTAGACGGTATTGGCGCGAAACATCGGGAACACGAAGTCGCGCACGAACTCTTCGCGTACGTCGTCGATGTAGATGTTCTCCGGCTTGATGCCGAACTTGATCGCCTTGGCGCGCGCCGGCTCGAGCTCTTCGCCCTGGCCCAGGTCGGCCGTGAAGGTGACGATTTCGCACTGGTAGTTATCCTGCAGCCATTTCAGGATGACCGAGGTATCGAGGCCGCCCGAATAGGCGAGAACTACTTTTTTAATGTCGCTCATGATGCTTCCGTAGAGTGGTGTTGAATTCGGTTTGGCGCTAGGCGATTTCGCCCAGCAGCAGGTATTCGATCAGCGCCTTCTGCACGTGCAGGCGGTTTTCCGCCTCGTCCCAGACGACCGACTGCGGGCCATCGATGACGTCGGCGGCCACTTCCTCGCCGCGGTGCGCCGGCAGGCAGTGCATGAACAGGGCGTCGGCGCTGGCGCGCGCCATTTTCGGGGCGTCGACCATGAAGCCGTCGAAGGCCTTCAGGCGCTCGGCGTTTTCCTTCTCGTAGCCCATGCTGGTCCAGACGTCGGTGTTGACCAGGTGCGCGCCCTCGCAGGCGTCAAGCGGATTGTCGAAGAAGGTGTAGCGCGTTGTCGCAACCAGCGTTGGATCGATGTCGTAGCCTTTGGGGGTCGACACGTTCAGGTGGAAGCCGAAGATCTCGGCCGCCTGCAGCCACGAGTAGAGCATGTTGTTGGCGTCGCCGATCCAGGCGACCGTCTTGCCGGCGATCGAGCCGCGGTGTTCGACGAAGGTGAAGATATCGGCCAGCACCTGGCACGGGTGGTGTTCGTTGGTCAGGCCGTTGATCACCGGGACGCGCGAATTGGCGGCGAAGCGCTCGATGATCTCCTGGCCGAAGGTGCGCACCATGATGATGTCGCACATGCGGCTCATGACCTGGCCGGCGTCTTCGACCGGCTCGCCGCGGCCAAGCTGGCTGTCGCGCGTGTTGAGGTAGATGGCGGCGCCGCCCAGCTGGTGCATGCCGGCTTCGAAGGACAGGCGCGTGCGCGTCGAGTTCTTCTCGAACACCATCACCAGGGTGCGGTCGATCAGCGGGTGGTACACCTCGTAGTTCTTGAATTTGCGCTTGATGATCTTGGCGCGCTCGATGACGTACTCGAATTCGGCCAGCGTGAAGTCGGAGAACTGCAGGAAGTGCTTGATCGGTTTGGGCGTAGTCATACTGGCAACTTTGAGGCGGGTAGCTCTTAATTATAAGGCGTTTGCATGTTTACCGGGCAAGTCGAGCGAAGGCCGGCTTTTCCACCAGCCGAAGCACTGTCGGTCTTTAAGTCGGGGCGTGTTGTCTAATATAAGGTCTGCGCCGATTCGTGCAGCAGCTGGCCGTACAGCGTGTGCCGGAACCTGGCGATCTTGCCTTCGGCGACCGCGGTCAGCACTGCGCACTGCGGCTCGATCAGATGGCGGCAGTTGTAGAACTTGCAGCCACCGAGATAAGGTTTGAATTCGACAAAGGCGCGCTCCAGCATCCCTTCGGAGAGGTGGTACAGGCCGAATTCCTGGAAGCCGGGCGAATCGATGATCGAGGCGCCGCCGTCCAGCGCGTACAGGCGCGTGAAGGTGGTGGTGTGCTTGCCGGTGTCGAGCGCCGCCGAAATCTCGCGCACGGCGATGTCGGCGTCCGGCACCAGCAGGTTGATCAGCGACGACTTGCCCATGCCGGATTGGCCGATGAAGATCGACGACTCGCCCTCGAGCAGCGGCATCAAGGTCGCTACCGCGTGCTCCGGATTGGCGCGCGCCGACACCTCGTGCAGCGGGTAGCCGAGCGAGGTGTAGGCCAGCAGCCGCTCGCGCGCCTTCGGCAGCAGGTCGGCGACGTCGGTCTTGTTGAGGATCAGGTGCGCTTCGATGCCGGCCGCTTCGGCCGCCACCAGCGAGCGCGAAATCAGGTCGTCGGCGAATCCCGGTTCGGTGGCGACGACGATGAACAAGCGCGTCAGGTTCGCCGCCAGCAGCTTCGACTTGTACTGGTCGGAGCGGTACAGCAGCGTCTTGCGCTCGGCGATCGACTCGATCACGGCCTGGTCTTCCGACGTCATCTTCAGGTTGACGACGTCGCCGACCGCGATGTTGGTCTTTTTGCCGCGGGTGACGCACTGCAGCTTGCGCCCGTCGACGTCGGCCAGGTAATGGCGCCCGTGGGCGGCGATGACGGTGCCGGTCAAACCGGTAGCGCCGCTCATGCGCCGGCCCGCAGCGCGTAGATCGCGTTGGCCTTGGCCGCGCAGATGAAATCGTTCTGCGACAGGGCGCCGCCGGCGGAATGGGTGTGGTAGCTGACCACGCAGTTCTTGTACGTCACGCTCAAGAGCGGGTGGTGATCCTGCTGGTGCACCATCTCGGCGAGCGAATTGACGAACTTGATCGTCTCGTGATAATCGCGGAAGGCGAAATTACGGCGCAGGTAGCCGTCTTCGATGCTCCAGCCGGGGACGTCAGGCAGGGCGGCGTCGATCGCCGATTGGCCCAGCGCCGGGGCGCCTTCGATGCAGTGTTGGTCGAGCAGGGTCATTGGGCCGCCAGGTTCAGGTGCCGGATCCGCACGGTGGCGGGCGGATGGGAATCGTAGAACGCCGAGTGCAGCGGATCGGGCGTCAGGGTCGATGCGTTATCTTCGTACATCTTGACCAGCGCCGACACCAGGTCGCGCGCGTCGGTGTGGGTGGCGGCGAAGGCGTCGGCCTCGAATTCGTGCTTGCGCGAGGTGATCGAGGTCAGGGGCGAGAGCACGAAGGTAAACACCGGCAGCACCAGCATGAACAGGATCAGCGCCATGGCGTCGCTGGCGAACAGCGGGTCGACGCCGAGGCCCTGGTAGAACCAGGTCTGCGTCTTGAGGTAGCCGAGCAGCGCGAGAAAGCCGAGCGACACGGCGAACATGACGGCGATGCGCTTGACGATGTGCTTGAGCTTGAAGTGGCCCAGTTCGTGCGCCAGCACCGCTTCGATCTCCTGCGGCGCCAGGCGCGCCAGCAGCGTGTCGAAAAAGACGATGCGCTTGTTGGCGCCGAAGCCGGAGAAGTAGGCGTTGCCGTGCGCGCTGCGCTTGGAGCCGTCCATCACGAACAGGCCCTTGGAGGCGAAGCCGACGCGCTGCATCAGGCCTTCGATGCGGCTTTTCAGGCTGTCGTCGGCGAGCGGGGTGAACTTGTTAAACAGCGGCGCGATCACGGTCGGGAACAGCACCATCATCAACAGCTGGAAGCCGCTCCACACCAGCCAGGCGTACAGCCACCACAGCGCGCCGGTCTTTTCCATCAAGGTGAGAACGATCCAGATCAGCGGCAGGCCGATCGCCGCGCCGATCAGCACGCCCTTGGCCATGTCGGCCAGCCACAGCTTGATGGTCATCTTGTTAAAGCCAAAACGCTGTTCCAGCACGAACTGGCGATAGTAATCAAATGGCAAGTCGAGCAGGCCGGAGATGACGGCGAAGGCCACCAGCAGGCCGATCTGGTAGGTCATGCCGGGGCCGGTGATCGGCGCCAGCGTCACGGCCAGCCACTGCAGGCCGCCCATCAGCGTGAAGCCGATCAGCACGGCGCTGGAAAACAGCAGCGCGACGAGGCCGAGCTTGGTCTTGACGACGGTGTAGTCGGCCGCCTTCTGGTGAGCGGCGAGGGGGATGCTGGAAGCGAATTCGGCCGGCACCTGGGCGCGATGGGCGAGCACGTGGCGCACATGCCGGTTCGCCAACCAGAAGCGCAAAATCAAGGTCAAAAGGAAGAAACCGACAAACAAAACCGAAAACGCGAGTGAATACATTCTGTGCCTGTGAGAAAATGCAGGATTGATTAGGCCAAGAGAGAATTATGTCACAAGCGACCGAATTAGCCGTACCCGCCGGCGGCCACCGTCCCAACGAGATGAACCTGATCTGGGTCGACCTGGAAATGACGGGACTCGAGCCTGACACCGACCGCATCATCGAGATTGCGGTCGTCGTCACCGACATGAACCTCAACACCATTACCGAGGGCCCGGTGTTTGCGATCCACCAGTCCGAAGAGACGATGGACAAGATGGATGCATGGAACAAGGGCACCCACGGCCGCAGCGGCCTGATCGAGCGGGTGCGCAACTCGACCGTGACGGAAGAGCAGGCCGAGGCGGCGCTGATCGCCTTCCTGAGGCAGTTCGTCCCGGCCGGCAAGTCGCCGATGTGCGGCAATACGATCTGCCAGGACCGCCGCTTCATGGCGCGCACGATGCCGAAGCTGGAAGCGTTTTTCCACTACCGCAATCTTGACGTGTCGACTTTGAAAGAGCTGTGCCGCCGCTGGAAGCCCGAGCTGGTCGGCGGCTTCAAGAAGCACCAGAAGCACACGGCGCTGGCCGACATCATTGAATCGGTGGAAGAGCTGAAGTACTACCGCGAGCATTTCATCAAGCTGTAATTTCTGACGTCCATACGCGGTGCGGCAAACTGTCGCGCGCGTGGATGGGCATACTGCGGGATCTGGGTCGCCCAACAGGGCCGGCGCCAATTGAACTTCCCCCGTGGAATCACGCCGAAAATTTCCGAAGCAGAAGCACGTGCGCTGCTCAGTCGCCCTCTCCGTTGCGCGGGCGATTTCGCGTGGATATCGCAAAAGAGTGAACCGCCAGCCAGGATTCTCTCTGCAGGTATCGTCGACCATGCTGGCAGGCGAACGAATTTGGCCGTCAAGCTCATTTACACGCGCGGTGTCAGCAGGACCAGGTATCTGTTTTCTGTTTTTTTGCTAAACCGTTCCAGCACGGAGCGTGTGTATCAGCTCGAAGTGAGCCATACGCTGCGCAAGCAGAAAGACGCCCACGCCATGTCCCACGAACACATAGGTGATCGGCGCCAAAATGGGGCGGCGGTCTGGCAGCATTGGAGCTATGATGAAGTGTTGGCGTATTTTTGCGCACAAACCAACATCAGTTTTGCGCCACTACCTCCCTTTCCTTAGCGGATTATCCAGCGAGGCAATCATGGACTGCGAATCTCTCTCCAAGATCATCGGGTACTACTGCTATCCCGTTTCCGAAGACGGCAATATTGTGCTGATCGAGACGCCTTTTCGCTTCGAGGACGGTGATGATATCTTTGCATACGCAGAACTTTTCCCGCACTCGGTGCGTTTTTTCGATGATAGCGACGTTTACTGGCACTTTGCGGGGCTTGGTATTCGAATGGAAATTGACGAGAACAAAAAATTCGTCACGGATATCTCCGAAGCGCACGGACTCACCCGCACCGACTTGTGGGAAGTCGAGATAGTGGCGCGACCAGAACAGGTCGCAGCAGCATTTGCGCAGTACATGGCCGCCATGCTCGAATTCGTGAAGTGGGAAAAAGAGCGCGATGAAGCATTGGAGGCGTTGTATCGCGAAGAGCGCGGGCTCGTCGCCCCAGCTGCTGGAGCCTGACGTGGCGGACGGCTTCGACAAAAACGAACACCGGTTGCTGAAATGTGTCAATGCAGCTGCGGGCCGGCGCGCGGCACCAGTTGTTCCTCCTTGAGCATCGTCTTCTCGGTCCAGTCGCTGCCGGGCAATTGCGCGTCCATGGCATGCTCGACCGGACTGACGCCCTTGACGCGCATCCCTTGCTCGTAGACGAGCCGGCCGCCGAACCAGCCGGAAACGAGCACGCCGACGGCGGCAATGGCCGACAGCGCGAGCGAGCCGCCGGTGTGCGCAGGCCGGTCTTTGCGCATCGCGACATTTGCTGCCGTCAAGGCGAGCGCACCGCCGTTGAGGATCGCATGCATGTTGGCCGTGCGCTTGACGTCCGTGTCGGACTCGATCATCAGGTAGTCCATCGCGCCGGCGGTGGCGGCGGCAACGCCGCCAATAAGTCCTCCAACCAGGCTGAAGTAGGCGGCATTTGAATAGCTCGCCTTGCTCGTCGCGCCGTGCATCGCGTCGAGGATGAATCCGAACGGGATCAGTGCGGCCGGTGCGACGATCAGCATCGGGTGCAGTGGGTGGCCGGCAAAAGTTGATTTTGGCATCACAGGTCTCCTTGAGCATGCCCAGTGTTCGACTGCCGGCGGGCCAATCGGGTTCAGTGTAAGGCAGACGAACTGTCCGGAACTGCTGCTGCCGCTCAGTGTCCAATATTCTTGAGGATCGCCATGAACACTTCGAGGAGAACGTTTCTGCACCAGTCTGTTGCCCTTGCCGCCACCCCGAATCCGGCTGCCGCGGCCAGGCATGTCGTCCTGCTGGGCGATTCGATTTTCGACAATGGCGCTTACACCGGAGGCGAGCCGGACGTGATCGCCCATTTGCGGCGCCTGACGCCGCAAGGTTCGACCGCCACCTTGCTGGCGCGCGACGGCGCAACCACCGGCGGCATCCCCGCCCAGTTGGCGCGCCTGCCGCGCGACGCGACGCACCTGGTGCTCTCGGTTGGCGGCAACGACGCATTGCAACGGCAGGGCCTGTTGCAGGCGCCGGCCCGCTCGGTGGCCGAAGCGATCGAGATGCTGGCGGGAGCAGTCGGCGAGTTCGAGCCGGCCTACCGCAAGATCATCGACGCCTGCCTGGCGCAGCGCCTGCCGCTGGTGATCAGCACTATCTACAGCGGCAACTTCAGCGACGCGCGGTATGGCAAGCTTGCGCGCAATGCCGTGGCGCTGTTTAACGATGCCATCATCCGCACCGCGCTTGACTACAAGCTGAAGGCGATCGATCTGCGTGCTGTCTGCGCGCGGCCGGAAGACTATGCCAATCCGATTGAGCCGTCGAGCATAGGCGCGGCCAGGATCGCGCGTGCCATTGTCGCGGTCGTATCGGGATCGGCGGAAGGGAGGGGTGCGTTACTGTTCGGCGGCGTTACCTGATGCGTGGGCCCCCGGAAGCGCAACCTGCGATCGCGGCGGTAATGTGGTGTGGCGAACAGTCAATCAATTTCTCCAGGGGTAAGGTATGGTTTTACCCAAGGAGACTGCCATGACGAAAACCAAAACCGAACCAGGCGAGCAATTGCAGCGCGATGCTGAGCAGGCTCAGCTTGACGCCAACAAGAGCCAGCAGCAGGCGGAAGAGCAGGAACTTGTCGGACGTCAGCAAAATGATGGCCTCAAGCCGCATCAGGGCACGGGCGCTCCACGCGGCCAATAGCCAGAGTGCAGCTAACAACAAAGCCGGCGAGTAATTCAGCCGGCTTTTTTGTTTTGCGCTAACTGCTTAGCGCATCTGCGTGTAGTTCACCGGAATGAAGTCGTAGCCTTTCGCTTCCTTGACGATGTGGCCGATGCCGGGGAATTGCAGGTGTGCGGCGCCGACCAGGTAGCCGGCGCGCGCGGCTGCATCGAAGGCCTGGCGGCGCTCGGCGGCAGCGGTCTTCTGGTCGCTGTCGAACGCGATGGTCACCTGTGGCCGGTCGAACTGCACAGCTCCCACATGGATCAGGTCGCCGATCAGAACCAGCTTCTGTCCCTTGCTTTCCACCATGTACGTCGCATGGCCGGGCGTGTGCCCCTTGCCCGACAGCGAACTGATGCCTGGCACCAGTTCGACGTTGCCTTCAAAAGGCGAGAACTTGCCCGCCGTGACGTAGGGGTTGAGCGACGCCATCGCGCCCTTGAAGGCATCGGCTTGCTTTGGATTCTTGTCCATGTTGGCCGGGTTAAGCCAGAAGTCCGCTTCCTGCTTCTGCGCCCGCACGGTCGCGTTCGGGAACGTGCGCTGGCCGTTCGCTGCCAGGCCGCCGACGTGGTCGGAATGCATATGGGTAATGTAGATTTCGTCGATCTGTTCTGGCTGGTAGCCGGCCGCTTTCAAGTTGGCGACAAACTTGCCCAGGGTGGGGCCGAACAGGCCGGCCGCACCGGCGTCGACCAGCACGAGCTTGCTGCCAGTGTTGATCAGGAAGGTATTGACCGAGGTCTCCAGCGGCACTTTCAGGAACGACTTCGTCAGCGCCGCGGTGATGGCGGCCGGCTTTTCGCCCTGCAGCAGCTTGTCGACCGGCAGGTCGACGGTGCCGTCGTTGATTGCGGTCACTTCGAAGTCGCCCAGCATCATGCGGAAGTAGCCTGGCGCCGGCGTCTTGACCATCGGCGCGGCAGCGAATGCGGGGGCGGCGAACAGCGCGGCGGTGACGAGCGCGGCTAGCGCTGTTTGCTTCAATTGTCGGGTCATGTTTTTATCCTCTGGGGTTGGGCGGTCGGTCGACACACCTGCGGCGCGAACAAGGGGCGCCGGACCGGTGTTGTCATATCGTACATCAAGCCGCCCTTCGCTGCGCGGCGGCAGAAATGGGCGCTGCCGGATGCCCGCGGCAGGAATGTGAAATAATTGCAGGGTTGTAGGACCAGCGATCGGGAAGCATGGCGGGGTTGCAAACGAAGTGGCTGCAAAAATTACTGCCGGCGCCGACCAATGCGAGCGGGCGCGAGCAGCTGCGCGCCGGCGGTGGCGCCATCGTCGGCCTGACGCTGACGGCGTTCATGAGCTACTTCCTGCTGAAGGGACACAGCGGCATGGCGTTCCTGATCGCGCCGATGGGCGCCTCGTCGGTGCTGCTGTTCGCGGTGCCGGCCAGTCCGCTGTCGCAGCCGTGGTCTGTAATCGGCGGCAACATGGTGTCCGCGCTGGTTGGCGTCGCCTGCGCGCAGGGGATCGATAACGTGTTGCTGGCCGCGCCGCTGGCCGGCGGGCTCGCCATTCTCGCCATGTTCCTGCTGCGCTGCCTGCATCCGCCCGGCGGCGCAGTCGCATTGACGGCCGTGTTGGCCGGCCCGGCTGTGCAGGCGGCCGGCCATGAATTCGCCTTCATCCAGGTCGGCCTGAATACCGCGCTGCTGGTGTGTGCCGCGCTGGTCTACAACAACCTGACCGGGCGGCGCTATCCGCACACCCAGCATTCGATCCTGCAGCAGGTGCACGACACCGACGACCCGGTCGCGACCGAGCGGGTCGGCTTCACCCATGCCGACCTCGACGCGGCGCTGAAAAGCTACGGCCAGGTCCTCGACATCAGCCGCGACGATCTCGAAGACATCATCCTGGCGACCGAGATGAAGGCGTACGAGCGGCGTTTCGGCATCATCACCTGCGGCGAAATCATGTCGAAAGACATCGTGTCGGTCGAGTTTGCGACCGAGCTGAAAGCGGCATGGCAGCTGATGCGGCGCCACCGGCTGCACGCCTTGCCGGTGCTGAGCAGGGCGCGCCGGGTGATCGGCATCGTGGTGCAAAGCGACTTCCTCAATCACAGCGAGCAGGGCGATTCGGTGTCGTTTGCCGAGCGATTGCGTCGCTTCCTGATGAACAGCCCGGACACGCATTCGGACAAGCCGGAGGTGGTCGGCCAGATCATGACGGCGAAGGTGGTGACGGCCAGGGCGGAGACCCCCATCGTCGAGCTGGTGCCGCTGATGTCGAATGCGGGACTGCACCATATTCCCATCGTCGACGACGAGAACCGGTTCGTCGGCATGGTCAGCCAGTCAGATTTGCTGGCGTCGCTCTATCAGGGCAGGCTGAGGGTGGAAGGGGCGGCCCCGGCTGTTGCTGTCGCTGTCTGAACCTGGTTTTCCGGCCGCAACACAAGCACGGTCAGACCCCATGCAAGCAACATCGGGGTCTGACCCCTTAGCGTTTTTTCAGGATCGAGCCGAGCACGCCGCGGATGATTTCGCGACCCACCGATGAGCCGATGCTGCGCGCCGCCGATTTGAGCATCGCCTGCGCCGGCGATTCGCGCTTGCCGTTGCCGCCGAACAGGCCGCCGAGCATGCCGCCGAACGAATTGTCGGCCGCTTCGGGCTGCTTGCCGGCCGGCGCCGGTTTTGCCGGTTCCGCCTGCTGCTGCGCGGCGGCCACGCGCGCGGCGATGATTTCGTGCGCCGACTCGCGGTCGACCGCGCGCTCGTAGACGCCGGCGACGACGGACTTGGCGATCGCGGCCTTGCGGGTGGCGGGGTCGAGCGGGCCGATGCGCGACGCCGGCGGCAGGATGAAGGCGCGCTCGACGATGTTCGGCCGGCCCTTTTCGTCGAGGAAGGAGACCAGCGCTTCGCCGACGCCCAGCTCGGTGATGACCTGGGCGGTATCGAGTGCCGGGTTAGGGCGGAACGTGTCGGACGCCGCCTTGACCGCCTTCTGGTCGCGCGGCGTGTAGGCGCGCAGCGCGTGCTGCACGCGGTTGCCGAGCTGGCCGAGGACGGTGTCGGGAATGTCGAGCGGGTTCTGGGTGACGAAGAACACGCCGACGCCTTTCGAGCGGATCAGGCGCACCACCTGCTCGATCTTTTCGAGCAGCGGCTTGGGCGCATCGTTGAACAGCAGGTGCGCCTCGTCGAAGAAGAAGACCAGCTTCGGCTTGTCGAGGTCGCCAACTTCGGGCAGTTGCTCGAACAGCTCCGAGAGCAGCCACAGCAAAAAAACCGCGTACAGCCGCGGCGAGTGCATCAGCTTGTCGGCGGCCAGGATGTTGATCACGCCCTTGCCGGCGGCATCGGTCTGCAGCAGGTCGTCGATATTGAGCATCGGCTCGCCGAAGAACTGGTCGCCGCCTTGTTCCTCGATGGCGATCAGGCCGCGCTGGATGGCGCCGATGCTGGCCGCCGAAATGTTGCCGTAGCTGGTGCGGTAGTCGGCGGCATTGTCGCCCACTTGCTGCAGCATCGCGCGCAAGTCCTTGGTGTCGAGCAGCAGCCAGCCGTTGTCGTCGGCAATCTTGAAGACCAGCTGCAACACGCCTTCCTGGGTGTCGTTCAGGTTCAGCATGCGCGCCAGCAGCAGCGGGCCGAGGTCGGAGATGGTGGCGCGCACCGGGTGGCCCTGCTCGCCGAACACGTCCCAGAAGGTGACCGGGCAGGCGGCCCACTGCGGCGGCGCCATGCCGAGCATCGTGAGCCGCTCGTCCATCTTGGGCGAGGGCGCGCCGGCCTGCGCCAGGCCCGACAGGTCGCCCTTGACGTCGGCCATGAACACCGGCACGCCGATGCCGGACAAGGCCTCGGCAATCACCTGCAAGGTCACCGTCTTGCCGGTGCCGGTGGCGCCGGTGATGCAGCCGTGGCGGTTGACCAGGTTCGACAGCAGGCCCTGCAGGGCGGGCGGTTGCGTGGCGATGCTGGTGGCGACGGGCAGTAAGGTGGACATGGTGGCGGCCTCATGGAAGGTGGTACAGCGATTGACTCGTCGAGCGTAAAACGACGCCGGCCGCTCGAAAGCGGCCGGCGGTGACTGCTCTATTCCGCCTTGTCGGCGCCGCAGCACTTCTTGTATTTCTTGCCGCTGCCGCAAGGGCAGTCGTCGTTGCGGCCGACCTTCGGCTCATCGCGCTTGATGGTTTGCACCGCGGACTTGCGCAGCGGCAGCCAGAACTTGTAGATCGACGGCAAGTTCGCCTCGATCTCGAGCGCCAGCTTGTGGCCCTTGACCGGATCGTCGACTTCTTTCAGTTCCTCTTCCTCGATCTCGTCGGCGCCGAGCAGGTAGATCGGGCGCATCAGTGGGGCCAGGTCGGATTCCCAGATCGGATTCCACGATCCCGGGCGCAGCTCCATGCCTTCCCAGAAGCCCCAGCACCAGGCTTCGGCGTCGATCAGCGTCTCTTCGCCGTGCTCATGTTCGCAAAACAGCGGTTCGAATTCCTTCGGCGCCACTTCGAACGTGACGGCCACTTCATTCATGAAGCGCATGATCAGTTCGAAGATGCGCTCGGCTTCTTTCGGATTCTTCCATTTCGGTTCGCTGTTGGCGTCTTCGCCCCACACTTTGGGCAGCCATTCGCTCGGCATGATGGTTTCCGGGCCGATCGCGATGGCCGTCAGGAAGCCGTGCAGCGTATCCATCGTCATGGCGTCGTCGGAACTGCGGTCGGACAACAGGAACTGGTCGAGTTCGTTGAATTCTTTTTCTGACAGGGGCTGATCGTATTGCATGGGGTGCTCTTTCTTGGAATGAAGGCGCTAGTTTAACGCCTGCGCGCCCGAAACCCGGTGCCTGCTGCAATTTAAATGGCCGCGACCGAATAAAATTGGGGTCTGACCCCGATTGTTGAAAAGCGACGCGTGGCAAGTTTCGCGGGGCCTGAGCGCGACCTCGACAGCACCAAAACAATTGGGGTCAGACCCGTTTTTTCTACGGTGGCCTTACAATGGACCTATGAATATTCTTACCACCGACGCGGACGAGCCCGCGGAACATCCCTTCTCCGCGCTCGAGCCATCCTGCGTCCTCGATGCGCTCGACTCGGTCGGCCTGTTCGGCGACGGACGCCTGCTGGCGCTCAACAGCTACGAGAACCGCGTCTACCAGGTCGGCCGCGAAGAGGGCGGCCCGGTCGTCGTCAAGTTCTACCGGCCCGACCGCTGGAGCGACGCCGCCATCCTCGAGGAACACGCGTTCGTCGCCGAGCTGGTCGAGCGCGAGATTCCGGTAGTGGCCGCGATGACGCTGGAAGGGCGCACGTTGCATGCATTTGCGGGCTTTAAGTTCGCGGTATTTCCCAGCCGGGGCGGCCGCGCGCCGGAGCTGGACGACCCCAAGGCGCTCGAATGGATCGGCCGCTTCATCGGCCGCATCCACGCCGTCGGCGCGCTGGCGCCGTTTCACGAGCGGCCGGCGCTGACGGTCGATACGTTCGGCCGCGCGCCACGCGCTTACCTGCTGGCGAACGGCTTCATTCCGCCGGAACTGCTGCCGGCGTGGACCAGCGTGGTCGACCAGGCCCTCGAAGGCGTGGCGCGCTGCTATGAACGGGCAGGCGAGCAACCGGTCCTGCGGCTGCACGGAGATTGCCATGCCGGCAACGTGCTGTGGACCGACGCCGGCCCGCACTTCGTCGACTTCGACGACAGCCGCACCGGTCCGGCCGTCCAGGACCTGTGGATGCTGATGTCGGGCGAGCGAGCCGACATGGTGCGCCAGATGGGCGACATCCTGGCCGGCTACGAGGATTTCGCCGATTTCGACCCGCGCCAGCTGTACCTGGTCGAGGCGCTGCGCACCTTGCGCCTGCTGCACTATTCGGCCTGGCTGGCGATGCGCTGGGACGACCCGGCCTTTCCGGTCGCCTTTCCATGGTTTAACACGCAACGTTACTGGCAAGACAGAATTCTCGAGCTGCGCGAACAGGTTGCGCTGATGGACGAGCCGCCGCTCTGGCCGGCCTAGCCATAAAGCGGGGAAATGAGGCGCTTTCCCCCGTCTGCTTGGTGCGCCGTCCAAACCATTGCTGACCGATAATCGACGAGATGACTTCCGCTTTGGAAGGCGCCCCTTCAGCTTAGCGAGAACGACCATGCAATCAGTACCGGCCCAGCACGACGACGCACATGTGAGCATTGACCTGCCGGCGGCAGAGGCAGCGCCCGCGGCCGAGGCGCCTGGCCGCGCCAAGTCGGAAATGCGGGCGATTCACGAGGCGATCGCGCGTGTCGAGGCCGAAGCGAAGGCGTCGTGCGCGGCCGAGAGCCGGGCCCACGCTGAAGCGCGCGCGCGCAGCCTGGCCGAGGAGCGCGCCGCGATGGATGCCGCCGCCGCCGCCGCCGCGCTGGAACACGCGCAGGCGTCGGAAGACGCGATCGAAGCGAACCGCGACCGCCTCGATTCGCTGCGCGCCGCCGCCCAGGCCAGCATGGAGCGCCTGCAAGCGGTGCGCCAGGAGACGGCCGAACTGCGCGCTCGCGTCGAGGCCGACACCAAGATCAAGCTGGCCGCCGAAGCGCGCGCCAGGTCCGAAGAAGAAGCGCGCCGCCGCGCCGCCGAACAGATCGAAGCCGAAGCGCAGATGGCCGAACGCGCCGCGCGCGCCGTCGAAGACCTCGAAGTGCACACCGAGCAGGCGCGCCTGCAGGCGGTCGAACGGGTCGCCGCGGTGCACGCGGCCAAGGAAGAAGTGCTGCACATCGCCACCGCCGATGCCCGCGTGGCGACCCTGGCGCGCGAACGCGAGCGCCAGGCCAAGGGCGCGCGCCAGACCGCCGAACTGCTGGCCGAAGCCGAAGCCGAAGCGCTCGAGCTGACAGTGCAGCGCGAAAAAGCCGACCAGGTGGCGCTGGCGTCGGCCTTTGCGCGCGCGGTCGCCGAAGCACGGGCGCTGGAAGAAGCGCGCGCGCTGGCCCACATCGAGCAGGAGCGCGAGGCCATCGCCATCGCCCAGGCCGAGTCGGAGCGGGTCGCGGCCAAGTCGATCCATCTGCGCCTGCAGACCGAAAAAGAACTGCGCGATGCCGCGATTCACCGTGCGCGCGTCGAGAAGATGGCCGCCGCCGGCGCCGAAGCGCGGCGCGAAGCGGAAGGGCGCATCATGGCCGCCACCGAGGCGCGCATCGAAGTGGACCGCCAGTTGCGCGAAGTGGCGCTGGCGCGCGCGCTGGCCGAAGAAGAAGCCGGCGACGAAGTGCGCGCCAGGATGGCGGCCGAAGCGCTCGCCATCGAAGCGGCGCGCGAACGCGCCATCGCCGAAAAGGCCGCCGCCGCCGCCGCCGAACTCGACGCGCACGAGCAGCAGCGCGCCGGCATGCTGGCCGGCGAGCGCGCCGCCTTGTCCGAGCAGGCCGCCGCGCTGGCCGCCGCCGCCAACGCCGCCGCCGCCGCCGAACTGGCCGCCGTCGCCGAGCAGGTCGCCCAGCAGGCCGAATGTGCCGCACTGGCCGGCCGCAGGGCCGAGCAGGAACAGGCGCTCGCCGATGCCGAGCGTGCCCGCGCCGACGCCGAGCAGCAGGCATTGCTGGCCTTGCAGGACAAGCTGGCCGCCGAACAGGAACTCGGCGCCGCCGCGCAGGCGCGCGCCGAGGCGCAGTCGGCGCAGGCAGCGCTGCTGCGCCAGAAGGTCGATAGCGAGCGCCGCGCCGAACAGGCGCAGCTGGCGCAAATCGACGCCACCCGCGCGCTCGCCGAGCAGGCCGAACGCGATAGCGAAGAGCAGGCCGTCGCCGCCGCTGCCGTCACCGCGCAGCTCAAGGCGGCCGCCGAACAGGCCGACGTCCAGGCCGCGCGCCGCGCCGCCGAACAGCAGCAGCTGGCGCTGGCCGAAGAAGCGCTGGCCGCCGAACACGCCGCGCTGGCGCTGGCCGAACAGCTGGTCGAGGCACAGCGCGGCAGCGCCGCGGTGCAGGCGCAGGAGAGCGCGGCGATCGCGGCGCGCATCGAATCCGAGCATGCGGGGGCCGCCGCCGTGCAGGCGCGCCTGGCAGCCGAACAGGAAAAAGCCGATGTCGCCCATCAGATCGAGATGGCCGAGGAAGCGGCCGCGCAGGCCGTGACGGACAAGCTCGAAGCGCAGCGCCTGCTGCTCGACAGCGCCCAGGCGCACGCCGCCATGCAGCGCAAGGTGGCGATGACGACGCAGGCGATGGCCGAAGCCAGGCAGCAACTGCTGGCGCTGGAGACCGAACGCCACGCCGCCGAACGGCGCGCGCTGGCCGCCACCAGCGAGGCCGCCGCGCAGCGCTCGTCCGAAGCGATTCAGCGCACGTCGTCCGAAACCATCACGCGCGAAGTCATCGGCCGCCTGCTGACCCAACCGTCGTCGCTGCCGCTGAAGTAAAATGGCGGCCGGGTCAGCCCCCTCCGTCCACGCTCCAAGGTCTCATGTCTTTTTACTTTCGAACCGCACTGTGCCTCGCGCTGCTGCTGCCGCTGTCGCTTCCCGCGGCCGAGCTCGTCATCCTGGTCGATACCGCCACCGAAATGCCGATGGCGCGTTTTCGCAACTATCAGCTGGTCGAGGGCCTGCACAAGCATGTCGGCGAGGCATTGGCCGGCGCGCTCGGGCGCCAGCCGCGCTTCCTGGCGTTGCCGCGCAAGCGCATCGTCGGCGCCCTCAACAGCGGCAAGGCCGACGTGCTGTGCGGCTACATTCCCGAGTGGCTCGACGGCACCTTTCCGTGGAGCCAGCCGTTCGTGCCGCTGGTCGAAGTGGTCATCACCAGCCGCGCCTTCCCGCGCCCGCGCTCGCTGGCGGACCTGCGCGGCGAGCCGATCGGCACGGTGTTCGGCTATACGTATCCGGATCTCGAGCGCGCTCTCGGCAGCGCCTTTGTCCGCGCCGACGGCCCCAGCACCGACCTGAACCTGCGCAAGCTGGGCCTCGGGCGGCTGCACCACATGGTCACCAGCAAGCACCTGATCGATTACCGGATGAAGCTGGCCGATCCGCCGCTGGCGCTGCATCCGCCGCTGGTGGTGAAGCACTACATGACCGGCTGCGCGCTGTCGCCCAACGGCGCCGTCTCGCCGGCCCAGATGGAGCGCGCCGTGGCCCAGCTGCAGCGCGACGGCACCATCACCGCCATCATGGCGCGTTACCAGTAACTATCGCTGGCAACTACTGCCGGCATCTACTGCTGCAGCGTGACTTTCTCGATGAAGTATTCGGTCTCGCCGAAGCAGGCGCTCGGCACGCCCTTGTGCTGCGAGTAGGTCAGGTTGACGCGCTTGCCCATCGCCGCCATCAGCTGCTTGGCGACGAGGTCGTCGCGCACCGAAAACTCGAAGCGTTCGGGGATCGCGCCGGGCATGCTGGTGAGCAGGATTTCGCCTTCCCAGGTCTTGCAGATCCAGCCCTTGCGGGAAAACTTTTGCAGGTAGCCGGCGCGTTCGCCTTCCGCGTACGACACTTGCAGCGTGATCCAGGCGTAGGCGGCGAAGATGGCTACCGCGGCGGCAAGCACCGCCAGCAGGATGAGGGGCAGGCGTTTCGGACGGGTCATGGTCAAGTTCTCGTGGTCGATGTAAGGGCGCGCCCATTCTGCCATGATAGTGGCAATAGTCAAAACATTAAGGACAGGCGCGCTCCGCCTCGTCGCCGGCTTCCGCCTCTTGGCGCGCCAGCCGCTTCCTGTGGCGCACGGACGACCACAACGACACGGCAATGAAGGCGACGCCGGACAGGCCGGTGAACCACTCGGGAATGTGATACTTCACGCTGGCAAACATGATCAGCGCCAGGATGCCGATCGCGTAGTGGGCGCCGTGCTCGAGAAAGACAAATTCGTCCAGCGTGCCGCGGTACACCATATAGACGGTCAGCGAGCGCACGAACATCGCGCCGATGGCCAGCCCGAGCATGATGATGACGACGTCGTTGGTGATGGCAAAGGCGCCGATCACGCCGTCGAAGCTGAACGAGGCGTCCAGCACCTCGAGGTACAGAAAGCCGCCGATCGAGCCCTGCGAGACGGCCTTGCCGAGCGCGGCGTCGCCTTCCTTTTCTTCCAGCAAGCCGCTGATCCAGTCGACGCCGATGTACACCAGCACCCCGACGGTGCCGGAAATGATGACGGCGAGCTTGCGCGCCTCCGGCACCAGCGTCATGCAGTAATACACCGCGAGCAGTGTCAGCAGCACGGCCAGGCCGTCGGTGCCGTACTGGCCGACCTTGCGCTCGATCCAGCCGAGCCAGTGCAGTTCCTTGTCGTCGCTGAACAGGAAGTTGAGGAACACCAGCAGCAGGAAGGCGCCGCCGAAGGCCGACACTTCGGCGTGGTGTTCGACCAGGTGGCGCGAATATTCGTCCGGCGTGTTGATCGCCATGTTCCACACATCGACCAAGCCCAGGCCGGTGGCGGCGGCGACGATCACCAGCGGGAACACCAGCCGCATGCCGAATACCGCCACCAGGATGCCGACGGTGAGAAACAGCTTGCGCCAGAACTCGTTCCAGTGGCGCAGCACCGTGGCGTTGACCACCGCGTTGTCGAACGACAGCGACACTTCGAGGATGCCGAGCACGCCGGCAATCCACAGTGCCTGCAGCATGGCGCCGGTGCCGCCGCGCGAATAACCCCACCAGCCGGCCACCCCCATGAGGATGACGGTGACCGCGATCGACAGCGTGAAATGGCGCATGCTGACCCTTTGATTGGTTGAAATGCCACAGTGGGATGAGTTTAACGCGACTTCGCCCGACCGAGGCGCTTTCGAGGTCGCCGCGGCGGCACGCTTCTGCGATAATTCTCATCGGCATTTCCAATGGCCTGTCAGCAGGGCCGGCAAACCGCCACGGACCTGAAAACCGTCGTTCTACGTTTAACTTTGCAGCACTGGGATCACACGATGGACATCGCTTACCTTGTCACCCCCATCACCACCTGGCTGGTGGTGGGCCCGATCAAGTTCCTGATCACCAGCGTGCGCCAGCGCCGGCTCGCCTTCGACCTGGTCGGCAACGGCGGCTTTCCGAGCAACCACAGCGCGGTCGTCACCAGCATGGCGACCCTGATCGCGCTGCGCGAAGGGATCGACCACCCGGCGTTCGGCGTTGCCGTCACGCTCGCCTTCATCGTCATGGTCGACGCCAACAGCCTGCGCCAGCACGTCGGCCGCCAGGCCGCGGCGATCAACCGGCTGGCCGCCGGCGCGGCGCCAAAGCCGCTGCGCGAGCGGATGGGCCACACGCTCGTCGAGATCGGCGGCGGCATCTGCACCGGTATCGCCGTCGGTTTCGCCATCAACGCGCTGGCCGCTGCCCTGTAACCGGCGCCGAACTTACTGCATTTCATCAGCCAGAAATGCAGTTCGTCGCCTCCAAACGCATTTCATCCCTACAAACCTGCAGGCCGAATCGCGCCGATTGACGGCTCTATACGGCTCAAGGATACTGTGCCGCTGATGATACGGCGTGCCGCTGTTACGTGTTAAAAAATTAATATTTCCGGAGAAATACAATGCTGCGTAAAACCATGCTCGTTCTCGCTATCGCCGCGGCGCTAGTTGCCTGCAGTAAGGGAGCGAAGGACGCCAAGCCTGGCGCCGACGCCAAGGCGGTCCAGTTGCAGATCTCTCCGGAAGACTTGTTGACGGTGCAGAGCAATGCGCTGGCGTCCGGGCCGGTCATCACCGGCTCGGTGCAGCCGGAGCGCAAGGCCGACCTGCGCGCCGAGGTATCGGCCGTGGTGCTGCAAGTGCTGAAGGAAAACGGCGAACCGGTCAAGCGCGGCGACGTGCTGGTCAAGCTCGACGAAACGGCGATCCGCGACAGCCTCGGTTCGGCCGAGCAGGCCGCGCGCGCGTCGAGCCAGGCGTTCGAGCAGGCCGAGCGCCAGGTCGAGCGCCTCAAGACGCTGCGCGCCTCCGGCATGACGTCGCTGCAGGCGCTCGACGAAGCCGAAACGCGGCGCAATAATGCCCAGAGCGAAGTGGCGGCCGCGCGCACCCGCGCCGTGCTGGCGCGCCAGCAGCTGCAGCGCACCCTGGTGCGCGCGCCGTTCGACGGCGTGGTGGCCGACCGCAAGGTATCGGCCGGCGACACCGCCGCCATCGGCAAGGAACTGGTCAAGGTGCTCGACCCGACCAGCATGCGCTTCGAAGGGCGCGTCTCGGCCGACCGCATCAGCGCCGTCAAGGTCGGCCAGCCGGTCAGCTTCCGCATCAACGGCTACGCCGGCCAGGAATTCCGCGGCGTCGTCAAGCGCATCGACCCGATCGCCAACGAAGTGACGCGCCAGGTCGAAGTGCTGGTCGGCTTTGCCCCCGGCGCCCAGCCGAAGGTGGCCGGCCTGTACGGCGAAGGGCGCATCGAAGCCGACAGC
Source organism: Massilia eurypsychrophila (assembly GCF_002760655.1). Classification (GTDB taxonomy): domain Bacteria; phylum Pseudomonadota; class Gammaproteobacteria; order Burkholderiales; family Burkholderiaceae_D; genus JAFCUW01. The sequence continues at coordinate 109,722 of NZ_PDOC01000006.1, read as the reverse complement.
GTCGCCGCGCTGATGCTGCCGGAAGGAGCGTTGACGCGCGCCGGCGACAAGGCCTATGCCTGGCGCATGAAGGACAAGACCTTGTCGAAGGTCGATCTGGTGATCGGCACGCGCGACCCGCGCACCGGCAACTATGAAGTGCGCCAGGGCCTGGCCGCCGGCGACACTGTCATGCGCAACCCGAGTTCGAGCTACAAGGATGGCCAGAAGGTCGAGATGGCCCCGGCCCGCGTGGCCGCAGCGCCCGCCGCCAGCGCCGCCGTGCAGGGGAAATAAGCCATGTTCCTCTCCGACTTCAGCGTCCGCAAACCGGTCGCGACGATTGTCCTGATTCTCGCCATCATGGCCCTGGGCCTGATGGCCCTGACGAAACTGCGCGTCAACCAGGAGCCCGACGTCGAGGCGCCGATGCTGTTTGTCAGCATTCCGTATCCGGGCGCTTCGCCCGACACGGTCGAACGCGAAATCGTCAACCGCATCGAAAAATCGCTCGGGGCCATCGCCGGCGTCGAGAAGATCGACAGCTTCATGAACGAGGGCAGCGCCGGCATCCAGATCGAGTTCGCCTTCAAGAAGAACCTGATCGAAGCGTCCGACGAAGTGCGCAACGTCATCAGCAGCGTGCGCTACAAGCTGCCGACCGAAATGCGCGAGCCGATCATCACGCGCTGGGATTCGTCGGCGCAGCCGATCATGAACATGGCGCTGTCGTCGAGCAGCCTGACCCATGCTGAACTGTCGCGCCTGGCCGAAGACACGCTGGCCGACCGCTTCCGCGCCATCGATGGCGTGTCCAACGTCAACGTCGGCGGCGCCTTGCGGCGCGAGCTGTCGGTGCTGCTGCGCGCGGAAAAACTGCGCGAGTACAACGTCTCGGTCGGCGATGTCGTCACCGCGCTGCGCACCCAGAACACCAATGCGCCGGTCGGCAAGGTGCGCGGCGCGCTCGACGAAAAGAGCATCCGCTTGGTCGGGCGCATCGAGTCGCCCGAGGAATTCCAGCAGATCGTCGTCAAGCGCCGCGGCGAAGAAGTCGTCCGCCTGGCGCAAGTGGCCCAGATCAAGGACGATTTCGCCGAAATCAGCAGCTTCTCGATCCGCAGCGGCAAGCCGAACGTCAGTATCCAGGTGGCACGCTCGCGCGACGCCTCGACCGTGTCGGTGGCCAAGGACGTGCGCGAACTGGTCAAGAATCTCGAGAAGGAAATGCCAAAAGGCACTAAGCTCGAAGTGACCCGCGACGGCGGCGACAACGCCCAGAAGAGTCTGAACAACGTCATCGAGTCGCTGGTGCTCGGCGCCGTGCTGACCATTTTCGTCGTGTACGCCTTCCTCAACTCGTGGCGCTCGACGTTGATCACCGCGCTGTCGCTGCCGACCTCGGTCATCGCCGCCTTCATCGCCGTCTGGCTGTGCGGCTTCACGTTGAACTTCATGACCTTGCTCGGCCTGTCGCTGGCGATCGGCGTGCTGATCGACGACGCCATCGTGGTGCGGGAAAACATCGTGCGCCACATGCAGATGGGCTCGGACCGCCGCACCGCCGCGCTCGAAGGGACCGCCGAAATCGGCATGGCGGTGGCCGCCACGACGTTCTCGATCATCGCCGTGTTCATCCCGGTTGCCTTCATGCCGGGCATGCCGGGCGAGTGGTTCCGTCCGTTCGCGCTGACGGTGACGTGCTCGGTGCTGGTCAGTCTCGGCATTTCATTTACGCTCGACCCGATGCTGTCGGCCTACTGGGGCGACCCGGCCGACCACCACACGGCGCCGAAGACGGGCCTGTCGCGCGTGCTGCAACGCTTTAACGACTGGTTCGACCACCAGGCCGGCCGCTACGGCAACGTGATTGCCTGGGCGCTGCACCACCGCATCTGGATGGCGATCATCGCCGGCGGCACGCTGGTGGCCGCCATCGTGCTGCAGGTCACCGTCGGCGGCTTCGGCTTCATGCCGGCGTCCGACTCGGGCATGCTGATGATCGACGTGCGCACGCCGTCGTCGTCGTCGATCGAATACGGCCGCCTGAAGATGGAGAAGGTCGCCGAGATCGCCCGTACCTTGCCGGAAACGAAGGACACCAACAGCAACATCAGTGCCAGCGGCGGCCGCGTGTATGTCGACATCGACAAGCGCGCCACCCGCAGCCGCAGCGCCAAGGAAATCGCCGCCGACCTGCGCGAGCGGATCCGCCCGGTGGTCGGCGCCGAATTCGTCGTCATCGACGACCTCAACGGTGGCGCGCGCAAGCCGGTGCAGATCGACTTCACCGGTCCCGATTCGCGCAAGCTGCTTGAAATTACCAACGCCTACATGGAGAAGTTGCGCCAGGTGCCGGGCGCGGTCGACGTCGGCCTGTCGGAGCAGGATCCGAAGAACGAGTTGCAGATCGAACTCAATCGCGGCCTGGCCAACTCGATGGGCATTTCCGTCAACGACGCCGCGCAGGCGTTGCGGGTGGCGTTTGCCGGCGTCGAAGTGGGCGACTGGGTCGACCCGACCGGCGAAACGCGCGACGTTGCCGTGCGCCTGCACCCCGACGACCGCGTCAGCGCCGAGAACATCGAGCGCCTGCCGATTGCCGTCACCGGCACCACGCAGATGGTCCCGCTCGACCAGATCGCCACCGTGACGATGGGCAAGGGCCCATCGCGCATCCAGCACACCGACGGCATGCGCACCATTTCGGTGTCGGCCAACGCGCAGGGCCGTTCGACCGGCGAAGTGACCAGCGACGCGATGAAGCTGGCCAAGTCGTTCGACTACCCGCCAGGTTACGGCCTGAAGCTGGGCGGCGCCGGCAAGAACCAGCAGGAATTGTTTACCGGCATGATCATCGCGCTGCTGTCGGGCATCGGCCTGATGTACCTGATCCTGGTGATGCAGTTCAGCTCGTTTACCGCGCCGCTGGCGGTGATGATGTCGCTGCCGCTGTCGCTGATCGGCGTGGTGGTGGCGCTGTTGATCACCAGCAGCACCATCAATCTGATGAGCCTGATCGGCATCATCATGCTGATGGGCCTGGTGGCCAAGAACGCGATTTTGCTGCTCGACGCGGCGCGCAAGCGCGAGGCCGAAGGCTACGGGCGCGAAGACGCGCTGATGGAAGCGGGCCGCATGCGCTTGCGTCCGATCCTGATGACGACCTTTGCGCTGATCGCCGGCATGTTCCCGGTCGCACTGGGCCTCGGCGAAGGCGGCGAGTTCTACCGGCCGCTGGCGATCGCCATCATCGGCGGCACCATCACGTCGACCATCCTGACCCTGCTGGTCGTGCCGACCTTCTACGACAGCATCGAGATCTCGCGCGACCGCATGGTGGCCAAGTTCAAGCGCCGTGCCGCGCGCATTAACCCGCTGCTCGCCTTCTTCCAGACCTTGGTCGAAGCGATCCTGACGCTGTTGTTCGTGCGCCTGATCTACCGCGGCATCATGTGGTTGTTCCGCAAGATGACCGGCCGCGGCGCGCGTCCGCTGGTGGCGCCGCTCGTGACCCCGGTCATCACACCCGTGGTTGCCCTCGACAAGCATTGAGCGCTACCGATGCCGGCAGTCCCGCCGGCATCGCACAGATGGAATGCTTGCTTGGAGCATTGCAGCAAACAAGGCCCGCTTGATGCGGGCCTTTGGCACGCGGCCTCGCTGTTGCGCCGCCGGTTAGCGCGACGGTGGCGTGGTGCTTGGCGTCGTTCCGCTACCTGTACCGCTCGGCGTAGTGGTGGAGTCGCTCGGCGAGGTGCCCGAAGTGCCGGAGGTGCCGGAACTGCCCGAGCCGCCTGACGTGCCGCCGGTGCCGGAGCTCCCGCTGGTGCCGGTGCCCGAAGTACCGGAGCTGCCGCCGGTGCCGGACGTGCCGCCAGTACCGGAAGTGTCGCCGGTGCCGGAAGTGCCGCCGGTCGAGCCGCTGCCGCTGGTGCCGGTGTCGCCGGTGCCGGTGCCGGTGCCGGTGCCGCTGGTGCCGCTGGTGCCCGAACCGGAGCCCGACGTAGTCGCAGGCATGGTGGTGGAGGTGTCGCCGGCTGCTCCCGGCGCGGTCTCGTCCCGCTTGCAGGCGCCCAGCAATGCTGCCAGCACGGCGGCGGAAAGGATGACTTTTGTTACGTTTGAATAAGCTTTCATTGTTTAACTCCTCGTTCACGTCCATCTTGTGCCGCTGCGGCCTGCGAGACGGCATGCAGGCGAGCAGCAGCGCCAGGTCAGCCCCGCAATGAGCCTGATTCAGGCCCCTTCAGGGACCATCAGGGAACCAACGCAGCGAGACACGCGGCCCCGTTCAGTGCACGAATTCGACTGTAAAAATTAGACTTGGAACACTTCCACCGGTTCGGCGATGCGCGCGATTGGCGTACGTAAGGCGGCGCGGTTTGACGTATCTCAAACAAGGGGGCGGGGCGGTCAACCGCGGGCAAACGACTCCATCAGCGCCGGGATCTCGTTGGGAATTTCGCGCGCGAGGTAGCCGAGCATGCCGAAGCGCTCGGCCAGCTGTTCGCCGGCGCGGGCATGCAGCGCCACGCCCCAGCACGCCGCCTGGGTCAGGCTGGCGCCGCGCGCGGCCAGCCCGGCGACGATGCCGGCGAGCGTGTCGCCGGAGCCGGAAATGGCCAGCCCGACGTTGCCGCCTTCGTGCTGCCAGCGCGTGCCGTCGGGGGCAATCACCAGGGTGCGGGCGCCCTTCAATGCCACCACCGCGTTCCAGCGCCGCGCCGCCTGCGCCGCATGGCGGTCCGGCTCGGCGCAGATATCTTCCTTGCGCTCGCCCGTCAGGTGCGCCATTTCGCCGGCGTGCGGCGTGACGATCACCGGCTGCGCGAAGCGGAACGGCGCTTCGCCGCGGTCTTCCTCGTCGTCCTTGTCCTCGTCGGGCGAGAGCAGGATTCCCATCGCGCAGGCGTCGAGCACGACGCTGACGTCGCTGCCGCACAAGCGCGGCAGCAGCGCGCGCACCAGCGCGGCGGTGGCCGCTTCGTCCTGCATGCCCGGACCGATCAGGATGGCGTTGACCTTGTCTGCCAGCGGATCGAGCATGCCGACCGCCTCGCCGGTGAAGCCGCCTTGCCCGGTTTCGGCCAGGCCGATCACGCGCGCCTCCGGCAGCGCCAGCGCCACCAGTTGCGCGACGCTGGCGCCGGTGGCGATGGTGAGCTTGCCGGCGCCGGCGCGCAGCGCGGCGGTGGCGGCGAGGATCACGGCGCCCGGCATTTCGCGCGAGCCGCCCAGGATCAGCACGTGGCCGCGCTGCTCCTTGTCGCCGTCGGTCGACGGCATCGGCAGCGGCCAGGCGCGCAGCGTTGCCGCGTCGACATTTACGCAAGGCGCATGGGCGGAAGAGGTATCCATCGGCCCCGGCCGCCTACGCTTTCGGAGCAGCGGGCACATCTTTAGACACCGTGATCGGCGTGCCGGCAGCTTCCAGTGGGGCGACGAAATTGACCAGCTTGAGTTGCAGCTTGCCGCGCCGGCCCAGGGCAGGGTCGAAACGGTACGACGTTACCGAGCAGTTCGGCACGTCGCCGTTGCGGTCGTACTCGAGGATGGTGGCTTCGTCGAGCCGTTCGAGCAGGTAGCGAAAGCAGTTGACGGTGACCTGGTGGCCGACGATGAGCACGCGTTCGCCGGCGTATTCGCGCGTGATGGTGTCGAGCACGCTGCGCAGGCGCAGGATGACGTCGCACCAGCTCTCGCCGCCGGGCGGGCGGAAGTAGAATTTACCGACGTGCTGGCGCTGTTCGTACAGTTCCGGATAGCGGTGCGAGATGCCGTGGGTGGTCAGGCGGTCGAGGATGCCGAATTCCTTTTCGCGCAGGCGCTCGTCGACCCGCGCCGTCAGCTCGCCGGCGCCGCCGATGCCCTGGCGCACGATGCGCGCCGTTTCCGCCGCGCGCAGGTAGGGCGAGTGCAGCACCACGCTGGGCTGCTGGTCCGGCGCCATCGCGGCGAACCAGTCGCCCAGCGCGTGCGACTGTTGCACGCCCAGTTCCGACAAGGGCACGTCGACGTCGCGTTCGGCGATGTCGATCATCAGGCCCTTGGCCGCCTCGGCCGCGTCGCGCGCGACATTGCCGGCGCTTTGTCCGTGCCGCACCAGCCAGATTTCCTGTGGCCACTTTTGTTCCATTATTGCCTGCCGATCCATGTTGACACGGAGTCATCATAAACGGATTCGGCGGCCCGTCAGCGCACAATTGGACCCGCCATCTGCGCCGAGCTGGCGCTTAGAGCGACGGCGAAGACAGCGCACAGCCTTCGCCCATTTCGCTCGACCGCGCGGCGACAGTCTCGCCGGCCAGGCCGTTCTTGACGCGCACGATCTCGGCGACGATGGACACGGCAATCTCGGCCGGGGTGTTGGCCCCCAGCGCCAGGCCGACCGGGCCGTGCAGACGGGAAAGTTTCGTTTCGCTCAAATCAAAATGCTCCGCCAGGCGCTGCTTGCGGCTGGCCTGGTTGCGCCGCGAGCCGAGCGCGCCGACATAAAAAGCGCCCGATTGCAGTGCTTCGATGAGCGCCATGTCGTCGAGCTTGGGGTCATGCGTCAGCGCCACGATGGCGGTGTGGGCGTCAGGCAGCAAGGCGCGCACCGCGTCGTCGGGCATGCCGTCGACGCGGCCGATGCCGGGCCCGCCGCTGGCGAGGCTGGCGGCGTATTCCTCGCGCGGGTCGCACACCAGCACGTCGAAGTCGAGCATGACGGCGATCTGCGCCACCGCCTGCGACAGCTGCCCCGCGCCGATCAGCAGCAGCCGCCATTTGGGGCCGAATACGGTGGTCAGGGTGGCGCCGTTGAAGGCGATGGCCTGGCCCCGCACCGCATCGGACAGCTCGACCGCGCCGGTGGCCAGGTCGAGCGTGCGGGCGACCAGCTGGTGGCTGGCGGTGCGGGCCAGCAATTGCTCCACCCAGGCGCTGTCGGCGACGCTCTCCTGCACCAGCCGCAGCGTGCCGCCGCAGGGCAGGCGGAAGCGCGCCGCTTCTTCCCGGGTGACGCCATACGCGATGATGCACGGCTTGCCGCACGCCGGTGCCGCCGCCCCGGCGCGCAGGCCGGCCCTGGCCCTGGCGATCAGGTCGTCCTCGACGCAGCCGCCCGACACCGATCCGCTGACCAGGCCATCGTCGCGCACTGCCAGCAGCGCCCCCGGCGGGCGCGGCGCGCTGCCCCAGGTTTCGACCACCGTTACCAGCGTCACGGCGTGACCGCAGCGGCGCCACGCCGCCACGTCGCTCAAGACGCTCAGATCAAGACTGTCCATTTGACACCCGTTTCATGCACATCATCGCGGGCGTCGGTTGCGCAATGCAAAGTAGCCGCGGTACACCGCCACGCTGGCGACCATGCCCCAGGTCATCCCGGCGAACATGCCACCCAGCATGCCGGGCAAGATGTTCGTGTCCATCGTCCACTGCCAGCGCGACAGCCATAGTGCGCCGGCCGTCATCCCCGCCAGCATCCAGCCCGAACAGATCAGGTTTTGTGCCAGCACCGAGCACAGGTAGCGACCGCAGTGGGGCCTGAGCAGGCGCAGGCTGGGGATGGCCAGCAGTCCGCCGGCCAGCATGCCCAGGTGCATGCCCGGCAAGAAAGCCAGGTGCAGGCCCATGCTGTCGACAAAGCTCAGCGACGCCGCCTGCGCGCACAGGCTCTGCAGCCTTTCCGGGCCGGCGTGGTAGACGTCGTACAGCAGTCCGGCCAGCATGCCGCCAAATCCCAGCGACAGCATCACGTGCGGCGGCGACAGCCCGGCGCGCCGCGGCCGCAGCCAGGTCAGCGCCGCGCAGCCGGCGGCCACCGCGACGAGCGAGGCGAGCAGAACCGGCATCTGGCGCGCATCGGCGACACCGGCGTGCCGCCCGCTCAGCCACAGCGTCACGGCCACCGTCGTCACCAGCACGGCAGGGGTCAGCGTGGCCGAGCCGATGCGCGTGGCCAGCCAGGGAGGGGACTTGAAGTTCATGCGCAGGCATCGGAAAAGGTGAGCAATCGGCGGTGGCGCCAGCTTCAACGCATTGCCGGCGCAGCGAGACTGTAGCCGTTGTCGCGCCGCTGCCGTCCGGTGCATGAACGAAGTGCCGTTGGGGCGCATGAGCGGCCGTCATGCGGCATGAAAGTTAGCGTATATTATTCACACCTACATGGAGACATAATAATAATCCTATGGAAACCTGCCCGTTCGTCGCCCCGGCCCCCGCCTCCCCGAGTTCATGGCTGTATCTGTTGGAGCGCTTCGACGTCGGCGTGGTGCACCTCGACCTGCAATTGCGCGTGATGGGCATGAACGACTTCGCTCGGCGCAGTTTGCCGGTCGCCGACAAAATGCCGTTCGGAAAGCTGGTCACGTCGTTTCACCCCGAGGCGGCCAAGGCCAAGGTGTCGTTCCTGCTGGGTCAGGCCGAGTGTCCGGTCAATAACCCGCCGCCGATGGCCATGATGATCAACATTCCGGAGCGGATGCTGTTGATCAAGGTGTCGAAAATCGGCGACGAGGCCGGCGCCACCACGGGATACACCCTGGTTTTTTACGACATTACCGACATCGTCAGCCAGGAGGCCAATGCCGAGACGGCGCGCGGCGCGCGCGAGGAAGGCAAGAAACGCCAGCTGCGCAAGATTCCGACCATCCGCCAGAACCGGATGCTGCTGGTCGACGTCACCAGCGTGTCGTGCATCCGCTCGGAGGGCCATTACACCTGGGTCTACAACGCGCAGGGCAGCCAGTTCTGCAACCTCAACATTGGCGACCTCGAATCGCGCCTCGACCCGCAGCTGTTCGTGCGCGTCCATCGCAGTTACCTCGTCAACCTGTCGCACGTCGATGAAATCGTGCGCGACGATGGCCGCATGATGCTGCGGATGATGGGCGCGACACCGATCGAGATCCCGGTGTCGCGCGCCAGCGCGCCGAAGTTGCTCGAGCAGCTGGGATTGGCGAACCTGGTGTCGGCCAAGCCGTAATCCGGTGCGGCGGCGGCGGTGGTTCGTGCAAGCCGGGCGCCGTTGGTGCGAGGCAGGCCACCGTTGATTGATTGGCACCCGCAGCGCATCGCGGTGGCGCTAGAGTTGCCTCCATAAGTGGTCATCAAGGCCACATCAGGAGACAACGTGATCCCACCCGCATTCGACTATCATGCGCCGCGCTCGATCGGCGAGGCCATTGCATTGCTGACCGAGCTGGGCGACGACGCCAAGCTGCTGGCCGGCGGCCACAGCCTGCTGCCGATGATGAAGCTGCGCTTTGCGCAGCCCGGTGCCCTGATCGACATCAACCGGATTGCCGAGCTGCGCGGCATCAGCGAGGCGGGCGGCATGATCCGCATCGGCGCGATGACCAGCGAGAGCGAACTGGCCGCCTCCCCGCTGCTGCGGCAAAAGCTGCCCTTGCTGCCGGAAGGCGCGCTGCTCATTGCCGACCCGCAGGTGCGCAACCGCGGCACCATTGGCGGCGACATCGCCCACGGCGACCCCGGCAACGACCACCCCGCCATCGCGATGGCGCTCGACGCCACCTTCGTGCTGCAGGGGCCCGGCGGCGAGCGCCAGGTCAAGGCGGTCGACTTTTTCCTCGGCACCTACCTGACCGCCCTTGCCGACAATGAAATCCTCACCGCCATCCTGGTCGCGCCGTTCCGGCCGGGCACCGGCTACGCCTACCAGAAGCTCAAGCGCAAGACGGGCGACTTTGCCACCGCCGGCGCCGCCGTCGTGCTGCGCATCGCCGGCGGGGTGGTCACCGAAGTGGCCATCGGCTTGACCAACGTTGCCCCGACCGCATTGCGCGCCGCGGCGGCGGAGGCCGCCCTGATCGGCAAGCCGGTCAACGACGCCACGCTGGCGGCGGTGGCGCAAGCGGTGCGCCTGGCATGCGATCCGGCCGCGGACCTGCGCGGCGACATCGAATACAAGACCGCCATGGCCGGCGAAATGGTCAAGCGCGCCATTCGCACCGCCGCTTCCCGCTGCAGCTGAACCGACCCCAACGACAAGGTGACAGGCAATGAGTAAAACATTGGTATCGATGACCATCAACGGGCGTCCGGTGGAAGAAGCGGTCGAACCGCGCACGCTGCTGGTCCATTTTCTGCGCGAAAAAATGCACCTGACCGGCGCCCACATCGGCTGCGAAACGAGCCATTGCGGCGCCTGCACGGTCGACATCGACGGCCAGTCCGTCAAGTCGTGCACCCACTTGGCGGTGCAGTGCGAAGGCAGCGAGGTCAAGACGGTCGAAGGGCTCGCCAATGCCGGCGTGCTGCACGCCGTGCAGCAAGGGTTCTACCAGGAGCATGGCCTGCAATGCGGCTTTTGCACCCCGGGCATGCTGATGCGCGCCTACCGCTTCCTGCAAGACAATCCGACGCCGAGCGAGGAAGAAGTGCGCATCGGCATGGCGGGCAACCTGTGCCGCTGCACCGGTTACCAGAACATCGTCAAGGCCGTGCTGCATGCCGCCGACGCCCTGCAGCACAACACCGTCGGCGCGTAAAGCCACAGGAGAGATGCATGAACGCACCAGCGAACGATCGTGAAAAAGACCTGATGGGCATGGGCATGTCGCGCCTGCGCAAGGAAGATGCGCGCTTCATCCAGGGCAAGGGCAACTATGTCGACGACATCAAGTTGCCCGACATGCTGCACATGGACATCGTGCGCTCGCCCGTGGCGCACGCCCGCATCGTGCGCATCAACAAGGAAGCGGCGCTGAAGGTGCCAGGCGTGATCGCGGTGCTGACGGCGCAAGACCTCAAGCCGCTCAAGCTGCACTGGATGCCGACCCTGGCCGGCGACGTGCAGGCGGTGCTGGCCGATGAAAAAGTGCACTTCCAGATGCAGGAGGTGGCGGTGGTGATCGCCACCGACCGCTACGCCGCCGCCGATGGCGTCGAGGCAGTCGAGGTGGAATACGAAGAGCTGCCGGTGGTGATCGACCCGTTCGAAGCGCTCAAGCCAGGCGCCCCGGTGATTCGCGAAGACCTGGCCGGCAAGAGCGCCGGTGCGCACGGCGAACGCTATCACCACAACCACATCTTCACCTGGGACGCCGGCGACAAGGCAGCGACCGACGCCGCCTTTGCCAGTGCGCCAATCACCGTCAGGCAGGACATGCATTACCCGCGCGTGCACCCCTGTCCGCTCGAGACGTGCGGCGCGGTCGCGTCCTTCGATCCTGTACGGGGCGAGCTGACCACGTGGATGACCAGCCAGGCGCCGCACATCGTGCGCACCGTGGTGTCGATGCTGTCGGGCATACCCGAATCGAAGGTGCGCATCATCTCGCCCGACATCGGCGGCGGCTTCGGCAACAAGGTCGGCATCTACCCGGGCTACGTCTGTGCCATCGTCTCCTCGATCGTGCTGGGCAAGCCGGTCAAGTGGATCGAAGACCGCATCGAGAACCTGTCGAGCACCGCGTTTGCGCGCGACTATCACATGACGGGCGAACTGGCCGCCACTGCCGACGGCAAGATCCTGGCGCTGCGCACCAATGTGATCGCCGACCATGGCGCCTTCGACGCCTGCGCCGATCCGACCAAGTTCCCGGCCGGCATGTTCCACATTGTCTCCGGTAGTTACGACATTCCCAGCGCCTATTGCCGGGTCGACGGCGTCTATACCAACACGGCGCCAGGCGGGGTCGCCTACCGCTGCTCGTTTCGCGTCACCGAAGCGGTGTACCTGATCGAACGCATGGTCGACGTGCTGGCGCAAAAGCTCGGCATGGACAAGGCCGCGATCCGCTCGAAGAACTTCATCAGGCGTGAACAGTTCCCCTACACCTCGGCCTTCGGTTTCGAGTACGACTCGGGCGACTACCAGAGCGCGATGGACAAGGTGCTCGCCGCGGTGGACTACCCGCGGTTGCGCGCCGAGCAGGCGCAAAAGCGCGCCGACCCCGCCTGCCCGACCCTGATGGGAATCGGCCTGGTGACCTTCACCGAGGTGGTCGGCGCCGGTCCGAGCAAGATCTGCGACATTCTCGGCGTCGGCATGTTCGACTCCTGCGAGATCCGCGTGCACCCGACCGGCAGCGCGATTGCCCGCATGGGCACGATCTCGCAAGGGCAGGGCCACCAGACCACCTACGCGCAGATCATCGCCACCGAACTGGGCATATCGTCGGAGGTGATCCAGATCGAGGAGGGCGACACCAGCACCGCCCCTTACGGCCTGGGCACCTACGGTTCGCGCTCGACGCCGGTCGCCGGGGCGGCCATCGCCATGGCGGCGCGCAAGATCCACGCCAAGGCCAGGAAGATCGCCGCGCACCTGCTCGAAGTGAGCGAGGCCGACCTCGAATGGGAAATCGACCGCTTCAAGCTGCGCGGCAACGACGACAGGTTCAAGACCATGAAAGACATCGCCTGGGCCGCCTACAACCAGCCGCCGGCGGGCCTTGAGCCGGGTCTCGAGGCGGTGCACTATTACGACCCGCCGAACTTCACGTTCCCGTTTGGCGCCTACCTGTGCGTGGTGGACATCGACAAGGGAACCGGCGAAACCAGCATTCGTCGCTTCTATGCGCTCGACGACTGCGGCACCCGCATCAACCCGATGATTATCGAAGGCCAGATCCACGGCGGCCTGACCGAAGGGTTTGCCGTCGCCATGGGCCAGCTGCTGTCGTTCGACAAGCAGGGCAACATCCAGGGCAACACCCTGATGGATTACTTCCTGCCCACCGCGGTGGAAACGCCGAAGTGGGAAACCGACTTCACCGTGACGCCTTCGCCGCATCACCCGCTCGGCGCCAAGGGCGTGGCCGAGTCGCCGCACGTGGGCAGCATCCCGACATTTACCAGCGCCATGGTCGACGCTTTCGCCCACCTTGGCGTGACCCACTTCAACATGCCCCATACCGCCTTTCGGATGTGGCATCAACTCAAAGCCGTCGGCCTCGCCGGCTGAAGCGGCCTCTCTGGAAAGCAGTCATGGAAGTTATCCTCGACAAGCAGTACCCGGTGGCCGCCGGACTCGATGCCAGCTGGGCCATCCTGTCGGACATGCACGAACTTGCCACCTGCATGCCGGGCGCGCAGATCACCGAAGCGATCGACAGCACCCATTTCAAGGGCAGCGTCAAGGTCAAGGTCGGCCCCGCCGCGGCCGCGTTTGCCGGCACCATCGAGATCCTCGAGCTCGACCCGGCGACACGCACGCTGAAGATGCTCGGCAAGGGCGCCGACAAGAGCGGCTCGTCGGCATCGATGCAACTGACGGCCACGCTGGTGGCGGCCGAAGGTGGCCACAGCACCCTGGTCGGCCACGCCGAGGTGATTGTCAACGGCAAGTTTGCCCAGTTTGGCGGGCGCATGATGACGTCGGTGTCGGAAATGATCCTGCTGCAGTTCGCCGATGTGTATTCGAAAAAGGCACAAGCGGTGCAGGGCGCCGCGGCGCCGGCGCCCCCGGCGGCAAACAGCGCGGCCTTGCCGCCGCCGCCGCCGCCGGCGCCGGCCGCTCCGGCCGCACCCATGGTGGCCAGCGAATTGAACGCACTGGGCTTTGCCTGGGCGCTGGTCAAGAAGTTTTTCGCCGACCTGCTTGGCCGCCGGGCCTGAACCATGCCCGCGATCGATGCTCCAGTCACGCCGGAAGGCTTGCGCGAGCGCCTGTTCACGGCCGGCTACATCGCCGATGAAGACCTGGCCAGCCTGGTCTGGATGGGCCTGACGCTGGAGCGCCCGCTGCTGCTCGAAGGCGTGGCCGGCGTCGGCAAGACCGCCATTGCCGGTGCCTGCGCGCGCGCGCTCGGGCGGCCGCTATTGCGCCTGCAATGCTACGAGGGACTCGACCTGAGCCAGTCCGTGTACGAATGGAACTACAGTCGCCAATTGCTCGAAATCAGGCTTGCCGAAGCCGGCCAGGGCGACCGCCAGGCGCTGCGCGAGAACCTGTTTGGCGAAGAATTCCTGCTGCAGCGCCCGTTGCTGCAGGCGATCCGCAGCCTTCAGCCTTGCGTGCTGCTGATCGACGAGATCGACCGCGCCGACGAAGCGTTCGAGGCCTTCCTGCTCGAAGTGCTGTCCGAATACCAGGTCAGCATCCCCGAGATCGGCACCCTGAAGGCGCTCAGCCGCCCGCTCGTCATCCTCACCAGCAACGCCACGCGCGACCTGTCGGACGCGCTGCGGCGCCGCTGCCTGTTTCACTATGTCGACTACCCCTCGCTGGCGCGCGAAACCCAGATCGTGCGCACCCTGGTGCCCGAGGCCGCCACGCGGCTGGTGGAACAGGCCGTCGCCTTCGTCCAGCGCCTGCGCAAGGAAGACCTGGACAAGGTGCCGGGGGTGGCCGAAACGCTCGACTGGGTGCGCATCCTGTTCCACCTCGGGCTGGCCGAACTGCCGGCCGACCACCTGCTGCTGGTGCCCAGCCTGGCCGCCCTGCTCAAGACGCGCAACGACCGCTGGCAGGTCACGCCGGAGCGCGTCGCCAAGCTGATCGACGGGCCGCGCATCGGGCAGGAAGCGGGCGTGGCCGGCGCCATCCGATGATCGGGCGGCCATGAATGCCACCGATCCGCGCCAGCGCCTCGGCCAGTTCGCCCACTACCTGCGGCAACACGGCTTTGCGCTGGGCTACGCCGAAATCGAACTGATGGTGCGCGCCGCCGCCGCCCTGCCGCTGGAGCAGTGGCGCCGGGTCGAGGCGCTGTGGCGCGGCATCGCCTCGGGCAGCCATCGGCAGTGGCTCAAATACCCCGAGCTGCACCAGGCGTTCTGGTTGCCGCACACGGTCAAGGCGTCGACGCGCAGCTCGGGCCTGACGCAGCGCGGGCGCACGCTGCCCGAGCTGGTGCAGCAGATGCACAACGACATGGCCGGCACGCCGCCTGGCGCGGCTACGCCAAACGTTGGCCTGGCGCACGAGCCCGGCGCCGGCGAACTCGAAGAAAGCGCGCAGCCGGCAAGATCCCAGGGCGGCGCCAGCCGCACGGCGCCGCTGGACGAGCGCGATTTCGCCGACTGGATGCCGGCCGACATGGACCGCTTTGAACCCCTTGTCGACGCGTTCCAGCGCCGCTTGCGCGCGCGCTTGCTGCGGCGCCTGCACAGCCACCGGGACGGCGCCGTGATCGACCTGCGCCGTTCGCTGCGGGGCGCGCTGGCCACCGGGGGCGAGCTGGTCAGACTGCAGCATGTGCGCCGCAAGCGCCGCCAGCCGCGCGTAGTGGTGCTGGTCGACGTCAGCCGCTCGATGGAAGTGCATGCACAGTTCTTCCTGCGCCTGTGCCGCGCGTTTGTCGCCGTCATGCAGGCACGCGCCTTTGTCTTTCATACCAGGCTGGCCGAGGTCACGCCGTTGCTCAAGCGGCGCAGCGAACGGGTGCAGGAGAAAGTCAACGCGGTCACCTTCGGCTTCGGCGGCGGCACCCGCATCGCCACCTGCCTGCACGAAGCGCTGCACCGGCACCTGGGCCGGCAGCTGGCCAGGGGCGACGTGTTCATGGTCTTTAGCGACGGCTTCGACACCGACGAACCTGCGGCCCTGGCCGAGGTGCTGGCCCAGGCGCGCGCGCGCGGCGCTCGCGTATGCTGGCTGCACCCGACGGTGGAGGCGCCCGCCTCGGCGGCAATGGTGCTGGCGGCGCCTTTCGTCAACCACTTTCTGCCGGCACACAACCTGGCCAGCCTGGCACGCCTGCCGGAACTGCTGGCCTGAATCGTCGATCCATTTACCCTTAACCTTTACAGCGTCAGGACGGACAGCATGGGATGCTTGCTCAAACAAGGCGGTGGCCTGTACCCCCGCCTCAGGGTCGGGGCCGTGTTGTTGGCCGCCGGCCAGGGATCGCGTATGGGCGGGGTGGCGAAGTCGCTGATTCGCCTGCAGGGCGTGCCGCTGATCAACCGCCAGCTGATTGCCCTGAGCGGCGCCGGAGTCGACCAGGTGGTGGTGGTGACGGGCCATGCGCGCGACGCCGTCGAAGCCGAAGTACAGAGTTTTCCCGTCACCCTGGCCTACAACCCGGACTACCGGATGGGCCAGCAAGGTTCGGTGCGCGTGGGCCTGGCAGCGCTCGATGGCAACTTCGATGCGGTGTTCGTCATGCTCGCCGACCAGCCGCTGATCGGGGCAGCTGACTTGACGGAGTTGATTGCCGCCTTCAAGCAGCGTCCGGGGGGCAACGTGCTCGTGCCGGTGGTCGACGGCCGGCGCGGCAACCCGATCTTGCTCGATGCGGCAGCGCGCGCCGAGATCCTCGCCAGCGACACGAACCTGGGTTGCCACCACCTGATCGAGCGACGGCCCGAACTGGTCCATGTGCATGCGACGCGCAACACGCGGTTTGTCAGCGACCTCGATACCCTCGACGATGTGCAGCAGCTGGCCACGCGCACCGGCTGGAAGCTGGAATTGCCGGCGTAAGCGGCGCGCCGGCGCGGCCTCAGGCGACCAGCTGCTCGCTGTCGAGTTCGACTTCGCGCTCGTTGTTAAACACCGCCATGTCGGTCTGTCCCAGCAGCCGGCTGGTGAGGGTGCCGGCGGTGATCGAGCCGCTGACGTTGAGCGCGGTGCGGCCCATGTCGATCAGCGGTTCGATCGAGATCAACAGGCCCGCCAGCGCCACCGGCAGGTTCATCGACGACAGCACGATCAGCGCGGCAAAAGTGGCGCCGCCGCCCACGCCGGCCACGCCGACCGAGCCGACCGTGATGATCGCCACCAGCGGCACGATGAAGGCAGCGGTAAACGGATCGATGCCGACGGTCGGCGCGATCATCACCGCCAGCATCGCCGGGTAGATGCCGGCGCAGCCGTTCTGGCCGATGGTCGAGCCGAACGAGGCGGCAAAATTGGCGATGCCTTCCGGCGTGCCCAGGCGCGCCGTCTGGGTCTGCACGCTCATCGGGATGGCGCCGGCGCTGGTGCGCGAGGTGAACGCGAAGGCCAGCACCGGAAAGATTTTCTGCACATAGCGCAGCGGATTGAGGCCGGCGGCGGCGATGATCGCCAGGTGCACGCAGAACATCAGCGCCAGCGCGCTGTACGAGGCGCCGACAAAGCTGATCAGCTTCACGATGTCGGCCGCGCTGGAACTGGCCACCACCTGTGCCATCAGCGCGAACACGCCGAACGGCGTCAGGCGCAGCACCAGCGTCACCATCCGCATCACGATCACGTGCGCAACTTTGACGAAGTGGTTGAACGAGGCGAACACGTCAGGTTTCTTGACGGCGATGCCGGTGGCGGCGATGCCGATAAAAATCGAGAACAGCACCACGGCGATGGTCGACGTCTTGCGGGCGCCTGTCATGTCGAGGAACGGGTTGGCCGGAATGAAGCTGAGGATCATGCTCGGCAGCGAAATCGCCTGCGCATCGGGCAGCTTACCCTGCAAATACGCCGCGCGCGCCACTTCCGCCGTGCTCGACGTCAGGCCGACCGCGGTCAGGTCGAACAGCTTGGCCATCAGGATGCCGATCAGCGCCGCGACCATGGTGGTGACGATCAGCGTGCCGATGGTGAGCACGCTGATCTTGCCCAGCGAGGAAGCATCCTTCAGCTTGACGATGGCCGAGATGATCGACACCATGATGAGCGGAATGATGATCATCTGCAGCAGCTTGACGTAGCCTGAGCCGACGATGTCGAGGTAGGCATTGGTCTCGGTCACCGCCGGCGAGGCGGCGCCGTACAGCACCTGCAGCGCCACGCCGAGCAGCACGCCGAGGCCCATGCCGGCAAACACCCGCCTGGTGAACGACACGTGCGTGGCCTGCATGCGGTAAAGCGCAAAGCAGATGGCGAGCGCGACGGACAGGTTCAGGATGACTGGGACGTTCATGGTTTTCCTCGGATTAGGCGGGCAGGGCGTGGTCATAACGCCAAGCAACGAATCGCTGCATTCTAACTATATTTGCGATCGGCCGCGGCCGCGCCCATTCGGATGAACGGCCATCGCCTCACTTCCCCAGCACCAGCTGCCAATACCCCACATCCGTCCACTTGCCGAACTTGAACCCCACTTCGCTGAAATGGGCCACTTTTACGAACCCCATTTTTTCGTGCAGCGCCACGCTGGCCGTGTTCGGCAGGGCAATGCCGCCGATCGCCAGGTGGTAGGCGCCGGTGCGCAAGCGGTCTAGCACGACGCGGTACAGCGCGCTGCCGACGCCCTGGCCGGCGCGCCGGTGGTCGAGATACACGGAGCTTTCCACCGAAAACCGGTAGGCATGCCGCACGCGCCACTTGGTCGCGTAAGCGTAGCCGGCGATAACGCCATCGATTTCGGCAACCAGCCAGGGCAAGCCGGCAGCCTGCACATCGGCGATGCGGCCGGCCATGTCGATGGCCGACACCTCGGTTTCCTCGAAACTGATGGCGGTCGTCAAGACGTAGTGGTTGTAGATCGACGCAATCGCTTCGGCGTCGTCCACGCGGGCATCGCGCATGTTCAAGGGGAGTTCCTCCTGAACATTATTTTACTTGTGGATGGCGTGCGATGCCAAGCTTTGCTGCGGTCCGGTATTGGACGTGCCGGAAGCCTAGTTCGCCATGGCAGTGCTGGCGCCTAACGGTTCTTTGGCGGCCCACGCTGCGACAATGGTCGCGTGTTCGGCGAACGTCAGCTTCGGCGCCTCGAGCTTCAATGAGTCACACAAAGCGGGCAGCTCGTCCTTGAACTGATCGTATCTGTCGGCGATATGCGTCCCGCCGGGGATAACCTTGCGCGCCTCGGTCGACAGCCAGGTTCGGACCCGGTCGATCACGCTACGCTCGCAATTGCCATGCGACTGGATATCTTGGCCTGAAATATCCGAAATGAATTTTTGATAGCGGTGCGGTTCTTTGTCCAGGATAAGAATATTCTTATCCTTGTGATGCCGCGAACCGAAACTCGCGGCGCCGATGAATACGCCAAGCTCGAGCGGCATATTGAATCGTGGGAGCGAGTTGACCGCATCCAGCTCGGTTCGGGAAATATCGTGAATACCGAATTTAGATTCTTTGATAATTTTCTTGATGTTCTCGAATCGATAATGGTGTCCGTTCGTTGCTTCGAGCGCACACCGAGGCGTAAAACCACAGTCGAGCACAGCGAATACGATCGCTCGCCGCAAGGGATCGTAATCCGCGTCGAACGGACAGTTAATGAATACGTTATCTGGGTAGGCCACCTATGCTACTTCTCACGAGAAAGCATGACGGCCGTGACCGCGGCCTTCGCTCGTGAATAGCTCAGCGACCCCGTATGGGGTGACGGTTTGACGACACGCTCGCTCGTTGGTGCCTTGTACTCTTTGCGCAATGATTTCCCTGGTACCGTTGTGCCGAACGTGCCGGACGTGCCGGATCGATGAGACTGCTTGGTGGACATGTTTCCTCCAATATTGAATGGAACTGCAACAATCTTTGGGCGAGCGCACTTGATAAATATACACCTTTGCAACGCCGACAAGAACCTGTCTGCAGCAGCCTACGAAAAAACGACACTTGCGGATAGCCGGCTGACGTACTTTTTTGACATTGAAGGGCGGCCTTGGTTCTCAACACGGGAACCTGACTGGACAAGTATGGCGATCTCGCCATCGCCTGACCTGCCGACGCTCAAACATCGTTTGCACAATTAGGCCAGTGGCCTCATCGCCAGTACCAGAGTGGCAGATCAGGCCTTCTCCAGCGCCGGCTGGCGCACCGGCGCCTTGTTCTGAAAGCCAGGGTGCGTCAGGAACAGGTCCGCCGCCCATTCGACGAACACGCGCACCTTGGCCGACAGGTGGCGGTTCTGCGGATACACCACGTTGACCGGCAAGGGCGCCGAGTGCCAGTCTTCCAGCAGCAGTTCCAGCTGGCCCGAGCGCAGGTAGGTGTCGATCGCGTAGCTTGGCATCTGCATCATCCCCAGCCCGGCCACGCCGGCGCTGATGTAGGCGGTCGAATCGTTCACGGCCAGGCACGAAGGCGGGGCGATCTGGATCTCTTCGTCGCCGCGGACAAAATCCCACTCCATGATGCGCCCCGTCTTCGACGAGAAGTAGTTGACGCAGCGATGCTGCGCCAGGTCGCTCGGATGCAGCGGCCGCCCGTACTTGGCCAGGTAGCCAGGCGAAGCGCAGGTGACGAAGTGCAGCACGCCGATGCGGCGCGCGATCAGGCTCGAATCGGGCAGGGTGCCGCCGCGGATGGCGCAGTCGACGCCTTCCTCGATCAGGTCGACCGGGCGGTCGCCGCAACCGAGTTCCAGCGCGATGTCCGGATACCGCTCGAAAAAGCCCGGCAGCGCCGGGATGATGATGTCGTTCGCTACGCCGGTAGCGACGTCGACCCGCAGCCGCCCGCTCGGGCTGGCGCGGTTACGCGACAGCGATTCCTCCGCTTCGCGCACATCCGACAAGATTCGCAGGCAGCGCTCGTAATAGGCGGCGCCGTCAGACGTCACGGTCACTTGCCGCGTGGTGCGGTGCAGCAGCTTGACCGACAGCGACAGCTCCAGCGATTGCACCAGGGTCGACACGGACGCCTTCGGCAGTTGCATGTTCTCCGCCGCGCGGGTAAAGCCGCCGGCGTCGACCACCTGTACGAACACTTCCATGGCCAGCAGTTTATTCATATTTCCTCACATTGTTCAGGAATATGAACAATCAATTCGCTATTGACGTATTTATCAGTTGTCAGAACAGGTTTAAAGTACACGTACTGCATCAAAGGATGCAAGCAAAAGTAATACAAAGGAGCACGTCATGCGAATCAAAGATGCCATTATTACAGTATTTGGACTGGTGCTGAGTCTCAGCGTCCTGACCGGCATGACGTATTCCGAACAATTCCAGCAAGCGGCAGTGGCCGAACGCGGCACTTTTGATGCACTTGCACATGACCTGTTCAACGGTTCCAAAGTGGCCAGCGCGGAACTCGCCGGCCAGGGCAGCGCCCGATGAACGCGGTGGCCGAACTGGCGATCCGCGAGCTTGAGGTAGCCGGCGCGGCCGGGCCACTGGCGGCGCGCCTGTACGCCGTCGCCGGCGTACGCGGCAAGAAGGAAACCCTGGTGGTGTTCTTCCACGGCGGCGGCTTCGTCGAAGGCGACCTCGATGAACCCGACCAGTTCCTGCGCCGCATGAGCAGCGCTGCCTGCGGCGGTGCCAACCAGCTGGTGCTGGCCTCGCGCTACACCCTGGCCACCGAGGCGCCGTTCCCCGCAGCCGTCGAAGACGCCCATGCGGTGCTGAAGTGGGCGAAAAAGAACAAGGCCAAGCTTGGCTGGAACGGCACCTATCTTGTGGTGGCCGGCATCGAGGCCGGCGCCAACCTCGCTGCCGTCTGCGCGCTGATGTCGCGCGACCGCGGCGGCCCGGACCTCGCCGCGCAGATCCTGATCATGCCGATGCTCGATCCCGGGCTGACCACCTGCTCGATGCGCGAAGTCAAGCTCGATGACGCCATGGCCGGCGTGGCCGACAAGTGCGCGGCCAGCTACCGCGATTACCTGCCCAACGGCGCCGACCGCACCCACCCGTATGCGTCGCCGCTGCAGTCGAGCCGCCTGAAGAACCTGCCGCCGGCGCTGATCCTGTCGGCCGAAGACGACCCATTGCGCGACGAGGCTGAACAATACGCCGCCAAGCTGTCCGCCGCCGGCGTCGCCACCACGCTCAAGCGCCTGTCCGCCGTCTCGCTCGAAGACGCTACCGCGCGCAATGAATGCGCCTGCGCCGGATCGGCGATCGTTGAAATTTCCCGTTTCCTCGCTTCCCTGGCACCGCCCCCCAGTTGAACTGAGCCGAGTTTCTAAGTACCACCTCCACCGCTGAACCAGGCGCCCGGCCGGGCGCCATGGGATAGCTATTGCTGTTGCTTTTGCATGTCGCCAGCCTTTGGCCGACCAAGCAGGCGCCGTTACGCCTGTCGATCTTAAAAAAATAGGAATGAAACCATGAAAACCACCCACAACTTCAAGCTCTCCGTGCGCCCCCTGGCAGCGGCCATCGCGCTCGTCGGACTGACCGCGATCGGCCTGTCCGGCTGCGGCCCCGCCAACAGCAAGGCCCAGGAAGCACCGGCCGCCGGCGGACCGCCAGTGACCGCGGCCACCGTGCTCGAACGCCAGGTCAACGAGACGCAGGAGTTCTCCGGCCGCCTCGAAGCGCTGGAGCGGGTCGACATTCGTGCCCGTGTCGGTGGTTTCATCACCTCGGTCAATTTCAAGCCGGGCAGCATGGTCAACAAGGGCGACGTGTTGTTCGTCATCGACGCTCGCCCGTTCCAGGCTGAAGCGAACCGCGCCGAAGCGACCGCCGTGTCGGCGCGCGCCAGGGCCGACCTGGCGCGCCTCGAACTGGCCCGCTCCGAGCGCCTGGTCGCCGACAAGGCGATCGCCCAGCGCGAGGTCGACGAGAAGGCCTCGAGCCTGAAGGAACTCGACGCCAACGTGCGCGCCGCCCAGGCTTCGCTCGAAGCGGCCCGTTTGAACCTGGCCTACACCCGCGTCACCGCGCCGATCAGCGGCCGCGTGTCGAAAGCCGAAATCACTACCGGTAATCTGGTCGACGGTGCAGCAATCCTGACGTCGGTGGTGTCCAACAAAGGGATCTACGCCAGTTTCGACGGCGACGAAGAGACCTACCTGCGAGTGGCCCGCGTGGCGCAAAAAGGCACGCCTGTGGTAGTCAAGGTGGGCCTGGCCAATGAAGTCGGCTTCCCGCACGAAGGCAAGCTCGAATTCGTCGACAACCGGCTCGATTCGGCCACCGGCAGCGTGCGCATGCGCGCTACCTTCGGCAACGAAGACAACGTGCTGGTGCCTGGCCTGTTCGCGCGCGTCCAGCTGTCGGGCGACCCGCAGGCAAAGACCACCTTGCCTGTCATCAGCGAGCGCGCCATCGGCACTGACCAGAACCGCAAGTTCGTCTACGTCGTCAAGGCCGACAACACGGCCGAATACCGCGCCGTGGTGCTCGGCCCCGTGGCCGACGGCATGCGCGTGGTGCGCCAGGGCCTCAAGCCGGGCGAGAAGATCATCGTCAACGGCCTGCAGCGCGTGCAGCCGGGTGCGAAGGTCACGGCGCAGCTGGTGGCGATGGACGCCGATTCCAAGCTCGCCGTCGCAGCCGTGAACACCAAGGAATAATAAGATGAACTTCTCTCGCTTCTTCATCGACCGGCCGATTTTCGCGGCCGTCCTGTCGATCATCATATTCGTCGCCGGCCTGCTGTCGATCTTCAAGCTGCCGATCTCCGAGTATCCGGACGTGGTGCCGCCTTCGGTGGTGGTGCGCGCCCTGTACCCGGGCGCCAATCCGAAGATCATCGCCGAAACGGTCGCCGCGCCGCTCGAGGAGCAGATCAACGGCATCGAAGGCATGCTGTACATGTCGTCGCAGTCGACCTCCGACGGCGCCCTGGCGCTGACCGTCACCTTCAAGGTCGGCACCGATATCGAGACGGCCGAGACGCAGGTGCAGAACCGCATCCAGCGCGCCTTGCCGCGCCTGCCCGAAGAGGTGCGCCAGATCGGCGTTACCGCGGTCAAGACCTCGCCCAACCTGACGATGGTGGTCCACCTGGTCTCGCCGACCGGGCGCTACGACGACGTCTACCTGCGCAACTACGCCGTGCTGAACGTGAAAGACCAGCTGGCGCGTATCGAGGGCATGGGCGACGTCCAGCTGTTCGGCGCCGGCGACTACGCCATGCGCGTCTGGCTCGATCCGCAGAAAGTGGCGGCGCGCGGCATGACCGCGGCCGACATCGTGGCAGCCATCCGCGAACAGAACGTCCAGGTCGCGGCCGGCGTGATCGGCACTTCGCCGTCGAAAAACTCCGAGTTCCAGCTCACCGTCAACACCCAGGGCCGCCTGTCGACCATCGAGGAATTCGGCGCCATCATCGTGCGCACCGGCGCCGACGGCGCGCTGACGCAACTCAAAGACGTGGCCCGCCTCGAACTCGGTTCCAACTCTTACGCACTGCGCTCGCTGCTGAACAACAAGTCGGCGGCGGCGATTGCCATTTTCGAAGCGCCTGGCTCGAACGCGCTTCAACTGTCTGCCGACGTGCGCGCCAAGATGGCCGAACTGAAGGCCGACTTCCCGGAAGGCGTCGAATACAGCGTGGTCTACGACCCGACCCAGTTCGTGCGCGAGTCGATCAAGGCCGTCATCTTCACCCTGCTTGAAGCGGTGGCGCTGGTGGTACTGGTGGTGATCATCTTCCTGCAGACCTGGCGCGCTTCGATCATCCCGCTCGTCGCCGTGCCGGTATCGATCATCGGCACCTTCGCGGTGATGCTCGCCTTCGGCTTTTCGATCAACACGCTGTCGCTGTTCGGGCTCGTGCTGGCGATCGGCATCGTAGTCGACGACGCCATCGTGGTGGTCGAAAACGTCGAGCGCAATATCGAAGCGGGCCTGACTCCGCGCGACGCTACGGTGCAGGCCATGAAGGAAGTGAGCGGCCCGATCATCGCCATCGCGCTGGTGCTGTGCGCCGTGTTCGTGCCGATCGCGTTCGTCTCCGGCCTGTCCGGCCAGTTCTACCGCCAGTTCGCGCTGACGATCGCCATTTCCACCGTGATCTCCGCTTTCAGTTCGCTGACCTTGTCGCCGGCGCTGGCCGCCGCGCTGCTCAAGCCGCACCATGCGCCGAAAGACCGCCTTACGCGCGGCATGGACAAGGTCTTCGGCGGCTTCTTCGGCTGGTTCAACCGCTTCTTCGGCCGCACCTCGGTGCGCTATGAAAAAGGCGTCAATGGTGTCCTCAAGCGCAAGTCGCTGTCGCTGGGGATCTACGCCATGCTGGCCATTGCCGCCGTGTTCATGTTCAAGGTGGTGCCGAACGGCTTCGTGCCGGCCCAGGACAAGCAGTACCTGATCGGTTTTGCGCAGCTGCCCGACGCCGCCTCTCTGGACCGTACCGAAGCGGTAATTCGCCGCATGTCCGACATCGCCTCGAAAGTGCCTGGCGTCGAATCGTCGATCGCGTTCCCCGGCCTGTCGATCAACGGCTTTACCAACGCACCGAACGCCGGCATCGTGTTCACCACGCTCAAGCCGTTCGACCAGCGCAAGGCCAAGAACGAAAGCGGCGAGGCGATCGCCGCAGAGATCAACAAGCAGCTCGGCAGCATCCAGGACGCCTTCATCATGGTGTTCCCGCCGCCGCCGGTCAACGGCCTGGGTACCACGGGCGGCTTCAAGATGATGGTTGAAGACCGCGCCAACGTCGGCAACGATGAACTGTACAAGGCAGTGCAGGCGATGCAGGGCAAGGCGTGGGCCGACAAGAACCTGGCCGGCGTGTTCTCCAGCTTCCAGATCAACGTGCCCCAGCTGTTCGCCGACGTCGACCGCGTCAAGGCCAAGCAGCTCGGCGTGCCGCTGGCGACGATCTACCAGACCTTGCAGATCAACCTCGGTTCGCTGTACGTCAACGACTTCAACCAGTTCGGCCGTACCTACCAGGTGCGCGTGCAGGCCGACGCGCCGTTCCGTTCGAAGCCGGAAGACATCGCGCAGCTGAAGGTGCGCAACGACAAGGGCGAGATGATTCCGCTGTCGTCGCTGATGCGCATAAAGGACAGCTATGGTCCTGACCGCGTGCAGCGCTACAACGCCTACGTCTCGGCCGACATGAACGGCGGCCCCGCGCCTGGCGTGTCGTCCGGCCAGGCCCAGGCCGCGATGGAAAAAATCGCCAGGGAAGTGCTGCCGAAGGGCGTCACTTTCGAGTGGACCGAACTGACGTACCAGGACATCTTGTCCGGTAATACGATGATGTACGTGTTCCCGCTGTGCGTGCTGCTGGTGTTCCTGGTGCTCGCCGCACAGTACGAGAGCTGGACCTTGCCGCTGGCGGTGATCCTGATCGTGCCGATGTCGATCCTGTGCGCCCTGGTTGGCGTCAAGCTGACTGGCGGCGACAACAACATCTTCACGCAGATTGCGCTATTCGTGCTGGTGGGGCTGGCGTCGAAGAACGCGATCCTGATCGTCGAATTCGCCCGCGAGCTCGAAGACCACGGCCGCACCGTCGTCGAAGCCGCGCTCGAATCGTGCCGCCTGCGCCTGCGTCCGATCCTGATGACGTCGATCGCTTTCATCATGGGTGTGCTGCCGCTGGTGTTCTCCACCGGCGCAGGCTCCGAGATGCGTCATGCGATGGGCGTGGCGGTGTTCGGCGGCATGCTTGGCGTGACCTTCTTCGGCCTGTTCCTGACGCCGGTGTTCTACGTCCTGCTGCGCACTTTCGCCAAACGACACGACCACAAGGTCGAACCTGAAACCAGCGTGGCCGTGGCCGCGCAACCGGAAGGAGCCATCTGATGAACAAGCTCGCAATTCGCATCGCCCCTTTGCTGACGGCGCTGCTGCTGGTCGCCTGCTCGAGCACTCCGGTGCTCAACGCGCCGGCGGTGCCGGTGCCGGCCGCCTTCAAGGAATCGTCGCAGCCGGTGACGGCCGCCGACGGCACCACTTGGAAAAGCGCCCAGCCGGCCGAGGCGCAGGCGCGCGGCCAGTGGTGGCTGGCGTTCCATGACCCCGTCCTGACCGCGATGGTCGACGAGGCCACGGCCGCCAACGCCAGCCTGGCAGTTGCCGCGGCGCGCGTCAAACAGGCGAGGGCGCTGGCCGGCCTCGCCGAATCCGATCGCAGTGTGCAGCTGGGCGCCGGTGTCGGCGCCCAGCGCAGCGGCGCCCCGTCGCAGCCGCGAAGCACGACGTACCAGGCCAGCCTGTCGGCCAGTTATGAAGTCGACCTGTTCGGCCGCATCGCCGCCGGCGTCAGCGCGGCGCAGGCCGATGCGGCAGGGTCCGAAGCGACCTACCGCTCGGTGCTGCTGGCGCTGCAGGCCGACGTCGCCCAGACGTACTTCCGCATCCGCGCCACCGACGCCGAACTGGCGACGCTGGCCAAGAGCGTCGACCTGCGCCAGCAAAGCGTGAAGGTCAACCAGAGCCGCTTCGACAATGGCGACATCGGCGAATTCGACCTGGTGCGCGCCAAGACCGAACTGGCGGCGGCGCGCGCCGAAGCGATCGGCCTGCAGCGCCAGCGCGTGCAGCTCGAACATGCGCTGGCCGTCTTGCTGGGCAAGCCGGCGGCCGATTTCGCCGCGCAGGCGAACCCGCTGCTGCAAGCGGCGCTGCTGCCGGCAATTCCGGCCGGGCTGCCGTCGGCGCTGCTGGAGCGGCGCCCCGACATCGCCGCGGCTCAGCGTGCGATGGTGGCGTCGAATGCCCGCATCGGGCAGGCGCGCGCGGCGATGTTCCCGGCGCTTGGCCTGTCGGCCGCCGGCGGCGGCGAATCGAGCGCGCTGTCGAACGTGCTGAAATGGAGCAGCCGCTCGTGGGTGCTGGGCGCGCTGATGTCGATGCCGATCATCGACGGCGGCCGCAACAAGGCCAATGTCGCGCGCAGCGAAGCGGTGCTCGAGGAGTCGGTCGCGGCGTACCGGCAGAACGTGTTGGTGGCGTTCGCCGAGGTTGAGGACAACCTTGCCGGCCTGCGCATCCTGGCCGGCCAGTCGGAGCAGATCGACGCCGGCGTGGTGCTGGCGCGCCGCTCGGCCGACCTGGCGCAGAAGCTGTACCAGGCGGGCCGTTCGAGCTATCTCGACCTGCTCGACGCGCAACGCAATCTGGCGCTGATCGAACGCAACGCGGCGCAACTGCGCGGCAACCAGGCGGTGACGACCGTGGCGCTGATCCGCTCGCTCGGCGGCGGCTGGGACAGCGCCAGTGTCAACTAGGGTTTCGGCTGGGCCCCGGCGGCGCGTGTCGCCGGGGCAGGCCAGGTGTGGCGAACGATGGGCGCACGGCAACACAAAGTCGTTGTCCGCGGAATTTCGTTATCATCAAGCCATCAACCGAGGAGCAATCATGACCATCAACAAAGACATCGAACTGGAAGGCCAGCCGCCGATCCCGACCCATCCGCCCGATCCGGCCGCCCGTGGCGACGCCGACAAGGTCGTCGGCCAGGAAGTGCTGACCACGCCCGATTACAACGCGCCGCCAATGGACGGGGCGATCAAGTCGACCGGCCCGGCGGTCGACCCTGGCGTCGGTGGCGCCCTGGGCCAGCCGCCGCCAGCCGCGCGCGACGCTGCCGATATTCCGGACGGCGGTAGTGACGCCGAGCTGGGCGAGGGCCAGGGCGGCGGCGACCAGATCTCCGACGAGATGAAGCCGCGGCATTAAGCGCCTTTTCCAGATTGGTGAAAAACCCGCATTCGTGCGGGTTTTTTTACGTCGGCGAAGCGCTCTCCTGGTCGCGCGCAGCCGCCGTGATGACCGCGGCCAGCGTCTTGACGGCGGCCTCCATGTGCGCCACGTCGACCTGCGCGTAACCGAGCATCAAACCGTTCCAGCCGTGTTTGCGCAGGCCCGACGCATGGGCGCTGAGCGCGCGCGCGACGATGCCGCGTTCCATCGCAGCCGCGGCGATGTCGGTGTCGACCAGGCGCGTATCGACGAACCGGAACGACAGGTGAATGCCGGCCGAGCTGCCGTGGATGACGATGTCGTCGCCCAGATGGCGCTGCAGCGCGTCGACCAGCGCGTCGCGGCGGCTGCGGTACAGCCGGCGCATGCGGCGCAGGTGCACGCCGAACTGCCCGCTGCGCAGAAAATCGGCCAGCGCCAGCTGGTCGGCGACGCGCCCGTGCGACGCCATGCGGGCGAGCACCGCGCCCAAAGGCGCCACCAGGTTTTCCGGCACCACCATGTAACCGGTGCGCAGCGCCGGGAACATCGTCTTGCTGAAGGTGCCCAGGTAGATCACCGGCGCGTCGCCCGCCAGGCCCTGCATCGCCGGCAGCGGCGGTCCTTCATGGCGGAACTCGCTGTCGTAGTCGTCCTCGATGATCAAGGCGCCGCACGCCTTGGCCTGCGCCAGCATCGCGAGTCGGCGCGGCATGTCGAGCACCGTGCCGGTCGGGTACTGATGCGACGGCGTGATGTAGATGAGCCGCGGCTTGTTCTTCGTCCACTCATTCGCGCCTGGATGGATGCCGTCTGCGTCGACATCGATGCCGACGGTGCGCAGCTGGGCCGACCGGAACGCCGCCACCGCGCCCAGATAGCCGGGGTTTTCAAGCCACGCGGTGTCGCCGGCGTCGGCGAAGGTGCGCGCGCAGATTTCCAGGCTTGCCTGCGTGCCGCTGGTGACGAACACCTGGCCGGCGTGGCAGCGCACCCCGCGCGAGGCGCCGAGATAGGCGCTGATTTCTTCGCGCAGGGCAGGGATGCCGGCCGTATCGGCATAGTTCAATTCGTCGCTGCCGAGCGAGCGCCAGGCGCGGTCCAGCGCGCGCCGCCACAGCGCCACCGGAAACGTATCGAGCGCCGGCACGCCGGGCGCAAATGCGCCCGTCCCCGAGTCGGCCGGCGTCATGGTGCGCACGCCCTGCATGCGGCGCGCGATGGCGCCGTTGGCAGGCGCGCCGACCGGCTTGCGCGGCGCCGGCAGCGCCAACGCGGCTACCAGCGTGCCGCGCGCAGTCGCGCGCACCAGGCCTTCGGTCGCGAGCTGATCGTAAGCATACAGCACCGTGTTGCGCGCGATGCCCAGCTCGGACGCCAGCGCGCGGCTGGCCAGCAGGCGGGTGCCGGCCGCCAGGCTGCCGCCAATGATGGCAGCGCGCAGGCAAGCGTGAATGACGCGCTGGCGCGGCCAGTCGGCCATTTCCTGCGTCTGCTCGAAGCTACTTAAAAGCACCTTGTAGTCCATCGCCGCGTCCATCGTGAAAGGGTTGGGTGGGCCGGAACGTCGGGCCCAAAAAGTGCCAAGTATAGGCCGTTTCAGTCGCTTCAGTGGTCCCAAGAAATCGCAACAGACTGGCGCTACCCTTGGGATAGCTTCTTTGATAAGCTGATCGCTTCTCGCTATTCTGATAGGTGCCATTCGTGATGAAGCAGATGTTTTCTCAGGACACGCCGCAATGACGGCGGGGCGGCCGCCGCGCCTGATCGGCATGCTTGACTCGCCCTACGTGCGCCGGGTCGCCATCGCGCTCGACCTACTGGGCGTACCGTTCGAGCACGAATCGCTGTCGGTGTTCAGTACCTTCGACCAGTTCCGCGCGATCAATCCGGTCGTCAAGGCGCCGACGCTGGTGTGCGCCGACGGCGCCATCCTGATGGATTCGTCGCTGATCCTGCAGTTCGTCGAGGCCGAGCATGGCCGTTCGCTGTGGCCCGCAGACCAGGATCAGCGCCGGCATGCATTCGAAGTCGTCGCGCTGGCGCTGGCGGCCTGCGAAAAGGGCGTGCAGATTGTGTATGAGCGCAGCCTGCGCCCGGCCGCAGCGCAACACGAGCCGTGGGTCGAACGGATCACATCACAAATGTTGGCAGCTTACGGCGCGCTGGAGCAGCAGGTGGCCCGCTCGCCGGCGCTGTTTGCCGACGCCGCGCAGCATCCAGCGATGACGGTCGCCGTGGTCTGGGGCTTCACGCAAGCGATGCTGGGTCAGCTTGTGCCGGCAGCCGATCACCCCGCGCTTACGGCGTTGGCTGCCCGGATCGAAGAGACGGCGCCTTTTCTGCAGTATCCGTCGATTGGGCCTGGGATTCCATCGCACGCCGGATCGTCGCAAACAAATTCAATCCGGATGAACCACACAACCTATTGAAACATCAAATTAGCTCGCCAGAGTCCCCGATTCTTTACCTCCCGCTGAGAGAACTTACTTTCTTTCAAAATTCTGGACGGTCGAAATCAGCGTGGCGCCGCAACTGGTCTTGTGCTCATCGTACGCAACGGCAACTCCATTGATGGTGTGATTGGGATCGCCCTCGGTAATGGTACCGATGCCATGTAGCGGACAGGTGCATTTATCCCCCACACCGGCCACAGCGATGCCACCAACTGTGAAGTGCGTAGCGGCGACGCTCATGACGTTACCGCCGTGGGTTGTGGGGTCGTTCAAACGGATGACGTTACGCATGATCTCTCGGGGATAGAATTGACACCGGTAACTCGGCGGAACCGCGTTGCAGATCGGGATGTCCCAGCACAGGTTTTATGGAGAATATTTGCGGTACTCCATTAGGCGATTTTTGGCGACGGGCTTGCCGGACTTCCTGCGTCAGCTTTCGGCGATGTTGCGTCGTCGTCGACATAATCGATCAACTTCCATACTGTCTCGATTTGGCGCCCGCGATTCCGAGTAAGTTTTTCCCACAATCCGCTCGCGCTGAGCTGCACGGCATGCGGCATCCGCTCCCCGGCTTTGATCAATCGTCGCAAGCCATCCTCGGTAGGTCTCGATCCTGAGCATTCCCACCACCCTGTTTCCGGACAGGTTCCGCCCGTCGGTACTGCGCTAGCAACGGGAACACGGACTCGCGATGGCGGTGTGGCATCGTTCGGCTGGCGCACCCGGATGCTAGTGATGAGCTTGTCCCATATCGCCAGTGCTTCCTCATCAGTGATGCTTGGCTTGAGCTTGGCCTTGCTGTCGTGCTTGACGCCCGAATCGAATTGTATTGTGAGCTGCGGCTGAAGGGGATCGTGCACCGCGCCCCTGCTATGGAAGCGAAAATCATGGGACTCCATGTCATCCTTGTAGGCTGGCGTACGTAAGGCTTGTTCCTCTCCTTTCCAGATACCTAACTGACGCTCGTGTTCACGCAGTATTTTGGTGCGTGCAAAGACGGCGCCCAAACCTGCTGCTTCAGCCATCTCCTTGGCTTCCTCGCGTAACGATTTCGGGCTACTACCCTCGGGTAAGTACTTCAGATTCTTATGTACATCTACCGAGAAATGCACGTCGGGAAATTCCTTCAGCCGGATCCCGATCGTTGCGCGCTCATATTCGGCCTGCAAAGGAACAAACCCTCCCTCAATACACACGCCAGGTTCTGGCGGCACTTCATCTTCCAGACGAAGGCGCAGCCGGCTTGCCACACTGTTGATTACGCCGACTATATCCTTCTCGGGTAGTGCTGCGACAGACTGGATGAACAGGTCCTTCCCGATCGGGAGGAATGAATAAACGGCGTACCCGACACCGTTTTTCGACCCAAATATGATCTTCTGACCGGGCCTAACGCCGTCGATTACCTTGCCGAACAAAGGTAGATCGGGAATATCAGTTTTAAGTAATAACTTTCGCTCCTCGTTCACTTCGGCCGACCGTGCAGCTAAATGCTCGGCTATCCGCTCACCTTGTCCTTTTAAATATTCGATTGTCGTTTCCACTTCAGATGGGCCGTACACAATAGCGGCCGTCGCGGGAATCTGTATCAGAAAACGACCAAAACATATGGTTCGCGTTTTTTCGAACAATGGCTGTAGGCGGGGGGATAATGTAGTCATGAGGTTCCTCGACGATGTTTTGGGCCCGGGTTGGCACCCTGTGAGAAGTTTGAAAGACATGCATACCGCTAGGAATGCGGCCGGTATGGAGCGATGAAAGGCTCCCATCATTTCGACCATTTCATTGTTGAGGCAATCCGGAACAAACTGTAGAGTGTGGAAGCAAGCACCGCTGAATCGCTATAACTTCCTTGGTGCTCGTAGCCAGTCTGGCGGAAGATCCCCTTAAATTTCCCGCTTCGTAGCTGCGCGTCCGCTGAATGTAGCGGAACGGTCTGATCGCCAGGTTCGGCGGGATCGAGTAATTTGACATTGAACGGTTTCACCGCATTATCTTTTCCGCTCGCGAGACTGGCATTGGTTACCTGTAACGTCCCTTTCGCATCGTCGCCAACGATTGTAAGCAGATTAACGTTTTGCACGTTTGCATGCTGGTCAATTTCCCACACGACCTTTTCCCACGCTGGGCCTGCTCTGTCGGCGCCATAGTGCGCATAGCTTTGGTCGTGATAAGTATCCGCGATCATATTATGGAATTTTTTTGCCCTGTCCAGCAACTTGCATGTAGCGTCGAAACCGGATGATGGCATGTTTGCTGGATTGATCCATTCTTCGCGCAGCAAGCCAAACCATCTATCACGGACTTTGTATATCTCCTCGTACGGATCGCCATTTTCGGGAAGGCTTTTAAGCGTAGCCCCGTTGTGCTTGACCTGAAGCCAGTGATTACCGTAGGCCTGACTTGGCAGCAACTCTAACCCCCCTTGGGAATTGCCAAGCACCGGGGTAACATGGGATCCGATATAGCCAAGAACTTTTGCGCTGACCCCACTGCCTTCGAATCCGCAGCGCACGCGCTTGTAGGCGGTACCCGCGCCAATCGCCGGCATCACGCCGTGCACCACGCCAAGCACATGTTCGTTTAATCCGCCGATGTCAGGATGGATTACCGCCCGTGCTACCAGTCCCCCCATAGAATGGGTGACCAAAATGACCTTCTCGCACTGAAAACCCTGATCCTCGTAGCGCTTCATGAGCTTCCGGATACGCTCGGCGATCATAAGGCCGGACCGGGCATTCCCTTTCAGCCAGTTGTAGCCCATCGCGTGGACGGGAAACCAGGAGCCCTTGACGGTGTCACGCATCGTTTGCTCGTCGAGTTTTTTTAAGAGTGGCGTGGGATGAGCCTGCCATGCGGAGGGCGCGATGCCTAATATGAACTTCGCTAGGTAGGTGGCCATGGTACCTTTGGAAAAAGCCGCATTGAGGTGAAGTTCGCACAACCACAATATATTTTCATAGCTGCTGAAGTAGACTTCCCCCCAGCCGCGTTCGCGCGCCTTTTCTTCTCTGGTTTTGGGGTTCTTGGTGCCCGGCAAATCGTTTTGGAGCATGGGTCCGTCCAAGTGGGAGAAAGAGACGTAGTTGCCGGCTACCCGAACTTCACTGCTCCGCTGATCTGCGGTCTCCGTTGCATCTCCCGTTGAATTCGCGATAGGGTCATAGATATCGAGTTCGGTGGCATCAGGGTCCAGGCGCTGCTGCCGCTCCCGAGCGCTTTCTTTGCGCTGAGGGATAGTTACGCTGAGGTGATCCGGTCGCCAGGCAATATTATTTTTTTTGTTCAAATCCCTTTGGCGTGCAGCGCTCATTCGTAAATTCGATCCCATGATGCCGGGTATGAAAATGATCGGCAGAACACGTTTGGGTGGAATGCTGTGAATCTGGGGAATACGATCCTGCTTGGGCGTAACAAAACCCTGCGCGACGGCACCTTTTTTTTGCTCGTGGTTGACTGGCAGTCGATACCCTGTCAGCGTGTTGTCCTCTGCCATTGGATCCCCCTTCTTAAATGTTGAGAGTTCGAAGCGGAATCAGTCGTAGATCGCTTCAATGGTGAAGTGACCAAAGGGAATGGTTGATCTAAAGGTTTGCGTCATCCCCTTGTCATCGGTCATGCCTTCCATAATCTGGCCGTCTTCCATGGTTGCCCTGTACCGTTGATTGGCGAGTGGTTCGCCTGTGCTCAGGTCGACAATTCGTACTTGCTGATCATGGTCAATTGAGCTTGTGGGCATTTGCCTCGTGGTCGCGGCGCTGTCGCCCGCGCCGGGGAATTCCGTTTTGGCGGACCTGACGACATAACTGCCCGTGCAATGATGTGTGATGACGCCAGTGCCATACGTCGCTTGTGCACCCTTGGTGACAATGGTTACTTTGGGTGCTTGCATGATGATTTCTTCGGATGCGACTAGCACAATACGTTTGGCGGACGTAATTTCGACGTCATCGTCGTGTGCCTCGACCTGGACTTTCCCGCTGGCGCTAACGAGCTTGACACCGAGCGTGTGTGCAAACAGACTGATACCTTGCAGGGCATGCAAGATCAGTTTTCGCCCGGCCGAAACCTGCGTATTGCCGACACTGACCAGGTCGACATGGGTCTGCGCGCCCATTGAAATGCCAGCACCACTTCCCAGAAGCATTCCACTCCGCGCCTCGAGCGCGACGATCGGCGCACCGCCGCCTGTATCCGCACCCGAATCCATATTGCTGCCATGCTCCCATTGCTTCAGGTAAGCCGATACCTGTGAAAGCGCCTCAGTGTCGACCTCACCCGCAGCGTGCGTTTCCGCCAGATCCGCAATCTGCTTTTGTAAATGAATAAGCGCTTCCGACAAACCAATCAGGCCGTCGCGTTCGAGCTGGCGACCCGCGGCACGCAATGACGCATCCGCGCTGATGAGGACACCTCGCCCCCCTCGCAGCGACAAGGCAGCGTCGGTACGCAACTCAGCACCTTCGCCCCGCGGATCGGCCTTCCCTTCATGGCGCGGATGGGTCAGATACCCTAGGTTGAGCTGGCTATGACCGTGTTCACTCCCTAGTTGGGCGCTGATCTGTCCCGGCGTGTCATCCAATCGAAGCTGGTTCCGACGTCGTGCCTGAGCCTCCTTGCTGACAATGCCGGAGAGATGTTTATCACCGGGAAGGCGGCTCGTATGGCTAAAGGCCGGCGGCGGCGTACGGGCGCCATGCACGCTGCCAATGATCAATGGCTTGTCCGGGTCGCCTCCAAGAAAGACGACGGCGACTTCGTCGCCCACACGTGGTAACGAGATTGCGCCGAATCTGTTGCCCGCCCAGCCGGTAACATACCGTAACCACGCGGAGTCGCGATCAGTGTCCGAGGCCCCCGCGCCTTGCGCATGCTCGTGGTCTTCGGATCGACACGCAGGAAAGCGAACCTTTATGCGACCGTGCTCATCGCAATGGATTTCGTCATTTTCCGGTCCGACCACGATCGCGGTTTGTGGTTCGGTGCGTGGCAAATCGATACGTGGGTCGTAAGCGGGTACGATGGGGATGCCACGCCGAACGCAAGTGAAGCGGTTGGTGTAGCGCATACGGCGCTCGTCACTGGCCTTCAGGAAGGCGGCGCGATCATCGTTCCAACGGTTTAGCGCAAAGAGGGTACACGCGCGTTCGTCAATCGTCTTCGGGAGGTTATTTTCGGCTTCAACGCGTAGCTCCGTGCAGATGAAATTTCGATCTTCAATGGGGTGAACGTCGATCTCCGGATGACCGTTAAGGCGCCGCCATTGACCAACGCGCATATCTCGGTCGCCGCCTTCGCCTTGAAAATATTTTGCCTCATACTCCCTTCGTTGCATGCGCAACACGGTTAGCGTGCGGAAGTCCTTGGAATCATCACCAGCGTGGGGCGAATCCACGAGGTAATCGTCTATAGCGGCAGCGAATGAATTACCCGATGCGCCTTGATCATTGAGGCTGACCGCGCTACAACTCATCGGCCAAGTTTCCTTATAATCCCAACTGTGGCGGTTCACGCGGCCAGCAGTTAAGGTCCGCACCGCATGCCATGCCGTGATACTGTCACGTTGCTCGGTACCGTGGTCGCGATGGTAACGTGCCGCCCCCGCCGGATTTTCCTTTAGCGACATGGCGTCATCAAAAAGTACCAGCGTGTGCCCCGCCGTCTCGTCGCTACCCGACTTGGTCGCGGCGTCAGCCTGTATGAACCAACTGATACCCCGCCGTTTCCAAATGCGTCGAAGGAACGCCGCGTTCGATTCGTTGAACTGCATCGTGAAATCACGCGGTGGATAGGATTTCAGGCTTCCCAGGTCAACGCGAAATGTCCGCAGCGCCACTGGATTGGCGAAGATCCACTCGCGCAAAATGATGTTGGTTATATCGATTTCGCTTCCATCCCGGAACACGCGGGTATTGCAGGTTTGCTCCAAGAGCGAGAACGCATCGCGAACAATTAGTTGGTAGGTCGCCAATCCACCATCACTCTGTCCTTCAACAACGGCTGCGACGATGCCGGACACAGATCGCAAGTTGCCGGAATCGGTCACGAACTGTAATTCGATGGGGTTAGCGATGAATTGTTTGAGTTCCATGCCCGCCCGATTGGAGAGGCACAGCAAGGAATATTCGACACCGCCGCATATCTTTTCGACACCGCTCACGTACTTGACCAACAATAAGTCATCGACCGTGCCACTGGGGGTTGACAACCGCAGTCGGATAGGACGGTTAGCGTCCGTCAGGTCAAAATCGCCAAACCGGTGCTTGAGCAGACTCATGTCTCTCACTCCATAGTTATTGCTCGCTGCGAGGGCAAACCGTCGCCGGGATCCGTTGCTAGGTCAGTTCCTGATTCCATAGGCGAAAGCGCTTCCGGATCGTGCGCTGTCGACGGGGTTGATATTTGCATTCCCCATAGCGGACTGAAAGATTGCGGAGCGGCTACGTTACCTTGGCGATATCTGGTGCGGCTTGATCTGTATCAATTCGTTTCCTTTGTCAAGTAGGGCTGAACGATGGTGGGGCGATTGATGCGCGCAGATCGCCGTCAATCGCCCAGTAGCAGTTTCCCAGAGGAAGTTGTCAAGAAAGCGG
Organism: Massilia eurypsychrophila; assembly: GCF_002760655.1. Classification (GTDB taxonomy): domain Bacteria; phylum Pseudomonadota; class Gammaproteobacteria; order Burkholderiales; family Burkholderiaceae_D; genus JAFCUW01. The sequence continues at coordinate 72,527 of NZ_PDOC01000006.1, read as the reverse complement.
AGGGCTGGAACATCTTCACGTTCAGCAGCATGCCCGTAAACGATGTGAACGAGGTCGCCGCGCCTTGGTGAACTGTACTGTCAATAGCAGACACTGTTGTTTCAAAGCGCCTCGACTTTGCAGCGTTAACGGCATTGAAAACCGTTTCCATTTTACGAATTCGCTCGCGGCTAAGACCGTCGGCGCGTCCTGCCGTGCTTGCCTCGTTCCATCGCGGCCGCCGCGATGTGGGTGCCGCCCAGGCGCGCATCGACGGATCCGGAACGACAGGTCAATGCCGGCCGAGCTCGCGCGTACGGCGCAGGTGCACGCGACCTGCTCCGTCCGTAAAAAATCGACTAGCGCCAGCTGGTCGCGACGCGCATCTGCGACGCCATCCGGGCGAGCACCGCGCCTAAAGGCGCCGTCAGATTTTCCGGCACTATCATTTGTCCCGTGCGCAGCGCCGGAAGCATCGTCTTGCTGAAGGTGCCGAGGTAGATCACCGGCGCGTCGCCCGCCAAGCCCTGCATCGCGGGCAGCGGCGGTCCTTCATGGCGAAAACTTGCTGTCGTAGTCGTCCTCCGATGATCAAGGCGCCGCATGCCTTGGCGTGCGCGAGCATGCCAAGGCGGCGAGGCACTTCCAGCATAGTGCCGGTCGGGTACTGATGCGGCGGCATGATGTAGATGACGGCCGCGGTGGTCTGGGGCTGGCTTTACCGGGGCGATGCTTGCCCATCTCGTCCCGGCGGCAAACTATCCGGCCCTTTCCGCTTTGGCGGCGCGCTTGGAGCAGACGGCGCCTTTCCTCAAGTATCCGTCGGCCGGGCCGGGAGTGCCTTCGCACGGTGCACCGGCGACCGCCTAGCGGTCACTCGCCCGGTTCCCGCGGCGGGTCGGCCGGGCCGTAAACGTCACCGGCGGCGACGCCGCTATCGTGCCGGCGCGCGCGCAGGTCGCGATATACCGCGGCGCGCATGATCGTCATCGTCACGACCGGCGCCGTCATCAGCAGGAATACCGAAATGATGATCTCGTGGATGACCAGGCGTGACTGCGCCACGGTGAAATACAGCATCGACGCCATCAAGAGGCAGCCGGCGCCGAGCGTGACGATGATGGCCGGTCCGTGGATGCGCTGGTAGAAAGACGGCAGGCGCAGCAGGCCGAGCGCGCCGATCAACACGATGCTGGCGCCGACGATCAGCAGCAGCGACACGCCCGCCGCCGCCCACCCTGGCAATTGCGCGAGGCCGTTCATTCGATGATCTCCCCGCGCATCAGGAATTTCGCCATCGCGATCGTCGACACAAAGCCGACCAGCGCGATCAGGATCGCCACTTCAAAATACACCTGGGTGCCGAAGCGCAGGCCAAGCACCACCGCCAGCAACATGCCGCACATCCACAGCGTGTCGAGCGCCAGCACGCGGTCGTTGGCCGAGGGGCCGACCATTAGCCGGATCGCGCAAAACACCATCGCCACCAGCATGCACGCCAGCGCGTAGCCGATCGCTACTTCAAGCAGGGTTTCCATTGTTCTTCTCCGTTTCAAAAATCTCGATCAGCGGCTGCTCGTAGCGCCGCTGGATGGTGTCGATCCACCACTGCGCGTCGTGCAGGTCGAACACATGCAGCGACAGCTCGTGCCGCTCGGGCAGCAGCTCGACCCACACCGTGCCCGGCGTCATGTTGATGAGGCAGGACAGCATCGCCAGGCCGTAGGGATCGCGGATCGTCAGCGGCACGAGGATGAACTGCGAGCGGATGGCGGGGTACTTCGAGAACAGGATCAGGCGGCACACGTTGAAGCACGAGCGCACGACTTCCACCGTTGCCGTCGCCATCAGGCGCACGAACGTCAGCGGCGCGCGCATGCGCGGATAGCCGAACGGCTGCAGCCGGCGCCCCAGCAGCGGAATCGCCACGCCCAGCACGGCGCCGAACAGCACGTCGGCGGCGCCGAGCGACTGGTTCAGCATCAGCCACAGGGCGCACAGCGCCAGCGACACGACCGGGAACGGCAGCACGCGTGTCATGGCGCCTCCTTGCCGCTGGCGGGGCCCGGCAGCGCCGGCGTCGTCAGCACGCGCTCGACGTACAGGCCGGGGCGGTGGATGTCGGCGCTGATGCGCGCCAGGTAGGCGTACACCGGCTGCGCCTCGACGGTGAGCGCCACCGACAGCACCAGCAGCGCCGCGACCGGCACCACTTCCGCGGCGTGCAGGCGCGGCGGCAGCATCGCGCCGCCCGCCCAGAACGTGCGCACGCCAAAGCGCAGCAGGGTGATGATGGCGATCAGGCCTGACGTAAACACCAGCGCCATGATGGCCCATCCGGCGGGGCCGATCGCCGCCGCGCCGGCGCCAGGATTAAGCAGCGCATGGAACATGCCGAACTTGGCGACGAAGCCCGACAGCGGCGGCAGCCCGGCGATCATCAGCGCGCAGGCGGCAAACGCCAGCGACAGGAAGGCCGTCGCCGCCGGCACGCCGCTGCCTTTCGGTTCGGCCGGCGAATCCTCGACGGCGTACGCTTCCATCGTCAGCGCCAGCAGCGCGGCGCCCGGCGTGCGCATGCGGTCGATCAGTTCGATCAGCAGCACGAAAGCGGCAATTGCGATGGTCGACGCGATGAAGTAGTACAGAGCGGCCGTCACGAGCTGCGGCTGGCCGTAGCCGATCACCGCCAGCAGCGTGCCGGACGAGACGATCGCCGCATAGCCGGCGATGCGCCCGGTCGTGTCGGTGGCCAGCATGCCGGCCGCGCCGAACACGATGGTCGCCATGCCGCCCCACATCAGCGCATCGTAGCCGAAGCGCGCCACGGCGCCGGCGCCGTCGGCGAACACCAGCAGCCAGATACGCAGCACGACATAGGCGCCCACTTTGGTCATCAGCACCAGCATGATGGCCACCGGCGGCGACGCGGCGGCGTAGGTGGTCGGCAGCCAGAACCCGAGCGGCCACATGGCTCCCTTGACCAGGAAGGCGAGCGCCATGACGGCCACGCCGGCCTTGAACAGGCCGAGGTACGGCGCCTGCAATGCCGCCGCCTGCCTGGCCAGGTCGGCCATGTTGAGCGTGCCGGTGGTGGCGTAGATCAGCGCGATCCCGATCAGGAACAGCAGCGCCGCCACCAGGTTAACGGCGATGTACTGCATGCTGGCGCGCAGCCGAGCCGCGTTGTAGCCATGCAGGACCAGGCCGTAGGAGGCGGCCAGCATCAGCTCGAAGAAGACGAACAGGTTGAAGATGTCGTGGGTCAGGAAGGCGCCGTTTATCCCCATCAGCAGAAACTGGAACAGCGAGTGGAAGTGCACGCTGATCCGGCTCCAGCGCGGCTGCGCGTAGTGCAGCGCGGCCAGCGCCAGCAGCGCCGTCAGCACCAGCATCAGCGCCGACAGCCGGTCCGCCACCAGCGTGATGCCGAACGGCGCGGCCCAGTTGGCGGCGAAGTAGACGCCGACCCCGCCCGGCCAGCTGCCGTCGGCCAGCACCATCAGCGCCAGCGCATTGGCCAGCAGCGCCAGCGCCGAGCCATAGCCGAGCGCGAACTTGAGGTTGTGGCGCCCTTCGGTGAACGGCGCCATGACGGCGCCGGCCACCAGCGGCAGCAGTACCGGCAGCACGATCAGGTGGTCGGTCCAGGCGAGAGTCATTCTTCGGGCTCCTCGCCGTCGACGTGGTCGGTGCCGGTCAGCCCTCGCGCGCCGATCATCACCACCAGGTACAGCGCGGTGGTGGCAAAGCCGATCACGATCGCCGTCAGCACCAGCGCCTGCGGCACCGGGTCGGCCAGCGCCGCCGGGTTGGCGACAGTGCCGGCCGGCGTGAGCGGCGGCTTGTTCACCGTCAGCCGTCCCATGACGAAGATGAACAGGTTGACGGCGTACGACATCAGCATCAGGCCAGTGAGCACCTGGAAGCTGCGCGGGCGCAGCACCAGCCAGATGCCGGAGCCGAAGACGATGCCGATGGCGAGCGAAATGACGGTTTCCATTAGCCGATCTCCTTGGCGGGTGGGACGACGATGCGGGCCGCATCGAGCGGAATGCGGCGGCTGCGCAGCGACAGGTGGGCCAGCGCGACCAGGATCAGCATCGTGGTGCCGACGACGACGAGGAACACGCCGAAGTCGAACACGAATGCTGACGGCAGGTGCAGCTCGCCCAGCAGCGGCAGCGTGACGTGGGCGGTGTGGCTGGTCAGGAAGGGGTAGCCGAGCAGCCAGGCGCCCGCGCCAGTGCCGCACGCGGTCAGCAGGCCCCAGCCGATCCAGCGGTGCGGCCGCAGGCGCAGGTGCGACTCGACCCACTCGGTGCCGGCCACCATGTACTGCACGATCAGCGCGGTGGCGAAGATCAGGCCGGCGACGAAGCCGCCGCCCGGCAGGTTATGCCCGCGCATGAAGAAGTAGACGGCGATCACGCCCATCACCGGCAGCAGGAAGCGCAGGTACACCGCCTGCACCATCAGGTAGCCGTCGCGCGCCTGCTGCCCCGCCTTCTGGCCGATCGCCGGGTCGACGTCGCTGGCCTGTTGCATCGGGATGGCGATGCTCTCGGGCGCCGGCCGGAAGCGGCGCAGCAGCGCATACACCGTCAGCGCGACGGCCGACAGCACGGTGATTTCGCCCATCGTATCGAAACCGCGGAAGTCCACCAGCAGCACGTTGACGACATTCGCGCCGCCGCCTTCGGTGAGCGCGCGCAGCACGAAAAAATCGCGGATGCTCGGCACCGCCGGCTGGGTCAGCACCGCATAGCTGGCCGCCGCCAGCGCAGTGCCGCCGGCGGCCGCGACCAGACCGTCGCGCGCGCGGCGCCGCCAGGTCGCGCGCGGGATGCCGGCGGCCAGGTGCGCCGGGCGCAAGCGCGGCGGCAGCCAGCGCAGGCCGAGCAGGATCAGCACCGTCGTCACCGTCTCGACCATCAGCTGGGTCAGCGCCAGGTCGGGCGCCGACAGCCACAGGAACGTCACGCTGGTGACCAGGCCCGTGCCGCCGACCAGCGCCAGCGCCGCCAGCCGGTGGTACTTGGCCTTCCACGCGGCGGCCACGGCGCAGCCGGCGCCGATCAGCCACAGCAGCGCGAACAGCGGGTCGGCGCCGGCCAGGTTCGGTGCCGCGAACGCCTGCCACGGCTGGGCGACGATCAGCGGCACCGCCACCATTGCGGCCACCAGCACCAGCAGCTGCGGCTGCAGGCGCCGCGTGCCGGTCCAGCGCAGCAGCCAAGCGGCCCCTTGCGACAGCCCCAGCAACGTGCTTTCGTAAAACTGCGCGCCTTTGACCCGATGCAGCACCGGCACCCGATCACGCTGCGCCAGACCGAAGCGGTTGCGCAGCAGCAGGTAGGCCAGCGCGCCGCCGCCCAGCGCCACCGCGCTCATCAGCAGCGGCAGGTTGACGCCATGCCATATCGCCAGGCTGAACTCGGGGATGGTCGGGCCCAGCACCGCGTGCGCCGCCACGGCCAGCACGGCGCCGACGGCGCGCTCGGGCATGACGCCGACGGCGATGCACAGCAGCACCAGGAACTCGATCGGCACCCGCATCCAGCGCGGCGGCTCGTGCGGCTCCGACGGCAAGCTGGTCGCCAGCGGCCCGAAAAACACGCTGATGAAGCGCAAGGAATACACCACGCTGAACAAGCCCATCATCAGGGCGGCCACCGACATCCACCAGTTCTCGGTGCCGCCGACGAGCATTGTCTCGGCAAAAAACATTTCCTTCGACAGGAATCCGTTCATCAGCGGCACGCCGGCCATCGCGGCGCTGGCGACGATTGCCAGCGCCGCGGTATGCGGCATGGCGTGGCGCAGGCCGCGCAGCTGGCGCATGTCGCGCGTGCCGGCCTCGTGGTCGACGATGCCGACCGCCATGAACAGCGACGCCTTGAACAGCGCGTGGTTCATCGTGTGGAAAATCGCGGCGACCACCGACAGCTGCGTGCCGATACTGAGCAGCACGACGATCAGGCCAAGATGGCTGATGGTCGAATACGCCAGCAAGCCCTTCATGTCGTTCTGGAAGATGGCGTAAAACGAGCCCAGCAGCAGGGTGCAGACGCCGGCCGTGCCGAGCAGCCACGTCCATTCCTCGGTGCCTGCGAGCACCGGCCACAGCCGGATCAGCAGGAACACGCCGGCCTTGACCATCGTCGCCGAATGCAGATACGCCGACACCGGTGTGGGCGCCGCCATCGCGTGTGGCAGCCAGAAGTGGAACGGGAACTGCGCGCTTTTCGTCATCGCGCCGAGCACGACCAGCACCAGCACCGCGCCGTACCACTCGTGCGCGCGGATCGCTTCGCCGGCCGCGAGCACCGTCTTGAGATCGTAGCTGCCGACAATATGGCCGAGCAGCAGCACGCCGGCCAGCAGGCACAGGCCGCCGATGGCGGTGACGGTGAACGCCATGCGGGCGCCGCGCCGGGCGTCGTTGCGCTCCTGCCAGTAGCCGATCAGGAGAAAAGAGGTGACGCTGGTCAGTTCCCAGAACACCACCAGCTGGATCAGGTTGCCCGACAGGACGACGCCCAGCATCGAGCCCATGAACGCCAGCATGTACGCATAAAAGCGCGGCACGGGGTCGCGCCGCGACATGTAGTAGCGCGCATACAGCAGCACCAGCATGCCGATGCCCAGCACCATCACGGTGAACACCCACGCCAGGCCGTCCATGCGCAGCACGAGGTCGACGCCGAACATCGGCAGCCAGGCGAAGCGCGCCTGCGGCACGGTGCCGGCGGCGATCGTGTCGAACTGGGCGATGGCAAGCATCAGCGCCACCAGCGTGGCGCCGCCGGCAATGAGCGCCGGGCGGTCGCGCGACTGGCCGGGCATGCAGGCGGCCGCCAGCGCCGCGATGAACGGCAGCAGCAACAGCAGCAACAGCAGCATCGTCAGCCCCTTTCGGCAAGGGTGACGCGAGTTGGGGCGCGCCGGCCCGTCATGCGCTACCCGACGCTGCGCGCACCAGCAAGGTATCGCACGGCAGGCGCCGCAGCAGCTCGTCGCTGTAGCTGCCGGTGAACACACGTGCCAGGGCCGAGATCGGATGTACGCCCAGCACCACCAGCTCGGTTGCCGCAGCGGCAACATAGCCGGCGATTGCGTCCGGCACGTCACCGTGGCCGATGACGATGTCGATCCGCGCGCGCGCGTCGTCGGGCAGGGCGCAGCGATCGAGGAAGCCTTCGCTGTCCAGCTGTGCCTGGTGCATGGCGCCGGCGTACGCTGCGGGCGGCCCTGCCGGGCTCACTTCCAGCACGTGCATCAGCGTGATCAGGCGTCCGGGGAACAGTGCGATGGCCGAGTCCAGTGCGCGGCGAGCGGCGTCGCCGAAGTCGTTCGCCACCAGGATCCGCGCGTAGCTGCCGCGGGTGCGCTGGCGCACGACCAGCAACGGCTGCGCCAGTTCCTGCGCCAGGCGCGTTGCCGTCGAGCCGAGGAACAGCTGCTGAAAACCGCCGTCGCGCGAGGCGCCGATGATGACGACGGGGTCGGTCAGCGCGGTGGCCGCCTGGACGATGCCGTCGGTGACGTCGCCGCGCACCACCTGCAGCGTCGCCGCCACGCCGGTGCCGGCGAACTCGGCGGCCACCTCGTTGCGCGCGGCCTGCTCGAATGCGTGCACCGGATCGCTGCCGTCGAGCCAGGACGACACTTCCTCGGGCGTGCCAGGCCCGTCGCGCACCATCACGATGGTCAGGCTGGCCTGCCATTCGGCGGCAAGCTGCTTGGCGCGGTCAAGTGGGCGGTCGCAGCGCGTGCACAGGTCGGTTGCCAGCAGCAAGCGCTGCGGCGCCGGGCTATCGGTATGGTCGGTCACGCGTTTATCCTCCACGGTTCGAGATACGGCATTTTGGTTACTGTACCGGTTCCGCTCGAAACGGGACGCCAGGTGCGCCGGCGTGAGACCGTCACGGCAACACCAGCACGGGCACCTTCGACGCCTCGATCACTTCCTGCGTGCAGCTTGTGGTGAACAAGGTGTCAACCACGCCCATCTTGCCGCGCGTGGCCATGACGATCAGGTCGCAGCCGCGCTGCTCGGCCGTGTGCAGGATCTCGGCGCTGGGCAGTGCCGACAGCGCCACCAGGTCGTAGCAGACGACGCCGGCTTGCACAACCGCGGCGCGCGCCTTGTCGACCTCGCGCCTGGCGCTGGTGAGGTGGTCGTCCTCGACCTGGTTTCCTGCGGCGATGGCGTCCGCATCGGACGCGCGGTACAGGCGCGGCTCGGCGATTGAAAGGACGGCGACGGTGGCGTTAGACAGCTTCGCCAGGTTGATAATGGTTTGCATCGGCGTGAACGACAGCGGCGTGCCGTCCACCGGCCACAATATTGAGCTGAACATTTTCTTCTCCAGTTTCTATGAGCGCGGGCGCGACGCCCGGCAACAGACGTGAAATGCGCGAACACATTGCAGGACACTAGCAGGACCGGGAAAATTCCCGTCTTGCGGATAGAGATCGTGAACGTTCAGCCGCGGGGAGGCGGTTGGATCTTGGGAAGATGGATTGACAGCACAACCGCGTCGCCGAGGGGGCAGTAGGGCGCGCTGAAGATGGACTTCGGAATGGACAACTCGGCGGGGAGATAGTCCGACAATGCTTCGATTGCCGGCGACGACACTTCTACCTCGTCGGCAACTGCGTCGAGCTGCTGCGCGAGGTCAGCGGCAGCAGCTGCGTGGTGCTGCTCAACCTTCGCGGCAGCCGGCAGCATCTCACCAACAGCCACAGCAGCGGCCTGTAGGGAGAAGATAGCGAGCAGGAAGGCGATGAGCAGGTTTTTCATGAGTATTGCAGGTACTCACTAGCGGACGTAAAGGTGATTATACAGTTTCGAGATCTCAACGATTGCCCCTTCGAGCGCCGGATGACCCGGCGATTTTGCATGTAAATTGCGTGCTTGACAATGAATTGGGAACGAGAATAAATTAGATTACGGCTTGTCGGCATGGTGCTTCTTTGATGAGGGGGTGGCGCGCAAGGAATAATAAAAATTCGTTTCCGCCACGTTTACGTGTTGGTCTCCGGCAGTCGGGATGCTGGTGTGCGCTCCCAAATGCCAGTGAATGACGGACAAGCGGGGATCGACCCGAGCGGAACACGCGTCCGCGTAAAATTCTTTGATGCGTTTTTCACGCCTCTTCGACCAGCGCTTTGTCGTTTAGGCCGGGAGGAGTTATGAGCGGCGACATTGAAACGTCTTGTACTACTTTACCACCTAAAATCATTATCGCACGATCTGCACTAACGATAGTCTCAGGACGGTGCGCAATGATTAAACGTGTAATCTTCAATGCTTTGATGGCAGAGTTAACTCGCTGCTCTTTATCGATATCGAGATGACTGGTTGCCTCATCCAATAGCAGAATGCGGGGGCGTTTGTAAAGCGCGCGAGCTAGAAGTACGCGTTGTTTTTGGCCACCCGATAAAACCGTCCCCATGTCTCCGACTAAGGTGTTGTAGCTCATCGGCATGCCGGCTATGTCGGCGGATATTGCAGCCATTTCCGCGCATTGAACGATCCAGTCCTGTTTCGCATGAGGGTCGAAAAAGCTAATGTTGTCGGCAATCGAACCGGCGAATAGTACATCGTCTTGCAGAACTGTTCCAACCATCTTGCGTAGTAAGTCCACACCCAGATGCTCGAGAGGTACACCACCTATCAAAATCTGACCCTCGGTAGGTTGGAGAATCCCGAGTAAGAGGTTCAATAAGGTAGTCTTTCCGCCGCCCGACGGTCCCGCGATTGCGACCGATTCGCCAGCTGCAACTGAAATACTGATTCCATCAAGCACGAGCGGTTCCTGGTCCGCGTAGCGATAGCGAAGACCATGTATTTCGATGGTCGGCGACAGGTCGCCGGCAGTGTACAAGTCGTGCGTGCTTGCAGAAGACTCCGTGTCCGTATGCACAATATCGGCAAGACGTTCTCCCTGCAGTTGCAACATTTTCAGTTCGAAGAACTTATCGATCAGGGCGCTAACACGGGTATTAAATTGTCCCTTATATGCCATAAATGCGATCAAAACCCCAAGAGTAAAAATTCCATCAAGGACCATTCGTGCGCCGAGCCAAATGATCAGGATGTTTTCGATGCCGAATAATAGCCCGTTGAGCACCTTGTAGAACAGATGTAGTCGCTCAGTGCGCAATTCCGCATTAATCTGCTCCACCAAAAGAGAAAGCCAGCTTGCACGCCGCTCGTCCTGACGCAGAAACAGCTTGATCGCCTTCACGCCTCGGACAGTTTCTAAAAAATGAGTCTGCTGGCGCGCTGCGAGTATAAGTTGCTCCTCCGTGGCGTGGCGTAGCGGACTGTACCATGCCCATCGGCCGGCTGCGTACAGCAACATGGCTCCTACGGCGATCTGAGCTAGGAGCGGGCTGTACAGGAACATCATACCCAGCGTGACAATTGTCATAAAACCATCGAGGATCGCCTCAATAAAGGAAGTGGTCAAGGTGTGCTGAATTTGATGAGTGGCACCGAAACGGGATACAACATCGCCTAGGTGGCGTTTTTCGAAATATTGGATGGGTAGGTGGATAAGGTGCGAGAACACATTAGCCCGCCATTGCAAGCTCAAGGTTGTACCCATATATAGCACGATCCACGCGCGCATGGCGCTAACCGCCTGCTGCAATAGCATCAACAGGCCGAACCCAATTGCCAATGTGGTCAGAAGGTTGCGATCTGCTGAAATGATGACGTGGTCAATTACCCATTGCATAAAAAATGGTGCAACCAAAGCGAACACTTCCAGTGCGAGTGCCAAGAGGATGATTTGCGAGCATGAAGCGAAAAGGCCCGTGACACGGCCCATTAAGTTGCGCAACGGGAGTCGCTGGCGTGGTGCTAGGGGTTTAAAGCCCGGGGATGGCCACGCTTCAAGCGCGACCCCAGTGAATGCTGCGGAAACTTCTTTCCGGGATAGCGTGCGAACGCCCTGGCTGGGATCGTGGATGGTGACAGTCGTAGCGCCGACTTCCTTAAGAACGACAAAATGATTGAAATTCCAGTGAAGGATGCAAGGAAGCCGTAGTTCGCGCAAATGATCGAGGTCTAGTTTAACGGGTCGGGTGCCCAGTCCAAGCTGACTAGCTGCGCGGATCACTCCGGCCAGCGTTGCCCCTTTTAGCGACACCGGAAAGCGGTGCCGCAAACTCATCAGGTCAGTGTGACAGCGGTGGTATCCCGCAACCATGGCCAGACATGCCAAGCCGCATTCAGTCGCTTCCGTTTGTAAAATAACCGGTAGTTTCGTGCCGAACCCAAAGGTCAATTTATCGAGAAACGGCATTTGGCTTCCTCTCGCTGGTGGTATTGATATTACGCATAGGGTCTGGCAGGCGCTTATAGTTTTCCCGTGAGGCTGTAGATGGGTTCGAGCACCCACTCGTAGAGTTTTCGGCGTTCCTGCAAGATATCGGCATCGACCAGCATTCCGGCCTGCAAGGGCCGTGCTGTGCCGTAGGCAACGATGGCCTGCCTGTCGAGAATCACAGTGATTCGATAAACTGGTTCGGTGTACCCGGTTGCGCCATTTGCCACGCCGGCGAGTTCGTTGGTCAATAATGCAGTCCGGGATATTGACGCGACTTTTCCTCGTGTGTGCCCAAATTTTTGATATGGGAAAGCTTGGAAGCGCAGTAGTACATTGTCCTCTGGGCGGATGAATCCGATGGCCCGGCTGGGGGCATAGAGGTGTGCTTGCATGACCGCTCCGGTTCGGAATGATGCTGATTAAGGGTTTAGACCCATCAACACTCTGACCAACCTCTGCTGTTATTGCCGTGGCTATCCCGTTTTCAGGAGTGAGGATCGCTATGCGACGCTTAGCTTCGCTTTCGGTCCACTCCTGATCGGTGTTCATAAGAAGGCGCTCAATATGCGCCAGTTGGTTATGCTGGCGCAGCGGGAGGCTGGCTAGTTCAGTCTTTTGGTTCTGCAACTCTCTCGCGACATTAAGTCGGTCACGTTCGAGCGCGCGCATGCGGTTGCGCTGGTCAAGAAGGTCGGCCTCCTTTTGCTGTGTCATCTCCGCGGAGAAATAGCCTTGGGCGAATAGCTGAGAGGCGCGTTTTACGGCCGCTTCGGCCAACTCGATGCGCGCGTGCTGACCTTGCAACTGATGGTTGACGTTCGCCTGCTCAGATTCAAGAGCGCTAATTTTATGCTGCAATGCGCTTACATCCTCTCGTTGCAGCCTACGAGTTTGACTTAGTTCCTCGCGGAGAGATTGCTCGCGTAATTTCACTTGGCGGCTGATAGTTCCCTGAATACCACCCTCCGTACTGCTCTGGCGCTCGCTCGAGACGACGAACAACAGATCACCTCGCTTGACCAATTGCCCCTCACGCACCCGCTTTTCCAATACCGAGCCCGATTGTGGAACATAGATTTTTAGTACCCCCACGTCCGGGGCGAGTTGGCCAGAGACAGTGGTGCGCTTGGTGTAGCTGCCAACCATCAAAAAAATTACGATGAACAACCCCATACCGACCGCAGCAGCAGTGAAGAATGTGAATGATATAGGCCGTATAAGCACGATACTTCCGACTCCTCTAACGCGCTGAGCGGTTAAAGCAGCCTTGCGGAAGAGTGGCGAATTATTCATCTATCAGGAGTGGGAGTCTAGCTATCGGGAAAGTACTATATTCGCTGCTGCATCCGGGCTAGCATTTGCCTTTGGTCAATAATTTGTATTGTACTGGTGATCTCTTTTAGGTATAGACGGCGACAAGAGAACAACTGACACCGTATCGATTTGGACGAATGCGCAGACATCTCGTTAGATCGCACTTGCAAAGATGCACCTTTCGCATGTGGAGCCGGCCGGCGTTCGCATCTGCGTGAAGGAGACTTCATCGCGTTATATGTGTGGACGACGGGACGGACAATTAGTGCGAATGGCGGAAGGTAAAACTGAAGATTAGAGCGCGGTGATATACAATGCTAGAAAGTATATTAAACCTCCAAGGTAGAGGCACGATGCGGTTGCCGATACGCGGAACTCTATTGGGGATACCGAGTCGAAACTGACTAAGGTACGAAAACGCGATATCAAGTATGCGTACGTAATGCCGAATACCAGTCCTCCAATATGACTAAAAATATCCACTCCTGGGATCGTAAGATCAGAGCAAAGTTGTAGAATCAGCACGAGTGATATTGCTCGGCCTGATGTTGAAACACTTCCTGGGAAGCTTCGCGGATAGCGCACGCATATCACGAAATAGGCACCAAGAAGCCCGAGTATTCCGCCTGAAGCGCCGATTACCAATGAATAACTTGAGAATGCCCAACTTAGCAAAGACCCGGTGACTGCAGAGAGGAACAGAATGTTTACCATTCGTACACGTCCTAGCATAAGCTCGATATTTCTGCTTATAATCGAAAAGGTCATGACATTTAATCCGAGGTGAATAGGATTCAAATGTAAAAAAAATGACGAAGCAAGGCGATAAAGCTCATCTAGCTTTAAAGTATCTTTTGTCAACGCCCCTTTCGTAATCGCAGAGTCGCTAATTTTATCGATTCCTGTAGTGCAGACAAGAGCATACAATGCTAGCCAGGTTAGCGAGATTATTATTATGGCGAATTGACTCTTAAGATTATTTCTAGCCGTGATTGATGCAATGCGCTGCAAATATTCATCAGTTTGATTTTTAGAAGCTAACTGAGCCACGAGTGCTGCGAAATTCTCGAAATCCTTAGCTGTCGAGAAGCCGAGTCTATCGATAAAAATCGTTGACTTGTTATAGCGTCCTATTAAAACAAAAAGATTTTTGGCGCAAGGTTTTGATTTCTCAACCGACTTTATTTCATGTAGGTAAATATGATGAGATTTGGAAAAAACCCTCGGTATGATGAGGACGTTGCCGTCCACTGATATTACCTGCGGGGTGATTTTATTTTTATGTTGTTTCGACAGGAGCAGCATTAATACAAATGCGTACACAACGCTGACGGTGAAAATAGGCAAATTTGTAGAGCGCGGCTCTGAAGTTTCAAACATTAAGTACACAGCAAATAGAGCCGTGCTTGCAACTAATGTTGAACGCAACGGTCTAGTTGTATAGTGCGAACTAAGTGGCCAAGCTGTGCTGCAAGTTGTCATTGTTTGCCCCTTCACGTTAGCTGCGTCGCGGAGAAAGTTGCCGCGCCGCAGCATGTCGTATGTTACTTCCTTCTGAGTAAGGCGTATCCTGCGTACAGAGACAAACCAGCCATTGCTACGACTGCGACGGGCGCCGCGGCGAAAGCGGCGCCTACACCTATAGCCCCCCATCCGGTTCCGAAAGCCCCGGCCGCGATTCCCGCCATCAGCGCGCCTGCACCGCCGGCGTCAGTCACGTTTAATGCCGCGCCGCTGACGCAATTTACTTCATCAACGGACAGTTCTTGAATACCAGAATCAATATTTTCGATAGAGTGTTTCATTGAGGTAACCCTTCAAAAAGTTGGAACGCTAAAGTTTATAATTGAGGCAATTACGTAAATTCTCCTGAGAAAAGGCCGTCAGGTAATCAGTTGAAGTAGATTCTTCTGTGCAACACTGATTTCCTGAGTATAAGTTTTATTTTTTTTTGCGTTGGGCAAGATGAAGCGAAGCTGTGTTGCGTCAAGCTCATGCGTGGTCAGTGGTCGTGTGTTGATTCGGCTTAAACTATTACGTTGATCCGCATGGAATCAGTGATCATTGCAAGAATCGGGCCGATGTTATCGGCTTTAAATACCGTGGTTAATGGTCGAATGCTTAAGTGCACCTACAAGAACCGACCGTGGTTGCATAAAGTGACAACCGGAAGCGAATTTCATCCGAAGCTGTTGGTAAGCTAGATCGGATTGAACTGACGCTCTGATGAAAAGGCAAGCCAGTCATCGGTTGACGGATAGCCCGAGATACGGCCTTTTCGGGTCTAAACAGTACGAAGCGAAGGGAGCTCGTAGATTCAGTGGGGGGCGGCAGCGTCCAAAGCGCCTTTTAGATTCCAAAGGGTCGCAGTTCAGCATGTGGACGGCTTTGTGGCCAATTTAAACTCCCGTCTCACAGGCTCAGCGAGCTGGCGAACTGACGTGCTGATGGGGCATATGGCAACCACCGTAGCGCAGTGTTCCCTTCTGGATAGGTCCTGCGGCACGCGAACGACAAATGTGGCCGGTGCTCTGCGTGAGGCGTCATCGAGAACTGACGCTGGCACTACGCACGCCTCAACTTCAGGGGCTCGGCCGAGGTTTTGTTAACCGAACAGACGCCTGCATAGACGGCGAAACTTGCTTAGGTCAATAGTGCCTCAACATACCGCACAATTACGGCCTAAGAGGAGCTAAGATCAGGCCCCCCGCAAACAAAAAAAGGAATTACGATTTCTCGTAATTCCTTCAATTTTGCTTACTGCGCATTCGTGGTAGGCCGTGCGGGATTCGAACCTGCGACCAACGGATTAAAAGTCCGCTGCTCTACCAGCTGAGCTAACGACCCGAAAGAAGCAAGATTATAGGGGGCGCCAGCGTTCCTGTCAAATGCCCAAGGCCATATTTTTTTGCAATTTGCCTTACTTCAGCGTTGCCAGGCGGTCTTTCGCGGCGGCCGCGGCCGACGAGTCAGGGTACTTCAGCACCAGCTGCTGCAAGGCCTTCCTGGCGTTCTTCTTGTCCTTCAGCTCGGTGTAGCTGCTGGCAATGTTGAGGATCGCGTCAGGCGCCGTGGCACTGTCCTTGTACGTGCTTGCAACGACTTCCTGCGCCGTGATCGCGCTCTTGTAATCGCGCTGCGCGTAGAACGCGTTGCCGAGGTAGTACTGCGCGTTCGGCGAGTAGCTCGAATCGGGATAGCGGCGCACGAACGCCGACAGCGCATTGGCGGCCGTCTTGTAGTCGCCCGACTTGAAGATCGCCATCGCCGCTTGATACGACTTCAGTTCGCTGGCGTCGACTTCTTCCTGCTTGCCGTCGATGTTCACCTGGCGCGGCTCGAGTTTGGCGATGCGCGAATCGAGGTCGGCGTAGAAATCCTTCTGCCGTTTTTGCGAGTTGGAGATTTCGTTGGCCAGCACTTCGAGCTGGCCGCGCAGGCGCGCGATCTCCTGCATCGTCTGTTCGTGCTGATTGACCAGCTCGAGCGAGGCGCTCTTGTCGGACTTGGTGTCGATGCGCGCGTTCATGTCGCGCGACAGGTTCTCGACCTTCACGCGCAGGTCGAGGATCGCCTTGCGCGCTTCGTCGTCGTCGAGCAGGCCGGCACTGGCATGCAGCGGAATCCAGGCGGCCAGCGCCAGGCATGCGGCTGCAATGCGGAATTTGGTATTTTTCATGGTCGTGACTTTCTGAAAAAAGCGGGGCGGATGCAGTCTGTACCGCATGCCGCCCCGTTGTCAATCGGCCGTATCAGGCAATCGATTAATAGACGATATCGGCGCGGCGGTTCTCAGCCCAGGCCGCTTCGTTGGCGCCTACAGCTTTCGGCTTTTCTTCGCCCAGCGAGACCGCTTCCATCTGCGTCTCGGCTACGCCCATCGTGCTCATTGCCTTGCGCACCGCTTCAGCACGCTTCTGGCCCAGCGCCAGGTTGTACTCGGTGCCGCCGCGCTCGTCGGTATTGCCCTGGATCAGGACCTTGCGCGCCTTGTTCTTGGTCAGGTAACCGGAGTGGTTCTCGACCGTCTGGCGGGCATCGTCACGCACGACGAAGCTGTCGTAGTCGAAGTAGATGCTGCGCTTGGCCAGCACGCCTTTTGGATCGTTCAGCGGATCGGCGGAGCCGGTCTCGACTGGACGGATGTCGCGGCTGTCGGCCACTGGCTGTGCGGCGCGCTCTGGCGTGCGCTCGACAACCGGGGCGTCGTTCAATTTAACGGGCGAGCTGCAAGCGGACAGCAAGGCTGCGCTCGAAACTATGAAGGCCAAACTCTTAAAGTTGCGCATGTTATTTTCTCCTGGTCAGTGTTAAAAACTTACTTCATGAATGGGCCCCAGCTGGGCGCCCTGATATTTCCTGCATTCGTCGTCAGGCGCTGCTTGACGCGCCCGTCCACCGACACTACGGCCAGGCCGCTGCGACCGGCCGTCGCGTACATGATGTATTTGCCGTTCGGTGAAAAACTCGGTTCGGTGGCGCCAACTGCCAGGCGCTGTTCCTGGCCGCTGGCCAGGTCCATCGCGTACAGCGAGTAGGCGCCGTCGCGCTGCGAGATCCACGCCAGCGTCTTGCCGTCCGACGAGATGCGCGGGCTGACGTTGTAGCTGCCGTTGAAGGTGACGCGGGTGGCGTTGCCGCCGCTGGCGCTCATCTTGTAGATCTGCGGGCCGCCGCTGCGGTCGCTGAGAAAATAGATGCTCTGGCCATCGGCCGAAAACTGCGGCTCGGTGTCGATGCCGTTGCTGTTCGACAGCCGGCGCAGGCCGCTGCCGTCGGCATTCACGCCGTAAATCTGCGAGTGGCCGTCCTTCGACAAGGTCACCGCCAGGCGCGCGCCGTCCGGCGACCAGGCCGGCGCCGAGTTGCTGCCTTTTTGGTTCGAGATGACCTTGCGCTCGCCGGTGACCAGGTTCTGCACATAGACAACTGGCTTGCGCTGCTCGAACGACACGTAGGCGACCTTGCCGCCGTCGGGCGACCAGGCCGGCGAAATGATCGGCTCCTTGCCGCGCGCGGCGACCTGCATGCCTTCGCCGTCGGCGTCGGCCACTTCGAGGCGGTAGTCACTGTTGCTCACTTTGTTGACGTAAGCGATGCGGGTCGAGAAGGCGCCGCGCGTGCCGGTCAGCTTCTCGTAGATGTCGTCGGCGATGCGGTGCCCCTGCAGGCGAGCGTACTTGGCCGTGACGGTGTTCGACAGCGCCGACAGCTGCGACGACTTGATCGTGTCGAGCAGCTTGTAGCGCACTTCGAAGCGGCCGTCGGCGGCGCGCACGACGCTGCCGACGACGAGCGCATCGGCGCCGCGCGACTTCCACTGGGCGAAGTCGATCGCCGACGTGTCCGACAGCGCGGTGCCGGCGTCTATTACCTTGAACACGCCGCTGCGCTCGAGGTCGGCCTTGATGACGGCCGACATCTGCGCCGGCGCCACGCCTTCATCGGCAAACGCGGCAATCGCGATCGGGATCTGGGTGCTCGAGACACCCTGGATTTCAACGCGCACCTGCGCCTGCGCGGCGCCGGCGATCAGGCTAAGTCCAAACAAAAAGAGGGGGATTTTTTTCTTCATGGGTCGATTCGGTCCAGGTTGATGGAAACGGGCGCTATCATTTCAAGTCCTTCATCGCGAAAGCAATCTCAAGCGTGCGCAACACGGTACCATTTTTATTCTTTGGCAGTGGCGACGATTTGAGAATGCCTTTCTCTACCGCATCATCGAAGGCGGGGATGCCGCTGCTCTTGGTCAGCCGCACGGAGATAATCTCGCCGCTCGGCAACTGCTCAATCTTGAAGACCACTTCCGGCTTGCCGGGCACTGCGGTGCTGCCGGCGTACGACGTGCTGCTCTTGATCTTGCTGTTAATGGCTGCCAGGTAGCTGGTGTCGACGCGCGACGCGGTCGACTTCGCCGCTTCGCCGCTGGTGCCCGCGCCGGCCATCATGCGGCTCAGTTCGGCGGCGCGACGTTTCTCGGACGCTGCTTCCTCTTTCGCCTTGGCCATTTTTTCGGCCTTCAGCTTTTCGGCCAGCTTCTTTTCTTCCAGCTTCTTGGCCAGCTCTTGTTCTTTCTGCTCGGCTTTCTTGTCGGCCAGCTCTTGTTCCTTCTTGTCGGCCAGTTCCTGTGCCTTCTTGTCGGCCAGTTGCTTCGCCTTCATTTCCTTGGCCAGCTTCTGCTCTTCCAGCTTTTTCTCTTCTTCCAGTTCCTTGCGCTTTTCGGCCTTGCGCTTCTCGCGTTCGAGGGCGATGTCGGGCGCTTTCGGCGCGACCGGCTCTTCCACCTTCGGCGGCGGCTGCTGCACCACCTTCGGCACCGGCACCGGCACCGGCTGCGGCACCGGCACCGGCGCCGGCTCGATCACTTCCGGCGGCGGCGGTGGCGGCGGCGCCGCGCTTTGCGTCTTCATGTCCCATACTTCGGCCTCGACCTGCACCGGCGTGGTGTTCTGCCAGCTCACGCCGATGTACAGGAACGCGAGCAAACCGGCATGCACCGCCGCGGCCAGCACGATCGACGGCCAGCGGCTCGGTTCGGGCGGCACGTGGTAGGGGGCGCCGTTTGCAGTTGCGCTAGTCATTGTGTTCGGCCATTACTTGGTTGCCAGTCCGACCCGGTTGATGCCCATCTTCTTCGCTTCCGAGATCAGCTGGACGACGTCGTCGTACTTGCTTTCCTTGTCGCCGGCGATCAGCACCGGGTACTCCGGGTTTTCCGCGTGCAAGGTGCGCAGGCTGCGCAGCAGGGCGGTGCGGTTCGGCATGTCCTGCGGCGCGCTGCGGTTCTTGCCGTTGATGCCGATCGACAGCGACGTGTCCGGCTTGAGCACCACGTGGATGTAATCGTCCGGCGGCAACGCCGACTTTTCCGCGCTCGGCAGGTTGATCACGCTCGGGCTGTTGGCCGGCGGAACCACCATGAAGATGATCAGCAGCACCAGCATCACGTCGATGTACGGCACGACGTTGATCTCGGACTTGAATTTTCGGCCGCGGCCACCGCGCAAGCTGCTGGAAAAGGATGCCATCTGGTTCTCCGTTCAGTGCTTAGCGCGACTGGCGCTGCAAGATGTTCGAGAATTCTTCGACGAAGCTCTCGAAGCGGATCGCCAGGCGGTCGATGTCGTGGGTGAAGCGGTTGTACGCCACCACCGCCGGGATCGCGGCGAACAGGCCGATCGCGGTGGCGATCAGCGCTTCGGCGATGCCGGGCGCCACTGCCGCCAGGGTTGCCTGCTGCACGTTGGCCAAGCCGCGGAACGCATTCATGATGCCCCACACGGTGCCGAGCAGGCCGACGTACGGCGACACCGAGCCGACCGAGGCGAGGAAATTCAGGTGGATGTCGAGGCCGTCGAGCTCGCGCTGGAAGGCGGCGCGCATGGCGCGGCGCGCGCTGTCGAGCACGGCGCCCATGTCGAGCGCGTCCTTGGCGACCTGCTTGCCCTTGATGAATTCGCCCATGCCGGCTTCGAAGATGCGGGCCAGCGCGCCGCTCTGGTCGCGCTGGCTGCTGGCGCTCTGGTGCAGGGTGTGCAGGTTGCCGCCGGCCCAGAAGCTGCGCTCGAACTGTTCGGTCTGGCGGCGCGCGGCGCGGATCGCGAACATCTTGCGGAAGATATAGGTCCAGCTGGTCAGCGAGACGATCAGCAACAGCGCCATGATGAGCTGAACGATCAGGTGGGCGTTGCCGATCAGGGCCAGGAAGGAAAGATCTTGAGCTGCATTCATCGAGTGGTCGCTATGCTTTGAATAGGTGGGTGAGTGTCAGGCGGCACGCATTTTATCAGCGACCGCGTCGGGCAGGGGCCGCGGCTTGACGGCGCGGTCGACGCAGCCGACCTTGACGCGCGCGCTGGCCAGCAGCGCGTCACCGCGCGTTGCCTGCTGCACGAACAGAATCGACGCCCGGCCGAGCTTTTCGATCCCCAGTGTCAATGTTATAACATCATCGAGTTTCGCCGGCGCATGATAGTCGATGGTCGCCGACTTGACGACGAACATCGCGTCGTGCTGCGCGGCCAGTTCGTGCTGATCGACGCCGATTGCGCGCAGCCACTCGGTCCGCGCGCGCTCGAAAAACTTCAGGTAGTTGGCGTAGTACACAATGCCGCCGGCGTCGGTATCCTCGTAGTACACGCGGACGGTCCAGGTGAAAACAGAGGGCATTTCAATAGGCATTTAGTGAACTTGAGAAACATTTTACGGCATTTTGCGTTTCGAATGTACTGCAGCGTACATATGCCGGCCTGAGCGGGAAGGCGTCCGTAGTAGACGTTAGCGGGGGATGCGAGGCCAAGCGCCGTAACAATTGCTAACAATTAGCGGCACAACGATACATGCCGCCACCATTACCCCCACCTCCAAACCAAAAACCGTGCCGAGGTCTGTGGTCCGAATCGGATGTCCTAGACGCGCTTGATGGCGAACGGGCCGAAGCCCTGGCACGTCGGCATCATCTCGATACTGTTTACATTGATATGCGGCGGCAGCGTCGCGATCCAGTATGCCGTCTGCGCGATATCCTTGGCCGTCAACGGCACCGTGCCTTCGTACACCTTGGCTGCGGCCGCATCGTCGCCCTTGAAGCGCACGTTGGAAAACTCGGTGCCGCCGCACAGCCCCGGCGCCAGGTTGGTCGCGCGCACGCCCGTGCCCACCAGGTCGGCGCGCAGGTTCAGGGTGAACTGGTCGACGAACGCCTTGGTTGCGCCGTACACGTTGCCACCCGGGTAAGGATAGGCGCCGGCGACCGAACCGAGGTTGATGATCAGCCCGCTACCGCGCGCGACCATGGCCGGCAGCAGCGCGCGCGTCATCGTCACCAGGCCGGTGCAGTTGGTCGCGATCATGGTTTCCCAGTCGGCCAGCGGCGCCTCGTGGGCCGGCTGGGTGCCCAGCGCCAGTCCGGCATTGTTGATCAGCACGTCGACCTGGCGCCACGATTGCGGCAGCAGCGACAGCGCCTCGTTGATCGACGCCTTGTCCGTCACGTCCATCACCAGCGGCAGCGCCAGCTCGCCCAGTTCCGCGGCGAGTGCGTCGAGCCGGTCTTGGCGGCGCCCGCTGATGACCACCTGGTGGCCGTGGCCGACGAACGTGCGCGCCATCTCGGCGCCGAAGCCGGCCGAAGCGCCGGTAATGAATACGATCATGATGGAATTTCCGTGTGAGGAGGAAAGGAGGGGAGTTGGCATAAATTGTAGCTGAAACGGAAGCTTTTGCCCGTGTCTGCCTCGAATTGCCCCTTGAATGGCTGTTTCCTTGCCCAAACCGGGGCTTTAACTTACAATTTGTCCTCCATTACGTCTCACGTAACTGGCGAAAAGCCGCGGCCTGTCAGGCCAGTCGGCGAAAGGTGGGCTTCCACCGGGGAACGTGAGATTTCATTAGCCGTTCGCCTGGGCAGCCACCGATGGAAGTCGCGCGATGAGGCTGCCTGTTCGGTTCTCCGGTCTCCCTCATTTCGATCCATACTGCCAGGTGCTCCGCACCGATATTCGATTGGAGTTTTTTTCATGTTTGCAAAAGATCACACGCTCGCCAAGGTTGACCCGGACCTGTTCGCCGCCATCCAGAAGGAAAACCAGCGCCAGCAAGACCACATCGAACTGATTGCGTCCGAAAACTACACCTCGCCAGCTGTAATGGAAGCGCAAGGCTCGCAGCTGACCAACAAGTACGCCGAAGGCTATCCGGGCAAGCGCTACTACGGCGGCTGCGAATTCGTCGACATCGCCGAGCAGTTGGCGATCGACCGCGTCAAGCAGCTGTTCGGCGCGGAAGCGGCCAACGTGCAGCCGAACTCCGGCTCGCAGGCCAACCAGGGCGTGTTCTTCGCCATGCTCAAACCTGGCGACACCATCATGGGCATGTCGCTGGCCGAAGGCGGCCACCTGACCCACGGCATGGCGCTGAACATGTCGGGCAAGTGGTTCAACGTCGTCTCCTACGGCCTGACGCCGGAAGAAGACATCGACTACGAGGCGATGGAGCGCCTGGCGCGCGAACACAAGCCGAAGCTGATCATCGCCGGCGCCTCGGCGTTCTCGCTGAAGATCGACTTCGAGCGCTTCTCGAAAATCGCCAAGGAAATCGGCGCCTACTTCATGGTCGACATGGCGCACTACGCCGGCCTGATCGCCGCCGGCCTGTACCCGAACCCGGTGCCGCACGCCGACTTCGTCACCTCGACCACGCACAAGTCGCTGCGCGGCCCGCGCGGCGGCATCATCCTGATGAAGGCCGAATTCGAAAAGCAGATCAACTCGGCGATCTTCCCCGGCATCCAGGGCGGCCCGCTGATGCACGTCATCGCCGGCAAGGCAGTCGCCTTCAAGGAAGCGCTCGAACCTGCATTCGTCGAGTACCAGACCCAGGTCGTCAAGAACGCCGACGCGCTGGCCAAGGCGCTCATCGCGCGCGGCCTGCGCATCGTCTCGGGCCGCACCGAGTCGCACGTCATGCTGGTCGACCTGCGTTCGAAAAACCTGACCGGCAAGGAAGCCGAAGCGATCCTCGGCCGCGCCCACATGACGTGCAATAAGAACGGCATCCCGAACGATCCGCAAAAACCGTTCGTCACGTCCGGCATCCGCCTCGGCAGCCCTGCGTTCACCACGCGCGGCTTCAAGGAAGACGACGCGACCACGGTCGGCAACCTGATCGCCGACGTGCTCGATAACCCGAACGACGAAGCGACGATCGAACGCGTCAAGGTCGAAGTCAAGAAGCTGACCGACAAGTATCCGGTCTACGCCGCCTGAGTAGTTTGCAGCACCCCGCGGGCCGCCTGATGGTGGTCCGCGCCGATCAAGCAGCGCACGCAGGGCCACCATGAAATGTCCGTTCTGCCAGCATGACGAAACCCAGGTCCTCGATACGCGCGTGTCCGAGGAGGGCGACGCCGTGCGGCGCCGGCGCCGCTGCGCGCAGTGCGACAAACGCTTTACCACCTACGAGCGCATCGAGCTGTCGATGCCGATCATCGTCAAGAAGAACGGCAGCCGCACCGAGTTCGCGCCGGCCAAGCTGCGCGGCAGTTTCATGCTGGCGCTGCGCAAGCGCCCGGTGTCGGCCGAGGCGATCGACACCGCCGTGGCCACCATCGAGGAAAAGCTGCTCACCAGCGGACGCCGCGAAGTCGACAGCGGCTACGTCGGCGAACTGGTGATGCAGGAGCTCAAACGCCTCGACAAGATCGCCTACATCCGCTTCGCCTCCGTCTACAAGAACTTCGAGGACCTGGCCGAATTCCAAGAAGCGATCGCCGAAGTCGGACAAGCGCCCAAACCGCGCAAATAGCGCCGTCGTTTTTCACCTTCCCTGCACGATTGAGCCACCTCACGGCTGGCTTCAACACGCCTGATAACTTGGTACTCAAGCGATCCAGGTCACTACGCAGCATGCAGGCTCTGCAGTAAAAAACTGCCGGCCGCGCACGCGCCTGCAAGAGCGCAGCTTACGGAGGTGGAGTGGTGCGATTGGCTTTGCGGGCGCGTTATCATCTTCTTCTTCGTCCTTGTCGCCTGGCTTCCAGCAGCGGCTACTCGCTCCTTGAAGTGCTGGTGGCGGTCTTCGTGCTCGCCGTCGGCATTCTCGGCGCCGCCGCCACCCAGCTCGCGGCGCAGCGCACCCGCCACCAATCGAGCCTGATGTCGAACGGCGTGCAGCTGGCCAGCAGCCTGGCCGACAGCATGCGTGCCAATGCCGCTGCCGGCGCGCCTTTGCTGGACCTCGATTACGACGCCGCCGCCGACGGACCGCCCGCGCCAACTGGCCCGCACTGCCTGCCTGGCGACGCCTGCAGCGGCGCGCAAATGGCCGCCGCCGAACTCTTTCGCCTCAAGCTCGCCGTCCACGCCGGCTTTCCTGGCGGGCGCGTGGTGGTATGCCGCGACAGCGACGTGTGGGATCCGGCCCGCGGCGCGCTGCGCTGGGCCTGTGGCGGCGATGCGACCGCGCCGTTTGTCGTCAAGCTCGGATGGCGCGGCAAGGAGGGCAACGGCAGCGATGCGCATGACGGCGCCGGTGAATTCGCGCCCAGCGTGGCCATCGCGTGGCCGGGAGCTGCCAAATGATCGCGCGGCGGCGCCAGCGCGGCGCCACCCTGGCCGAACTAATGGTCGCCTGCGCCGTCGGCATGCTCGCTATGCTGCTGGCCGGCGGCCTGCTGGTGTCGGCCAATGCCGCCTACCTGGTGCAGGTCGACGCCGCGGGGCTGGACGACAATGGCCGCTACGCGCTCGAAGTCGTCACGCGCGCGGCGCGCCAGGCGGCGTTCGTCAACTGGGAGCGCGACCAGGCCGGCGCCGACCAGGCCACGGCGCCGCCGTACATCCGCGGCATCGACGCCCGCTCGCTCAGCCGCGCGGCCGAAGGCATCGACTCGCCGCTTGCCGACGCCGTCAACGGCAGCGACGTGCTGGCGGTGCGCTTCAGCGGCGCCGCCGACGGCAGCGTGGTCAGCTGCGCCGGCTTTGCCGTCGGCGAGGACGACGACGGCTGGAGCATCTTCTACGTCGGCCGCAACGCCGGCGGCGAGGCGGAGCTGCGCTGCAAATACCGCGGCAAGACCCGCTGGGGCGCGGACGCGATCATCGGCGGCGTCGATACCTTCCAGGTGCTGTACGGCGTCGATACCGATTCGCCGCCCGATGGCGTGGCCAACGAGTTTGCCAGCGCGTCCGTCGTCGACGAGCGCGACGCCGCGCTGGTGCTGGCGGCGGCCGACCCGGCGGCGCGCGAACGCGAACTGCGCCGGCGCACGCATTGGAAGCGCGTCACCGCCGTGCGGGTGGCGCTGGTGCTGCATGGCGCGCGGGCCCGGCCCGGCGGCGAGCCGATCGTGTTCGACCTGTTCGGCCGCGCATATTCCGACGGCTTCGGCGTCGCCGACCGCGGCGTGCAGCTGGCCGAAGACCGGCTGCCCGACGAGCTGCGCGACCGCGAGCGGCGCCTGTTCGCCGCCGCCGTCCTGCTGCGCAATGCGCCGGCCGAGGTGGCGCGATGAGGCGCGCTGGGCGCGCCGGCGGCGCTGCGTTGATGACGGCGCTGTTCGTGCTGGTGGCGATCACGATCGTCGGCCTGGCGGCGGCGCACACCGCGCTCAATGCCGAGAAATCGGCGCGCAGTGAACGCGACCGCCACATCGCCTTCCAGGCAGCGGAGGCCGGCCTTGCCGACGCCGAGCGCGACATCGAAGGCGGCGCCAATCCGGTGTCTGCGCGCGCCGCGCTGTTCGCCGGCGGCAGCGCGCTGGGCTTTGCCGACGGCTGCGGGCGAGGGCAGGACAACCTCGGATTATGCGCGTACGCGCAGGCTGCGCCGGCCTGGCACATGGTGAACCTGTCCGGCGCAACCGATGCCGCCGTCCCGTATGGACAATTCACCGGCGCCGCGCTGCCCACTGGCGGCGGCGCGCTGCCGGGCAGGGCGCCGCGCTATGTCATCGAACTGATGCCGCTGGGGCGCGCCGGCGAGGGCGCCGGCCAGCTGACTGCCAACGTCTATCGCGTCACCGCGATCGGATTCGGCGTTCGTCCCAGCACGCACGTGGTGCTGCAGTCGTTCTACCGCAAGGTGGTGGCGACAGGCCCGTCCGCGGCGCAGGGGTTGAGACGCCCCGCGGACGCGCTGCCCGGCCAGCGAGACGTAGCCGGCGCGACCGCTACTCCTAGTCGGGCAGGCAGGATAAGCCCGACAGCGTGCATGCGCGCCGCGGCCACGCCGCTTCAGCCAGGGCAACGCCCCGGCCGCTCCGCGGTCGCCGTGCGCGGCAATGGATCTGGCGTGCTGCTCGAATCAAGCTTCGACGATGTAACCTGGACCGGCCAACTGACTTCGCGCGGGTTGGCCGTTGGTGCGGACGGCACGGTCTCGATCGACGGCACACCGCTGTGGGAGGCGGGCGCCGTGCTGACGGGAAGTCCCACGCCGCGGCCATCCCCGCAAGAGCGCAAGATCTACACGCTGCTGCGCAACGCGGACGAATCAACCGCCAGCGTCCCATTCGAATGGGACGCTTTGGCCAACGAAGAACGTGGCTGGCTCGATGCCGGCGGGCTTGGCGCAGACCGGGTGGCGTTCCTGCGCGGAGAGCGGGGGCGCGAGATCGGCCAGCCGGACGGCGTATTCCGCCGCCGCGCCGGCGTCCTCGGCGACACCATTCACAGCACGCCGCTCTTCGTCGGCGCGCCATCGCCTGCGGTGGCGGGACCGGGCTACGATGCCTTTCATGCGCGCTACAGGCGCCGCGTCGAGGCGGTCTACCTCGGCGCCAACGACGGCATGCTGCATGCGTTCGATGCCCGCGACGGCGCCGAACTGTTCGCCTACATCCCCAACGCGCTGCTGCCCGTGCTCGGCCAGCTGAGCGACCCGGGCTACCGTCACCGCCCCTACGTCGACGCCAGCGCAGGCCAGGCCGAGGCACTGCTGGGCGATCGCTGGCGCTCGGTGTTGGTGTCGGGCATGGGCATGGGCGCGCGCGGCGTGTTCGCGCTCGATGTCAGCGACCCTGCCGCGTTCGAGGGCGGCGAGCGCGCCTTGTGGGAGTTCACCGAGCGCGACGACCCTGCCATCGGCCACGTCGGCCTCGCGCCGCTGATCGCCAGGATCAAGGTCGGCATCAAGGAATCGGCGCCGCAGTACCGCTATTTTGCGGTGGTCGCGAGCGGCGCCGAGGCCGGACCGGATGGCGCGCTGTTCCTGCTGGCGCTGGACAAACCGGCCACCGAGCGCTGGCAGCGCGACATCAACTACTACAAGCTCGATGTGATCCCGGCCGTCCCCGGCCTGGCAAACGCGCTCGGCCAGCCAGGGCTGGTGCGGGCCAGCGATGGCAGCGTGCGTTATGCCTACGCCGGCGACTCGCACGGCACGATGTGGCGCTTCGACCTGAGCAAGCTGCCGTTTTCCATCGGGCCGCTGTTCGAGGCGCGCGACGACGAAGGCCGGCGCCAGCCGATCAGCCATGCGCCGCAGGCGGTGTTTGCGCCTGGCGGCGGCTACCTGATCCTGTTCGGCACCGGCAGCCAGGACGGGCAGACGGCCAATTTCGCCGTGCAGTCGTTCTACGCGGTGAAGGACAGCGCGGCCAGTCCGCCGGAAATGGTGAACGGGCGCAGCGAACTGGTGCGCCGCACGCTGTCGGGCGATGAGACCTACACCATCGACGGCGATGAATTCGACTACACCGGGCCGCGCGCCAGGAAGGGATGGTATTTCGACTTTCCCTATTCGTCGACCGATGGCGAGCGGCTCGGCGCCAGCCCTGTTGTGGCGGGCCGCACAGTCCTTGTCAGCACGGTCATTCCAGGCGCCGATCCTTGCGCCGGCCCGTCGACCCGTACCTACATGCTCGATACGCTGTATGGATTCGCATTCGACAGCAGCGGCGCGGCGCTTGGCGGCAATTCAACAGGGAAGAAGAGGAAAGGCCCGCTTCCGGTCATTCTGCAACTGAGCGCCATCAGCGCCGCGCCCACGCCAACTGGCGCCGCGCGCGTGACCCGCAAGCTTGGCGTCGTTCACCTGCAGGCCGACGGCGGTGCGCCTGAGGTAGAGCAAGTCGACATCGGCGTGCCGGCTGGCCGCGTCAGTTGGCGCGAAGTGGCCAACTGGCAGGAACTGCACGAAGCCGCCACCAAGTAAAGGAAAGTGATGAAGCCCGAGCGCGGATTTACGCTGGTCGAGGTGCTGGTCGTGCTGGCGATCGTGGTGATACTCGCCGCCATCGCCTATCCGAGCTACGCCGGCTTCGTCACCAAGACGCGCCGGCTGGAAGGGCAGATCGCGCTGATCGAGACGATCCAGCAGCAGGAGCGCTTCTACACGCGCGCCAACACCTACATCGGCTTTTCGTCCGAGTCGAGCGACGCGCAGGAAAAGCGCTTCAAGTGGTATTCCGGCGGCGCCGCGGCCGGCAGCGCGTACGAACTGAGTGCGCGCGCCTGCCCTGGCCGCGAGCTGTCGCAGTGCGTCGAGGTGCTGGCCACGCCAGGCACCGCCAAGGTCGACGCCAATTTCCGCGACGCCGACTGCGAAACGCTCACGCTCAACAGCGCCGGTGAACGCAGCGCCAGCGGACCGTCCGGCCGCTGCTGGCCATGAGCACCCGGCGCCGGCGCGGCTTCACGCTGGTGGAACTGGCGGTCGTGCTGGCGATTGCGGCGGTGACGATGAGCGTCGCGCTGCCCGACCTGCGCCAGATGATCCGGTCGCAACAGCTGAAGGCGGCGGTCGGCGACCTGTTCGGCGCCATCGACCTGGCCCGCACGCAGGCGATCGCGCGCGGGCGCAAGGTGATGCTCGTGCCTGCCGACAGCGCGGCCGTTGACTGGAGCGGCGGCTGGGTGGTGTTCGTCGACGCGGATGGCGACCGCCGGCCCGGCGGCGCCGAGGAGGTCATCATGCGGCACGAGCCGCTGGCGCCGGGTATCGCCGTCGACGGCGCATTTTCGAGCCAACAGGGCGCGGCCTATCTTGCTTATAATAGTATGGGTCGCAGCTGTTCCGATACCAGCAGCCTGGCGGCGCGCTGGGGCACGCTGTCGCTGGCGATGGGCCAGCAGCGCCGGCGCATCAAGATCAACATGCTGGGCCGCGCGCGCATCTGCGATCCGGCGCGCGACGGCGCCAGCTGCGGCGGCGACGATCCCTGATTCACCAACCGACAAGACGACCGTGCAAATACTGAACGACACCGATGGCATGACGCTGGCGCTGGAATGGGCCGCCCGCGGCATGTTCATCACCGCGCCCAATCCGCGCATCGGCTGCGTGATCGTGCAGGGCGGCGCGGTGATCGGCGCCGGCCACACGCAGCCGGCCGGCCAGGCGCACGCCGAGATCGAGGCGCTGCGCGACGCCGCCGCGCGCGGCAACGACGTGCGCGGCGCCACCGCCTACGTCACGCTCGAGCCGTGCAACCACCATGGCCGCACGCCGCCGTGTTCGGACGCGCTGGTGCGCGCCGGCCTTGGCCGGGTGGTGGCGGCGATGGAAGACCCGAATCCGCTGGTGGCCGGGCAGGGGCTGGCCAGGCTGAAGGCGGCCGGCATCGCGGTCGCCTCCGGCGTGCTGGCCGAGCAGGCCTACGAAATGAACATCGGCTTCTTCTCGCGCATGCGGCGCGGCCTGCCGTGGGTGCGCCTGAAGGCGGCGGCCAGCCTTGACGGCATGACGGCGCTGCACAGCGGCGAAAGCCAGTGGATTACCGGGCCCGAAGCGCGCGCCGACGGCCACGCCTGGCGCGCGCGCGCCTGCGCCATCCTGACCGGCATCGGCACCGTCAAGGCCGACGATCCGCAACTGACCGTGCGCGGCATCGACACGCCGCGCCAGCCGCGCCGCGTGATCGTCGACAGCAACCTCGACATCGCGCTCGACGCGCGCGTGCTGGCTGGCGCCGCCAGCTGGATCGTCGCGGCCAGCGCCAATCCGGCGAAGGAAGCGGCCCTGCGCGCAGCCGGCCATGAAGTCATCATGCTGCCCAACGACGCCGGCAAGGTCGACCTGCCGGCGCTGATGCGCGAACTGGGACGGCGCGAGATCAACGAGGTGCACGTCGAAGCCGGCGCCAAGCTGAACGGTTCGCTGATCCGCGAGGGCTGCGTCGACGAGCTGCTGGTGTACCTGGCGCCCAGCCTGATCGGCGACGCGCAAGGCATGTTCGCTATCGGGCCGCTGCAGTCGCTGGAGCTGCGTCAGCGGCTCAAATTCCACGAGGTCAAGCAGGTTGGAGAAGACTTGCGTATCCTTGCAAGAATCCCCCATATTTAGGAAGTACGCCGCATGTTTACTGGAATTGTCGCCGCCGTAGGAAAAATCAGTTCGGTCCAACCGCTCGCTGGCGGCCTCGAAGCGGGCGTGCGCCTGGACATCGACGCCGGCCCGCTGTCGCTGGACGACGTCGCGCTGGGCGACTCGATCGCCATCAACGGCGCCTGCATGACCGTGGTCGAAAAGACGGCGTCCGCATTCAGCGTCGACGTCTCGCGCGAGAGCCTCAACTGCACCGCAGGGCTCGATGCCATCGGCGAAGTCAATCTCGAAAAGGCGCTGACCCTGGCCGAGCGCCTCGGCGGCCACCTGGTGTCGGGCCACGTCGATGGACTGGGCATCGTGCACCGGTTCGAGGCGGTCGGCGAATCGTGGGAGCTGGTCATCGATGCGCCGCGCGAGCTGGCCAAGTTCCTGGCATTTAAAGGGTCGGTGGTGGTCAATGGCGTGTCGCTGACGGTGAACCGGGTCCAGGATATCGACGGCGGCGTGTGCCGCTTCTCGATCAACCTGATCCCGCACACGATTTCGGTCACGACGCTCAAGCACCTGCGCGCCGGCAGCCGGGTCAATCTCGAGATCGACCTGATTGCGCGCTACGTCGAGCGGATGCTGTCGGTGCAAAAGGCATAGTCAAACGGTTCGCTGGAAGCAAAAACGCCGCGTCATGTTCGCGGCGTTTTCTTTGGTGCTCCTGGCACATCATCGTCCAGCAGTCGCGCGTCCCTATTTCTTTTCGGGGTACAGCACCAGCTGCACGTAGTTGTTCAGGTCGAAGTAGCGCCTGGCCGCTTCCTTCAGGTCGTTCGCCGACACCGCCGCCAGCCGCTGTTCGTACGTCAAAATCGAATCCGGCTCATAGTCCTGCAGCGCCGTCAGCTTCAGGTACGACAGCCAGTAGCCGTTCTCGCGAATCGAGCGGCGGTGCGTCTGCAGCAGGTTCTGCTTGACCTTGTCGAGGTCGGCCGCGGCCGGCCCCTGTTCCTTCATCTGCGCGATCTCGGCAAAGGTCGCGGCGATCACCTTGTCGACGTTGGCCGGCCCGGTCGGCAGCGACACGCCGATCGAATAGCTGCCGTACGGGATCTTGCTGACGGTGCCGCCCATGCCGCCGCCGTAGATCAGCGTGAGCTTCTCGCGCAGGATATCGGTGATGCGGATGTTCATCACGTCCATCAGCACGCGAAGGCGCAGCGCTTCTTCGCGCGAGTACACGGCGTCGCCGTGGAAGGTGAGCGAGACATGGCTCTTCGCTTCCGAGCCGGCGTACACCTCTTTCTTGACCACGCCGGTCACCGGGCGCACGCCGACGTCCTTGTAGCCGATGGGCAGATCGGTGGTCGGCAGGCTGGCCAGGTAGGTGGCGATCAGCGGCCGGATCCTGGCTTTGTCGAAGCTGCCGACCACGATGAAGGTCATGCCCTTGGCGCTGCTGAAGCGTTCCTTGAAAATGGCGATGCTGCGATCGAGGCTCAGCTTCGAAAAGTCGTCCGGCCGCGGCGGCCGCGCGATCCACGGATTGTTGTTGTACAGGGTCGAGATCAGGGTGTCCTGGAACACCGCCTCCGGCTGAGCCATGACGTTGCGCGCGCTCTCCACCTGCTTGCCCAGGAAGGACTTGTACAAGTCCTCGTCGCGCCGCACGGTGGTGAACTTCAGGTACAGCATCTGCAGCATGGTCTCGACGTCGGCCGTGCCTGAGCTGGCCAGGATATTGTCGGCGTATTGGCCGAGGCCGACGCTGACCGAGGCGGCTTTGCCGGCCAGGACCTTGCGCATCTCCTGCAAGGACATGTCGGCCAGGCCCATCGTTGTGACGACCGCGCTGGCGTAGCGCGCGTTGAGGATGTCGGCTTCGGCAAACAGGGTCTGGCCGCCGAAGCGGTCGGCGCTCAGGATCACCTGGTCGTTATTGAAGTCGGTCGGTTTGAGGATGACCTTGACGCCGTTCGACAGCGTCAGCGTGGTCAGGCCAAGCGCCTTGTCCTCGACTTCGCCGACGATGCTGCCGGCGGTCGGCAGCTTTGCCATCAACGAATCGGCGACCGGCTTTTCTTCGCGCGCGGCGACCTTGACCCTGGCGGCGGCGCCGGTCCAGGCCAGCAGCTGCGGGCCGGTCGGCGCCGGCGTTTCGGCCTTGTCCGAGCCGGAGTACGCCACCAGCATCGAGGTGTCGACCGGGATCGTCTTGCGCGCGAAGCGGTTAACTTCATCGACGCTAATGCCGGGCACGAGCTCTTGCACGTAGCGGTATTCGTTCTCGATGCCGGCGATCGATTCCTGCTGCAGGAAGTTGCGGATGTATTCGGCGGCGTAGACGCGCGAGTTGGTTTTATCGCGCTCGCTGTGGGCGCGTTCCATGGTGCGCATCAGGTTTTTCTTGACGCGTTCGAGTTCCTGCGCGCTGAAGCCGAACTGGCGCGCGCGCTGGTTTTCCTGCACCAGCGCGTCGATCGCCGGCGCCGCGCCGCCCTTGCCGAGCGCCGCGTTCAGCTCATACGCTTCGTAGCGCGGGGTGATGCGCGACAGCGAACTGCTGGCGGCCATGAACGGCGGCTCGGCCTGCTGCGCCATTTCCTGCAGCCGCTGGCTCATCATCGAGGCGAACAGCGACTGGATCAGCTTTTCGCGGTAGTCGGCAAAAGTATCGCGGTCGCGCGCTTCCTGGACCGGATAGCGGATCGTGACGGTGTTTCCCGATGCCTCCTTGTCGGTGACGACCACCGCCTCGGTGTTCGACAGGGTCGGGATGCGCACCGGCTGGCGCGCGCGCGGGCGCGGCGGATTTTTCAGGCCTGAAAAGTGCGCCTTGACCAGCTTCTCGGCGGCGGCCGGCTCGATGTCGCCGACCACCACCACCGCCATCAGGTTGGGGCGATACCAGTCGCGGTAGAAGCGGCGCACGGCGTCGTGCTTGAAGTTTTTCAGTACCGCTTCCTGGCCGATCGGCAGGCGCTGCGCGTAGCGCGAGCCGTTGAAGAACTTCGGCAGCAGCACCTTGCTCATGCGGTCGTCGGCGCCTTTGCCGAGGCGCGCCTCTTCGAGCACGATGCCGCGCTCCTTGTCGATGTCGTCCGGGTTCAGGGTCATGCCCTGGGCCCAGTCCTGCAGCACCAGGAAGCCCTTGCGCACGTTCTCGCTGCTGTCGGTCGGGATGGGCAGGATGTAGACCGTCTCGTCGAAGCTGGTGTACGCATTCAGGTCGGCGCCGAACTTGACGCCGATCGACTGCAAGTACGAGATCAGTTCGTGCTTCTTGAAGTTGGTCGAGCCGTTGAAGGCCATGTGCTCGAGGAAGTGGGCGAGGCCCTGCTGGTCGTCGTCTTCGAGCACCGAGCCGGCCTTGATCACCAGGCGCAGTTCGAGCTTCTTTTCGGGCTTGCCGTTTTTCTGGATGTAGTAAGTGAGCCCGTTGGGCAGCTTCCCCACCTTCACTTGCGGGCCGACCGGGATCGGGTCGGACAGCCGGATGGCGGCCAGCGCCGCGGAAGCGTGCAGCAGCAGGGAAGCTGCCAGACATACGGTGGTGAGGAGATTTTTCTTGGTCATCGGGACGAGTAGAATAGGAGTGGCCGCAAGAAGGCGCGCGATGGCGCATTGTACGGGCGAACGGCCGGGTTCCGAATGGTCGAGATGATTAGTCTATCAGCAATGTTTCCGGGCGGCCCGACGAATTTCGCTGCCGATGAGTTGAACTGCGGCAGCGTTTAGCCGGTGGGATGCCGCCAAATCCTTTAAAATAGCGGATTGCGCAACTCGCCCGTCCCAGAGGAATCCCATATGTCTATCTCCAGCACCCAGGAAATCGTTGCCGAACTGCGCGCAGGCCGGATGGTCATCCTGGTCGACGAGGAAGACCGCGAGAACGAGGGCGACCTGGTGCTGGCCGCCGATTTCGTCACGCCCGAGGCCATCAATTTCATGGCCAAGCATGCGCGCGGCCTGATCTGCCTGACGCTCACCGAAGAGCGCTGCGACCAGCTCGACATCGGCATGATGACGTCGCGTAACGGCACCTCGTTTGGCACCAATTTCACCGTTTCGATCGAGGCCGCCGAAGGCGTCACCACCGGCATCTCGGCCGCCGACCGCGCCAAGACGGTGCAGGTGGCCGTCGCCAAGGGCGCCAAGCCGTCCGACATCGTGCAGCCCGGCCATATCTTTCCGCTCAAGGCCGTCAAGGGCGGCGTGCTGATGCGCGCCGGCCACACTGAAGCCGGCTGCGACCTGACCGAGATGGCCGGCCTGACGCCGGCGTCGGTGATCTGCGAGATCATGAACGACGACGGCACCATGGCGCGCCTGCCGGACCTGCTCGAGTTTGCCAGGGAACACAAGCTGAAGATCGGCACCATTGCCGACCTGATCCATTACCGCGGGCAGAACGAGTGCCTGGTCGAACGCGTGGCCGAGCGCCAGGTCAACACCGAGTTTGGCGAATTCCGCCTGGTCGCTTTCCGCGACACGCCGAGCGGCTCGGCGCACTTGGCGATGGTGCATGGCGAACTGGCGCCGAACCTGGAGTCGCTGGTGCGCGTGCACCAGCCGGTCTCGATCCTCGACTTGCTGGAAAGCCGCGCCACGACGCACTCGTGGACGATGGCGTCGGCGATGCAGGCGATCAAGCAGTCCGAACGCGGCGTGATGGTGTTGCTCAATTGCGGCGAATCGGCCGACCAGCTGTTTGCCCACTTTGCCGCGCTCGACACGCCGGCGCTCAAGCCGGCCGGCCGCGCCGCCAGCATGGACTTGCGCACCTACGGCATCGGCGCCCAGATCCTGAAGGACCTTGGCGTGGGCAAGATGCAACTGCTGGCCAGCCCGCGCAAGATGCCGTCGATGACAGGTTTCGACCTCGAAGTGACCGGATATCTCGCCAAGCCGGGCGCCTGAAGCGTACCATTGACGCATTCATTCAAATATTTACCCACATATCAAGAGGCCAGCCATGACGGTAGGAACTTATGAAAGCAATTTGACCGGTAGCGGACTGCGCATCGGCATCGTGCAGGCGCGCTTTAACGCCGACGTCGGCCATGGCCTGTTGTCGTCCTGCCTGGCCGAGCTCAAGCACCTGGGCGTGTCGGACGAAGACGTGCTGCACGTGACCGTGCCGGGCGCGCTGGAAATTCCGCTGGCGCTGCAGAAGATGGCCGAGACCCAGCAGTTCGACGCGCTGGTGGCGCTGGGCGCGGTGATCCGCGGCGAGACCTACCACTTCGAGCTGGTATCGAACGAGTCCGGCGCCGGCATCACCCGCATCGGCCTCGACTACGGCATGCCGATTGCCAATGCGGTGCTGACCACCGAGAACGACGAGCAGGCCGAAGCGCGCATGGCGGAGAAGGGCACCGAAGCGGCGCGCTGCGCCGTCGAGATGGCCAACCTGCTGCTGGCGCTCGAAGAGTTGCAAGCCGACGAAGATTAAAACCGGATTTAAGAACAGGTAAGTACACCATGACAGACAAGACCCCGCACGCCAACCCGAGCAAGAACCGCACGCCCCGTCATCGGGCGCGCGAGTTTGCGTTGCAGGGACTATATCAGTGGCTGCTCAATAATGAAGACGCGACCACCGTCGTCAACAACATCCGCGCCGCACACGGTTTCGAGAAGGCCGATGCCGATCACTTCGCCGCGTTGCTGTATGGCGCGATCAAGGATTCGGTGGCGCTGCGCGAGGCGTTCGCGCCGCTGATCGACCGCGGCGTCAAGGAATTGTCGCCGATCGAGCACGGGGTGTTGCTGCTTGGCGCATACGAGCTGAAGAACAATCTGGAAATTCCTTACCGCGTGGTCATCAACGAGGCGGTCGAGCTGACCAAGTCGTTCGGCGGCATCGACGGGCACAAGTATGTCAACGGCGTGCTCGACAAGCTGGCGCCGAAGCTGCGCGCCGACGAAGTGGCGGCGGATTCGCGCCGGTAACCGGTTCGCAGGCAGCATCGATGCAATGAAAAAGCCGCCGCAGTGATGCAGGCGGCTTTTGCACATGTGTGCTCAGCATGGTTCCTCGCGAAGATGGCGGGGACGTAAAAAAAGCCACCGCAGACTGCCGGTGGCTTTTTTACGTGCGTCGCGGTCAGATTACAGACCGGCGATGGCGTCGTTGCCTTGCTCCGGCAGCGTTACTTCAGGCTTCGGCTCTGCCGGGGCGGGCGCCGCCTTGGCAACAACCTGGGCTGGCGAGTTCGTCGTCGGTACGCGCTGGCCGCCGGCAACCTGCTTCAGGCGGCGATACTCAGCCAGCACCTTCGAGCCGTAGCCGGAGTCGGTCTCGAACGCGGCAGCGCCAACGTACTTTTTCAGGCCGGCTTCAATCGAACCGCCGCGGGTGACGTAATCCTTGAGGATCAGCGCGCCGACGCGGATGTTCGCCACTGGATTGAGCGCAGCCTGCACGCCGCCCAGCTTCTGGAACTTTTCGTGGTGAATCTTCGACATCACTTGCATCAGCCCCTGCGCGCCAACCGAACTTTCAGCAAACGGGTTCAGGCCCGATTCGATCGCCATCACGGCCAGGATCAGCAGCGGGTCGAGCTTGATGTCGTGCGCCGTGGAGTAGGCGGTCGATACCAGCATGTTGGCGGCGTCGCCGGCAACGCGGTAACGCTTGGCCAGCCACGAGGTGACGAATTGCTGCTGCTTCGTGTTGCCTGCCATTGCCTTGCCGGATGCGACCGGTATCGGCGCCACGTCGACGGCGGCACTGGCCACAGGCTGCTCATGCATCAGCGAAGCGAGTACTGGCGCGGGCGCTGACGCTGGCGCCGCCTGTGCAACTACCGGCGCCGGCGGCGCAAGGAACTGCGAAACCTGGTGTGCCATGTCGGGACGGGCATACAGGACGGCCACAACTGCTACTGCGGAAAGACCGAATACGGTCAGGGTGTGCTGCGCGGTGGTCGCGAGACCACGGGCCGTTTTCGTCACGGAAGACCACGTGACAGGCTGGGCAGCCATAGTTTGGGCGAGCTTTACTGTCGCCCCGTTGAAACGATTTATCATCGAATTCCCCTTTGTCGCGGAAAAAGCTGTCCCCACGGCGCTAAAAAAGCGCACATCGGACATCAAATGCCGTGCATCAGAAATATCGTCTATCGCCGCTGTTGCGTGCGAATCAACGCCGTCATTGCTTGCTTGAGCTGGCCGTTCCCAGAGGTATTGGGCCAGTGGCTAAACAACTGTTTCCGGGGATAAGGCAGACGCCTATTGGAAACACTCCTAAAATGTCATGTGGGGCCCCGACCCCGTGAAAGTATGAGAACAGGCTAAAATCATGTCCTTTGGACGTACCGCTCTCATCAAGTAGGCAAATTGTAGAAGCTGGTTTATATCAAGTCAATACTAGCACGACAGTTCTTTATAACTTTTAGATCTTACTTATGATACTGCATCGCAGCAAAGTCGCATGAAATCAATCACTTATCGTGGCTAATTCAACAACTCCCTATCTGCCGAAGAAAAATTAAAAACCGATGAAATACACTGATCTGCGTGATTTTGTTTCTCAGTTGCAAGAAATTGGCGAATTAAAGCGCATTTCCACGCCCGTTTCGCCAAATCTGGAGATGACTGAGGTGTGCGACCGCGTTTTGCGCGCCGGCGGACCGGCCTTGCTGTTCGAGCATCCCACCGGCCACGACATGCCGGTGCTGGGCAACCTGTTCGGCACGCCGCGCCGGGTCGCGCTCGGGATGGGCGCCACCGACGTGGGCGAGCTGCGCAAGATCGGCCACGTGCTGGCGCAGCTGAAGGAGCCGGAGCCGCCGAAAGGCTTCAAGGACTTGATGGGACTCGGTTCGCTCGTGAAGGCGGTGTGGGACATGTCGCCGAAGGAAGTGCGCGGCGCGCCTTGCCAGGAAATCGTCTGGGAAGGCAACGACGTCGACCTGTCGCGCCTGCCGATCCAG
Source organism: Massilia eurypsychrophila (assembly GCF_002760655.1). Taxonomy (GTDB): domain Bacteria; phylum Pseudomonadota; class Gammaproteobacteria; order Burkholderiales; family Burkholderiaceae_D; genus JAFCUW01. The sequence continues at coordinate 34,189 of NZ_PDOC01000006.1, read as the reverse complement.
CACTGCTGGCCGGGCGACGCCGCTCCGCTCATTACCTGGGGCCTGGTCATTACCAAGGGGCCCAACAAGAAGCGCCAGAACCTGGGCATTTATCGCCAGCAGGTGCTCGGGCCCAACAAGGTGATCATGCGCTGGCTGGCGCACCGCGGCGGGGCGCTCGACTTTCGTGAGCACGGCATTGCCAGCAAGGGTCAGCCGTATCCGGTTGCCGTCGCGCTCGGCGCCGATCCGGCCACCATCCTGGGCGCCGTGACGCCGGTGCCCGACAGCCTGTCCGAATACCAGTTCGCCGGCCTGTTGCGCGGCAGCCGGACCACGCTGGTGAAGGCGATTGGCAGCGAGCTGCGCGTGCCGGCCTCGGCCGAGATCGTGCTGGAAGGCCATATCCTGGCCGATCCGAACCATCCGTCCGGCTACGAGCACGCGCTGGAGGGCCCGTTTGGCGACCATACCGGCTATTACAATGAGCAGGACAGCTTTCCGGTGTTTACGATCGAGCGCATCACGATGCGGCGCAATCCGATCTATCACTCTACGTATACAGGCAAGCCGCCGGACGAGCCTGCCGTGCTGGGCGTGGCGCTCAACGAGGTCTTCATTCCGCTGCTGCAAAAGCAGTTCAGCGAAATCACCGATTTCTACCTGCCGCCGGAAGGCTGCAGCTATCGGATGGCGGTAGTGCAGATCAAGAAGCAGTATGCCGGCCATGCCAAGCGGGTGATGTTCGGCGTCTGGAGTTTCCTGCGCCAGTTCATGTACACCAAGTTCATTGTCGTGGTCGACGAAGACGTCGACATCCGCGACTGGAAGGAAGTGATCTGGGCGATCACGACCCGGGTCGATCCGCTGCGCGACACGCTGCTGGTCGACAACACGCCGATCGACTACCTCGATTTCGCCTCGCCGGTGAGCGGCCTTGGCAGCAAGATGGGCATCGACGCCACCAACAAGTGGCCGGGCGAAACGAACCGCGAATGGGGCACGACGATTGCGATGACGCCGGCCGTGAAGGCGCGCATCGACACCATCTGGCAAGAACTCGGCATCTAACTTCCTCCGGGGTCAGTGCCGGCAATCGGACACGAGCTCAACATCAGCCGCCGCTACACCTCCGGGGGGGTGGTGGTTGTTTCCATTATCGAGCGGGTCGGTTATAATGATCGCTGGCGGGCCCCTGCGCATCGTGGCATGGCTAACCTGGTCAGGTCGGGAACGAAGCAGCCACGGCTATTACCCATGAGTGCCGCAGATCAGGCTCGCCTCCTCATTCTTTCTCAGCGCGTTTTCGACGCGCTTTCAGTGCCGCTTTCACCCTCCCCACATCGACTGCTACAATTGCCGCCCAGGCAGCATGTTTCCCCGCTGCGCCCGCTATCTACGGTAAAATCCCAGCATGTCCTATCAAGTTCTCGCCCGTAAATACCGTCCCCGCAACTTTGAAACGCTGGTCGGCCAGGAACACGTCGTCCGTGCCTTGTCGCACGCGCTGCAAACCGGCCGCCTGCACCACGCCTATCTGTTTACAGGTACGCGCGGCGTCGGCAAGACCACGCTGTCGCGGATCCTGGCCAAATCGCTCAATTGCATCGGCCCGGACGGCACCGGCGGCATCACCGCCACCCCGTGCGGCGTGTGCGATGCCTGCACCGCGATCGATGCCGGCCGCTTCGTCGACTATATAGAGATGGACGCGGCGTCGAACCGCGGCGTCGACGAGATGGCCCAGCTGCTCGAGCAGGCGGTGTACGCGCCATCGAACGCGCGCTTCAAGGTCTACATGATCGACGAGGTGCACATGCTGACCAACCACGCCTTCAACTCGATGCTGAAGACGCTGGAAGAGCCGCCCGAGCACGTCAAGTTCATCCTGGCAACGACCGATCCGCAGAAGATTCCCGTCACCGTGCTGTCGCGCTGCCTTCAGTTCAACCTGAAACAGATGCCGCCGGGGCATATCATCAGCCACCTCGACAATATTCTCGGGCAGGAGGGCATTACCTTCGAACAGCCGGCGCTGCGCCTGCTGGCGCAAGGCGCGCACGGCTCGATGCGCGATGCGCTGTCGCTGACCGACCAGGCCATCGCCTACGCCGCCGGCGAAGTGACGCTCGAAGCGGTGCAGGGCATGCTCGGCGCGCTCGACCAGTCGTACCTGGTGCGCCTGCTCGACGCGCTGCTGGCGCAGGACGGCGCCGACCTGATGGCGGTGGCCGACGAGATGGCCAGCCGCAGCCTGTCGTACAACGGCGCGCTGCAGGATCTCGGCACCTTGCTGCACCGGATCGCGCTGGCCCAATCGGTGCCGTCGGCGGTGCCGGAAGACTTGCCGGAACTGGCCGACATCATGCGCCTGGCAGCGGCCTTCGATGCGCAGGAAGTGCAGTTGTTCTACCAGATCGCGGTGCATGGCCGTAACGAGATCGGCCTCGCGCCGGATGAGTACGCCGGCTTTGCGATGACCTTGCTGCGCATGCTCGCTTTCCGTCCAGGCAATGGCGGCGCGGAAGGCGTTGCGCCGGCCGGCCCGGCTGTCGCGCGTCCGCCGGTGCAGCCGCGTCCGGCTCCATCGCCAGCGCCGGCGCGCGCCGCGTCCGCGGCAGTGGCAAGCCACGCCGCGGTGACGCCGCCGCCGCCGGTCCAGCAGGCACGTCCGGCGCCGCCGCCGCCGGTGCAAGCTGCGCCGCCGGCCGCTCCCGCAGCGACCGGCGCGCCGGCAATGAATTCGGCGCGCGCCGCCATCAATGCAGCCCTTGAAGCGGCCCGCGCGGCCAGCCGCGGCCAGAACGTGTCGCCGAAGCGGCCGACAGCGATGTCGAACCAGGCAGCCGCCAACGCCGCCGCGCCGCAAGCGGCGGCGCCGCCGCCTGACCCGGAGCCCGCGCCGCCACCACCGCCGCCAGCCGCGGCCGCCGCGGCGCCATCAGTTGTGGCCAAGGCAGCGCCGTCCGCGCCGTCCGCGCCGCCGCCGCCATGGGATCAGCCTGCCGCGCAGCAAGCCGACGAGGATGACGGCCCGCCATCGTGGGTCACCGAATTTTCCGACGACACCGCGCTGACGCAGGAAGCGCCGGCCGTGGCCGCCGCACCGGCCGCCGCGCGCGCGCCGGCCGCGCCGCGCCCTGAGTACGTGATTGCGCCGGTGCCGGAAATCGAATGGGACGGCAACTGGCCGGCGCTGGCGGCAACGCTGGCATTGCGCGGCGTGTCGCAGCAGCTGGCGCTGCAGACCGAACTGATCGACTGCACCAGCGACGGCCACCAGAGCACGTTCCGGCTGCGCGCGCCGATCGATACGCTGCGCGCCGGCGGCAACACCGAAAAGCTGACGGCCGCCATCCAGGACCGCTTCCCGAACACCCGCGTCGCCGTCGAGATCGACCTCGGCCAGGTGTGGTACACCGCCAGCGTCGAGGCGCAGGCTTACCGCGAGCAACGCATGCAGCAGGCCGAGCAGACCGTCGCCGCCGATCCGTTCGTGCAGGAAATGGCGCGCCAGTTCGGCGCCTTCGTTGTGCAAGGTTCAGTGCGACCGCCGGCCGTCGCCCCCTGAACGGAATTAATCACCCTATTGTTTGTCTACTTTTTAGATCTCGGAGAACACCATCATGATGAAGAACCAGCTCGCAGGCTTGATGAAGCAAGCCCAGACCATGCAGGACAACATGAAGAAGGCGCAGGAGCAGCTGGCGCTGGTCGAAGTCGAAGGCCAGTCCGGCGCCGGCCTGGTGAAAATCGTCATGACGTGCAAGAACGACGTCAAGCGCGTGTCGATCGATCCGTCGCTGCTGGCCGACGACAAGGACATGCTCGAAGACCTGGTCGCCGCCGCCTTCAACGATGCGGTGCGCAAAGCGGAAGCGACTTCGGCTGAAAAGATGAGCGGCATGACCGCCGGCATGGCGCTGCCGCCAGGCTTCAAGATGCCGTTCTGATTCGCCCATGTCGAAGTCGCTCGATTTCCTGACCGAGGCGTTGCGCAGGTTGCCAGGCGTCGGCCCGAAATCGGCGCAGCGCATGGCGTTTCATTTGCTGCAGCATGACCGCGAGGGCGCGGCGATGCTGTCGCGCGCGCTCTACCAGGCGGTCGACACGGTGCACCACTGCGCCATGTGCAATACCTTCGCCGAAACCGACGTGTGCGACCTGTGCCAGGACGACGCGCGCGACCGCGCCTTGCTGTGCGTCGTCGAAACGCCGGCCGACCAGATGATGATCGAGCAGACGCTGACGTACAAGGGCCTGTACTTCGTGCTGATGGGGCGCCTGTCGCCGCTGGACGGCATCGGCCCGAAAGACATCCACCTCGAAAAACTGATCGGGCGCGCCGCCGACGGCGTCGTCGGCGAAGTAGTGCTGGCCACCAACTTCACCAACGAAGGCGAAGCGACGGCGCACTACATCAGCGAGATGCTCAAAGCGCGCGGCCTGCGCGTGTCGCGCCTGGCGCGCGGCGTGCCGGTCGGCGGCGAACTCGAATACGTCGACGCCGGCACCATCGCGCGCGCCATGCTCGACCGGCGCGCTACCTGAGCCGGCGCCACTACTGAACGCCGAGCGCCGAGCGCCGAGCCCGCCACTGCCGGCGCGCCGCGCTGCAAGGTCGTTGACCGGATCCATTTGAGTGTGCGCAAACCGCCGCTGTCATGCGCTGCTATCGTGGGCCTCACTCAAGTGGGTCTCCAGCATGCACCTCGTCGATATCACCATGTTCTATGCCGCGGAAGGCGGCGGCGTCAGCACCTACCTGAACGCCAAGGCCCGCTGGCTGGCCCAGCGCAGCCGCATCGCCCACAGCATCGTCAGCCCGAATGTCCATAGCGGCGGCGTCGCGCCGGCGCTGGTGGAGATTCCTTCCATCCCGTTTCCCGGCATCCACGGCTACCGCATGCCGACGTCGATCGGCGCCACCGCCAACATCCTGCGCGCGCTGCAGCCGGACCTGATCGAGGCGGGCGATGCCGGTCACGGCGCCTGGGCGGCGCTGCGCGTCAAGCGCGAGCTCGGCATCCCGGTGGTGGCCTTCTACCACTCCGACCTGCCGCGCCTGATGTTGAACCGCTTCGGCGATTTGGCCATGCGCGGCACCCGCAGCTACCTGGCGCGGCTGTACCGCCGCTTCGACATGGTGATGGCGCCGAGCAAGCTGATGGTCCAGCAACTGAACGAGATGGGCATCGACGGCGCGGTCCACCAGCCGCTCGGCATCGATGCCGACATCTTCCGCCCGCAGCGCCGCATCGAAACCTTGCGTCAGCACCTGCACCTGCCGGGCGACGCGCGGCTGCTGGTGTACGCCGGCCGCTTCACGGCGGAGAAAAAACTCCAGGTGCTGATCGACGCGGTGCGCAAACTCGGCCGGCCGTATCACCTGGTGCTGGTCGGCGGCGGCGAAACGCTGCCGCGCTATCCGCAGATCACCTACATCCCGTTCAAGCGCGACCAGCGCGCGCTGGCGCGGCTGCTGGCCAGCTGCGACGTGATGGTCCATCCGGGCGATTGCGAAACGTTCGGCCTGATCGCGCTCGAGGCAATGGCGTGCGGCCTGCCGGTGGTGGCCACCGGCGGCGGCGTTGCCGAACTGGTCGACGAGAAAACCGGCCTCGTCGTACGGCCCGACAGCGCGGCCTGCCTGGCCGAAGGCATCGAGGCGATCTTCTGCCGCGACCTGGCAGCGCTGGGCGTCAATGCGCGGCGCAAGGCGCAGGAGCATTACGACTGGAGCCTGATCATGCCGCAACTGCTGAACCGCTACGGCGGCCTGCTCGCCAGCCACCAGCGCGCCGAATTCGACGCCGAGCGCATCTGTGCCACTGACTGACAGAACGCTGTGCGTGGCCATCCACGACGTCGCGCCCGACACCTGGGACGACTGCCTGCGCCTGCACCAGGCGGTGCGCGCGGTGGCCGATATTCCGCTGACGTGGCTGGTGGTGCCGCGCTATCACGGCCGCTCGCTGCCGTCGGCGCCGATGGAGCGCGCGCTCGACGCGTTGCTGGCGCAAGGCCACGAGCTGGCGCTGCACGGCTACACGCACCTCGACAGCGCGCCGCCGCACGCCAGCTGGCGCAGCCGCTTTCTGCGCAACGTGTTCACGCAAGGCGAGGGCGAGTTCGCCGCCATCGGCGAGCAGGAGGCGCGGCAGCAGATCGAACTGGGCCTGGCCTGGTTTGCCGAGCGCGGCTGGGCCGTACGCGGCTTCGTGCCGCCGGCCTGGCTGCTGGGGGCGGGCGCGTGGCGCGCGCTGCGCACCTTCGCGCTCGACTACACCACCACAATGACGCACTTCCACCTGCTGCGCACGCGCCGGTCGTTGCTGGCGCCGTCGCTGGTGTACACGGCGCGCAACCGGGCCGGGCGCCTGCTGTCGCCGCGCCTGGCTGGCGCCACGGCGGCGGCGATGAAGCCGGCGCCGTTAGTGCGCCTGGGCCTGCATCCGCGCGACGCGCACTATCCGGCCCTGCTGCGTCATGCGCAGCGCCTGGTCGAGCGCCTGCTGGCCGAGCGGCGCCCGCGCACCAAGGCGGAGTTCGCGGCCGCGTGGGACGATGTGCCGGCCAAAACAGGCGTCACCAGTATGGACCCCACAGGCCGCCGCCGCCCCAGTGCGAACGCCCAAAGCCCCCATACACGCGCGTCGGATGGCCATAGCGGGTGATGTCGTCCTTGGTGCTGAGCTGCAGCACGCAGTTGCGCCACGGATCCGACTGCGGCTGGTAGCCGAGCCTGGCACATGCGGGACCGTACTCGACGATGATGCGATCCATGTCCGCTTGCATGCGGGCGGCGCGGTCCTGGGGAGTGGTGCAGCCGGCGAGCAGGAGCGCGCTGGCCGCGGCGAACATGAGCTGTCGCATATCGATTCCTTTCAATGTGCAGCGGACGCCTCGCGGCAGAGCGCTAGATTTCAGCTTAGGAGCGAGCCCTTCGCGATGCCTGATCCATGTCAATCGGGCCGAAGAAAACCGATGGCAGAGGCGGCGCCGAAATTGTTCCCGAGTTGGTAGTTTTCTGGCACCATTCCTCCAAACACAGATAACGAGGGGAATCGATGCGACGAGGCGCCGTCAAGAGCTGGTCGGTACGGGTACTGTTGGGACTGCTGGCCCTGCTGGCGCTGGTGTTGCTCGGCGCGTGGCTGTATCTGCGCGCCAGTCTGCCGCAGCTCGACGGCGAGCGCCGCGTCGCCGGACTGAACGCCGCCGTGACGGTGACGCGCGACGATCATGGCGTGCCGCTGATTGCTGGGAGCAATCGCCACGACCTGGCCTACGCCACCGGTTTTATCCATGCGCAAGACCGCTTTTTCCAGATGGATCTGCTGCGCCGGGTCGGCGCCGGCGAACTGGCCGAGTTGTTCGGCCCCAAGGCGGTACCGGTCGACGCGGTTCGCCGGAAGCACCGCTTCCGCGCGCGCGCCGAGGCAGTGCTCGAATCGATGCCGGCCGACGACCGCCAGTTCATCGAGCGTTACGTCGCCGGCATCAACGACGGCCTGCACGCGCTTGGCGCCAGGCCGTTCGAGTATGCGCTGACCGGCACCGCGCCGCGGCCGTGGAGCGCGGCCGATTCGCTGTTGGTGGTGTGGGCGATGTTCTTCGATTTGCAGGGCATGCAGGAGCCGCGCGAACTGGCGCGCGGCTGGATCGCCGACCACACCGATGCCGCCCAGCGCGCCTTTTTGCTGCCCGAGTCGACCGAGTGGGACGCGCCACTCGACCAGGGTGCGGTGGCCGCATCGCGCGCGCCGATTCCACCGGCGGCGCCAGCCTGGTGGGGCCAGCGTCGCCCGGTTGGCGCGCCGCTGCGCACCGCGTCGGCGGACTTCGTCGATTCCGTCGGCAGCAATAACTGGGCCGTCGCCGGCAGCCGCAGCGCGGACGGCGGCGCCATCGTATCGGACGACATGCACCTCGGCCTGCAGCTGCCGACCACCTGGTATCGGCTGGCGCTGCAGTTCCCTGACGCCCAGGGCAAGCCGCGCCGCATGGTGGGCATTACCTTGCCCGGCTCGCCGCCGGTGGTCACGGTCGGCAGCAATGGCCACGTCGCCTGGGGCTACACCAACAGCTACGGCGACTTCCTCGACCTGGTCGCGCTCGAAGCCGATCCGGCCAACGCGGCGCGCGTACGCACGCCGAACGGCTGGGAGACGCTGGCCAGTATCGAAGAGACGATCCTCGTCAAGGGCGCTCCGGCGCGGAAAATCATCGTGCGCGAAAGTTCGCTGGGACCGGTGCGCGAGGCGGGCGGGCGCACCTATGCGATCCACTGGATCGCGCATTTGCCGGCGTCGCTCAACCTCAATCACCGCAAGCTCGAGACGACCGACACGCTCAATGAAGCCTTGAGCGTGGCGGCGACGATCGGCATCCCGGCGCAAAATTTTGTCGCCGGCGACGACAAGGGCAACATCGGCTGGACCATCACGGGCGTGCTGCCGCACCGCACGCAGGACGCGGCAACGGCCAGCTTTCCGATCGCTGCCGGCGGCGCGGCGACGACATGGGACCGGCCGCTGGCGCCGGCGGAATATCCGCGCTTGATGAATCCGGCCGACGGCCAGCTGTCGACCGCCAACAGCCGCCAGCTGATGGGCGCGGGCGCTAGCGTGATCGGCGACGGCGGCTTCGACATCGGCGCGCGCAACCGGCAGGTGCGCGACGGCTTGCGCGCGCTCGGGCCGAAGGTCGACATCAAGGCGGTGTACGGCGTCGCGCTCGACGACCGGGCGATCTTCATGGCCGGCTGGCGCACGCGCGCCATCGCCGCGCTCGACGCCGCTGCGGTAAAGGACAAGCCGCAGCGCGCCGAATTTTTACGCTTGCTGCAAACCGGCTGGAGCGGACGCGCCAGCGTCGACTCGACCGGCTACCGGCTCGCGCGCGGCTTCATGTGGGCGCTGCACGACCAGCTGTTCGATGCGGCCAACAGCGCCATGGCGGCAGTCGACGACAAGGCGACGATGCAGGCGGCGAGCACGCGCTGGCCGGCGGTGGTGGCGCGCCTGCTCGACGAGCGCCCGGTCGGCTGGTTGCCGGCGGCGTATCCGGACTGGCGCGCGCTGCAGCTGGCGGCGATCGACCAGGTGATCGCCGAGCTGACGCGCGACGGCGCGCCGCTGGCCTCGGCGACATGGGGCGCGCGCAACACGGCCGCAGTGGCGCATCCGATCAGCATGGCGGCGCCGGCGCTGCGGCGCTGGCTGTCGGCGCCGCCCGACCAGCTGGCGGGCGACTCGAACATGCCGCGCGTGGCCGGCCGCGCTTTCGGCCAGTCGCAGCGGATGACGGTCACGCCGGGGAAAGAGGAGCAGGGGATTTTCAACATGCCGGGCGGGCAGAGCGGGCATCCGCTGTCGCCGTTTTTCCTGCGCGGGCATGCCGAGTGGGTGGCCGGAACGCCGGGCCGGCTGCTGCCCGGCCCCGCGGTCCACACGCTGCGCTTCGAGAGGTAGCCGAAGCCACCAGGCTCGCAGGTCGGATTCGCCGCAGCGCTTATTTCGTCGGGGTTGGCTCGGCGCAGGGCTGCAGCAGCATCTGCGTGATCGCCTCGTGCGGCGACGGGTGGCCCAGGTAGAAACCCTGCACCAGGTCGCAGCCGTACTCCTGCAGCAGCCCCAGTTGCGCGTCGGTCTCGACACCTTCGGCCACCACCACCATCTTCAACCCATGCGCCATCGCGATGATGGCGCGCGTGATGGCGGCGTTCTCGGAGTCCTGCGGCAGCCCGCTGATGAAGCTCTTGTCGATCTTTAGCGCCCGCACGTCGAAGCGCTTGAGGTAGTTCATCGACGAGTAGCCGGTGCCGAAGTCGTCGATCGACAGGTGCACGCCGATGCCGCGCAGCTGCTCGAGCGTGGCCATCGTCGCGCGCGCGTCGTCCATCAGCGTGCCTTCGGTCAGCTCGAGTTCGAGCAGCCGCGGGTCGAGCCCCGTGTCGTGCAGCGCCGACACCACGATCTGGGTCAGGTTCTCGTCCTTGAACTGCTTGGCCGACAGGTTCACCGCCATCCGCAGCGACCGCTTGGCCACGCGCTGCCACGCCATCGCCTGTTTGCACGCGGTGCGCAGCACCCATTCGCCGATCGGCACGATCAAGCCGGTTTCTTCGGCCAGCGGGATGAATTCGGTCGGCGAGATGATGCCGCGCTCGGGATGGCGCCAGCGCACCAGCGCTTCGACGCCGACGATGTCGCCGGTGCGCACGTCGATCTGCGGCTGGTACAGCAGGTACAGCTCTTCGTTCTTGAGCGCCTTGCGCAGGCCCACTTCGAGCTTCACGTGGCTCATGATCTGCATCGTCAGCGATGAGCTGTACAGCTTCGCGTTGTTCTTGCCGCAATTCTTGGCGTGGTACATCGCGGTGTCGGCAAACTTGAGCAGCGAATTGCAGTCGTCGCCGTCTTCCGGGAACAGCGAGATGCCGATGCTGGCGGTGACGAAAATCTCGTTGCCCTCGATGAGGAACGGCCGGCGCATCGCTTCCTTGACGCGGTGCGCCACGGCGAGCGCGTTCTCGACCCGTTCGAGGTCCGGGATCAGGATCGTGAATTCGTCGCCCCCCAGGCGCGCCAGGTTGTGCGACTGGTCGCCGCGCGACACCAGGTCGCTCGGCCGGGTCGTTTCGCGCAGGCGCTCGGAGACGATCTTGAGCAGGTGGTCGCCGACGTTGTGGCCGAGCGTGTCGTTGATGCGCTTGAAGGCGTCGAGGTCCATGAACAGCACCGCGAACTTCTTGTTGCCGACCTTCGAGCGATGCAGTTCGCGTTCCAGCGTTTCGAGGAAGGCCTGGCGGTTCGGGATGCCGGTCAGGCTGTCGCAGTAGGCCAGCCGGCGGATCTGTTCTTCGGTGCGTTTGCGCTCGCTGATGTCGCGCACCAGGCCAAGCACTTCGCTGGCGCCGGTGGCGACCAGGCGCGCTTCGTAATGATGGATGACGCCGAAGCGCACCAGTTCGTAGTCGACCGAGCGCACGTGCAGCGTATCGAGCACGCCGCGCATCTGTTCGAGCAGGCGGTCGGCGATGTCGCGCGGGAGCACCTCGGTGATGTGCTTGCCGACGCAGGTCTCGACCGAGAAGGCGGCGATCGCGTCGTGGCCCTGCATCTCGTTGCCTGGCTCGTAATCGAGGTAGACGCCGTCGCGATTGAGGCGAAAGAAGGTGTCGGGGATCGCCGCCAGCACCGCGCGGTTGTGGGCGTCGGCCATGCGCAGGCGCACGATGGCGTCGGAGGCGCGCAGCACGTACAGCACGCGGTGGCCGAGGATCGGCCAGTTGATCGGCTTCGAGACGAAGTCGGTGGCGCCGGCTTCGTAGGCGCTGGTGACCGCTTCGATGTCGTCGCCGCCGGTGACCATGATGATCGGCACCGGCGCGCCCGTTTCGATGCGGCGGATTTCGCGGCAGGCCGAGAAGCCGTCCATGTTCGGCATCTCGACGTCGAGCAGGATCAGGTCCGGCGCCATGCCCTGGAAGTAGGCGACGGCCTGCTTGCCGTCTTCCGCTTCGATGCCGTCAAGGCCGACCTGGCCGAGCATTTCGATCATCAGCAATCGCATCACCGGATCGTCGTCGGCAACCAGGACGACGCCGCGCTTGTGGGTGGTAGGAGAGACCATGTCAAGTTTCCTTCTCTAGGATGGCACTGAGCGAATCCCGGACTGCCTGGAATTCGTGCTCCATGTCGGTGAGGATGCCGGATGCGCCTTCAGTGCTGTCGGTGCGGCCGAGGTTCTCCATTTCCTTGCACATCTGCGCCAGCGCCTCGGCGCCGACGTTCGCGCTGCTCGACTTGAGGCTGTGCGCAACCTTGCGCAGGCTGCCGGTGTCGAACCCGGCGATGGCCTGGCGCAGCGTCTTCAGGTGCTGCGGCGTGTCGCCGACGTAGGCCGCAACGACGCGCTGCACCAGCGCGCCGCCGCGGTCGGCCGACAACGCGCGGATGTTCTCGAGCGCGTGCATGTTGATGACGTCGCGCTGCAGCGGTTCGCGCGTGGCCGCCGGCAGTTGCGGGCGCTGCTCGCTGTGGTGGACCTTGGCCACCAGCGGGGCAACCGCGGCGGCCGGGCGCGGATCGGTGCGGCGCACGTTCGGCACCACCAGCGGCGTCATTGGTGGCGCCACCGCCTGCACGGCGCGCTCGCCGTCGTGGCCGGCGGCGGCCGCCAGCGGCAGCGCCATCCAGCGGCTCAACACGGCGGCCAGCTGCTGCTGCGTGAACGGTTTGCTGAGGTAGTCGTCCATGCCGGCGGCCAGGCACGATTCGCGGTCGCCCTGCAGCGCGTTGGCGGTGATGGCGATGATCGGCAGGCTGCGCGCGCGGCCGTTTTCGCGCTCGTGGCGGCGGATTCCGGAGGTGGCGGCAAAGCCGTCCATCACCGGCATCTGGCAGTCCATCAGCACGGCGTCGTATTTACCGGCCTGCACCGCGTGCAGCGCTTCTTCGCCATTGCGCGCGCACGTCACCTTGAGGCCCAGGCTATCGAGCATCGCCATGGCCACTTCGACGTTGACCGGGTTGTCTTCGGCCAGCAGCACCTTGCGCAGGCGCGCCGGGCCGCTGACGGGCTGGCGCAGCGGCGGCGGCGCCTCGGCTGGCGGAGCGGCGACGACGGCTGCCTTGCGCTGGCGCGCGGCGACGCACTCGAACAGGTCGCCGGCGCGCACCGGCTTGATCAGCTGGTAGGCCACGCCGGCTTCGCGCCGCTGCACTGGATCGGCCGCCAGGCGGTCGGCGCTGACCAGCAGCAGCCGGGTGGCGCGGGTAGCCGGATCGGCCTTGATGGCGGCGGCGACCGACAGGCCGCTGGTGCGCTCGAGGTCCATGTCGAGGATGGCGACGTCGTACGGACGGCCGCTGGCGGCGGCCGAGGCCAGGCGCTCCGGCACTTCCATCGAGGAGCCGACGCTGTCGCACGCGACGTTCCACGCCAGCATCTGGCGTTCGAGTTCTTCGCGGCTGCATTCGTGTTCGTCGACGATCAAAACGCGCAGTCCTTCGATGGTGGTCAGCGAAAATCCGGGCTCGTCGGGGTCGACGCGGCGCTTGTCGAAACATACCGTGAACCAGAAAATGGAGCCTTGCGTTAAGGCATTGTCGACTCCGATTTTGCCGCCCATCAACTCGACCAGCTGCTTCGAGATCGCCAGGCCGAGGCCGGTGCCGCCGTACTTGCGGGTGGTCGAGCCATCGGCTTGCGAGAACGCTTCGAAGATGCGCCCGCGTGCTTCGCGCGAGACGCCGATGCCGGTGTCGTGCACTTCGAAGCGCAGCGCCACCGATTGCGGGTCTTCGCGCGTGACCTGCACCGTGGCCAGGATGCGGCCGTGGTCGGTGAACTTGATGGCGTTGCCGAGCAGGTTGGCCATGATCTGGCGCAGCCGGTTCGGGTCGCCGCAAATCGAGATCGGGATGTTGTTGGCGATGTCGAAGTCGAGTCCGATGCCCTTGTTCTGCGCCTGCGGGGTGTAGACGTTGTTGATGTCGTCGAGCAGGTCCCAGAGATTGAAGTTGATGTATTCGACCGACAGCTTGCCGGCCTCGATCTTGGAAAAGTCGAGAATGTCGTTGATGATCACCAGCAGGTGTTCGCCGGAACTTTTGACCAGCTTGGTAAATTTGCGCTGGGTGTCGGTCAGGCTGGTGCCGAGCAGCATTTCCGTCATGCCGAGCACGCCGTTCATCGGCGTGCGGATCTCGTGGCTCATGGTGGCCAGGAACGCGCTCTTGGCGGTGCTGGCCGCTTCGGCGGCGTTCTTGGCCTTTTCCAGCTGCTCGGTGCGCACGCTGACCTGGCGCTCGAGCTCGTCGCGATGGTGGGTCAGGGCGGCGCCGCGGCCTTCGATCTGCGCCAGCATGTCGTTGAAGCTGTCGATCAGGGTGCCCAGTTCGTCGGTGCGTTCGTGCGCAATGCGCAAGGTGTAGTTCTGGCTGGCCGACACTTTCTGCGCCGCGTTGATCAGCTTGGTGACCGGATCGGCGATGCAGCTCTTGAAGCGCGACGCCAGCAGCAGCGCCACCGTCAGCGAGCCGCCCATCGCCGCGGCGATCACGCCCAGGCTCTTGAGGATGTCGAGCCACATGTTGGTCAGGTCCGCTTCGATCATGACGATGCCGACCGCGTGCTCGCTGCCGGTGACGGGGCGGTACAGGCGCATCCGCGTGCTCCAGAACGCGCTGCCGTTGGCGTTGGCCTGGGCGAGCGCTTCCTCGTTCATGCTGACCGGTTCGACGTTCTCGAATGCCTCCTCGGCCCGGCCGGGCGCAACGTAGCGGGCGAACACCTTGCCGTTGCGGTCGAACAAAGTGGCGTTGGATATTTCGTCCTTCGCCTTCAGCGCCGACAAGGTGGCCTGGGCCGAATTGCGGTCGTTGAAAACGAGCGCATCGACGCTGTTGGTGCCGATCACGCCGGCGAACGAGGACAGTTGCATGCCCTCGTCCTTGCGGTGATTGAGTACCGACGTCACGGCGAAGGCGATGAAGACGAATATCAGAGCCGTGCCAGTCGAGAGGAACGAAATGATCGTCAGTTTCTGGTTGAGGCTGGAGCGCTCAAAATTTAGCATGGGGCCCACCTGTTGGGCGAACGTTAAGGGATGGGCGATTTGCCCTACAGGGGATTGCAATTCCGGCAGGAAAAATATACGGGTAAAGATTCTCGACACCCTTGACGTGTCGCAAATGAGACCAGTCCCAGTGGAAACAGATAGGTTTTTCTGCGGAAATACGTGGTAGGAAAACGGGAAGGGTGCATCGGAGAATGCCCGGCGTGGCGCGATGGCTCATGCGGTGTTGGCGCTTGCAGAATCCGCGATCACCGATTTGCGATACCAAAATGAACGTCTTCCCCGCGAAGGCGGGGATCCATGCTGAGCTTGATGGCGCACCGGTGCTTGCTCAGTATGGATTCCCGCCTGCGCGGGAATGACGGCGCTACTTTTATCGGTGCAAGCGACGCGATGAGGTTGGCGTCGATCCACGCCCGTCACTCGCGTGCAGAGCGGCCATTCAGCAGCAGCCGCCGCCTTTGCCGGCGCCGCCGTAGCGCGCGGCCTGGCGTTCGCGGAAGAACTCGTCGTAGCTCATCATCGGCTCGCCCGGATGCGTGTTCTCCATGTGCGCCACGTAGGTGTCGTACTCCGGCAGGCCAACCATCAGGCGCATGCTCTGCCCCAGATAGCGGCCCGCCTTCGCCAGTTCGTCGAGCATCACGGCACCTGCGGCATCGGCGTGAACGGCGTTTCCTTCGACGTCGGCGCGCTTTGCCCGCGCGCTTTCATGATCGTGCGCACGCCGGCGATCAGCACCGCCACGACGACGAACATGAAGAACGCGGCCAGCCCGGCGTCCAGGTAGTCGTTGAACACGATCTGCCGCATCTGCGCCATCGTCTTGGCCGGCGCCAGAATCACACCCTGGTCGATCGCCGTCTGGAACATGTTGGCGTGCGAGACGAAGCCAATCTTGATGTCCGGATGGAAGATCTTATGCCAGCCGGCCGTCAAGGTGCACAGCAGCAGCCAGATGGTCGGGACGATCGTCACCCACGCGTACTGGCCGCGCTTCATCTTGAACAGCACGCAGGTCGCCAGGATCAGCGCGATGCCGGCCAGCATCTGGTTGGCGATGCCGAACAGCGGCCACAAGGTGTTGATGCCGCCCAGCGGGTCGACCACGCCCTGGTACAGGAAATATCCCCATGCCGCCACGCACAGCGACGTGGCGATCAGGTTGGCCGGCAGCGACTCGGTGCGCTTGAGCTTGGGCGACACCACGCCCATCAGGTCTTGCAGCATGAAGCGGCCCGCGCGCGTGCCGGCGTCCACCGCGGTGAGGATGAACAGCGCCTCGAACAGGATCGCGAAGTGGTACCAGAAGGCCATCATCGCTTTGCCGCCGATGACGCCGGCGAGGATCTGCGCCATGCCGACCGCCAGGGTAGGGGCGCCGCCGGCGCGCGAGACGATGCTGTGCTCGCCCACGTCGACCGCCGTCTGCGACAGCATCTCCGGCGTAATGACGAAGCCCATCTTGTTGACCGCGGCGGCGGCCGACTCCACCGTCGTGCCCAGCACCGCGGTCGGGCTGTTCATGGCGAAATAGATGCCGGGGTCGATCACCGAGGCGGCCACCAGCGCCATGATGGCGACGAACGACTCCATCAGCATGCCGCCGTAGCCGATGAAGCGGGCGTGGGTTTCGTTCTCGATCATCTTCGGCGTGGTGCCCGACGAAATGAGGGCGTGAAAGCCGGACACCGCGCCGCAGGCAATGGTGATGAACAGGAACGGGAACAGGCTGCCGGCCCACACCGGGCCGGAGCCGTCGATGAAGCGGGTGACGGCCGGCATCTGCAGGTTCGGCGCGACGATGACGATGCCGATCGCCAGGCCGACGATGGTGCCGATCTTGAGAAAGGTCGACAGGTAGTCGCGCGGCGCCAGCAGCAGCCACACGGGAATCACCGCGGCCACAAAACCGTAGCCGATCAGCATGAAGGTCAGCTGCTCGCCGGTGAAGTTAAACATCGGGCCCCAGGTTGGCGAGTCTTGCACCCACTGGCCGCCGATGATGGCCAGCATCAGCAGCACGAAGCCGATGATCGACACTTCGCCGATGCGCCCGACGCGGATGAAGCGCGAATAGACGCCCATGAACAGCGCGATCGGGATGGTGGCCATCACCGTGAAGCTGCCCCAGGGCGAACCGGTCAGCGCCTTGACGACGATGAGCGCCAGCACCGCCAGGATGATCACCATGATCATGAAGGTGCCCAGCAGCGCGATGATGCCGGCCACTTCGCCCAGTTCGGATTTGATCAGGTCGCCAAGCGAGCGGCCATCGCGGCGCATCGAGATGAACAGCACCATGAAGTCCTGCACCGCGCCGGCCAGCACCACGCCGGCGAGGATCCACAGCATGCCCGGCAGGTAGCCCATCTGCGCGGCCAGCACCGGCCCCACCAGCGGCCCGGCGCCGGCGATCGCGGCGAAATGGTGGCCGAACAGCACGTAGCGGTTGGTCGGCACGTAATCGAGGCCATCGTTGAATTTGTAGGCGGGCGTCTGGCGCGCGGGGTCGAGCTGCATGACGCGGCCGGCAATGAACAAGCTGTAGAAGCGGTACGCGATCAGGTACACGCTGACGGCCGCGGCCACAATCCACACCGCGTTGATCGACTCGCCCCGCTGGAGGGCGACGTAGGCGAGCGAAGCCGCGCCAAAGAGCGCCAGCGCGGCCCAGCCGAGCTGGCTCTGTAGACGTTTCATCGTTGATTCCTCCAATGGTTGACCACCACCTTTGGAGTTAGACCGGGCAAGGTCGAATTGAATTCACGCGCCGGGTGCAAAAGAATTACGTTTTGTGTCCGCCGGGCAAGTAAATCATTGCTATTACTTAATTGCTGAACTAGTATTAATGCTATTTCATCGTGTAAAGACGAAAGATGGCCGCTCCGGAGTTTCCACAAATACCGTTGGTTGACATGCGCGCCGCGGCCAACACGGGCAACCAGTGGGTGGCGGTGACTTTGCGCGTCGATGGCGCCGGCGTGGCTGGGCCGGCCGATGTCAGCGCTGCGTGGCACGCCGTGTTCGCAAGTCCCGACCTGCTGTCTGCCGTCGCGCCGCTCGACTGTGTCGTTGTTGTCGCCAACCCCTTTATCCTGACCGCCGCGCTGCTCGACCTGATGCCGCCGAGCCGCGTGGTCTTCGCCATCGACGCCGATGCGCTGTCCGACGAAGGCGCGCCAGGCCGCATCAGCGCGCTGCACGATGAAGGCTACCGCATCCTGATCGACGGCGCCTTGCCGGCCGGCTTTGCGCCGCCGCCGATGCTGCGCGCCGTTTCGCTCGACTGCACCGACCGCATGTTCTCGCCTGGCACGCTGTCGGCCCTGTTCGGTCCGCACCTGGCGCGCGCCGTGAACACCGCCGCCCAGCGCGAACAATGCGAGCGGGCAGGCTTCTCGTGGTTCAGCGGCAGCTATGCGATCCACCCGGCAGCATCGGGCACGCCGGACGACGGCAGCTCGCGCAAGCGCTTGCTCAGCCTGCTCGGCCTGCTGGCGGCGGACGCCGACACGCGCGCCCTCGAAACGTTGCTCAAGCAAGATCCGGCGCTGTGCTTCCAGCTGCTCAAGCTGGTCAATTCCGCCGCGTTCGCCCTCAGTATGCCGATCACCAGCTTCGGCCAGGCCATCGGACTGCTCGGCCGGCGCCAGCTGCAGCGCTGGCTGCAACTGTTGCTGTACGCGCGACAGCGTGAAGACGGCCTCGCCAATCCGCTGCTGCCGGTTGCCGCGTTGCGCGCCGCCCAGATGGAGTCGCTGTGCAAGCAGCGCGGCGGCGACCGCGACGAGCAAGACCTGGCATTCGTCGTCGGCGTTTTCTCGTTGCTTGATGTGCTGCTGGGAATGCCGATGGACGACATCGTCGGCGCGCTGAACCTGGCGCCCGGCGCCGCCGCCGCGCTGACCGAACGCAGCGGTGCGCTCGGCCGGATGCTGCGGCTGGTCGAAACCGATGCGCCATCGCCAGACATGCTGCGCGAAGCGAACGTGACGCCGCTGCAGTGGTGGGCCAGCCAGCTGCACGCCCATCACTGGGCGATCCAGGTCAGCCGGAACTTATAGATGCTCGTGCACCCCGCCTCCGACTTCATCGCCAGCAGCGGCGCCTTGTGCGACGCGGTGCTGAGGTTGCGCGGCAAGGTTCTGCACGAAGAACTCGGCCGCATTGCGCGTTGCCTGTTGGCCAGCCCGTACGGCGTGTTTGCGCCGGCCAATAGCGTCGGCATCGCCGAGGGCGAAGCATTGCCGGCCGACGTCGGACAATTGCGCCAGGAAGTTTCCAGCGACGACAATTACTTCGGCCTCTACACCGTGTTTGGCCGCAGCAGCTTCAGCGACGACGACCGCCATCTGCTGGCCAGCCTGGCCAAGCTGACCGCCGGCCTCTTGCAGGTGCATTCGCTGGCGCAGCGCTCCACGCATGCCTACGTGCAGGTGGAGGCGCAGCTCGCGCATCAGTTGCAGATTCTCGACCAGATCCAGGAATCGGTCCTCACGCTCGACCCGATGGGCTACATCACCAGCTGGAACAAAGGCGCCGAGCGATTGTTCGGCTACAGCGACATCGAGGCGATCGGCAACCACATCCTGTTTTTATATGTCGACGAAGAGGCCGGTCACGACGCCGGCTTTGCCGATGCGCACGGAAGCATGATGGAAGTGCGCCGCCGCAAGAAATCGGGCGAAGTATTCTGGGCCAGCATGACGCTGACGCCGCTGCGCAACGGCGACGAGCAGGCGGTCGGCCTGATCGCCTACCTCAGCGACATCACCGAGCGCAAGCAGGCCGAAGAGCGGCTGCATCACCTGGCCTATTACGACGCGCTGACCAGCCTGCCGAACCGCACGCTGCTGACCAAGCTGATCGACCAGGCGCTGATGGCCGCGCAGCGCAACTCGACGACCGGCTGCGTGCTGTTCATCGACCTGAACCGCTTCAAGTGGATCAACGACACGCTGGGACGGCGCATCGGCGACGAACTGCTGCGCCAGGTATCGCTGCGTTTCCGCGCGACGCTGCGCGAAGAAGACATCGTCGCGCGCCTGTCCGGCGACGAATTCGTCGTCGGCCTGTTCGACATCCGCCAGCACTTCGAGGCGACGACGGTGGCGCAGAAGCTGCAGGCGTCGCTGCTTGAGCCGTTCCTGATCGAAGGCCACGACCTGCTGGTGGGCGCGAGCATCGGCATCAGTGTCTATCCGCAAGACGGCGGCGACGCCGAAACCTTGCTGCGCCTGGCCGACATCGCGATGGCGCGCGCCAAGCAGAGCCACGACAGCCTGGACGACAGCGTGGCGTTCTACAGCCTCGACATGAACCAGGGCATGCACGAGCGCATGCGCATCGAATCGGGCCTGCGGCACGCGCTCGGCAACGGCGAATTGCTGCTGCACTACCAGCCGAAATTCCAGATTGAGGGCGGGCGCATCGTCGGCGCCGAAGCGCTGGTGCGCTGGCTGCATCCCGAACGCGGCATTGTGCCGCCGGCCGATTTCATCCCGCTGGCCGAAACGACAGGGCTGATCGTGCAAGTGGGCGAGTGGGTGCTGGAAGCGGCCTGTGCGCAGGCGGCCATCTGGCAGCGCGCCGGCGTGCCGCCGCTGCGCATCGCGATCAATGTATCGGCGCGCGAATTTACCGCGACCTTGCCGGGCCGGCTGGCGGCGACGCTGGCGCGCTACGGGTTGGACCCGTGCTGGCTGGAACTGGAGATCACCGAAAGCGCGCTGATGCACGACATCGAGCGCGTGATCGACATCATGGGCCAGATTAACGCGCTGGGCGTGACGTTGTCGCTGGACGATTTCGGCACCGGATATTCGAGCTTGTCGTACCTGAAGCGGTTCCCGATCCATACGCTGAAGATCGACCGATCGTTCACCACCGGGCTGCCGGGCGACGCCAGCGGCTGCGCGATTGCGACGACCATCATCAGCATCGGGCAGCAGCTCAAGCACAAGGTGATCGCGGAGGGCGTGGAGACGGTGGAGCAGCTCGAGTTTCTGCGCGCATCGGGCTGCGATGAGGTGCAGGGATACTTGTTCTCGCGGCCGCTGCCGGCCGACGCGTTCGAGACGGCGTTGCGGGAGAACTGGCTGCTGGTCTGATAGGCGAGGGCGGCTTGCATCGCTATCGGCGGGGGGATGATTTATGTATAATGCGGGTCTGCAGGAAGCGTGGCCGAGCGGTTGAAGGCACCAGTCTTGAAAACTGGCGACGGGTTACACTGTTCGTGAGTTCGAATCTCACCGCTTCCGCCATTTTGTGCCGGTAACTCGTTGATATTTAACGAAATTTGTTATTGTAGCATTTGTCCGACACACAAGCCAACAATCAAATGTGTTTGATTGAGATGGTTGACGCAACAAGCACCGATAGAGTTGTTGCGCCCAGCCTTTATCCTTTCGCAAGCAATTCCTCCACGTAAAGAGCTATCGTGCAGCTCCTGATGCCTCCACGCTTGGCTGCCCATCTCCCTCCTGACACGCCAAATTTGTTACCTTGGCGTACTCCGATCTTGCCACGAGCGCGAGAGGCATGATTTGTCGAACGGAGCACCCGCTCTTGAGATTCATTCCTATCCGCGCAGATAGTCCCCGGTCCGCGAGCCACAGTTCTCAATCTTGAAGTGCCTCGATTATAAAAATGGCAACTTTCACGAATCCCCGCGCTAGGCCGCGTTCAGTTACCGTTTGGCTATGCGACTACCAACTCAACTGTTTGCACGGCGTGTCTGGCCGTTTAAGTGGCTTGTCTAGCATTTAGCGAACCGGTATCGAATCGGCTCGCCTCAGTTCACGTTAAATCGATCATGCTGGTAATTTTACCGACTCCGCCAGCATCAACTTAGGGATGGTTAGTTATGCCCCAGAGCTGTTAGGTCCTCGCAAATGTTGCCTTGTTTCCTCATCAGGCAAGATATTACGTGCGCGCGATCTAATGCAATGAGGCTTCCGTCAGTTACCAATCAAGCGTTTCCCCCTGGGCTTGCTCTGCCGCCGATGTCAGGTTGAGGTACGGCCAACGATCCGCGCCGGACGGGCGCCGCGCGCTTTGCGCCAGCAGCACGGCCTGTCTGAAACCTTCTGTTAGCCGGGATGTCGCGCTTGAATAAATCTAGCTGCGACGTACGGTGAAGCAATGGCACACCCGCATAGTCCGCTTCTGGATGGGAGATTGTTTTAATAGCAATAGCTCGCTAAATTTGCTCAGAATTCCAGATTTCTTTGGCTAAGCCCTTGACCTTAGTACACATGGGAACTATGATTCGTGTCCTCGGAGTGTGGCGCAGTCCGGTAGCGCACCTGGTTTGGGACCAGGGGGTCCAAGGTTCGAATCCTTGTACTCCGACCAAAAATACAAAACGGGCTGTCATTTGTTTGACAGCCCGTTTTTTTAATTGAGGCGTCGAGGTGTCGAGCCACCGTAAGTCATGACACTTGGCTGGAATTCTCTTGGTCGGTGAAATTTCCTCGTCTGCTTTTTAAAGGCCGCTTTTGTCTCGGTTGCACGGGATACAAAGCATTTGGCAGTTCTCAGCGATGGTTTTGCCGCCCTTAGACCATGGAGTAATGTGGTCGCCTTGCATCTCGTCGATCTCAAAGACATGCTGGCCGGTGTTATTGCCGGGGGTGTGGCAGCGGGTGCCAAAGGCGCATTTGTGATTCTGGCGCTCATAGGCTGCGCGCCTCTCACGCGGGTCAAATTGGCGGATGCTAAGGTATCGCTCGTCACCGATGAGCAGGTAGGTATAGATGCCCTTATGCTTAGTCACATCGGGGTCTTGCATCAGCTCAGACGTGCGCATCTCCAATTCATCCGTATTAAATTGCCGGTCATTAAAGCGGTCGTACAGGGGCCCCCACTCGACGCCCTTCATCTCCTTACGGTAAGTCGTGAAGGTTTGCTGCACCCACCAAACGACGTTTTGGAAGTAATTCCACAACTCGTTTGCGTTTTGGTCATGTTGGTGGACTGACATGTAGTGCTCGATCTCGCCGTCGGACTTCCAATAGAGAGCCTTCTCCAACAACTCCTGCCGAATGGGGGCGCCGGAAACGTACTTGCTCGACAGCCCATAGGCGGCACCGTTTGTTTTGCTAAAGATAGACTTGGCGTGAGTCAACCATGGGCCAGCGTAAACTGCATTCCGCAGCTCTTGCGCGGTCAACTCGGCACCGGCAATATTGATTGTCTTGAACCAGTCGAGTTTGTCCTGATCGTTGCCCTCGCAAGCGTAGACCATGAGCTCGTAGTTGAGGATTTTTTCCTTCTCGGGATGCGTCAAGTTATGCATCGCCATCGGGTGGCCATCAATATTTATTGAGAAATGGCCTGCGGCATACTGGCAGAAGCTGATCGTGCGCTGCTGGCCGTCGAGGACCTCGTACGTGCCGTCCTCGTTGACTGCCCAGTACATGACATTAAGTGGGAACCCTTTGCGGATAGTCTCGACGACGGCGTCTCGCTGTTTGGCATCGTAAACGAACTCGCGCTGGTATTTCGGACGGATGTTCAGCTTGCCGTCGTAGCCGATTACTCCGTCCTCATCGTTGTCGAGGTAGTTTTCCGCGACCTGGCGGACCGTGACTCTAATCAGCTCTATCCTCATGATGCCGCCCCGATCCGCTTGATAATGATGCGCTCGTAGACGCCCTCATGCTTGCCATTGGCTGCGGGAAGGAAGAGTTTGCCAGTTCCTCCGACCACTTTGCCGTTCTTGCTCATGTAATCTTCCTTAACCGCATAGCGCGACATGGGCTCGGCGAGCTGAGTGCTAATGCCGACGATTTGGAACTGCTCGGGGTTGTACTTATCCAGGAACGTGATTGGCACTCCCATGTTCCCGTCATAATCCATTGGTATCTCAGCTACTTTTTGCACCTCGATGGCCGAATAATTGGTGTACATGGGGTACTCTTCCGGCGTGTAGCGCTTGAATAACGTCATGTTCTCGTGGCGCCTAGTGGTCTCGAGGTTGGTGTACCAGTAGATCCTACCCATGCTCTGATATTTGACGCCATCGACGACCTTCTTGCGCGACTCGGTCTTGATCTCATAGTCATTTGGCACCCGGAACCATTTGATCCCGCCATTGTTGTAGCCAAACCAGAGTCTGTTGGCCACAATGTGCGGAAAGATTGACGAATACTTTGATCCGTTTTGGTCGCCTAAAACAAGGAACTGCTTGCCGTGGTCGATAAGCAGGTTTATATACTCACGGAAAAGGCTGAATGGTGGGTTGGTCACCACGATGTCGGCTTCGTCGAGTAGCGCCACACACTCGGTGCTGCGGAAGTCGCCGCCACCCGTCAGCGGTGTCATCACGTTAGCGTTATGGCGTAGGAGGTACTCGACATCTGCCAGATCAATCGCGCCGTCATCGTTCAAGTCGGGCACTTCGCTGATGACAACTTTGTATGGCTCCCTGGGCGTCGGGATGTTCCGAAGCCCCGCGGTCTCTAGTAGAGGCAGCTGTTCTCCACTGATCGGCGAGCCCGCGTAACAAGTCGTGATGAGCCGCTTCAAACCAAGATGGTTGAAGTTCATTGCGAAATACTTGAAGAATGCGGACTCATAAGGGTCGTCGCAGTTGCAGAACACGACCTTTCCCTTGAACTGGGCTCGGTAATGGCGCAGCTCGGCCTCGATGTCCGGGAGCTGGGTGTACCATTCGTCGAGGGCCGCACCGTTTCGCGCGCTGAGTGTTGCATTACTTGCCATCGGTGTACCGGCTTTCCTTTTATCGTGTCATTCGGAGGGATAATATCCGTAACGCAATATGATATACGGCTTGATGGTTTTCGCCAACTCATCGTACTTCCTCGTATCTTATTTCCATGGGTTTCACCCAAATCGTGCTCTTGGCCCTCCTGTCAAGGCCCCAGGATGCCAGCGAGTTCAGGCATTGAAAACCCAAGTACATTCACGTCAAACCGATTTGGTTGGACTTCAGAAGTTTGAACGGGCCTTGGTCGACGAAGCAAGAGCGCGCCGTAGGTGATCGATTGGAAATATCTTTCAGCGTTGCGGTAAGCATGTGCGACAGAACATTGCATACTTCGCCTAGCGAGACGAGTTCGTCGGGGTTCGACGAAAAATCGAAGCCGCGAACGTCAGCTGGATGCCATCTTGGCAGGATCGAAGTAGTTGCCTTAAGTGCCTTCGCGCTTCCGTAGGGATACCATACCCCAAAATCGTGCTTATAATTGATGGAGTTGCGCATCAAAGAAGGCCATGCGCCATTGTTCCGGCCCTGATTACACAACTGGGCTCGCAACTTCGTCGAGACGTCAACGGCAGCCAGTGTCGCTGGGTTCTGCCCCAAATTTGAGATTATCGAAACTTCCACGTCTTTAAGGAAAGCGTTCAAAATCGACCACATATCCTCGTGGGTACCGCCACCTGCCGATAGGCGTTCCAATGTTACGTCAGTAGGATCAGAAATCCCACGTCGAAAACAGTACAGCCCTCTGGTAATACCCGGCGATACGCCAAGGTACTGGCCCCCAAGTTTATTCAGCGTTGCCGCTATATCCCCAGAAAAGAAATTTAGAGAAATGCCTCCGACTCGGAGCAGTGCGTGCGCAGCGAAAAACGCTGCGTAGTAATGGCGAATTAGTTGCCATCCCAAGGCTCTGTTGCGCGCCGCCGGAGGAGATGCATCCAACAGTGATTCGTAAGACGCACAACTGAGTCTCGAAACTTCACTGGCAATTGCGTCCGTTAACGCGCCACGACCGAGCGGCACCGTGAGAGAAATCTTCGCGGCAGTGGCGGTTTTCCACACGTATGCGCCTCTAACTAGCCAGTCCTCGATAGAGCGAAAGGCCGGCACCTGAACACCATTAATTCCGTTGACCCATTGGTGGCGAAGTCCATCGGCGAAAGCTTGTTTGGCAACTTCACTTGGCATGGCTATCCAATAACGAAGCCTGAGCGCAGGGTTTTGAGTAGTTCGCCGGCGAGTTCTTTGTGCGACTTTGGCGGTCTCGTGAACGTGGCCGCCTTTGTTCGCGCGTATAGAGGCGACAATACGTCATCGAACGCTTCGTCTTTGAATCCTGGACCATATCGGTCCATCGCGCGTTGTGCAACTTCCGGAAAGATCTCAAAAATCGAACGGAATACGGTCGCGTTGACCAGAGTGTTTCCGACGCCAAGACCAATCATGCCGCGATTGAAGGCCCGCAGGTAGTTGCGGAGAGCCGGATAAACAACGGACATATTTGAACTTGCAAATGTCGACAGAATTGGCTTTACTGCAGCGTTGAAGGTTACGCGAGTAAGTTTGCCATTAACTTTCGATGCAGGGCTCAGCAGCCCAAGAAGTGGGCTCTCCAAATCGGAGTTAAACTCGTCAAAGAGTTCACGCAGAATGATTAGTTGATCGGACTCGTCGTCGGCTAATTTCTTGATATCTAAAAGCAGCTCGTTCGGGACAGGACGTTGTTTGGTATTGATATCAATAAAGAGCTTCGATTCTTGCTGCTTGCTGAGGTCATTATAGATAACGACAGGAACTCGTAGTTTGGTGCTCGCCTTTGAGAAGCCGAACACGCGGTGTTGCCCGTCAATAATGAGGAAGGCGTGCGGATTAAAAGTAAACTCCAGCGTCTTGCCTTTGCCAACATCTTCGAGTCGCGCATCGGGTTGGGCTGACAAGATGATTGAGCTCGGAATCGTACCAAACCCCATATCCATGTAGTCAGCGATTTCCTGGGCTCGTTTTTCGTCAAGCACGCGTTGGAATCCTGCAATGGGATCCTCTTCACGATTGGTTGCGAAACAACATTTGGCAAGCACTTCAGTTGGCATCGTCAATGTATAAAATCGATGATTCCCTTGAGTTACCAGACTTACAGAGTAGCGAACTCGCTCCCCAGCTATTAGCAATCCGTCGGCTCGATCTGAGTGCCCTGTGGGTTTTGACCTGATCAGTCTGGTTGCCATTACATCCTCAAGTTTGTGTATTACTGACAACCTATTGTACTCGACAGTAGCCCCGTTGAGGCCATAGTTGCCTCGCCGGCCGGCCGCCGGTTGAACGGGGTTGGTGCCGTCGCCACCGGCCCGCGGTGCGTGCCGGTTGGTCCAATTTTCCCGACGTCAAAGCGCAGGGTGATTGCCGATGCTGTCGCAGGCTACCTGTCCGTCAGGTTCCCTCGTCTGTCCCGCACAAAGTTATTTAATTGTGTATGTATAAATATTTATGATATGATATGGTTTCAAGCGGTGCCATGGCGACCAGCCGCCGCCGCTTGATCGAACGCGCAGTAACGCCTCTCTTAAAGTGGTCAACCCAAGTTAGCTGCGACCGCATTCCCGTAAATTCCTAAGAAAATCCTTCGCTACCGGCGTTACTACCGGTGGGCGTCGCTGCGCGTATTCCCTTATTTCATCAGGAGCACAACATGACGGCAATCCCAACAACCCTCAAATCAACAGCCGCGGGCTTTGAACCCGCGTATAGCCATGTAAGCACCAAAGGAGATAGGCATGCCGATCTATTCTGCGCTATAGCAATTGTCGCGCGCACGACTTTGCCGGACGTTTTTAAGGCTGCTGAAGCCCTCGGCTTGCCAAAGACAGGGCCGTACTACCACTTCCTCACCGAAGAGCTTTTGAGTGGCATAGGAGCTAGCTTCGGGCTCGTCTTCACGGTCTGGAAGGAAGTAACCAAGATTGCAAACCTGCCCGACCTAAGCATTGTGATTATTCGCTATTCGGAAGACTACGAAGTTGGTGAGTCCTGCGTTTTTCATCGCGCGAAAGCTAGTCACGACGGAAAGATGGTTACATATGCAATTTTGCCGTCTGCTACTGCTGCGACGGAACAGGTAAGGACTGAGCTCGATTCTTTGGCGCCAGCTTGGTACATCGGAGTGCATTCGATGAAGACAGCGACAACAAAGAAATAGTCGATATCAGCGAGCCGCGCTTCGACGCTATGGTTCGTTGAGTGAGGCCCGGTTCGCGCGACTGGGCGGTTCGCCCACTTCTTCGGCGACCGTAACAAACAGATTTGCGAGCGTAACCCCGAGCGCGCGGCACTGGGCGGCCAACGGCGGTTTAATTAATCACCTGCCAACTGCGGAATTTATATCGTTCGCCACCAGTCCATGCCACTGCCGCGACGTTTCGTGTTTACGGTCGTATTAGCAAAGGCGCGGATTACCCCGTCGCGACGACGAAAATGACGCGTCCTTAGCTCGCCACAACATATTCACAATCACTACCACGCACGTGACACGATCCGCTCTAGGCGGTGCATTGTACCGTGTGGGGAATCGCTTCGCTAATTAGAGATCGAGGTAGGAAATGAATTCACCAAAAGTCGCATCCACAAATCGGCCCAGCTACACAGGCAGCGGCATCGCGCTATTTTCGCTCGGAATGGTCGGAGCAACGCCGGGGGCGCTCGACCTGTTGGATCGCACAGGCACGAACGCGGCAATTATTCTAGCAAGACATCAACGCGCCGACTTTGGTTCTATCGGTGCCGAGGATGTCCTGGCCAACAAATACGCAATAGGAAACGGCGGTCGAATTCTGTCCGCTTACCTGCTTGGTGGAGAGAGTCTTTGGATTGTCACCGAAGCAGACCGATCATCTACAACGCTACTGCTGCCTGACGAGTACTAAGTGGAAACGATGGCGCCGTCCTGGGGGCGAGGAACACCATCTTGAAAAGAGCTATTAAGGATCGATTGCAGTACCGCCGATGGAGACCTTAAATTGACGGTCGGACAAGCTCCTGTAAGTCGCAAGTAAATTAACTTTACTGAAGAATGGAAGATCTTGTCGTACGGTCGTTGGATCTCCTCCGAGTACCAAGAATACGATCTCGCATTCACTAGGAACCAATTTCGCCGTCGGAATTAGCTTTTTCGCTGCGCCCTTAAGGTGCAACCGCGCGTTAACCCGAAAGTTTTGATCCGATAAAAGTAGTTCGCCCGCAACTCGCCCTTGAGCGAAGAGATGGCTTAACCCGGCCGAGTAACCTTTTCTATGTTTAACATGAATGAAGTGCCCCTTATCGGACAATAAATCACAAACTTCAATGGGTGATGCGCTACCATTCGACCGTACCAATTTTTTGTCTAATAGGTGCATTTTTAGAGCCAGCGCAATCCGTGCGTTATAATCCCCTTCGGTTTCCAATGAAGTCGACTTTACCGCTTTAGCGCCTTTTCCTACCTTAATAGCAGACCCACTCAGCGTTTTTGCTGGTTTGCTGGCTAGGGCGACAGGTACGGTTTTAACATTGGGAAATTTCAAGGCTGACAGCGGAACTTCATTCAGCGATAACTCGACTCTAGTGACATAATCCTGGTCAATCGTGAACCATTCTTTAGAGAATAATATGTGGAGCTTTCCGTCGTAAATACATTCAAAATAGATGGATTCATATATTGAGTACGACGAATCGTCGCCATTCATGGTGGTGCAGAATAGGCGATGCGTTCTTAACTTATCGAGAGTCAACCCTGCGCCTGGATTTGCCGCGTAATAATCTACTATTTCCGGACTTGGTTTGTAATGGGTTTTCGCATTCGTGTAGGTAAAGCCAAATATATTGCTCCAGTCACTGGCGCCAGGAAGAGAGAGCTTGACACTGTCAACATTCTCGGCATTGAACTCGGTAAGTAATAGCGCATTCAGATCGTCAATTAGCTTACCATTCCTAATGCGTTGAATATTATCGACCCACGAAAAACGGGCCTGATAATCTGTTACATCATATTTCGCGATCAACTTCCGCCCGACTTCAGTTAGCTCTTCATATTTCTTTATCTTCACGGTAAAACTGTACTGCCCACCCCCGCCAGAAATCGACGCCCACGGAATGTCTTTAATTGGATCGCCCGTAACAGCTTTCAGCACATCGCGGCTGACATCAACCCCAAACATATTGATATTTGAGCCTTTAATCGCTTGGCTCTTCCGCTGAATGGGTTCCTGTTCCAGCGAAAAAAGATCAACCGTTCTTAGTGAGTCATGGTTGAGAGTGTTAAGTGCGGTTTTTATCCCGAAGTCGGGCACCAAATTGTCTTCATTAAGTAAATAACGACCATATCCGAACGAGAAGATTACGATTTTTCCGTCGATTCGTAGCGCCAAAACGGCCGATGACGAAGAGGTTTCCAGTCCTTCAACAGGTTTCCCATGCAGGAAGTCGAGAGACTTCGCCCACGGGGGGCGCTTGGCCTCGGGCGGTTTTTTCTTGACGTAAATCATCCCCTCTAAGTTCATCTTGGGATCGATTTCGAGCTGCTCAACCTCATTCAGCTGCACACTAAGTAACGACGCGAGATTAGCAACGTCACCGTCATAAAGAAAAGCTCCGAGTCTGACCGAAAACTCGTTTGGGTCCTTGACAGGCGTTGGCGCTAGCATTTTCGACCTTATTGTTTATTGTGCAATGCGGACAATGATAGCACCAGGAATTTATTAAAAGCAATGTGGATCTAGCCGATAAATCAAAAAAGGCGCCTGTTTTCGATGGAGCGATCTACGCCCGGCGCCACCGTCCAGTTTGCCCAAGGCATGCCAGCCACCTCCGATAAACCGTCAACCGACAGTCATTTGTCGCCATCATTTTGAATCGGTCAGATTCCCCTAATGCAATATTGTGAGCCACTACGCCAGCCATGAAAACTTCAAAACGCACGCACCTACTCGTCGTCCCTTTCCCGATAAATGCTCCCACCACAGGGCCGCTTAAAGCGACCGATAGTGGCTCGGCAGTGCTCGCGGCCAAGTACGCCGCAGCAGCGCAATCAAAAGCCACGCTGCGCTCGTACGCTGATGATATGCGTCACTTCCGCCAGCACGGCGGCAGTGTGCCAGCAACGCCAGAGTTTGTGGCCGAGTACTTGGCCAGCTTTGCGGGAGTGTTGGCCGTCGCGACACTCCAACATCGACTGATCGCTATACACCGAGCGCACACCGATTTGGGGCTTGAGTCCCCCACCATGAATCGCATGGTCAGGCTGACTTTTCTTGGAATCAAGAGGACCTTTACTGTAAAGCAGCGACGCGTTAAAGCCCTCGTGAAAGATGACCTACTAGAGCTCATGGTTCATATCGACAAGAGCAAGCCCATGCGTCGTGCGAGGGACTCCGCCGTAATACTTTGCGGCTTCGCCGCCGCTCTGCGCCGTTCGGAAATAGTTGCCTTGCGCGTCGAGGACATTATTGCTTACCCAAACGGAATAGAGCTACAAATCCGGCGATCCAAGACCGACCAGGAGGGCGCGGGTCGCGCAGTGTTTATCCCGTTCGCACGCGGTGCACGTTGCCCGGTTAAGGCCCTGCGGCATTGGCTGGCTTTAAGTGGGATAACTGAAGGTCCGCTGTTTCGTCAAATAAGCCGTCACGACCAGATCGTCGGCTACAAAGCGCTGGTGCCAAAATCGGTGGCTTTGATCATCAAGGCGGCGGTGCGAACAATGTCTGGAGATGAGGCGGCTAAGCAGGTCGCTGGCCATAGTCTGCGCGCCGGCTTCTGCACCGAAGCGGCGGAAGCAGGCGTGCCTACCTTCCTCATTGCTGGACAGACTGGACATAAAAACGGAAGTACATCCCTCTCCCGATATATACGCCCAGCTAGTCAGCGCAAGATCCCAACATTGCTTTGACGTGACTTGTCGATCAGTAGCCCGACATTCGTCAGCATGCTAAAACTTAGGTCTTGAGCCTGGCGTGCCAGTCCAACGCCACAGGCCTTAACGTTTGGTCGGGCTTGTCCATCTGTTTAGCATTGAGCGCATAATGTAGAATTGCCGAAACTAACTTGAATTGAGATTCCCGTGGCCGAAATTACCCGCAAGCGAACTGGCGAATTCCTTCGAGAGCTTTTCAGCATATTGTTGTCGACTCAAACCGGGCTTCCTGCACGAGAGGCTTTACATCAGCTCGCCGCGAGAGTGACGCTTTCCCCTTACGAGGCTGATAACTACGAATCAGGCGGAAGGCGGTTTGAGAAAATCGTCAGGTTCGCGACGGTTGACTGTGTAAAGGCCGGGTGGCTAATAAAGGAAAAAGGGACTTGGTCGGTTACCGAAGAGGGAAGGCAAGCTTTGGTCGAGTTCCCCGAACCTGACGCATTTTATCGAAGGGCAGTCAAGTTGTACGCGGAGTGGAAAGCTTCGCAACCGAACTCTGACGCCAGTGAAACCGTAATTGGTGTTTTAAAACCTTCAGATGAAATATCTGACGAGTTGGACACTTCTGCTAAGGCGGTAAGTGTTACTTTTGATGAGGCTGAGGAACAGGCTTGGTCAGAAATATCCACCTATCTAAGAGCGATGAATCCATACGAATTTCAGGACTTAGTGGCTGATCTTCTACGGGCGATGTCGTATCACGTAAGTTGGGTTTCGCCGCCGGGTAAGGATGGAGGGGTTGATATCCTCGCCTGGCCAGATCCTCTGGGCACTCGGCCGCCACGCATTAAGGTACAAGTCAAGCGACAGCAGCAAGCAGTCTCGGTGGAGGGCTTGCGATCATTTATGGCGGTCCTGGGTGATGATGATGTTGGGCTCTTCGTCTCCACCGGGGGGTTCACGAAGGATGCGGAATTCGAGGCACGAACTCAGGAAAAGCGTCGTATCACTCTCATCAACCTCGACAAGCTTTTCGATCTTTGGGTTGAGCATTACGAAAAGTTGACCGACCACGCGCGACGTCGTTTGCCCTTGCGGCCTATTCGCTTTCTATCCCCACTCACTTGAGCATTCTATGGCAACCTATGCTGATGTAGCTGTGTTAGCTGCCCGCAAACTCGGGTATGATTTTTCCGCAGCGCCGCGCGACGCCTGGGCAAACGCAGCGGCTGAAGCGTTTCCAAACAGCCCCTCAATGCGGGCGAAAGGTTGCCCGCAAACAATTTTTCTTGCTTTATGCGCGAGCGGCGCTGTGACTGGTGTCGCGGCCACAGGTGCGGTGCGAGACAGTGAAAATGTTCGACATGCTCGGGATTGTTTGACGCTTCTCGAAAAAAACCCGAGCTACGTGGGAATGGAGCCGCGAGAGCTGTGGGCGCTAATCACGCATGCGTCTGGCAAGGCTTACAACCAGCAAATGCATGTTGTCCTGGGCTTAGCTAAAGCAGGGCTGCTAATCACAGCGCGAGCTAAGCAGACTACCATTTAGTCACCTCCCTTGGACGTTTCACAGATGTCGCATCTGTAAGGGCGATGGCGACTCGGTTGTTTAAAAGGCGAACCAATAGGTCGCCGCTATCCAGCAATCGGACGGTGACAATCGAACCCGAGACCAGGCCTGCGGCACTCGCGATTTCTTTCGGCAATCTGACTCCTAGGCTTCCGCCCCAGCGGTTAATCTTCGCCATCTTGAGCTCCTTACTCAATGATATACAAAACGTATCAACTGAAATTGGCGTTCTCGCCGTCGCGGCGCACTCGTTACCAGCCGAAACTGGCCTGCTTTGGTGTGCGCCGCCTACGGTTTATGACCCGATAACGGTCACACCCTCGAATATAGGAAGGTGGCCTTGATCGCCCTTGTGAAACAGCCGCTGAAGGCGCTTGCTGAGCTCCGGCTTAGTAATCCGGCGAAGGCGGGTATTCTGCTTGTACCAAGGCATGTACGCAGCGTAAATGTCTTTCAGGAAGGTGACGCTACCCGGCGATTCGATCAAACAATCGGCGAAGAAGGCCTCGAAAGGGTCGACCTCGTGACGCTGTTGTGTAACAAAGTCGCGCACTTTTTCGGGCACAACCAGACCATGCTGAAGATAGTCGTGCGCACCCGCAAGCATCATGTTCAGAATGCCGGTTCTCTCCTTTTCGAGTTTGTCTGCTAGGTTTTTGTCATCCTCTTCTGGAGTGAAAGTACGGTTAAACGGCACGACGAGAGCACGGCGCCAGAGTCCATTATCATCGTCCATGGCGGCCGGCATGTAGTTGGCAACCATCAAAATAACAGCTTCAACTGGCATGTCCTTGGGCGCGCCATAGTTGTCGCGGACGTTTATATGACCATCGCCTGTAAGCTGCTTAATCAGACTCGAATCCAGCGACTGCTTGGCGGTAGGTTCCGACACCACTGCAAGACGTTTCCCCGCCAGTTGGGCTATGGCAGGGTTCGCACCGTCTGAAGTGTGTGACTTCACCATGAGCGCGGCCGTTGGCAGGAAGGTGAAGTACGGTCCCAATACACTCTTCATTACCTTCACCAAGAGTGACTTGCCGTTGCTCGCCGAACGTCCCAGCCAGACAAAGAAATATTGCTCAGGGCGGCCGAGCAGCATCAGGCCAAAAAGTTGGAACATGAAGCGGACCATGGTCTCATCGTTCTCAAAGATATCATTGACAACACGAGTAAACAATGGAGCCTGCGCTGCTGGGTCATAAGCGATAGCATTCGCGCAGACGGGCAATGGCCGATACTTTTCCGGTACGACCTCCAATGACAGCAGGTTCAAGACGCCGCCCTTGAACGGAAAGTACGGGAAGGACGTAAGCGTCCGGCGGCCCCACCTTGCCGGGCGGTTTAGTTTTGCTTAAGGTTCGGGAATGGCAGCAAAGAATCGATCTGACTGTTAGGGCACGTCGGGAGACGTTCCAAAGTGCTGGCCAGCCATTG